>JAGXTF010000105.1 GCA_018333525.1 Bacteroidota bacterium | reverse complement strand
CCTCCGTGCCTTCTCCGTGGCGCCGCAGGCGCTTGCCCGCCCGTACCGGTTCGGGCGGGTGGTTAACTTGTCTTTCGATAGTTCATGATCGCCCAAATGTTCAACACTACTCCGAAAATCGCAATCGTTCCCAACTGCGGTAAAATGTTTCGAAATCCACTGCCTTTTAAAATGACCATGCGCATGACTTCAATTAAATAGGTTACCGGATTGAATCTGGCGATGACTTGTGCCCAGGCGGGCATGCTGTCGATGCTGGTGAAGAGGCCACCGAGGAGGATGAAAACCATCATGAAAAAGAACATGATAAACATGGCCTGTTGTTGCGTGTCGCAAAAGGTGCTGACTAACAAACCGAATCCCAAAATGGCAATTAAATATACCGAAATAAATGCATATAATACCAACAAATTACCTGCGGGTTCTATGCCGTAAACTAGCCAGGAAGCAAGCAATCCGATGCTGAATACCACATTGCCCAAAATTAAAAATGGCAATAATTTTCCAATAATAAAATGGTATTTGTGAATGGGCGTTACATTAATTTGTTCCATGGTGCCAACTTCTTTTTCACGCACAATATTCAGCGCCGATAAAAATCCGCCGATCATCGTTACCAAAATGGCCAGAATTCCGGGTACCATAAAATACCGATAATTCAACATGGGATTAAATTTGTTGGATGCGGTAATTTGTATGGCAGCATTGGGAATACCGCGGGTTTCCGCCACATAATTCTCGTTGGTATTTTTCAGAATATTTAAAATATACGCACCTCCCAAATTCGCTTTGGTACCATTGATGGCATTTACCGCCACAAATATTTTCTGCATGTTTTCCCGCATCAAATTGCGCTCCATTCCAGCAGGTATTTCCAATACCAAATCGGCCCTGTCGGATTCAATAAATTCCAATCCTGCTTTGTAACTCTCCACATCCTCCACCAGCCTGAAATAACCGGAACCGGTGATATCATTGATCATTCTGCGGCTTAACGTGGAATGGTCGTGGTCCACTACCACCAGATTAATATTTTTAATTTCATAATCTGCTGCCAATGGAAGAATGAGCAATTGCACCACAGGCATTACAAAAATCAAAGGCAAAATGGATTTGTTCCTAAATATTTGTTTGAATTCTTTTCGGAGTAAAAATAAAATTGTTCTCATGCCAGTCTGATTTTAAAATTCTTCATACCTAAAGCAAAAAAGAAAACAGCTATGCCCAACAAATACAGCGTTTCCTTCCAAATAGCTTCCCAGCCCAAGCCTTTGATCATAATGGATTTTACAATGATATAAAACCATTTGGATGGAATAATATTGGAAATAATTTGCAGGGGTTTTGGCATGTTTTCTATAGGAAACATAAAACCACTGAATAGCATGGTAGGCAATAACATTCCCATCAGAGAAATGAGCATGGCCGCCTGCATGGTCTGTGTTTTTACAGAAATAAATATTCCCAAAATCAAACAGGTAATAATAAACAAGGTGCTTTCCAATAACAGCAATAACAAACTGCCATGAATAGGCAAATCCAGCACCAACACGCTCAACAGCAAAATACTGCCGACATTAATCAGCGAAACAAACAGGTAGGGAATGGTTTTGGAAAGGATGACCAAAATAGGCTTGAATGGCGAAACCAACAATATTTCCATGGTGCCGGTTTCCTTTTCGCGCACAATGGAGACTGCAGTCATCATCACACAAACCAGCAATAATACAAGCGCCATCACACCAGGGACAAAATTCGGCGCTCCTTTTAATTGCGGGTTGTACATCATCTTGATTTCCGGAACAATGGTAGGAATTGGTGTATTTATTTTTTGTATTTCCCGTTGGTAATCTGCAGTAATATTCGATACATAATTGGTAAGTGCAGTTGCCAGATTGGGATCCGACGCATCGGCCAGAACCTGCAATTGCGGACGCTCTCCCGATTCCAGATCGTGACCGAAATTGAGTGGAAATACAATAGCGATATTTACATTTCCGCCGCGAAATCCCTCCTGAATTTCTGCTTCGTTGTGCACGATTTGGGTGACCTGAAAATACCTGCTCGCCTGAATTTTGGAAATGAGCCGGCTGCTCTGTATGTCATGCGCAGCATCTAAAACCATAATTCTGGAATTCTTGATTTCGTTGGTGAGTGCAAATCCGAATATCAGAATTTGTACTACCGGCATTCCGAATAAAATGATTAACGTTTTGCGATCGCGAAACACATGCAAAAATTCTTTGCGGATAAAACTCCAAAACTGTTTCATAAATCGCTGCGGCTCGCTCCTCTTGCGAGATGTTGAAATACATCGTTCATGGAATTTACCCCATATTTATTTTTTAATGCTGCGGGTTTGTCCAATGCTTCAATTTTTCCATCTACCATAATGGAAATGCGGTTGCAATATTCCGCCTCATCCATATAATGCGTAGTGACAAATGCCGTAATTCCGCTATCTGCAGCCTGATAAATCAAATCCCAGAACTGGCGGCGGGTAAGAGGGTCTACCCCACCGGTAGGTTCATCCAGAAACACAATTTCCGGACGGTGTAAAATGGCTACGGAAAACGCCAGTTTTTGTTTCCAACCCAATGGAATGGAATTCACCAATTTTTTGGCATCCTTCTCCATACCGAGTCTGGCAATGAGTTCCGCACTTTTATCCCTGAGTTCTTTTCTATCCAAACCATATATACCGCCAAAAAACTGAATATTTTCTGCAACGGTAAGGTCTTCATACAAGGAAAATTTCTGGCTCATGTAACCGATATTCCTTTTAATTTTTTCGGTTTCTTTATACACATCAAAACCCGCGATGGTGGCTTTTCCGGAGCTTGGAATGGAAAGGCCGCATAGCATGCGCATGGCAGTGGTTTTACCAGCACCATTGGCGCCGAGAAAACCAAATATTTCACCACCGTTTACATCAAAACTAATGGCATCCACCGCAGTGAAATTCCCAAATTTCTTGGTGAGTTTGTCTACCGATATGGAATAATTATTTTCCATTATTCGTGTAAATATTGGATAAAACAATCTTCTATTTGCGGTTTGGTAGTTTCAAATACCAAAGATGGCAAACCCGCATCTATCAGCCGTTGTCGCACGGTTTGTGAACCTTGTTCCTTTATGGTGGCATGTACCGAATCACCAAAAGCATAACTGGATTTGATCTCAGGAATTTGTTTTAACAATTCCATCAAATGGTACATATTGTCGCTTTGTATTTTGTACAAAGCATCCGGAAATTCTTTTAATATCTGATCCGGAGTTTCGGTTTTTAATATTTTTCCGTTTTGAATAAACGCAATTCTTTCACAAAGTCCTGCTTCATCCATATACGGCGTACTTACCAAAATGGTAATGCCCTGTTCCTTTAATCTGGCAAGCATTTGCCAGAATTCTTTGCGCGAAACAGGATCCACACCGGTGGTTGGCTCATCCAGAAACAGCACCCTGGGCTTGTGAATCAAGGCGCAACACAGCGCCAGTTTTTGTTTCATGCCACCGGATAATTTTCCGGCTCTGCGCTCTTTAAATGGTTCCAGTTGTACATAGATATCGCGTATGAGATGGTAATTCTCCTGAATATCCGAATTAAAAACTGTTGCAAAAAATTGCAGGTTTTCTTTTACCGTTAAATCGGGATACAAAGAAAATTTCCCGGGCATATACCCCACTATTTTTCGGATGGCTTTGTAATCCTTTACCACATCCAGTCCTGCTACAGATGCATTTCCGGAATCAGCCAGCAATAAGGTTGTGAGTATGCGAAAAATGGAGGTCTTCCCTGCCCCATCCGGACCTATTAACCCAAACAATTCACCGGGTTGCACCTGCAGAGACACATGATCCACCGCAAGTTGTTTTCCCTTGCCATAGGTTTTTACTATATCGTCCAGAATAATTTCGGAAGCCATCAGAATTTTACTTCTCCATACATTCCAATTTTTAAAATACCATCATTTTTTACGGCAATTTTAATGGCATATACCAGGTTGGCGCGTTCGTTTTTGGTTTGAATGGTTTTGGGCGTGAATTCGGCTTTGTTGTTGATCCAGGTAATGACACCCGAATATTCTTTGGTCTCCCCTTTATCGGAATCTGTATATACTTTTACAGTTTTACCAGTTTTTACATTGGCATATTGGTCTGCTGTAATGTATGCACGCAAAATCATGGTATCCAAATCCGCGATTTTGTACATGGGTTTTCCGGGTGTTGCCATTTCAAATGGCTCTGCATATTTCAGAATTACTGTCCCTTTGATTGGATTTACAATTTTGCTGTCTTCGATAATATCATTGGTCTGTTCCAATTGAACACGAAGCGAAACTGCATCTTGTCCCAAACCACGACTTACTGTGCCAAGGGAAGAATTTTGCGCATCAATTTGGGCCTGAAGGGTTGCCACCAAACTCCGCGAATCATCGAGCTGTTTTTGGGTTGCCGCTCCGCCTGCAAATAATTTTTCTATACGCTGGTTTTCGTGTTTGGCCTGCTTTAACTGACTTTCCAAAACTGCAATTTGTAAGGAAATATTGGGCGATTTGCTATGCAGAGAAGCAATTTGTGCGAGTATTTGTTTTTTGCGCAAATACAATTGTGCAGTGTCAATAAATCCGAGATAATCTCCAGCATTCAGCACTGCACCTTCCTTCAATTGGAATTGTTGGATAATGCCGGCAGCCTGCGCTGAGATGATGGTTTCACGCGCTTCGAAAGTTCCGGTTGCATCGTATTTTTTTTCTTTATCGCCGCATGCCATCAAAAATAAACATGCAGAAAAACTCCAGAATATATTTTTCATTTTTAATTTCCTGTAAGGTGGTTGTAATTGTAAATGGCCATCATCCATTGCATCTGATGTACAATTTTGTTTTGAATGGCCTGGTCCTCGGCATTGGTATAGCGCAGATAATCGTCGGTTTGTATGACGCCGTTATCCAACTGAACCTGTGCTGTATTTTTAATGGTTTTTCGCAAAGAAATAATTTCGTCATCCTGTTGGATGAGTTGCGATATTTTTTTAATTTCAGCATCCTGTTGTGCTTGTTGTACTTTGGTTTGAAAGGTAAATACTTCTTTTTGAATATCGATTTGTTGGCGTTGTAAATCCAGCAATCGCGTTTCTTTTTTATAGGTATAAAAAGAAGAAATATTCCAGTTTAAACGCAAACCGCCGATTGCATACGGATCAAAACTATTGCTCAACATATTCAGTGCAGGGCGTCCATAACCCGCCTGGGCAAAGAGATTGAGCCTGGGCATCGTTTTGGATCGGAGTATATCGCTCTGCGCCAGAAAAAGATTTTTCTGGGTTTCGTACAATTGCAATTCGGGCCTTTTTAATTCATTTAACTGTTGGGCTAAAGTTGGAGTTACGAAAGTGAAATTGTTGTTTAATTGCATTTGCACAAACAATTCCAATGCATCAATGAATCCGGATTCGCTTGCATTTAATTCTGTCATGCGCTGGTTTTGTTTCAGAATTTCCACCTGAATCAGGTCTGCAGAAAGTTGAAGCGCGATGCCATTCTTCACCGCCACATTGGTTTTCTGCAGTGCTGCGAGTAGATCTGAAACCAGCAATTGCAATTGCTTTTTTTGTTCGCGAATCATGAGGATTCCGAAAAACAATTGCTCTACTTTTTCTTTTATTCGATACAATTCCACATTTATTTTTTCATGTTCTATGGTTGTATTTCCTGTAATTAATTTTTTCTGTGCCTGGTTCCACCCGCCATCGTAAATGCTCTGATTGATTTCCGCAAAAAGCTTATACTGGTCTTTACTTAGTTTTGGAATTTCCACGTTTGGAAGTTTAATGGGCAGCCCGGTTACATCGCTTTGGTAGGTTGCCTGGCCTGCAATCTGAACTTGCGGGAACCAGAGTTTGGAGAGGTTATCACTTTGGATATTTGCCGTCAATTCCAACAACTCGTTTTGTTTTACAAGCGGATAATTTTCTATGGCTTTTTTCACACATTCTTCCAGAGTAATGTTTTGTCCAAAGCTGTTTTGAACCAAAAATAATATGCAGGTAAATGCTATGGAGATATACTTTTTCATTTCATTTTCTTTTTAAATTTTGGATTCATTCTTTTATTTTTAAAATCGCATCAGCCCATTTGGGAATAAGGACTTCTCTTTGTTTCATCATCATTTGAAAAATATCCTGTGGCAAAGTACCAGAGCTGTTGAGCAGCGGACGTGCGATAAATGGGAAAATGGTCATTCCCAAAAGGCTAAACAAAAATTGCAGGGGATGAATATGCGGATAGGATTTTGCCAGTTGTTTTACAAAAACCGATTCCAAAAGAATTTTTTGGGGCTGAAATTCATGGGTGATATTTTCTGCGCTTTTGTGAATTTCGCTGAGCACAAAAAGAGGCAGGTCCGGGTTTTCCAGCAACATTTCGATATAGTAAGCGGTGAAATTTTCAATTTTTTCTTCCACCGAATTATCGGGTTGGTTGAGAATAATGAGAACCTGACCAAAGAGTTTCTGCATTTTTTCCAGCATCACCTGTTCAAATAATTTCTCTTTGCTGCGGAAATAATAATTGAGTAAAGCCAGGTTGATGCCGGCCTCTTCTGCAATATCTCTGGTTCTGGCGCCGGAGTACCCTTTTTTGAGAAACACTTTACGTGCCGCTTCCCTGATTCGCGCTTCGGTGCTGAGGTCTTTGTCTTTCTGAATCTTTTTGGCCATTGATTTTCCGGTACAAAGGAAAATCGAATTTGGAAATTAAACAAATATTTTAATCAAATGATTAAAATATGGGCATTGTCGGTAGCTTTCAGCCGAAAAACAGCGACGCGGACAACCAAATTTGCTAAAAGCTTTTACCGACAACGGGACCACCTTCGAACCACCCTCCTGTCAGACCAAAAAACTTCTCACTTCAGACCCTACTTTTTCCCGGCAAATACGAAATGTATTTGACATAGGTATCCGGTTCGGGGCCATTGAGATTATAAAAATCTTCGAGATAACGATTGAAAGTTGACCTGTCTGTTTTTGCCTTTGCTCGTATTTCTTCTGTGATATCTATAAATTCAATAGACACATTGCGTTTTGGCAAAAAGAAAATAAAATTGGCGAGCAGGTACAGGGTACTTTTTAATGCTGCCTGTCCAAAATTCGGGAGTTTTCCGGTATTGGAAACAGCCCACATACTGCCACGCAGACCGTGAATTCGCGCACCGATGACCTGCACATTATCCGTTAAAGTGGATGCCACAGCAAATGCACTTTGTTTGTTTTTAATTACTTCCAGTTGCGTTCTGGTGATATTTCCAGCGGGATAGATTAAAATAGATTTCCCATTTTTTAATCCCTGTTTAACGCCTTCATGAATTGTATCCAGCACTTTGGGATCGCGGTTACCGAATTTCAAATCACTAACCGGAATGGATCCGAGGGCTTTTACAAAATAGCCGATTAATGGCATATTCATAAACCTTTCAGAAACTACCGGAACTACATCGCAGCGCCTGTATAAGATCAATGACAACAACGGTGCATCGATTTGAGCGGGATGGTTGGGTAAAATTAATCTTGCGCCTTTTGGATTTAAAAGCTCCTCTCCTTTTAATGAAATTTTATACCTTCTGGAGAGAACAAAATAATACAATTCGGCAATAATGGTTAGTTTTTTCATTGGTTTTTCAGGAATGAAGAAATGGTAAATCTTTACCAGACAAACCTACGTCAGGTATAAAGAAATTCAGGTGCGCTTTTCAGGAATGGAGTTTTTATTATTAGCGAAAAGCCAATTTACAGACACCGGGGTTTGCAAATTTTCATAAATCTTTTGTCAAGAAATTCTTATTACTGAAAATTTCTTTGAAACCTATACCGGCAATTATTTGAATCCAAAGTTTCTGTTCGGAAATATTTGGCCACCATAATGAATGCGCATATTAAACAAAAAAACCGGGACCAATGGTCCCGGTTCACCTATGAAAAATACAATTACTAAATCTACCCCTTATTTAATTTCTATGGTTTGTGCAAGTGCCTTCTCCACCACCGGCAACTGCATTTTCAGCATGCCGTCTTCGAAGTTTGCCTCAATTTTAGTGCGATCAATATCTGCGCTCAGGGTAAAGCTTCTGCTAAATTTACCGTAGCTAATCTCACTGCGCAATACATTGTTTTTGTTTTCAGTATGTTCGTTTTTGCGCTCCCCGCTAATGGATAATACGTTACCATCCAGTTCAATTTTCACATCTTCTTTTTTCACACCGGGCAAACTCACTTTTACTTCAAAGCCATTTTCATTTTTTACAATTTCTGAACCTGGTTTGAAATTGCTCATCGCGGGAGTGAATTCTTCTTCAAAATTGTTCCATACATCGCTGAAAAAGCGGTTTACCACATTTGGATTAAATACATCCAGTGCATTTGGTCTGTTGGTTCTTACGAGTTTCATATCTTTAAATATTTTTAATTGTGTTTATACCTGGTATTTTTCAAAGGCCGTTCCAATTGAATAAACAAGACTTTTTGGCTGGATTGGGTGGTTTGGAGCAGAACAAAATGCCATTCTGGCATTTTGTAGGTGCTTCGAAAAAACGTTTTGAGTAGGAATTGGCGTTGTCGGTAGCTTTCAGCCGATAACCAGCGACGCGGATAATCAAAAACGCTGAAAGCGTTTACCGACAACGGGACGGGCTTCGAAAGTGCGTTTTATCTGGGAGTTGGCGTTGTCGGTAGCTTTCAGCCGAATAACCTGCGACGCGGATAACCAAAAACGCTGAAAGCGTATACCGACAACGGGACGGGGTGCTTTTGGGAGTTTGGTAAATCTTCGGATCGAAGTTGGTAGGAGGATGTTCGTCGTCGGTAGCTTTCAGCCGATAACCAGCGACGCGGATAACCAAAAACGCTGAAAGCGAATACCGACAACGGGACCACTTCCCACTTCTGACATCTAACTTCCCACATAAAAAAGTCCTTCTTTTTGCGGTTATTCGTAACTCTCTTATGGCTACAGATTTTGATATTCTTTATGGGAAATTAAACGAGGAACAGCAGCTTGCGGTAAACACCATTGAAGGTCCAGTGATGGTGATTGCAGGTCCGGGAACGGGTAAAACCCAGATACTTGCCGCGCGCATTTTAAACATACTTCGTCTTACCGATACCAAGCCGGAGGAGATACTTTGTCTTACCTACACCGAAAGCGGTGCTGCCAACATGCGCCAGCGCCTTACAGCATTTTTAGGCCCGGATGCTTATAAAGTCCACATTTTTACCTTTCACGGATTGTGCAACCGCATCATTCAGGAAAATCAGGAGAAGTTCTCCCAGCGCGAGTTGCGCGTGATGGATGAAATGGAAAAACTGGAAATTCTGAACAGGTTGATCCGCGAACTTCCTGCAAATTCCCCCATAAAAAATTATCAGGAAGATCCGGGTGTACTTCGCAGGCAACTGAGTACGCTTTTTGACCTGATGCAGGACGAAGGTTATACTGTAACGGAAATACGATCCTGGGCAGAGCAACTGAAACAGGAGGAACATTTCAAAGAAGCTTTTCCGGATCTGGTTTACAAAAGAGCTTATAAAGGTTTTGCAGCAGGGGATATTAAAAAGTCAGATTACGATAAACTGACGTCCGCATGGGAAAAACTGACTGCGGCGGCGGCGGAATACCCAAAATACCAAAAGTTAAAAGCAGATGCAGGAGTGTATGAATTTCGCGATATGCTGGACTGGGTTTCCCGCGCCTTTGAGGAAGACGCAGAGTTACTAATGGGATATCAGGAGCGTTTTCAATATGTGCTGGCGGATGAATACCAGGATACCAGTGGTTTGCAAAACCATATCCTCATGCAACTGATTTCTTACTGGGACGAAAATCCGAATTGCTTTGTGGTTGGCGACGATGATCAGAGTATTTACGCCTTTCAGGGAGCCCGGGTCGACAATATGTTGGCATTTGCCGATAAATACGCCGCCAATCTCAAAACTATAGTTTTAACCAGTAATTACAGAAGTACCCAAAACATACTGAATGCCGCTAAAAAAGTAATTGACCACAACCAGCAAAGACTGGTAAATAAACTTTCGTTTTTGACCAAGGAACTGGTAGCCGCCGGGAATTTGGAAACAGGAACAGAACCTGAATTACTGCAATATAGAAACCGTTTTGCAGAAGCAATAGGAGTTGCAGATGCATTGGAAAGAAGCCACCAATCCGGTATTCCGTGGAATGAACATGCGGTAATTTACTCCAAACACAGGCTGGCCGAGGATTTGGCAGAAGTATTAAAAACCCGGGAAATACCATTTGTACTGGCAAAAGACATCGACGTTTTGCAGGAACCCATTGTTCGGGAATTGCTTAAATGGTTGAACTATCTGAGTGAGGAACTGGATTTTCCGCATAAGGGAGAACATTTGATTTATGCCCTTTTACATAGTCCGGTGTATGAAATCAGTCCGTATGAAATTGCCAAAATTTCATCGGAGATTTATGCGTTGAGTTCGGAAACCAAGCCATTGCACTGGCGGGATCACTTTGCAAGCCTGTTGCGCAAACCCTCTCAAGGAAACCTGTTCAGTGAAAACGCACCGAGTGCAGCCATTTCTGCACTATGGAGGGAAACAGAAATTTGGCTGAAAGAAGCGGGAATGCTGACTGTGCCCCAATTAATTGAGAGCATTTATGCCAAAGGCGGTTTTTTGTCATATGCGCTCAAACACCACAACAGGGAATGGATTCTGGAGGTGTTGAGCAGTTTTATGGAATTTGCCGTATCCCGCAATGAGCGCAATCCATTTATGCCGCTCAAATCTTTTATTGCCGAAGTAGAATCCATGTTGGGTGCCGGCATTGCAATTCCTTTGGAAAAGAGATTGGGAAATACCGATGGAGTGATGCTGACCACAGCACACAGAGCGAAAGGCCTGGAATTTGAACATGTATTTATTATCAGCGGGGATCAGGAAGCTTGGGAACGCGACCGCAGCAATGCATTGCCATTTAAAATAGCAGCGCTCATTCGTGGAATGCGCATGGAGAGAAGCAATGAGCAAGATGCAGAAGAGGGATTTGAAGAACGCAGAAGGCTGTTTTATGTGGCTATGACCAGAGCCAAATCCAGACTCACCATTTCCTGTTCCAGACAAAAAGTAGATGCCAAAAGCAGCATCCTTATTCCCTCTCGCTTTCTGATAGAAATGCAGGAAAATGAACCTGCACCAACAGAAATACCGGTATCTGAAATGGCAAATGTGGCTGAAATGGTTTTGATGCATACCGGCAAACCCAAATTGAGAAACGAACAGGAGGCATGGCTGCGCAAGCAGGTTCAGGGTTTTCGCTTCGCACCCACTACCCTTTATACACTTTTTGAATGCGGACTGAAATTCTATTTTCAGCGGATAGCGCGTGTTCCTTCGGCTCCAAACGCAGCAGCTGCATATGGTACCGCTTTGCATGGTGCTTTGGCCAAATGGGTTGCTGCGGGTACAGACAAAGACCATCCGCAGTGGTGGGATGCACCGGAACTGGTTTACCAATTTGAGAATGAACTCTATAGGAAACGCGCTGCATTTAGTGAAGAATCCTACAAAATGCGCCTGCAGCAAGGCAGGGACCTGCTTCCATTATACCACGCCGCCAGATTGGAAGAATTTCAAAAGGAAAATGTGGTGATAACCGAGCGCTGGTTTCAGTCTGCAATTGATGGCGTAGAGATTGGCGGTTTTGCTGATAAGTTAATTTTTCATGGCAACGATGTGGTTATCGTGGATTACAAAAGTGGCAATCCGGCGAATGCAGAAAAGAAATTCAAGGTACCAACCGAACGCAGTATGGAAGGGAAATTGCCTCCACCCTATTGGTTTCAATTGGGAATTTACCATTTGGTAATCAACGGAATAAGCGGTAAAAACTGGCGCGCCGCAATGGGAGTTGTGGATCTATTGGACAAAAACGATAAAGGAGAATTCGGTCAGTTGAAAATGACTTATTCCGGTGAGGACCTGGATTTGCTGCGGGAATATGTGAAGGAAGGCAAGCGCAAACTGGAAAATCTGGAGTTTTTGCAGGGCTGTAATAACTGCGAATGGTGCGACTTCGCCAAACAAACCGGTCAGGTGGTGTGGGTGCCTGCAGAGGAAGAAGTTTAACCACAAGGGAGCTAATGCTCCTCACAAGGAAGGCACGAAGACACTAAGGAATACAAATACAAAAGCAAAATTCAAAAACTATTTAATCTGAGAATTAACCGCAATTTCAAATTGCCGCGAATTCATTGTGTCTTTGTGGTTCCTGGTGTCTTTGTGTTGAATACCAGCTTGTAATGAGAAAAAAATAATAAAGTGAGAAACTTTGTGTCCTTTTAAAAGCAAAAATTGAGAATGAATCCCTGCTAGAGATACAACCCTAAAATGAGTTTGTAAAAAAACTTTTGTGTCTTTGTGGTAATGACTTTATGGTAAAAACCTACCCCGCTATCCCAAGCATCCTGCAGGCCTTTTCACAACACAACTCCTCAGCTTTTTTACGGCTCCGGTTGCTGTCGGTAACATAAATATCGCCATCCATAAGAAGGGAAAGCACATGTACCTCACCCCTTTCTTCAATTTTGGTTTCGTGTTCCCAGGTAATTTTTCTGCGGTTTTGCTGTGCCCATTTTAGAAGTGAGGCTTTGTAACTCACCGTTGTGTTCATCAACTTGTCCAAATCCAGATATTGGCCAATCAATCTGCGCGAAATAAATTTACGAGCCACCTTATAGCCTTTATCCAGATATATTGCTCCTATTAATGCCTCCAACGCATTGCTGCCAATGGTTTTTATTGCCACATTATTCTTGAACAATTCAGGTTTTATATCCATCAACTGCACCAAACCCAACCGTTCAGACAAATAAGACATCTGATCGCGGTTCACAATTCTGGTGCGCATTTCTGTGAGGAACCCTTCTCTTTGTTTGGGATATTTCAAAAATAGAAATTCGGCGATAACTGCATCCAAAATGGCATCGCCCAGAAATTCCAAACGTTCGTTATCTACATTATTTACATTTACTGCTTCCAGGTCATTTACTGAGCTGTGGCGCAGGGCTTCGCGGTAAATAGCAATTCTGCCGGGACGAATACCGGTAATTCGGTAAATATTTTCTGGGAGGCCTTTTTTGCTTCTGAATATCAAGCGAAAGGCGTGTAATTAAGCTTCGTAACGTTTAAAAATCACAGAAGCGTTGTGACCACCGAATCCAAAGGTATTGCTCAACACAGCCCTCACATCGCGCTTTTGTGCGGTATTAAAGGTTAAATTGAGTTTCGGATCAATTCCCGGGTCATCGGTAAAATGGTTTATGGTAGGAGGAACAATTCCTGTTCTTACAGCCATAATACCTGCAATGGCTTCAATAGCTCCTGCACCGCCCAATAAATGGCCGGTCATGCTCTTGGTGCTGCTGATATTGAGGTTGTAAGCGTGTTCACCAAATACACCTTTGATTGCGAGTGTTTCTGCAATATCTCCCAAAGGAGTACTGGTGCCATGAACATTGATATAATCAATATCGCTAACATCCATTTCAGCGTCTTCCAAAGCCACCTTCATCACATTTCTCGCACCTAAGCCTTCAGGATGCGGTGCAGTGATGTGGTAAGCATCAGCAGTCATGCCACCGCCTACTAATTCTGCATAGATTTTAGCACCACGCGCTTTAGCATGTTCCAAATCTTCCAGAATCAGCGCAGCACCGCCTTCTCCGAGTACAAAACCATCGCGATCCTTATCAAAAGGACGAGAAGCGGTGAGGTAATCATCGTTGCGCTCGCTCAGGGCCTTCATATTTGCAAAACCACCCATGGCGGGTTCGTTTACGCAAGCTTCGGAACCACCGGTAACAATAATATCAGCTTTACCCAATCGAATCAGGTTAAAAGCGTCAATAATGGAGTGCGTGGATGTAGCACAAGCAGAAACGGTAGCATAGTTTGGACCACGGAAACCGTGTTTAATACTGATATGGCCGGAAGCGATATCAATAATCATTTTAGGAATAAAAAAAGGCGAATAACGCGGAGTGCCATCGCCTTTGGCGAAATCAGTTACTTCCTGATTGAAAGTAGTGAGGCCGCCAATTCCAGAGCCCCAGATTACCCCGATGCGGTCGGGGTTATGGGATTGTTCTAAAATTCCGCAATCGTGTATGGCCTCATCTGCACAAACCATTGCAAAGTGGGTAAACGCATCCATTTTACGGGCCTCTTTGCGGTCCATAAAATTGGTGATGTCGAAGTTTTTCACTTCGCATGCGAATTTCACCTTAAAATTGGTAGTGTCGAAACGCGTTACCAAGCCTGCGCCGCTTTTGCCGGCAATCAGGCTCTCCCAATACTCGGAAACCGTATTTCCTATAGGGGTAAGCGCTCCCAGACCGGTTACAACAACCCTGCGGAGCTGCATGAATTACTTTTTGTTTCCTTCGATGTAACGCACAGCCTCTCCAACAGTCTGAATTTTTTCAGCCTGATCATCCGGAATGCTGATGTCGAATTCTTTTTCGAATTCCATAATAAGTTCAACTGTATCCAGAGAATCAGCTCCAAGATCATTCGTGAAGCTGGCTTCTGTAGTTACTTCTGACTCTTCAACGCCAAGTTTGTCAACGATGATAGCCTTTACTTTTTCTGCAATTTCTGACATGTTAAGTAGTATTTGATTTGCGGGTGCAAATAAACATCTTTTTTTATAATCCATAAAAGCGATTTGTAAATTTGCAACGAATTCATGCCAAAGCACGATCTGCAACACTTTCCAATTTATCCCTCCGATTTTTATTGTGCATTTATTCACGGCCAACTGGAATTGCATCAACTCGCATGGAACCTAAATCATTTTTTGGATCTGGAATTTTGGAGAAACGATGTGCTTTTAAATAGTGATGAAGCAGGAAATGGATCGGAACACCATTGTTTCGTTTATAACCATAGCGATGCCGAAGTTGTTTATTGGCTGGTAGCAAACCAGGGAATGAACTCTTTTTTATTTACCAAAAAACCCAGACCGGATTTTATTTTGGTAGGAAAAGGTGAAACAGCAGAATTGCAAATGCAGCAATGGATGGATTGGCTAAAAACGAAAAACCTTATTTCTCTTGCTTATTTTGTAGATGATAAACAAATTCAAAAAATGAATTGGCTGCTTTGGCTGGAATCCAATGACAGGAATAATAACAATGAAGAAAAATACAATGATTAATATCGCGACCCATGCATAGTCCTGCATTTAATAAAACCAAAATTGTGGCAACCATTGGTCCGGCCACGAGTGATAAAGAAATGCTGAGGCGTTTAATTCACGCAGGGGTGGATGTTTGCAGACTGAATTTCTCTCACGGTACACATGAAATACATTTGCAAACCCTCAAAAATATTCGCGAAATCAATGAGGAAAATAGCAAGGCTGTAGGAATATTAATGGATTTGCAAGGTCCCAAACTGCGCATTGGACAAGTGGAAGGTGAAATAATTCTGGAAGATGGTAAAGATATTCTGGTAACCACAACGTCTGTCGTAAGCACCACAGATCAGTTGAGTGTGAGTTATGAAAACCTGGCAAGAGATGCAAAAATCAACGAACGCATATTATTAAATGATGGCAAAGTGGAATTGAGAATTCTGGAAATATTGAATTCCACCACACTTCGCGCACATATAGTTGCAGGTGGCCCATTATCATCCAACAAGGGATTTAATTTACCCGATACCAGATTAACAGTTCCGAGTCTTACCGAAAAAGACATACACGATTTGGAATTTGCCATTAAACATCACGTGGAATGGATTGCACTTTCTTTTGTGCGCCAGCCGGAAGATATTATTGATTTAAAAAAGAGAATTGCTGCGAGTGGAAAAGAGATACGGGTGATTGCAAAGATTGAAAAACCGGAAGCTGTAAAACATATTGATGATATAATTCGGGTTTCTGATGCCATCATGGTTGCCCGCGGAGATTTGGGTGTGGAAGTTCCTTTGCAAAAAGTTCCTTTGATACAAAAGTCTGTGGTTGAAAAATGTATAGGATCTGCAAAACCTGTAATTATTGCTACCCAAATGATGGAGAGTATGATTACGGACAGTATGCCTACCCGCGCAGAAATAAATGATGTTGCAAACGCAGTTTTGGACGGTGCAGACGCCGTGATGCTGAGTGCCGAAACATCGATAGGCAAATACCCTGTAAAAGTGGTGGAAACCATGAGTAAAATCATTCATGACGTTGAAGAAGACCGCAGGGTTTATTACAAAGGGAAAAAACCGCATCACAGTTCGCCATCATTTGCAAGCGATGAAATATGTTTTACCGCAGTTCGCATCAGCGATCACCTGAAAGCACGCGCCATTGTGGCGATGACAAAATCGGGATTCACTGGTTTTCGGGTTGCCAGTTACAGACCTGAAAGCAGTATTTTCATTTTTACGGATAACAAAACTTTGTTGTTTGCATTAAGCCTGGTATGGGGCGTTCGCGGCTATTTCTATAACAAATTTGAAACTACAGATAAAACTTTTGAGGATGTTTTGGAGGTTTTGAAACAAGATGGAATTGTGAGAGAAAGAGATTATGTGATTCATTGCGCATCCATGCCTATTCATAAAAAACAGAGGACGAATACGATTAAGGTTTCGGTGGTGGAGTAGAGGGTTAGAGCGTTAGCGGGAATAGAGCGTTAGAGCATTAGAGCGTTAGAGCATTAGAGCGTTAGAGAATTAGAGCGTTAGAGCGTTAGGGCGTTAGAGGGGTGAGTAATTGAAAATTTACAGGATTGGTAATTGATTTTATTTTTTAATACTTATCACTTTAATACTTTATCACTTAAATTCTTTTTCACTTCTTCACTTAAATTCTTTACCAATTATATACTTATCACTTTAATTTTTATTTTATTCGGCACATTTTGTAAATTATTAAAATGCGCTTCCCGCAGGAAGCGCCTGCAAAATGCACATGGTAATGTTGCGTTTAATTTGAAGACGAATACTCATAATGAACTACAAATTGTAATTCGGCACCTGGTTGCGAAATGCGTATCTAACGCTCTCCTCGCGCTAATCTCGCTAACGCTCTATATGCGCTAATTACGGATAATTATGTCCGGACATATAATCTATGTCGTTTTGCAAGCCTACTATTTTTGCACGCCACAGTAGTTGACGGGCCAATTCCAAAGGCGAAGATTGTTTCTGAATTTCAGATTGTTTTATATGCTCCAGGAAACTTTCATAATATTTCTGTACTTCCTGAATCATATGGTCTTTAAGAACCGGATTGATCAGATTAAAAGCCACGGCCATGCCCTCATCTATGGTTTTCCAATCCATTTTTTCATCGTTAGCCGGCAGCATGTTTTCCAGTTGCAAACAGGAAATTAATTTATGGATGAAATAGACATCATCGGTATATCCAATTATTGCAAACTGGTTGTTGTGAATTACGCCGCCGGGTGTTTGTATATAGCGCAATAAATCAGCGCAAACCGCATTCACGGGATCATCGTCTTCCGTTTCTTCACCATACTTACAAAACCACTCCAAATTATCAGCAGCACTGAGATAAAAATATTCCATTTTCTTCAGTAAAGGTTCGAAAGCATCTCCGAGCAACCAACCAGTAGTGCGCTTTAGAAAAGAATGTGCCTCTTCCAGTTTCATCTGCATTTCCAAACGGAATTTTTCTATTACGACTAACTGTTCATTATCTGAAAAACTATTGCAAATTTCTCGTACGTTGGAAATGAATTTTTGCATGATACCGTTATCATTTTCAGGGAAATTTTCCAAATCATGCAAAACCTGCCGACACAACTCCTGCCTGTGAATTCCTTGTTCCAACTCTTTCATCTTTGCACGCAAAAATTGTTGCACTTCCAATCCTCTGGCATAGAGATTATTCAGTTTATCATATGCATCTTTTTCATTCTCCCCAACAGTAGAAATCAGGGATTTTTTTGGATGCAAATTTTCCGGAGGTGTATTTTCTTTGGCTCGTTGTTGAAATTCCGCGAACTGTATTTCTCCTAAAAAAACATTTACAGCTTTTATTCTGGTTTCAGGAGGTAAATTCTGGTATTGATTTTCGTAATTAGACAATGCCAATGACAACAATTGGATGCCGGTTCCGGGATCATCCATAAAAATACCTTTCAGTTTTTTAACTTCCGGAAAAGCATCCAGAGGTGTTTCATCCAATTTACAGGGTATTATTAATTTTTTGAGGCGGGATGCGGTATAGAGTTCGGCAGCAACACTTCCGGATTCCGATGCTTCCAGATTCCACAATAATACCAAAGCGTCCATGGAACCAATAAGTTCATCCTTCATATCCTGTATATTTCCGGGTGCTGATAATTTGCCCTCATCCAGCCAAACATCATGCGAAGCAATTCTCAAATGGTCCGCAATACGTGTCGCCAGGAGTTTGTTTTTCCAGGAGTGGGAGATAAATACCTTCATAGAGCGTTAAACAAATTTAATGTGAAATCATAATGAATAGCGGTAATTTTGTTAACCTTTTAAATATTGCGTCAATTTGGAAATATTCGCTTTGGCAATTTCCAATTCTACCCCACCTGTCAACTGCACTTTGCACCAATTGCCGGATTTATCTATGGAAACAACATGATCGATATTAATCAGGTAACTTCTGTGGGTGCGAACCATCTGATCCGGATTCAATAAATCTGCATAAAATGCAATTGGTTTGCTGCTAACAATGTTTCTGTTATTGGTATAATTTATTTCTGAATATGCCCCACTGGCGTGGATATAAATAATATCCTTTACTTCTATTACTATGGATTTATTTCCTTTATTCACCAGAATTTTATCGGGATAAGCCTCTCCGGAAGTTCTTGATCCGGCTTCAGAGGTTTGGGACATAGCTGCTTTAAACCGCTTTACACATTCTATCAACTCCACTTCCTGCACGGGTTTTTGCAAAAAATCAAAGGCCCCCACACGCAATGCATGAATAAGTCCCGGGGAATGGCCGGAAACATAAACCACCCGCAAATCCGATTTATCTATCAACTCCTTGAGTTTAAAACCATCCATTCCCGGCATTTCAATATCCATGAAAATAAGATCGGGAACATCTTCTCTAATAGCGACCAATGCTTCTGCGGGGTTGGTAAATTTTCCAATAATATCTATCTCAGGAGTAAATTTGTGAATCATTAACTCAAGCACTTTGATAGACACTTCATTGTCATCAACAAGTATAGTCGAATAAGCAGTCATCGGCCCTCAGAGGTTATGGATTTAGCCGTTAAATCCGATTCCAAAGTAAAGCCTTAAACGTTTAAATCGGAAAGATTCAACCCATACGAATCATCTATTACTTGTGGGTAACTACCCAACTCATTGTCAAACAATTGTTTAAACATCAATTTAAAAAATGAATTCTCATAAATTAGAACCTTTTTAAATTACTCTTGTTTAAATTTGTGCATTCATGGAAGAAACCATAGTCAATAAAGTCGCATCCAGCGGAATCATTACCCTGAATCTGGAAGACCACTACCATAGCGGTTCCAGAAAGGTAATTGATGTGAAGGATGTGCTTTTTATGGGCATGATTTTAAAGGAAAAGGAATTTCGTGAATGGATTAAAACTCAGGACTGGACCCAATACCAGAATAGCAATGTGGCAATAATTTGCAGCGCAGATGCCATTGTACCTACCTGGGCTTATATGCTGATTGCAAGCAAACTAAACGGAATTGCCAATCATTATGTTTTTGGAAATTTACAAGAACTCGAAAGCAGTTTATACCAAAAATCACTGGCATCTATGGACCTGAATGAATATGCAGATAAAAGGGTGGTAATAAAAGGTTGTGGCGATAAAAATGTACCTGAAAGTGCATACGTGGAAGCCAGCAGGTTGCTGCTGCCCGTAGTGAAATCTCTGATGTTCGGAGAGCCTTGCAGCACAGTTCCTGTTTATAAAAAACAACCCGTTTAATTATTCTTTCGATTTCAAATAAATCGTCGTGTTATTTTCCGTACTTATAAAGTACATCCCATTTGGCAGGGAGATTAAATCCAAGGCTACCCCTGGTTTCATTTTTCCGGTCTGCACTTTTCTTCCTGCAATATCGGTGATGTAATATTCCGTAACCACTTTGGCATTGTGCAGTACTGTTCCATTGCCCGGATTGGGATAATATTTTATTACCGTTTTTTGAGCTATTTTATTGGTGGAAGTATTGTTTTCTTCACCCATTTTAACCACCAGAATATCTCCGTAATCCGCATTCACAGTATCACCATCTATATCGAAGGTGTCGGTAACCACAGCACTAAAAAATAAATTGTCTTCCCCTTTCACATGCAATTCCAATCCCATTTCATATCCCGTACCTCCGATATCTTTTATCCAGCGTATTTTTCCACTCGGATCCCAGGATGCGAGAATGATGTTTCCGTTATTCTTATACCTGCCAGTAACCAATTGTGAATTCCAGTGAATCGGATTTCCACTTACAGAACCAAGGGCATAAAAGTTCCCCTTTTCATCTACTCCCGTAGAATGTGTTTCTCCAAAATTAATCCGGGCAATAGTGGTATCCTCCGGTATTTCCCGCACCCAATTGTATTGCTTATTGGAAATTTTTGCAGTAAAAAAATCAGTAAAAGATGTGGAAGGGCCACCTGTATATGTTAACCCGCCGAAAACGGGTTTTATATGCGTGGTACCAGTCCAGTATGCGCTATTGGAAGTGCCCCCTGCAGCGGAAGGAAGGCAGGTTACGTCTTCAATATATTTCATCCATTTGCCCTCCCATTTTGCATCCAGATACAGCACATAATTTGTGTAAGAAAATGTATTATTTTCCTGAATACTATCAATTTGAATATTGCTACCCATACAACCACCTGTGATAAATATTCCTCCATCTTTTGCAGGTGTAATTGCCTGTGCATATCCCAAAGATTTTAAAATTTTGGATTTTTTATTGCTACCATCCGGAGCATAGGATTCCAGGGTACAATTACCGCCAAATCCGCCGGTGCTGGCTTGTATAATATTACCATCTGGCAAAATGTTTACTATGCTTACGGTATCTCCCAGCAATCCCAAAGATTTAATTCCATTAGCATCTCTGTAGCACAGAAAAGTTGAATAATTATTGGGTCTGTTATAATGAATGGTATCCAATCTTACGCTGTCAAAAAAGCCAATCCACATATATAATCGGTCGTTATACTGATGCAGCATTTTCACATTTGCATTTCCGAAAACCTTGATGGTATCGTCCATTTCTCCATGAAAATCCAGATGCACAATATCCTGATTACCGAGGTATACCTGGCCATAAGACAATCGGAATTTAGAGAGGTGTGATGCCCAGTAGCCATTATTATCAGCAGTTATGGCGCTGCTGTTCATCGATGGATTGAACTGATTTTCACCACGCAACACATTTTTCCATGTAACGGTTTGAGCCTGTAAACTGAGCGTAAAGAAGGCAAGAATGAGAGTAAGGTTTCGCTTCATTGTTTTTAATTTAAACTAATGACGTAATAAATACCGGCGGTTGCGAACCTTAATCGCAATTGACAATATTTTGACTTAACGCGGTAGACTCAAAAAATAATTTCGTAGAAATATTATTCCGGAAATCCGTTGGTTTTCCAACATTCAATTTTAGAAATATCTGCATCGTTCAACTTGGCCCCCCCTTGTGGCATTGCAACGGCGCCATTTTCATGTTTGATACTGAGAATCAATTTTCCATTCTGGGCAGCATTTTTCACTTCTAAATAAGATGTTAAAGGAATAGAGGGATAAGCGCCGTTTGGGTTGTGGCAAACTACACAATACGCACTTATAATAGGTTTTACATGAGTATTGTAAGTCTTTAATGGATTATCACATGTTTCCACTACAGGTTCCTTGGTTTGCTTACACGTGGTAAACAGAAAAATAGAGAACGCCGCGAAAATTATTACTCCAATCAGAGGCTTTTTTAACATTGCACAAATTTATTGTAGCAATGCTTGTCAAAATCACACAAATTTGCCGGATGCGTAATCTTTTTGTCAGAATACTCATTTCTTTTGTGCCCTGTACCCTATTTTCAGGTTCCATGCCATCCATAGAATATAAAATTGAGATACCAAATCCACAGACGCATTACGCGCATGTGCAAATTCACATTCAACAATGCGATGTAAAATCGCTGCATTTTCAAATGCCGGTTTGGACACCGGGGAGTTATCTGGTGCGTGAATTTGCCCGAAATGTGCAAACCGCAAAGGCGAGTATTAATGGACTGGAAGCACCAGTACTCAAAACAGATAAAAACACATGGAAACTGGATAATACCAAAGGAAAAGACATATTATTTGAATACGACATATATGCATTTGAGTTTTCTGTTCGCACCTCTTTTATAGATGCAGACCATGCTTTTTTACACAATAGTTCCATATTTATGATGGTGAGCGAATACGCTTCATCCTCTGGATCTATAGAATTACATTATTCCGCAGAATGGAAAAACCTGAGCACATCTCTGGAAAAAAATAAACAGGGAAATCTGGTATTCGATAATTACGACATGTTAGTGGACAGTCCTATAGAAATTGGTAACCACGAAGTATTTTCATTTGATGTTATGGGAGTACCGCATACCGCTGCAATGGTTGGATTAAACAATTGCGATATGGAGAAATTCAAAAACGACCTCCGGAATATGTGTAATACCATGGCGCAAATAATCGGGGAACATCCATGTAAAAGATACGTATTTATCATTCAAAATGTAGAAAGCGGTGGCGGAGGCCTGGAACATTTAAATTCCTGCTGTGTGGTAAATCAAAGGTGGAGTTGGAACAATGCCGAACAATACCGGAATTTTCTCGGACTCTGCGCCCATGAATATTTTCATTTATGGAATGTAAAACGATTGAGACCGATGGAATTGGGCCCCTTTGATTACAACCGGGAGAATTATACCGACATGTTGTGGTTTTCCGAAGGTTTCACCAATTATTATGACGAATTGGCTTTGCTTCGCGCAGGTTTTGTAGACAGAAATGCGTTTGTTGAAACACTGAAAACGTATATAAATACATTGGAAAACAGGCCCGGCAGCAGCGTACAGAAGCTGGCAGAAAGCAGCAGGGATGCCTGGATAAAAGAATACCGTCCGAATGAAAACAGTAAAAACACTACCATATCCTATTATTCTAAAGGCATGGTTACTGCAGCACTTTTAGATGCAGAAATTTGCAACAAAACAAACTGCAAAAAGAATTTGGATGATGTCATGCGTTATTTATATCAGGAGTATTTTAAGAATAAAAATCGCGGATTTACAACCGAAGAATTTGTGGAGGCGCTGCAAACCATAACAGGAGCAGATTTCAATGAATTTATTCGCAAACATGTGTATTCCGTGGAAGAACCAGAATATGAAAGAATTTTTTCTGCGGCCGGAATAGAAACAAAAAAAACCATTATTAAAGAATATTCCAGCGGCATTCAAACGGCATTGGAAAATGGGAAAACCGTTGTTAAATATGTAAATTCCAGAGGGCCCGCCTGGCATGGCGGAATCAATGTAAATGATATTTTAATTTCTGCCAATGGCGCCGCAATCAATAACGATGTGGACGTAGTTTTAAAGAACATCGGGAATCCGGGGTTGGTCACTTTTGTGTTGATACGAGGCGGTATCAGCAGAGAAATAACCATGACCATGGTGCCCATGGAAAAAATAGACTTCACCTTGAAATTATCTTCAGGTGGCGATAATTCCAGAGAACATATTTTGGAAAAATGGTTAGGAAAGCCTAAACTGGAAAAAGAAAATCATGGGAAATAACATACTTTTCTTTGGATATCAAACCTTTTAAAATGCTTTGATTTTCAAGCCAAAATATAGCTGGCCTTTATGGTTAATTCGCTTGCGGATGCCGGAATTCTGGCATGTTAAAGTTATTTATTTTTATCCATTTCTCTATGTATTTTGGAATAGTTTAAAATTGCGAAATAAATTTTATCCTTTAATATTAAATCCGGCAATTGATGAATTCGGTGGATTTATTGGAGCAAGTAAAGAAACAATCAATTCCCGGTTTCCTAAAAAATACCTGCCGCACACATTAATTTTCCATCCAAAAAAGGATTCTATCACTGATTTTCTAATTCGTGCCGGAAAGGAAATTACATTTCCTGCCTTTATAAAGCCCGAAGATGCATATAAAGGAATTGGTGTGCAAAAACTGGAATCCATGGTAGAATTGGAGTCCTATTTAAATACATATTCATACCCTGTTATGCTTCAAAATACAATTCCGTATTCCGTGGAATTTGGCGTATTTGTTATTCGGGTCCCGGGAAAAAAAGTCCGAATAATTAACCTGGTAGAAAAACAATTGTTGCATGTAGTTGGAGATGGAAAACACAGCATAGAAGAATTGCTGAAAAAAAATGTGCGGTATAAAATTGGGAAAGAATACATTCCGGAATCAACCAAAAAAATCATGCATCATATTCCGATAGCAGGAGAAAAAATTTGGGTACAGCCTGTTGGAAACCACAACAAAGGCACCTGGTTTCAAGATATTACAGATAAAATAACTCCTGAAATGGAAGAACTCTTTGATTCTATTTTACCCGCATCAGGGCTGCATTATGGCAGATTCGACATAAAGGCGGAATCTTTGGATTCACTGGCATCCGGAGAAAATCTGAGAATAGTGGAATTCAACGGTACTTTAGCAGAGCCATTGGGTTATTGTGATCCGAAATATTCCTTCTTTAAAGGACAGCGCATTATTATGCAGCACTACAAGGCACAAAAAGAAGTTGCCATGGAACTCCTGAAGCAAGGTGCAGTGGCACCAGGTTTGCAGGAAGGGAGAAAAGTGAACAGAAGAACCAAAGCATATAAAAAAGAAATATTATTTACCTTTCGTGACAAAAGGGAATGAATGTAACAAAATAAACAGAAATGAAAACGTATTTACTATTACCACTTGCAGCTGTTTTGTTCCTTACAGGACAGAGCTTTCAGGCAGCAGATCCCCCTAAAAAAGTCGCAATGATTGTGGCCGTCGGAAACTATGGAAAAGCCAATCAGGGCTGGGGTGATCTCAGCAGTATGGCCGATGACACCATTATTACAGATGCCCTGAAAAAACAAGGATTTGAGGATCCCATACAGGTTTTAAATGAAAATGCCACTGTAGCAGGCATACGCAAAGGATTTGAAGATCTGATTCAAAAAGCACAGGTGGGTGATGTGGTTTATATTCATTTTTCCAGCCATGGACAACAGATATGGGATGATAATGGTGACGAACTGGATGGGTATGATGAAGCCATTGTTGCCTGGAATGCACCCAGCAAATACAAAGCAGGATATAAAGGCGAGGGCCATTTGCGGGATGATGAATTGGGAAGACTGGTGCGCCGTGTGCGTTCCAAAGTTGGTCCTGATGGAGATGTATTGGTAGTGGTTGATGCCTGCCATAGCGGAACCACCCTTCGCGGAGACGTAACCCGCGGGAATAAAGGCGCCATGGAACCGGATACTTTCAACCATTTAAATTTATTGAAACATGAAGCAGGCACTGTTGACAGTTTTATGTTTGACGATGCCAGCATGTCTCCAGTGGTTTTATTTTCCGCTTCAAAAGCGGAACAACCCAATCAGGAGTTTCACGGATTTGGCTCCCTTTCACTTGCTTTTAGTCATGCTTTGGGAATGATAAAACAAGGAGATACTTATAGAAATTTATTTGCATTAATAAGTACAGAAATGGCAAGTATGCCGGTGAATCAAACTCCGGTTTTGGAAGGCAAAGTGGATCGCACTGTTTTTAGCGGAAAAGAAATCAAACAAGCGAATTACTATTCCGTTAAATTTATTCTAAGCGATCAGGCTGTGCTGGAAGCCGGTACTTTGTCCGGACTATACAACGGAAGTAAAATTGCTTTTATGCCTGCAGGAAGTACAGAATACAATGCAAAAAAGGCAATTTACACCGGAACCATTTCCAGTGCCGGTAAGAATAAAGCGTATGTAGATCACTCCGGAGAATTGTCCAAATATCAGGCAAAGCAACTTTGGGTATTTGTGCTGGAACAAAGTTTTGGCAACAATAAATTAATTGTGGGTTGCGGAAAAGGAATGAACAATAAAGTGAGAAGTGAATTAAAAGAAAATATTACCAAACTTGCATTTGTTGATTGGAATGACAGAGAAAACGATGTGTATGTGGAAATGGCAAATGGTTATTATTCGCTGCATTTACAGGATGGTACCCAATTGTACGATGCCGTGCTGAAAATTGAACCTTTAAATACCCAGCTTACCAATTATATGCAGGGTAAAATGATGCGTGACGCAAAATTTGAGGATCCGGATTTGCTGGTTGAAATGAGTTTTGAAATTCGCCACCTGGATGGCCGGGACGAAGATGGAAATCCAATCATCAGCGATGTGGATATGAGTAAAAAACTAGTGGATGGAAATTGGGAATTGCAAAAAGATGATATCATTTTTTTAACCCTTCATAATAAAGGTTTGAAAGACGCATACATCAATATTTTGGAAATTAGTCCATCCGGAGTTGTAGAAGTGGTATTGCCGAATTACGCGGAAGATGAAAACGCATTTAACTTTATGGTACCTGCAGGAAAACCAGTGAAAGTAGAAAATTTTGCGAGACGGTTGGGACCAAGAAAAGGAAAATATATTTTAAAATTATTTGCTACAGATGTGCCGGTTAGTTTCCGACAAATTTATCTCACCAGAGGAGAACCCAAAGACGATGAATTTGTGCATCCTGCTGCGCAAATTTATCAATTCTCCTATCGCACGCGCGGAGATAATTTAACTGTGAAAAAAACCAGCAGTGGCGGCACTACCAAAGAGTATGTGATGAATCTGAATTAATAATTATTGTTGATTTTTGAATAAAAAAAGTCCCGAATAATTCGGGACTTTTTTATGTTATATACCTTAATCCACAAAAATCATGCCATTATCATTTACCTTTTTAAATCCATCGGTATTGATGATAAAACCAATTAATAATTCAACGAAATGAAAACCAAATTGATTAAAATCGCAGACATGAAAAAACTATTTTTCACAATCACTGTATTTGCCCTTGCCGCAAATGCATTCGGGCAAAAGAAAGTTCCCTGGTATGAAAGCAAAGACGCAGCCGCGCGTGGCGCCTTTGGCCCTGATACAAGGGCTGAAGCAAAAACCAGATGGGAGTATCGTGATTACATGCGCGCCACTGCCACTGCAGTTCAAAAAAACCAGGTAAAAGGAGATAAAATATCTACCATGAATCTGGAAACTTACATTAAAAGAGTTTTCGGAGATTATCCGCTGGATGAAACGGTGAAATTTCGAGATCAGCCAACTGCTGGATTTTGCACCGGTTTCCTGATTGCGCCGGATATTCTTGTAACAGCGGGCCATTGCATCACCAATGAAGAAGACCTGAAAAATACAGTGTGGATATTTGACTATACTTCTGATGTAAGTTATAACAAAGCAGGTGGATATATTACCGTTCCAACATCCAACCAATATGAAGGCGTTGAAATTTTGGATACCAAACTTACACAGGATCGCATGTATGATTACTGTGTTATCAGACTCAATCGCAAAGCAGACAGAAAACCTTATAAATTCCGCACAGGTGGTACAGTAGGATATGACGATCTGATTGCCATGATTGGCTCTCCCAGCGGCCTTCCATTAAAAGTTGCAGATAGTGCACATGTTACCAATAGCGACGATTACAGCACTTCATTCCTTACTGATTTGGATGCATTCCATGGCAACTCCGGAGGACCGGTATTTAACTTCAACGGATTTATTGAAGGTATTTTGGTTCGTGGTCCCGGCAATGATTTCCACTATGATGAAGATTGTGGTTGTATCAAACAAGACAGCAGATTCGACTGGTATTATTTTTTCGGAATGCAGGCACAAATGGGAAATGGAGTTCACAGAATTACTTCTATTCCCTGGAACCTTTTGGTTACCGGAGTTTACAGAAATCTGGAAGTAGCCATTCAAGACAACAATCTGGAAACATTTAAAGAGTGGACCATTTATAAATGGATATGGAAAAAAGAAAATGTACCTGCAGGTAAAGACAACCTTTTGGCTGTAGCCGCCAAATGGGGTCGCGGAGACATTTTAAATGAAGTTATTGGAACCGAAAATGTAGATGTTAATTCCAGAGACATGTATAACACTCCGTTGGTTCATCTGATGGCACAATACAATTTGGGAAGCAGCATAACAAAAGCAAAGACAATTGAAGGATTTGATATCAATGTGAGAAATGCTGACAACGAAACTGCATTGATGGTAGCTGCGCGCTACGGCAATGTAGATGCAGTACACGCCCTAATTCGCGCCGGTGCCAATGTGAGTGCTGTAAACTCTGCAGGTAAAACTGCAAGATCTATTGCAAAATCCAGCAAGCATAAAGACATTGCCAAGATTTTGAAAAAAGCAGAAAAAGGCAAATACAAATATTAAAAATTCATTTCATAGTTTTCTTTCAAGAGGTTCCGTTTCGGAACCTCTTTTTTTTAAAATTTCAACTTCAAAAAATATACTACTAAAAGGTTATTGTTTTCTGATGTGTAGTTCACATATTTGCCTTATGAAGAAGATATCCCTCATGTTAGTATTTGTTGGTTTCGCTACACTTGCAAATGCACAGAAAAAAGTTCCATGGTATGAAAGTAAAGATGCTGCAGAACGCGGCATTTATGGCCCCGATACCAGGGCGGAAGCAAAGACCAAATGGGCATATAAAGATTATATGAGGGCCACTGCCACTGCAATTCGTCCAAAAAGAATTGCAGGTGATAAAATTTATACCTACGATTTAAAAACAGTTATCAAGCAAATATTCGGCGATTATCCTATTGATGAAAGCGTGAGATTTCAGGACCAGCCGGCTGCAGGTTTTTGTTCCGGATTTTTGATTGCACCGGATATTTTGGTTACTGCCGGGCATTGTATCAAATCCAAAGAAGATATGGAAAATACCGTTTGGGTTTTTGACTATACCTCAGATGTGTATTACAATAAAAGTGCGAATTATATCACCATTCCCGAATCCAATCAATACAAGGTTGTAGAAATTCTGGATACCAAACTCACCAATGATGCATCGTATGATTATTGCGTAGTGCGTCTGGATCGCAGAACCGATCGCAAACCATACAAATTCCGTACAGGAGGAGAATTGGGATTTGACGATTGGATTGCAATGATAGGCTCCCCAATGGGACTGCCATTGAAAGTGGCTGATAGCGCGCACGTAACAAACAATGAAATTCCAACTTATTTCCTTACCGATTTGGATGTATTTGGTGGAAATAGCGGTGGTCCGGTATTTAACTTCAATGGATTTATTGAAGGTATTTTGGTGCGCGGCCCTGGAAGAGATTATCATTATGATGCCACTTGCGGATGTATCAAAACCGACGTACTGATGGATCTGAATTATGTTTTAGGTAGGTTATTTGAAGAAGAAATTCAGGCAGAAAGCGGCAATGCCGTGCACAGAATTACATCCATTCCCTGGAACCTTTTGGTAACCGGTGTTTACCGAAATCTGGAACTTGCAATTCAAGACAATAACCTCGAGGAATTTAAAGAATGGGGTATTTATAAATGGATTTATAGAAAAGAAAATCAGCTGCCGGATAAAGACAATATTCTCATTCTCGCCGCACAGAATTATCGAACTGATATGCTATTGGAAGCATTGGGCTCTGCGGTAATTGATGTGAATATGAAAGATAAGTATGGAACACCGCTTGCACATATCCTGGCGAAAAACAATCTTTCATCCGTTATCACAAAAGTTGCATCCGTAGAAGGTTTTGACATTAATGCCCGCAATTCCGACAATGAAACTGCGCTTATGATAGCAGCTAAAAATGGGAATCTGGATGCTGTGAATGCCTTGCTGGATGCAGGTGCTAATGCCAAATTAACCAATTTTGCAGGGAAATCTGCAAGGGCTTTGGCAAAAGCTGCAAAGCATAAAGATATTGCCAAAATTCTGAAAAAAGCCGAGAAGAAAAAATAAGGAATTACCTAAAAAAAACGTCCGAATCTTCGGACGTTTTTTTATGCATTTTACTTTCTATCGAATCCAAAATATCAGTTCAAATTTCCAAAACGCTTCCTGCATTTTAGCTTAATTTGCACCGGTAAATATGGCCGCAGAGAATGAAATATTCCCATGGGTTGCATTGAAAACCTGGGTAGAAAATATTTTTGTAAAAAACGATTTTAGCAGGGATGATGCCCAATTGGCTGCAAGTGTACTGATTGCGGCAGACTTGCGAGGTATCGACAGCCATGGTGTGGCCAGACTGAGTGGTTATTTGCGTTTGATTGAAAAAGGGAGAATACAACCAAACCCACTAATTAAAATAATCAGGGAAACTGCATCTACTGCTACCATGGATGCAGGTGGAGCAATAGGACTTGTATCCGCACCCAAGGCCATGCAAATTGCCATTCAAAAAGCAAAAATTGCAGGTTCCGGTTGGGTTGCAATCAACAACAGCAACCATTTCGGAATAGCTGCTTTTCATAGCATGATGGCCCTGGAACATGATATGATTGGTTTTGCGGTTACCAATGCCAGCCCTCTGGTTACACCTGCAGGTGGCCGTGAACGCATGCTGGGTACAAATCCGATTTGTGTGGCAATACCCGCCTTAAATGAACCTCCATTTGTTTTGGATATGGCAACATCTGCCGCATCCAATGGCAAGCTGGAAATTGCGGAAAGAGCGGAAAAAGAAATTCCCGAAGGCTGGCTGATTAAAGAAGACGGAAGTAAAAGCAGAAATCCATCAGAACTTAAAAACAAGGGAATGGTACTCACCCTTGGCAGTGATATGGAACATGGCAGTTACAAAGGATACGGTCTGAGTGCATTTGTAGATATTTTCAGCGGTGTGCTTAGCGGGGCGAATTTTGGCCCCTGGGTTCCTCCGTTTGTTTCCTTTTTGGATCCCGCAGAAAATGCACCCGGAAAAGGAATAGGGCATTTTGTTGGTGCCTGGAGTATCGATGGATTTAGAGAAGCCAGAGAGTTTAAAGAAAATATGGATCTATGGATTCAACGCTTCAGAAAAACAGAAGCAATGGATATAAACAATCCCGTGCAAATACCCGGAGACAACGAAAGGAATGCTGAGGTCCATCGCAAGGTTCATGGAATTCCCCTGAATAAAAAAGTACATTCTGATTTGCTGGAAATTGCTGAAAAATACCAATTGGAATTACCAAAATAAATGATGAATAACAAAAAGAAACTTTGGTTTTTTATCGGATTTCTGATTGTCATAGTTGGCGGGGGATTCCTGCTTTCAATGCTCATTCCCAGAAATTCCATAAAAAAAACAGGTTATAAAACCAAGATGAATCCCAACTACATTGAAGATAAAATGCAGGAAAAAAAGGACTCATTGAAAAAACAGAAACACTGATTTTTTTATGGAAAATTTCAGTGGACATTATACTATACCATTGCTTGGAACACAGTGGTGGACAGGCATTGTAATTTCCATTTTGTTCATCGCGCTGCCATTAATCTGGATTAAAAATAAAGATGCAGGCAGGGTGCAAATCGCCGGAAAAATATTGGGAGCATTTTTAATTCTACTTTCTTCCAGCATTCATTTTTATTTATGGTATAACGGACACTGGGATTTACAGACTTCTTTGCCTTTACAGCTTTGTGCCTTGAGTTCCATACTTTCGGGACTAATCTTTTTTTTCCCTCAAAATATACTATTGGAATTGTTGGTTTTTTGGGGGATTCCCGGGGCTGTGCATTCCATTATTACGCCGGAAATGTCTCATGGATATTCAGGATTTTTATATGCAGAGTATTATTTATCCCATGCAGGAATCATTCTTGCAGCATTTTATGCATTGTATCTCATGAATAAATCTGTGCGAAAATGGAGTTGGTTTCGGGTATTTTTGATTACACAGGTTGTGCTGATTGTGGTAGCATTGTTCAATTATTTTTACCAGGCCAATTACATGTATTTATGTGTGAAGCCGATAGCCGAAAACCCTTTTATAATAGGGGAATGGCCATGGTATTTAATTGGATTGGAATTTGCAGGATTGCTGCATTTTTACCTTTTGTATTTTATTCTGAAAAAAACGGGAAAAGTAGCTTAAGCCAATTTTTCTTTAATCAAATTTTCCATAAAGGTTTTTTCGGTAATTCGGGATTCCAGTTTGTGTTCGATAATATGATCCAATAAATTGTCATTCTTGGAACCTTGAACTTTGGCGTAGCTGTATGGATTGGTACTGAATGTGACCAATTCGTATTGGCTGTGAAACAAGTCCGGATATAATTCGGTAAGATCGTGCTCAATATGTTTGCGGTGTAAAAATGCATCTGTTCCAACCAGGTCGCGCATTTCAACAAAATTCTGCACTGCCAGATCTGCAATGGCATCTGCATTTGGTTTTCTGGATTTTTGATATTCATCCAGAATTTTAATCCAATCACCTTCACAAGTATCAATTAATTCATCTAAAATAATGCAGTCTTCAAAAGAACAATTCATTCCCTGTCCATAAAATGGCACCACTGCATGTGCACTATCGCCGAGTAAGGCGGTTTTGCCTTTTACCCAAGGGTAACAACGAATAGTAGCCAAAGCTCCTGTTGGATTTCCGAAAAAATCTTCGCTTAAACCAGGCATCATAGGCAAGGCATCCGGAAATTCTTTTTCAAACAATTCCAATATTTCTTGTGGTGTTTGAAGGTTTTCAAAACCGGGTTGCCCAACAAATGGCATAAACAAGGTACAGGTAAAATTACCTCCGGGATTTGGAAGTGCAATCATCATAAAACTTTTACGCGGCCATATATGCAAACAATTTTTGTTTATGCGGAATTCTCCGGAATCCCCGGGTGTTATTTCCAACTCCTTATAACCGTGGTTCTCATAGGTTTGGGAATAATTAAATCGGGGATAGCGCATCATGGAATCTCTAACAGCGCTAAATGCACCATCGGTGCCAATTACCACATCAGCAGTATCTTCTATTTCATCTCCATTTGCATTGATATATCTTGTTAAACCGGTATCAGGATCGGCATGCACACATCGGTGATCAAAGAACAATTCGATATTTTCATATTGATCTGCCAATTGCAATAAGCGGATATTCAAACCACCACGGGATACCGAATGTATGGCTTGTCCGTCTTTTCCGTAAGGTTGATAAGCAAGTCTCCCTTCCACATCATGTATCATCCGTCCGGTCATTGGAATTGCAATGGAGAGAATTTCTTTATCGAGTCCCACTTTTTCCAATGCCCTGATTCCGCGGGTAGAAAGTGCCAGATTGATACTTCGGCCTCCTTCATAATTTCCCGAACGCATATCGGACCTTCTTTCAAAAATTTTGACTTTATATCCTCTTCTGGCAAGGTAAACTCCCAAAAGTCCTCCAGCCAATCCTCCACCAACCAATGTGATTTTTTCCGACATAGTGCGCAAATTTAAGGAGTCAGGAACTTGGAATATTTCTAAAAAAGAATTCAATTTGCCCCACTGATTTACCCTTTCAAAGTTCCGACCCTACTTCAAAAGCTTTATCCAGGCTTTGAATGGAGCATTCCAAATAACGACAACCGCATATTTCTCACTTTCGACGATGGCCCGCATCCGGAAATTACCCCTTGGATTTTAGACCAGCTTAAGAAATTTGGAGTGAAGGCTACATTTTTTTGTGTAGGAGAAAATGCAAAGAAATACCCCGAAATTATTTCTAAAATACTTGTGGAAGGACATGGTATAGGAAACCATACCTACAACCATATTAAAGGCTGGAAAACCAAGGATTTGGATTATGTAAAAAATGCAATAAAAGCATCCGCATATATAAAATCGAACTTGTTTCGCCCTCCATATGGCCGCATTACCAGAAACCAGGGTGCGCTTTTAAAAGCCAAGGGTTTTCGCATCATCATGTGGAATTTGTTGAGCTGCGATTATCTGGCCAGTCTGGATAAGGAAAAATCACTTTCAGCACTTGTAGAAGGAAGTAAATCCGGAAGTATCATCGTGTTTCATGATAGTGAAAAGGCTGCTGAAAATCTGTACTGGATATTACCGAGATACCTGGAAGCCTTGCATACACGTGGATTGAACTGGAGCGCCCTGTGAATTACTTCATCCTTGTTTGCCTGGTTCTGCTTCTCTCCTATTTGCTGTTGGCTGCATTGCAGCTTTGGGTGCTTTTTAGATATAGGGATTCCAAAATGGATGAACCTGCCGAATGGCCGGCAATCAGCGTTTTGGTAGCGGCAAGAAATGAAGAAAAATCTCTCGGTGCTTGTTTGGAGGCGCTTTGCGCTCTGGATTATCCAAAAGAAAGATTGCAGATTTTGGTTGGAAATGACCAAAGCACAGATCATACCGGCATCATAGCCGGAGACTTTCAAAAAACATTTCCCTGGGTAAAAGTGATTGAGATTGTAGATGACGACTCCGGTTTAAAAGCCAAAGCCCGGGTGATGGCCCAACTGGACAAACATGCAACTGGTGATTATTATCTGGTCACCGATGCCGATGTACGTGTAAAACCGGGATGGGCAAAATTTCTGGTACGACATATGACTGAAGAAACCGGTGTTGCCAGCGGAACAACAATGGTTAGCGGCAAAAGCCGATGGAGCAGGTTACAGGGTATTGATTGGGCTTATTTCATGGGATTGCTCAATATCATTTCATACAGTGGGGTTCCTGCTACCGCCGTTGGCAACAATATGGTGGTTCGCAAAAAGGCGTACTGGGATACAGGCGGCTATTCAGCAATAAAATTCTCCATTACGGAAGACTATAAATTATATAGTGAGATCTGCAAACATGGGTGGAAATGGAACAATATTATGACTCCCGAAGTTCTCGCCTATTCCGACTCCACTTCCGGGTTCTTCCCCTTGTTACACCAACGAAAACGCTGGCTTAGTGGCGGATTGGAACTTCCCTGGTATTGGTGGATTATGTTTGGAATTTTTGGCCTGTATTATTTTCTTGTTCCCGTCCTATTTATGTTTGAACCTATACTGGCCTCGGTTATATTCGTTCTTAAAATGGCCATGCAAATAACCCAGATCAACAAAATTTATGGGCTTTTGGGAGAAAAAAGACCGGGCTTCCTGTTGCAACTCTGGTATGAAGCATATTTATTTCTCGTTACTGTTAGTACTGCCATTTTCTTTTTGCTTCCAATTCCCACAATTTGGAAGGGTAGAAAGTATTCGTGATTAGAATCACATAAATTTTTGAGAAATATTATTTGGAATCATTCTAAACAACACGTTATTTCGCCCGCTGTTTAGAAACATTCCAAATAAGATGAAAAAAACCCTAATATCTTCACTTACGGCTCTTATAGCCCTATGCAGCAATGAACTTCTCTCTCAAATTGACTTAGCTGATTCCTCAAAAAGTATGGGATATTTACCCGAAATTACTTTGGTTGGATACGGTGAAAAGCGCGATGTAATGCCACTTCCCGAAATTGTTGGCACCAACATATACGCCGGAAAAAAGAACTCCTTGATAGTGATGGATAACCTGAACACTGTGGTTGTAAATAATAACATGAGGCAGATTATGGCAAAAGTGCCGGGCATCCATATTTGGGAAAGTGACGGATCGGGAATTCAAATTGGAATTGCAGCCCGCGGACTAAGTCCTAACAGAAGCTGGGAGTTTAACATTCGCCAAAACGGATGTGATATTGCTGCCGATCCTTATGGATACCCCGAAGCATATTACAACCCACAAATGCAGGCCGTGCAGAGAATTCAGGTTGTACGCGGCGCTGGGGCACTGCAATATGGTCCGCAATTCGGTGGTATGGTAAACTATATCATGCGTGATGGCAGCGATATTCGCAAACCACTTCAAATCGAAAGCAGCCAAACCATTGGCAGTTTTGGGTTGTTCAATTCATTCAATGCCATCGGTGGAAAAAAAGGAAAGCTCCATTATTATGCTTTTCATGATGTGCGCAGGGCCGATGGATACAGACAGAACAGTGCTTACAAAACACGTACATCTTATGGTTCTGTTACCTGGAATATAAAACAGGGAATGAAAGTAAATGCCGAGTATATGAATTATGATATGCTCAGCCAGCAACCTGGTGGTTTGACAGATGCAAAATTTGCCGAGAACCCAAAACTCAGCAGCAGATCCAGAAACTGGTTCACCACACCCTGGCAGACTGCCTCTGTAAAATTCGATTGGGAAATTAACAAAAACAACCGAATTCAAGTACGTACCAATGCCAATCTTGGCGATCGCAAGAGCGTTGGATTTTTAGCTGCAATTACAGTAAATGATACTATCAATAAATTAACCGGAGAATATAACAAGAGAGAATTGGCTATTGATTATTACCGCAATTATTCATCTGAAGCAGGATTTCTTCATGATTACAATTTGATGGGTAAAAAACAAACCCTGTCTGTTGGTCTTCGTTATTTTAACGGAACCACTACACGCCTGCAAAAAGGTGTAGCTACTACCGGTTACGATCCCAATTTTGAATTGGCTACCGGAGAGTATCCTGTTTCCGTAAAATTCCACTCCATCAACAAAGCTGCCTATTTGGAAAATGCGTTTCGCATTGGCAAACGTTTGGTGGTTATTCCAGGACTTCGCGCAGAAAATATCACTGTGCAGGGCAGCGGTAGGTTATCCTTTGCAAGCAACGGTTCCGAAAACAAAATGATAGAAGAAAAGCGCACCAGAACCTTTGTACTGGGCGGAATAGGTGCAGAATACCATTTGGGGAAAAATTCGCATAACGAGTTTTATGCCAATATTACTCAGGCATATCGTCCCATTTTGTTCAGCAATGTACAAAATCCGGGTACAGACACAACCGATAGCAATTTGAAAGACAGTAAAGGTTGGAATGCCGATTTCGGTTTTCGCGGCACCATTGCAAAATATTTCCATATAGATGCCGGAGTATATTACCTCTCTTACCAAAATAAGATTGGTTCTATAAATAAGTTGAACAGCAATGGACAGAGTTACAAATACACCACCAATCTTGGAAACAGCTTCAGCTATGGTTTAGAGAGTGTAGTGGATATGGATATACTCAGTGGTCTGAACCAAAAACTCGCAGGTAGAATGGGTAGCTTTCCCTTGTTTGTATCTTATAATTACAACGTTTCAGAATACCTGGATTACAAACTTATTTCTGTTTCAAATGGCAAAGAGGTAGTTACCAATTTAAAAGGTAAATCCGTGGAATATGCACCAAAACATGTGCTTAGGGCAGGTTTGAGTTACAAATATCGCGCACTCATGTTGACCTTTCAAGCCAGCCACACGGCATCGGTTTATGCCGATGCAGCCAATACTTTAGAAGCATCCGCTAACGGACAAAACGGTATTATTCCTTCTTACACCATATATGATGTAATGGGAAGCTATAGAATTAACGATCGATTCCAGATTAAAATGAGCGTGAATAATGCTGCCAATTCGAAGTACTTTACCCGTCGTTCCGGTGGTTATCCAGGTCCTGGTTTACTTCCATCAGATGGTCGCAGCGTATTGGCTTCACTCTCTATTGTATTGTAAAGCAGAATCAAAGAACTTATAGCTCGCCAAAACGCTTTAAAAACAATCCCCTTTTAATCATCTTGCTTCTTTAAACTGTTCAAAAATATCCGGGAAATATGAGTTTATACACATCTGTAATGTTCATTAAATGGCCTCAGGGGAGAAGTTTGATTTGTAATTATGTTACAAAAGGACTTATTTTGTAACATATTCAAAGTATGAAATTTTTTAAACTTACCTCTTTAGCGCTGTTAGGAGCTATGACCTTTGCCGGTTGTAAGTATGAAGAAGGGCCACGCATCTCCCTCCGCGCCAAGCGTGACAGAGTTGCAAATGAGTGGGCTGTAAAAAAATACACCTACGAAGGTGAAGATCGCACTACCCAACTAATCGATGCAGAAAACGGTTTCACTATTGTCATCAACCTCGGTCGTGCCGGTGGTTATGGCCTTGAAATTGTTAAAAAGACCGAAGTTGACGGTAAAACCAAATACATTACCAATCATACTTATGATGGTACCCATTTTGGTTTTGACGCCTGCTGCCATATAGCATACACAGGCTTTAGATTGCAGATGCCAAGTCATATTCAATACTTGATGCCAGGTGGAAAATGGACTTTTGACAAAGGCCATTACAAAATTCAGGTTAAACCGGAATTGAGTTATGACAATGAAAACATGACTCAGAAGAACACCATCGACTGGGCCATTGTAATGCTTAAAGAAAAAGCAATGAAAGTTAAAGGGCGCGATGAAAACGACAAAGAGTGGATTCTGGAACTGGAAGCCATTAATGACGAGCCTTATTTCTATTAATAGATAAAGATATTATAAAAAGCCCCGACTAAATATGGTCGGGGCTTTTCATTTGGTACAATCTCAACTAATTTTGCCACACATGCAGTTAATGCAAGACGACTATAACACCCAAAGATCTTCCATGGTGATTGCTGAATATGGAAGGCACGTTCACGATTACGTAAAATACATTCAAAGTCTTTCAGACAGAGACAAGCGCACTTCTACGGCGGAAGCTGTAATTCAGATTATGGCGGTGCTCAATCCGGAAGTGAAGCAACAAAGCAACTATAAAGAAACGCTTTGGGAACATTTGTACCAAATGGCAGATTATGATTTGGATGTAGATTGCCCTTATGCTATGCCAACCAGAGAAGAGCGAAACCAAAAGCCCGGATCCATTGGTTATCCCGATTCTGTAATCAAATTCAGATTTTACGGACGCAACCTGCAAAATATGGTGGATAAGGCGGCAGAAATGGAAGACCCGGAACTCAGACAGGGCCTGGTAAATTTAATTGCGTCATTCATGTACAACAGTTGTAAAAGTTGGAACAATGAAAATTTGAGTAATGAAACCATTGCTGAACATCTGAAAACGCTTTCCAAAGGCAAGCTTAATCTGGCCGGTGATCAGCTTGTAGTTTCACAGGACAACTCTCCTCAAAAGAAGTTCTTTAACAGAAATAAGAGCAACAACAATAACAACAACAACCGCAACAAGAATAATAAGTTTAACAGAAACAAAGGTGGTGGCGGCGGCTACAGAAGGTATTAAGGGATGGCTGAATTTATCATTGAAGGCGGTCATGTCCTGAGCGGGGAGTTAACCCCCCAGGGAGCCAAAAACGAAGCACTGCAGGTCATTTGTGCCACACTGCTCACCTCAGAAGAAGTCATTATTGAAAACATTCCCGAAATCCGGGATGTGATGAAACTTATTGAATTACTGGGAGATTTGGGTGTGGAGACCAAAAGGCTGGAACATGGAACTTTTAGTTTTCGTGCAGCTGATATTGACCTGGCTTTTATGGAAACCGATGAATTCCGCAAAAAAGGTGCTGCACTTCGTGGAAGCATTATGATTGTGGGACCGCTTTTGGCTCGTTTTGGCAAGGGGTATATTCCAAGTCCCGGTGGCGATAAAATAGGCCGACGCAGACTGGATACGCATTTTGAAGGATTTGCAGCACTCTCTGCCCGTTTCGAATATTTGCCAGAAGAGAATTTTTTCAGGGTTTATGGTGAATCATTAAAAGGTGCGGAAATGCTGCTGGATGAGGCCTCTGTAACCGGTACCGCAAATATTGTTATGGCCGCTGTTTTGGCCAATGGCATTTCAACTATTACCAATGCAGCTTGCGAACCATATGTGCAGCAACTTTGCCACATGCTCAACAGCATGGGAGCCAAAATAACTGGTATAGGTTCCAATGTTCTCAGAATTGAAGGTGTTACATCTTTAAACGGTTGCAAACACCGCTGTTTGCCGGATATGATCGAAATAGGTTCATTTATTGGGATGGCCGCAATTACCCAAAGTGAAATTACTTTGAAAAATTGCAGGGTGGATATGCTCGGTATTATTCCCAGAACATTTCAGCGCCTTGGAATTCAAATGGAAATACGAGGTGATGATATCCGCATTCTAAAAAACAAGCATTACGAAATAGACACTTTTATTGATGGATCTATACTTACCATTTCTGATCAGATCTGGCCGGGTTTTACCCCGGATTTGATTTCCATTGCATTGGTTACAGCCACGCAAGCCAGAGGTACTGTATTGATACACCAGAAGATGTTTGAAAGCCGTCTGTTTTTTGTAGATAATTTGATTGACATGGGTGCCCAAATCATTCTGTGCGACCCGCACCGGGCAACCGTAATCGGATTAGATCGCAGGGCGCAGTTAAAAGGGATTCAAATGTCATCCCCGGATATTCGCGCAGGTGTTGCCTTGCTGATTGCCGCTATGAGCGCCAGAGGCAAAAGCGTCATCCGCAACATTGAACAAATAGACCGTGGATACGAGAATATCGAAGGCCGCCTGAATGCTATTGGTGCAGATATAACAAGAGTTTCCTGATAAAAATAAGGCATAAAAAAAAGAGGTCGTTTTGCAACGACCTCTTTTTTTTGATGTCAATAGGTTTATTGAATGCTCAATTTAGCGGTGGTTTTACCGGCAGATCCTTCAAGGATAACCAGGTACATTCCTTTGCTGAGTTCCTGAGTATTCAGGTTCATGGTATGGGTTCCTGCACCGAAAGTTTTCGCACCGAAAGCTTTCACAACTTTACCGTTCAAATCGGTGATAGTAGTAATTACGTCGCTGGATTTGTTCAGGCTGAATGCTACATCTACAGAGCTGTTTGCAGAAGCAGGGTTTGGATAAACTGCTGCTCCGGTAATACCATTATTTCCAAATTCTTTGTTAGAAAGGTTGGAAGTAGTAATGTGCCAGTAAACATTTTGGAACAAAGTGCTGCTGAAAATGGTACCAGGGATATAGCTTTTGAATACAGATCCGATACTCTGACCATAACGTACTTCAAAATTAGAAACAAATGTGTTGTTAATTCTGTATGGGGTGGTGATCAATTGATCGTGCTGGTCCAGAATCTGGTACTGCAATCCAAACATGTTGAATTTTTTGCTCCAGGTAGATCCGTCATAAGCAATCAAAGTATCTCCCAAATTGGTTTTTCTCATCGGCTTGTAGGTGATAGAATAAGCCATAAGGTTGTTTGTTACCGGCAAAGTGTTGGTAGACTTGGAAGTAAGGCCCGGAGCCAAAATTACGTAACTACCGAAGAAAGAGGTGTTCGCACCATTATAATCCACACTGTCTGCCCATGATTTGTCGAGCAAAATAGTATCGGTTTTAATCGCGGTAGAGTTCAACAGGGATTTGGTACTGAAGCCGGCTTCTTTAGGATAAGCAGCATAGTAAGTCACTTTTGGAATCTGACTGGTGTATACAAATGTTTTTACATCCAATCCGGTGATATCATAATACTGAATGTATGCAGTGTCAATCACTTCTACTTTACCTGCGCCGAAATCAAAACTATCGAGCTGGCGAACATAGAATTTCAGGAACTGAAGAGAATCCAGAGTATAAGGATTGAATTTAGTCAATACGGTCTCACCGGTTGCGGCATAGTTTGTATCTTTAGGATCAAAGGTTGAACCCCAAACGTGGAAGCCCATTTTGCTTTTGGTACCATCGCTGTATACCACGTATCCGGTGGTATCAGGCCAAATAAAATTCGCATAAGATTTCAGAGATTGTCCTAATAGAGTTCCTTCTTTATAGGATCCCAGGAAATTGTACCACGTACTTACGTCGTTGGCACCGCGTGAAGTTACCTGATGTTTGCTCCCGCTAACGATGTGTGTTTTGTTCGTAACTTGCACATTGCCTAATTCGGGATGAACCTCAAGTTGTTGTGCAAATACACCGGTAAAAACTAGTGTAATTGCAGACATGGTGAGTAATAACTTTTTCATTATTTATTTCGGATTGTTTTGTTGTCTGTTTGGAATCGCAAAAGTAATACTTTGCGAACGCTATACAAAGATACTGTGAGTAATTCCTGTGCCCTCAAGAAGCACATTCTAATTTACACGAATTCGACACAGCATCATTTAAATGTCACCTGCCACTGGCCGCATAATGATGTCTTCCATTACGGTATGTTCATTGATGGAATATGCGGCCCATATGGCATCCGCGATATCCGTTGTACGCATAAATCTGGTAGCCGGTTCCGTACTTTCTCCCCAACTTTCTGTTAACGTTGCCCCGGGCAAAATAGCAGTAACTCCTATATGTGCCGGTTTTAATTCCTCGCGTAAAACTTTGGTAAGACCATATACTGCAAATTTAGAAATGCAATAACTACCGCCATTTGGATAAGCTTTAATACTTGCAATGCTGCACATATTAAAAATATGTGGTCTCTTTCCGAGTTTCAGAGCAGGCAATACGGCACGGGTTAAATGGTAGTAAGAGTGCAGATTTATTGCGAGTTGATCTTCAAAAATACCATCTTCGTCATTTTCAATACTACCCGGGACAAATATGCCGGCGTTGTTAACCAGCACATCGCAACCTCCTAAAAAATCAATGGCATTTTTTCCAAATTCTTTTACAGCCTGTTTATCTCGCAGGTCTGCAACAAAGCCTTTGAAATTGCCATCAAACATAGATTTAAGTTGGTTCTCAAGAGCGGATAAATCTTCTTTATTTCTTCCACAAAAAGCAACGTCGAATTGGTTACCGGCAAATTTAAGTGCAGTGCTTTTCCCTATTCCCCGGCTTGCTCCGGTAATGATCAGTCTGGATCGCATGAATGTTCGAAATTATTTCTAAATCAGGAAAGTAAAAAGGGTACCTCCATCAGAAATAAAGGAATTTTCGCAGTGAACTCTGCATGATCGGATAAGCGCAGAAAATTATAGTACCCTTCCATCGTTCCAAAATAAGTGGTGAGATGGCAAGAACTGCTGTAAATATGGGCATTCCCCGAGTCAATTATCGGCTGCTGGCCAACAACACCATCGCCTTCCACGATGCGCTCATTTCCTATTGCATCCCGAATATGCCAATGACGGCTAATCAGTTGCACCTTTTCCTCCCCGAGATTTTCAATGGAAATATTATATACAAAAACAAATTCTCCTCCCTGCGCATTGCTCAAATCAGGTCTGTAAAAATTTTGGACGCTAACCCGAATATCTTTAGTGAGTGCGCTTTCCATTGTTTTGATTTTATTCTTCTTCATCTTCGGACGCAGGCTTATCCTCCGGCTCTTCGGCTGTCTCATCTTCTTCTGCTTCTGCTCCGCTCTCCTTGTCATTTACACTGGTTTTCACCATTTCGTCCATCTGTTCTTCAGATAAAACTTCTTTGGGCTTGGCCATTACTTTTACCAGGTAGATGGTGTCATCAGTTTCAAGGCGCACCGCAGTTACAATTTCCCCTTTAGCATTGGGAAATCGGATGGTTTTGCCGGCGATTCCGGTTGGATAAGTGTCCTCATAAACTACCAATAAGTCTTCTGATAGTTTTGAATAATCGGTCACTACTTTCCTTTTTTCCATGTGTGGTTGTCGCTGCTAAATTAATTTCTTTCTACAAAAAAGCAATTGCCCTTCTTTTACTAATTCTTTTTTTTGTCCACCTCAATCAATTCCAGCAACTCGCGATACAGCTCTTGCTTGATTTCTCTGGATATCGAATGTTCATATTTCTTAAGGCCAAATCGCATTCTGTAATGAATGATGTCTGTTTTATACTCCACCACCTTGAGTTGTTGACTATCCTCCCTGAGAATAGCTTCATAAGGTTTCAGTGCTTTATCCATAGCTTGTTCCAATCTTTCCGGATTTATGCTATGCACCGTCGTTAATTCAAAATCTACAGTACTGAAATGTCGTGGGTTTTTGGAATAATTAATCACGACGGATGATGCGATGTGGTTATTGGGTATGATAACCGTATTGTCTTCATCATTTTTCAAATGCACGCTCATCAAAGTCAAATCTTCTATAATTCCCTTGTTGTCACCAATTTCTATGTAATCGCCAATCCGGTAATTGTCGCCAAACATCATAATCATACCATTCAATCCATTCACAATGTAATCTCGAAAAACAATGGCCAGCGCCGCTGCAATGATGGTAATGCTCGTGAAAAATTCGCGAATGGTAATTCCCAATAAATTGAGCACAAACATAAAAAGCCATATCAACCCCACTACCAGTGTAACGTTGTTAATGCCTATGATAAAATTGTCTTTTTTCTTCAGTTTTTTCCGCTTCCGATACAAAGCAACTATTAACAAACGGAGTGCTATTGCGGCGAATATCAAAAAGATATAATGGCGATAATATCTCAACCAGGGAAAAATATCTTCGTTCCAGTTCATTCTATGCAAATTAACAATTCCCAGTGTATCGTTGCTAAATTTGCCACACATTTCCTAAATTGGATTTTTATTATTGATCTGATTTTTAACCAGAATGTCCGTTTCATTTCCTCATACATTACCCGTCCATGGGACCGAAATTTATTTTGGAAATGATTATTTTTATGCATTGCCCGAAAAGGTATTGCTACATGTACCTACCAAAACCATGCTGGTGGCAGATTGTCATTTTGGCAAAGCCAGTCATTTTCGCAACAATCATATTCCAATTCCGCACGCTGCAGCAATTAAAGATTTTCAGAATCTGCATCATTTGATGGAAACTTTTGTTCCTGAAAGGTGTGTTTTTCTCGGTGATCTTTTCCATTCCGCATCCAATGCAGAATGGCTATGGCTGCATGAATTACTAAAAATGCACCCCAATTGCACATTTATTTTGGTTGAGGGAAATCACGATATTTTACCTGTTTCTCATTACCAAAATGCAGGTATTCAAGTGGTTGAATTTTGGGAAATCGGCAGTATTATTCTGACCCATCATCCAATGGAAAAAACAGATTCATTCAATATTTGCGGACATATTCACCCGGGATTTACCATTTCCGGCAAAGGCCGTCAGCATATCAGTATGCCTTGTTTTTTTATTCATGAAAAAACCTTAATCATGCCATCCTTTGGTGCACTTACAGGTTTTGTGAATATGGGAAAAAGAGTGCGTGGTGGAAAAGCATTATGCCTTTCCGGAAATCAGATTTTTGAAGTTGTCAATCCGTAAATCAACCGTTCATACTTACCAAAAACTCGGTGTTGTCTTTGGTATTTTGCATGTATTTCAGGAACGTATTCATCGCTTCTTCACTGTTCATATCAGACAAGTGATTACGCAATACCCACATTCTCTGTAGGGTGGTTTTATCTATTAACAAATCTTCTCTTCTTGTGCTTGAAGCGAGAATATCAATTGCAGGGAAAATGCGCTTGTTCGACAATTTTCTGTCAAGCTGCAATTCCATGTTTCCGGTTCCTTTAAATTCCTCAAAAATCACCTCATCCATTTTAGATCCGGTATCGGTTAATGCCGTTGCAATAATGGTTAGTGATCCTCCACCTTCAATATTTCTGGCAGCACCAAAAAAACGTTTGGGTTTGTGCAGGGCATTTGCATCCACACCACCTGAAAGAATTTTGCCGCTCGCAGGTTGCACGGTATTATACGCTCTGGCCAACCTGGTAATGGAATCCAGCAAAATCACCACATCATGTCCGCATTCTACCAATCGTTTGGCTTTTTCTAAAACCATGTTGCTCAGTTTTACATGCTTATCTGCAGGTTCATCAAAAGTAGAAGCAATTACTTCAGCGCGCACGTTGCGTGCCATGTCCGTAACTTCTTCCGGCCTTTCATCCACCAGCAATATCATCATATACACCTCCGGATGGTTTTTCGCAATTGCATTTGCAATTCCCTGCAACAACCAGGTTTTACCGGTTTTTGGTTGGGAAACTATCAACCCGCGTTGTCCTTTTCCAATTGGCGAAATCATATCAATAATACGATTGCTGTAATGTTTTGGATCGTCGCATAAATTCAGTTTCTCATCCGGAAACAAAGGCGTTAAATGTTCAAAACCAACTCTGTCGCGCACTTCCTCTGGTGTTCTGCCGTTTACCGATTCTATTTTAACCAGACAAAAATATTTTTCGTTGTCTTTTGGCGGACGAATGGTACCACGTACGGTATCTCCGGTTTTAAGACCATTTTGCTTTATCATAAATCCGGGTACATACACGTCATCCGGTGATGGCATGTAATTGTAATCCGGTGAACGCAAAAAGCCATAACCATCTGGTACGGTTTCCAATACACCCTGAGTTGTTACAACGCCTTCCAGCTCAAATACAGATACTACCTTTTCAGGTTTCTTTTTCTCTTCGGGCTGGCTGTTTTCAGGCAATCCACTTCTATCAGATTCCGGGTTAGATTCAGCAACTATAGATGGCGTGTTTTCCGGAATTACTGTTGGTACTTCAGATTCCCCTTCATTATTTTCCTCGGGCAAAGGTGGCATTAATGCATCCAAATCTTGTCCGGTGAGAGGCTCATGATGCCTGTTATCTTTATTTTTATGAAATTTATTTTTTGGAGGAAATGGTTTTCTGTTGTAGTTGGAATCACTCACAGGGGGCGGAACCTGAGCAGTAGGGACTTCCGTTTTATTTTCATTTTCCTGTTTTTTTGCCTGTGCTTCTTCTTCCTCTTTTCGCGTCAGCCGATTTCTTCTTTTTTTCGCTGCTTCCGCACTTTCAGACAAAGGATTTTCCTGATTTTGGCCTGTATTATTTTCCTCCATTACTGTGTTCTTGGATAAATTATGAATAGCGTCCATTAACTCATTTTTCTTGAGTCTGGAAGCTTCTTTGATGTCTAAAGTCTCAGCGAGTTGTCTGAGTTCGGCAATCGCCATTTTTGAAAGGTCTGGTAATTGGGGCATTTATGCTAAAATAAATCGTTCTTGATATTGTCTACGAATGAGTAAAATCGGGGATTTTTACTGCGCAACAGAAATTCTAAAGCGCAATGATGCAGCAATATTAACTTTTTTTTATCAAAGGACAAAAAAATACTCAAGCGTCTAACTCACCGGCAATCACATTCATGCTGCTCATGGTGAGAATTGCATCACTTAAAACAGAGCCTTTTACCATTTCCGGATATGCCTGGTAATAAATAAAGCAGGGTCTGCGGAAATGCAGGCGATAAGGTGTACGTCCACCATCACTCACCATATAAAAACCGAGTTCTCCATTGGCCCCTTCCACTGAATGGTACACCTCACCAGCTGGAACAGGTGTTTCTCCCATCACAATTTTAAAGTGATAAATTAAGGCTTCCATACTCGTATAAACTTCCTGTTTATCGGGCAGGTAAAATTCCGGTACATCCGCATGATAACTGCCTTCAGGCAAATTGTCCAATGCCTGATGAATGATGCGTAAACTCTGACGAATTTCCTCCTGTCTTACTACAAAACGATCATAAGTATCACCATCCCTGCCTACCGGAATATCAAATTCAAAATCGCCATAACTGCTGTATGGACTCATCACCCTTACATCATAATCTACACCCGCAGCTCTGAGATTCGGACCTGTAAATCCATAACTCAGCGCTCTTTCCCCTGAAATTGGACCAGCCTTAATTACGCGATCCATAAATATTCTGTTTCTGCACAGCAACCGATCAAATTCCTCAAATTTTGCAGGAAACTCTTTCAACCAGGCTTTAAGTTTTTTAATAAATGTCGGATTGAAATCGCGTTCAAATCCACCTATTCTTCCAATGTTTGTAGTGAGTCTGGCACCACAAACTTCCTCGTACATGTCGTATATTTTTTCGCGCTCCTGAAACATATACGTAAAGCCTGTTAATGCTCCGGTATCCACTCCTATTACGGAATTACAAACCAAGTGATCTGCAATACGCGCCAATTCCATGATAATTACACGCATGTATTCCACGCGTTTTGGCAATTCTGCGCCGATAAGTTTCTCCACTGTCATATGCCAACCCATATTGTTAATTGGCGATGAACAATAGTTCATTCGGTCAGTTAGTGGTGTAATCTGCGCATAGGGTCTTCTCTCTGCAATTTTTTCAAACGCTCTGTGTATATATCCGATGGTGGGTTCGGCGGAAATAATTCGTTCCCCATCCACCTTCATTACATTTTGAAAAACGCCATGGGTTGCAGGATGCGTAGGTCCTAAATTTAAAGTAGCTATCTCCCCATCAATAGTTTCAGTGGAAACCAGCTGTCCTCCGTTACGAATAGTCATCTCACTCATCTTCCAAAAAATTTATCGGTTTTATCGGTTCTGGTTTCATCTTCCAGCGCATACTCTTTAAGCATTGGGAAATAATCCATATTGTCTACATTAAGAATTCTTCGCAAATCAGGGTGTCCCGTAAACTGTATACCGTAAAAATCATACGTTTCACGTTCCATCCAATTTGCAGCGGCAAATAGCCCTGTCATGGTTTGTATTTCCGCTTTATCCTTGGGCATAAAAGCCTTGATACGCATGCGCAGATTGTTTTTAAAACTGTGCAAATGGTATACAACACCAATTTCTTTTCCTTCGTTTTCCGGATAATGAATACCGCACAAATCGGTCATAAAATTCATGTCCCACTTTTCGTGGTTCTGCAACCATGAAACGATTTCAACATTATCTGCAGGCGGAATTTCAATAGTTAGAAATCCATATGGAGTTTCAGCTTGCAGGATTTTTCCGGGAAAATTTCCTTGCAATGCCTCCAAAAGTTTATTGTTCATCTGCGTTTCCATCAGGAAGTTTCAATATGATAACTTTCCAACATTCTTTTATATTCATCGCTATCGCGGCGGCGCAGGCTTTCCCCTTTTGCCATTTCCTGAATTTTCATCAGTCCTTCAATAATTTGTTCCGGCCTTGGCGGACATCCGGGTACATAAACATCCACCGGAATTACCTTATCTATACCCTGCAACACGCTATAGGAATCAAAAATTCCTCCACTGCAGGCGCAGGCGCCAACAGACAACACCCATTTGGGTTCTGCCATCTGGTCGTAAACCTGTTTTAAAACCGGTGCCATTTTTTTGGCTATGGTACCCATCACCATCAGCAGATCTGCTTGTCTTGGAGAAAAGCTCAGCCTTTCTGATCCAAACCTTCCCAAATCGTAATTGGACGCCATGGTTGCCATAAATTCTATTCCGCAGCAGGATGTTGCAAACGGCAATGGCCAGAGGGAATTGGCTCTTGCGAGTCCAATAACTTTACCTAATGATGTTGCGAAGAATCCTTCTCCTTCGAAGCCTTCGGGCTTATCTCCTGTATTTACCATAGGTTCCTGATTTATTTTTCCCACTCCAGTCCACCTTTTTTCCAAACGTAAATAAATCCGGCCATAAATATGCCAACAAATGCGAGCACCGCGATAAACCCTTCAATCCCCATCTCTTTGAAATTCACTGCATAGGGATAAAAAAAGATGATTTCCACATCAAACAACACAAATAAAATTGCGGTTAAAAAATACTTGATTGAAATAGGATATCTCGCATTTCCCTGGATTTCAATTCCACATTCAAAGCTTTCTTCTTTTTGAGCGGTTTTTCGCTTTGGCCCAAGCAAATGGGAAGCCCCAAGTGCAAGAGCCACAAAGCCTATAGCAACCGCACTTTGGATTACAATTGGCAAATAATTTACAGGTGAACTCATTCCGATTGCAAATGTAATAAATTCATGGTTTGGATTATTGGATTCTGCTGCCAATAAATCCATATATCAACAAATGTGCGGGGAACTTAGTTCATGATATACTTTCACAATAATTTTTGTATTGAAGTTCTAAAAAACAAATCCTTTTTTTCACATGTTCAAGAAAGAAATATGATTCGCCATTCCCCACCAAAAGGGACAATTGACCTTTCAGCGAATATTCCGCTGATTCAGGGCCTGATGAAATTTGCGTGCCCATAGATTATGCTCGGCTAATGTGGCTGAAAAATGGTGGTATCCGCTAAAGTCCGGCATTGCAACGAAGTAAAGAAAATGATGTCCGGAATAATTCAACACAGCTTCCATACTGGAAATATTGGGTATACAAATTGGTCCAGGTGGCAATCCTTCATGTAAATAAGTATTGTAGGGCGATTCAATTTTTAAATCTGCTCCGGTTACTCTTCCAGTGTGGTTGCGAACATACACTACCGTTGGATCTGCCTGCAACAGCATTCCCTTACGCAGTCGGTTTAAATATACACCGGCAATGTTTTCATATTCATCCGTTTTATTGCTTTCTTTTGTAACAATACTCGCTACAATCACTACCTGCAATGGAGTTAAACCCTGTCCTGCAGCACGTTTCATCCTTTCGTCATTCCAGAATTTGCGGTGCTCTGTAACCATACGCCGCATGAAACCCTCCGTATTTGTGGCAACTGCAAAATTGTAAGTATTCGCTACAAACAATGCCTGCCATGTAGTATCTGTAAATCCGGTGTTTAAAATATTGCCTGGCTTCGATAACAATTGCACAAATGAATCCGCATCCATTTCCAATTTATTGGCAAGCAGCGTAGCGAGTTTTAATTTATCCATGCTACCCAAAATGGTAATATTGGTGGTTTGATAACGGTTCTTTTTTAAAATATCTGCCAATTGGTACATGCTGCATCCCGCAGGAATTTTGATAGTACAGGGTTTCACCTTCTTATATCCAAGTCTGTTCACCCAATAAACAAAACGCTCTTTATTTTTCATGGCGGCCTTTTCCTGTAAGACATCAGCAAGTTTATCCAAATTCCATCCGGAACGAATTCGAACCCTAACTTCCCTTTTACCTTCAAAGGCATTACCAAATAAAACCGAGTAAAAATAGGCGGCTATGGTAATACCCACTACCAATAATACCAACAGCGACCATAGAATCCATTTCTTCATTCGAAAAGCAAAAATCGGAATAGTAAATCGGTATCAAAAAAAATAAATGAAAGAATTCAACAGGTTAAAGGAAAATGCCGCCTTTAATTAGATTTGCCCCGTGAATATCGCGCTAATTGGTTATGGCAAAATGGGTAGGGTAATTGAAGAAGTTGCTCTGGAGCGGGGACATCGTATTTCTGCTAAATTCAGCAGCAGCAATCCTTTGAATGTTGCGGCTCTGGAAGGAACAGATATTGCAATTGAATTTACAAAACCCCACCTTGCCATCGAACATATGAAAATATGTCGGGAGGCCGGCTGCCCGGTTGTTGTGGGAACCACAGGCTGGTATTCTGATTTTGAAACTGTAAAATCTGAATTTCTGAAATCCGGTGTATCCATGTTTTATGCCACCAATTTCAGTCTGGGAGTAAATATCGTTTTCCATGTCAATAAAATTTTGGCAGAAATAATGTCTACCCAAATTGGGTACAAAGCAGAAATTGAGGAAATACATCATACTGCAAAACTCGACGCACCAAGTGGCACAGCAATTACACTTGCCGAGGGAATACTAGAAAAAAACGCAAATTACACGAACTGGGAATTGGCAACTTCCATATCCAAACCAAGCGTTCTTCCCATACATGCTGTTCGGGAAAATGATGTACCAGGCACCCATCACGTGCAGTATAAAAGTGATATTGACAGTATCATACTTTCGCATATAGCGCACAACAGAAAAGGCTTTGCACTTGGCTCGGTAATTGCAGCAGAATGGCTGATAAACCAAAAAGGCGTATTCAGTATGTCTGACTTGCTTAATTTTGGCGCTCGTTAATACAGAAAATGGCTTCTTACCAATTATACTTTTTTCTCATACTCTGGGGTGCGGCATTTTTATTGACCCGCATTGGACTGGCAGTATTATTTAAAAAAGCCGGAGAAAATCCGGTATTCGCATTCATACCAATCCTGAGCTGGTGGTACTGGATCAAAATTGTGGATCGCCCAAAATGGTACATGATTGGGATGGTAATTCCCTGCGTGAATATTTTGTTCAGCTTCAATATCACATTGGATTTATTGCGGAGTTTCGGACAAAATAAATTTTGGCAACAGCTTGTGGGTACTGTGCTCACATTCATTTATCTGCCATATATGGCATTTCAAAAAGATTTGAAATATTTGGGAGGTGCGGGAAATGCAGAATGGCGCAAAAAAAATGTAGTGAGAACCCGGGCATGGCGTGAATGGGCAGATGCATTACTTTTTGCATTGTATGTAGCCGGAGGTATGCGCGCACTTTATTTTGATTTGTATCAGATCCCTACCCCATCCATGGAAAGCAATCTGATGGTTGGAGATTTTTTGGTGGTTAGCCGCGCCAAAGTGGGAATGCGAATTCCGATGACTCCTATCACGATTCCGGTACTTGCGCATAAAGATCTGATGGGAATAAAGGCATATTCCGATTTGGTGGAATTGCCATATATGCGTTTACCGGGTTGGTATACCGTAAAAAATAATGACGTAATCGTATTTAACTGGCCTGCGGATCCTCCGAATGCAGAAGGGGTTGAATTGCCGGTAGATAAAAAAGACCATTATGTAAAACGTTGTGTAGGAATACCCGGTGACAGTCTGAAAGTGGTTGGCGGTCAAGTATATGTGAATGGTAAGGCACAAGCAAAAATTGGACGCCAGCAAAAGCGATATTTACTTTTAATGAAGGAAGAAATGACCCAGGATTTTTTACTGGATCATGAACTTGGCGATTATCGCATTCCACAGGAATATGAAACCCGCAGAATTCTGGACGCGTTAATTGCCCACAAATTAAAAGCAGCACCCGTTGTTTATATTTATACCTGGCCGGAAAATGCCGCTGAAATTAAAAATGACAAAGCACGTGTGCGTTTTATTACAGAATGGACTGCCGTAGATCCAAAAGAAAAAGGTTCCGTCTTCCCAAATAATCAGGTGGAAGATGGAAATTATTATATGTGGGATATGAATGATTATGGACCCATTTATTTGCCTAAAAGGGGTGATAAAATTCAACTAAACAAATTCAACTGGTCATATTACAAACTAGCGGTAAACGCCTATGAAAAAGCCAATGTGGAGTTTAAAGACGACAAATTTTACCACAATGGAGTTGAAATTCAATCCTATACCTTCAAATATGGATATTACTGGATGATGGGTGACAACCGATATAACAGTTCCGACAGCCGTTTTTGGGGTTATGTTCCGGAAGACCATGTGGTGGGCAAACCTTTATTTACATTTTTCAGTTTGAAAAAAGTTATTGGTATCGACGATTTGAATCAACCTAAAAATGGTATCCATGGTGGTGAAATGTTGTACGATGTGAAGGGAATACGCTGGAACCGCATATTCAGAGGAATAAACTGATTTACAGCATCACTTAGAGAAACATTCCCGCCATCAGATCGATGTCGTGGAAACGAATGCCGAATTTATTTGCGAGATTTTGATTGGTTAAACTCCCTTTAAAAAGGTAAGTTCCTTTGCGCACACCTGGTTTCAAACGGAGGAAATCCGCAAAACCACCCAAATTTCCCATTTCATCCAACATGGGTGTAAATACATTGCTTAAGGCATAGCTGGCAGTGCGGCTTACTCTGGATGCAATATTGGGAACACAATAATGTATTACATCATGTTTCTTGAATACCGGTCTTTCGTGGGTTGTAACTTCTGAAGTTTCGAAATTTCCACCACGGTCAATTGCAACATCAATCATTACGGAATTGGCACGCATTTGCATTACCATCTCTTCAGTAACCACAACCGGTGCGCGTGCACTTTTACCACTTAATGCACCAATAACCACATCTGCACTTTCCATTGCACTGCGAATAACACGTGGATGAATGGTGCTGGTATATAAATGGAAACCAAAATAATTCTGAATCCTGCGCAAGCGATACATGTTATTATCAAACACTTTAACATTTGCACCTAAACCCAAGGCAGCTTTTGTCGCAAATTCCCCTACCGCCCCTGCGCCAATAACAACCACCTGAGTCGGCGGTACACCTGCAAATCCTCCCAGTAACTCCCCTTTTCCAATATGGGTATTATTGAGGTATTCCGCGGCAATCAATATGCTCGCTGTGCCTGCAATCTCGCTCATGGCACGAATGATGGGCAAAGTACCTGAATCGTCTTCCAGAAACTCATAAGCTATGGCGTTGATTCTTTTATCCATCATCATGCGGAGCAATACTTCATCCAGTTGGTTGATCTGCAAAGCAGATAACAACAATTGTCCCGGGTGCATAAGCTCTATTTCCTTTCGGGTTGGTGGGTCAATCTTCAGAATGATATCACATTCATATACTTCCTTGTTGGAATATGCAATTTGGGCACCGGCCTCGCTGTATTGGTTGTCGGAAAAATTGGCATTTCTGCCTGCCCCGGCTTCCATGGTTATTTTGTGTCCATTTGCAGTAAAATACTGCACCGCTGAAGGTGTTAGAGGTACCCTGTTTTCCTGAAAAGTAACTTCTTTCGGAATCCCGATATTCATGGAATGATTGCGGTGATTTATCTTGATCATTTGAGCAAGAGTTTCCGTCTGGGTAGCCGTTCCCGGTGAGTCGCCCTGTAACTTTTTAGACATACTGTATTATGTACTTTTCTGTATACATTAAAAGTCTGGAGGTCTTTTAAAATCCACGGATGGGACTGTCACAGAAATTTCACAAATATAGGCAATATCGAACCGCAAAATTCCGTTATTTCTTCTTGAACTTAGGTTCTATGGCTCAAATTCGTTAGTTTTGCAGAAACACCAAGGCTACCCACCCAAAACGTATGAAGAAAAAAATTATTCATCTTCTGGCGCTAGCATTGACTCCGTTGGCAGTTTGGAGTCAGGCCCCTGTTGGTCCAACTATGGAAACCAACCTGAGCAGAATCGACAGTCTTACAAGAATCTTGTACATGGAAATACCCAGCCATACCGCGGCTGTGGATTCATTTTCCGATGCCAGGCTGAACAAAACCACATTTGAATCCCAAATGAACATGTTGGGCAGTTCAATTCCCTTTGATTTCCATGCATCCGTTCAGGCGCAAATCAGTTACCTGATGCGCCAGAGTGATAATTTCTTTGAAGAATTACACAAACGCATGCAATTGTATTTCCCCATTTATGAGCAGGTATTAGACAAATACAATCTGCCCCAGGAGTTGAAATACGTGTCCATTATAGAATCTAACCTGAACCCAAATGCACAAAGCTGGTGCGGGGCAATGGGATTGTGGCAGTTTATGCCTTATACAGGCCGTTCCATGGGAATGCGCATCGATTATAGTATTGATGAACGCAAGAGTATTATGGCAAGTACTGAAAAGGCCTGTGAGTTTTTTACCAATTCCATGACGCTCCTCAATGATTGGCTATTGGCAATCAGCAGCTATAACTGTGGCGCCGGCAATGTTCAAAGGGCAATTGCCAGAGCAGGAACGCGTGAATATTGGAAAGTACGTTATTTTCTGCCTAAAGAAACCCAGGGCTATGTTCCTCGTTTTATAGCAACTGCTTATGTTCTGAATTTTACCAAATTTTCCAGATATAACTATAACGGCACAAGCAGTGTTTTGGTAGAAACCCCTGTGGATTCCTCTATTTCCATCGGCCATCTGGCATCCTACCTCGGCGTGGATGAAAGCGAAATATTCACCTACAACAGAGAATTGCTGAAGAAAACTACGGTTGAAAAGCATACGCAAACCATTATGTTGCCATACAGCCTAAGCATGCAGTTTCTGGAGAACAAAGACAGTGCTTACGCGTTTGCCAGAAAACAAGCGGCAATTGAAGATGCAAATAAGCCGGTTTATGTAAAGAAATGGGTTCCCCACTACCATTATGTGCGCAAAGGTCAGACTTTGTATAGTATAGCCAAAAGCCATCACGTAACAGTTGCCCAGTTAAAAGCATGGAATAATCTCAAAAAGAACGTAGCCCCTGCAGGCAGAAATCTTATCTACTACCGGTTGGAATGGGTTAGCAACAAGAACTCATAAGCTCTTGTATTACAATTTGATGTGATTTTATCTGAATTTATTCTCCATTTTTGCGGTGCATGATCGCCGCAAAAACCATTTTTAAATTTTTCACTTTACCCCTTTTGTTAATCGCTTGCAACACGCGTCCGGATCCATCGACTGTGCCTTCTGAAGGCATGCCCGGTGAAATCATGGTGGTTGCAGAAGAAGAGAAACTGGATGAAATTAAAGATGCATTTCACAAGTATTACCATATTTATGATTCTACCCTGTTTATTTCAGAAAAATCAGAATTGAACCAATTTGAACCCAAACACGGTTTTTGGTTTTCCAGAAAAGAATCATTTAAAGGAACAGAAAAACTGGCACCAATTATTTTGCTTTTTGGTGAAGCTGGTGATTATACCTCCTGGCTAAAAAAGATTCATCCTGTAAAAGAATATGCCTCAAAAAATGGGTTTTCTCTGCAGGTTTATGAAAATGTATGGGCCAAACCACAAACCGTTTTTCGCTTGCGTTTCGGAAGGGATATCAGTCCGGCAAATATTTTGCAGAAATCGGGCGACAAATTTTTAGATTCCGTTATCAGCATACATGAAATGGGACAAGGGTTACCAGGTAATCTTGCGCCCAATGCCTATACGGATTCTGTGAGCAGATTAATTGAAAATAATTTTGGTTTTACTTTCAGTTTTACACCTCAATTCAGGTTGGTAATGTCAAATAAAGAAGTAGTTTGGTTGCATCAGGAAAACACTAAATTTTACAGGGATATTTTTGTCAATATTTTTTCAGATTCACAAGCAATAAATTCTTTGGAATCCGCAGTAGAAAACAGAAATTTATTTACCAAAAAATATTTAAAAAATGCCGAAGGAACCACTATAAAAGTGAGCGAAAGCGGTAATTATTCTGCGCATTTTTCACCAAATAAAACGATAGCAAAACAACCCACAATGGTTTTGCGAGGCTGGTATCAGGAGGAAGGAACTTTCAGAAGAGGTCCATTTGTTCGCTATATTTTTCACGATAAAAAGCAGCACAGATATATTGCAATGGATGGATTTTTGCATGCCCCCAATATGGACAGATTACAACTGTACCGCACATTTGATCACATAGCAAATACATTTAAACCGGAACGTTGAAACAGATAGCCATTTTTGCATCGGGAAGCGGCAGTAATGCAGAAAACCTTATCAGGCATTATTTAAACAGCGATAAGGCCAAAGTAGCTGTTGTCTTCACCAATAATGCACAAGCAGGAGTAATTGCAAGGGCGGAAAAATATGCAATTCCGGTGGTAGTGTTCAACAGAGATCAGTATAAGCAAGATAATTTTCTGGAAACTGAACTCGAAAATAGACATATTGATTATATTCTTTTAGCCGGTTTTCTCTGGTTATTCCCTATAAATATTGTTCGAAAATATCCTCATAAAATTCTGAATATTCATCCCGCATTATTGCCAAAATATGGTGGTAAAGGCATGTACGGGGAACATGTTCATCGCGCCGTATTAACCAATGGAGATAACATTCATGGAGTTACGGTGCATTATGTAAATGAAAATTTTGATGAGGGTGAAATTCTGCTACAGCAGCGATTTGATGTTGCTCCAACAGATGATATTCAATTGATTCTCAGAAAGATTCATGAGGTTGAAACTGAATTATATCCAAAAGCCGCAGATATTCTAATTTCTGGGGATAATTGAATTAACTTATTCCCGTTTTTTTTCAGTAATTTGTTGCTCATCCGGAAAGAGGAATTGCCATAGTTATGCCACAGGGAATGATAGATTTGTTTCAAATATTGGTTGCGGAAGCTCCGCAATCTATGTGTATGCTGGATAAGAACTTATGCATGCTTACTGCAACCAAAAGGTGGTTGGAAACATATAAAATTGATGCGAATAATTACAAGGGCAAATCCCTGTATGAATTATTTCCGAATGTAGAAGACAAATGGAAAAAGGTGCATCAGGAATGTTTAAAGGGAAAAATAATCAACAAATCTGAGGAAAAACTCATTCAAGAAAATGGTACCATCAACTGGGTAAAATTCGATATGCGCCCCTGGTATGATGCGAAAGGAGCAATTGGTGGAATCATCATTACTTCTGAAGACATTTCCAAACAGAAAAAAGCCGAAGAGTTGTTAATTGAGACCAACAATGTTGCCAGAATTGGGGGATGGTGTGTGGATTTAAACGATAATACGGTGACATGGACATCCATGATTCGTGAAATATTAGAAGTTCCAACAGATTACGAACCAACAGTGGATTTAGCCATTTCCTTTTTTAAAGAAGGATATTCCAGAAACAGAATTTTTCATTTGATTGAGGATGCATTAACAAATGGAACTCCATGTGATGAAGAACTGCAAATAGTTACAGCTAAAGGAAAAGAAATTTGGGTGGAGGTAAAAGGGAAGGCAGAAATGCTCAATGGGAAATGCATTCGGTTGATTGGGACATATCAGGATATTACAGAAAGGAAAAAATCCCTAAACATCAACAAAGCATTACTCGAACGGCTTACGTTGGCCACCAAAACTTCCGGAATTGGAATTTGGGATTATTATATACAAACCGGAGAAATAGCCTGGGATGGCCCCATGTATAGATTATATGGTCTGAAGCCCTCACCGGGTTTGGATTTGTATGAGGCATGGAAAAAAGCCATACATAAAGATGATTTTGAAAAACGAAAACAGGCCATTATAAAATCATTAAAGGGCGAAAAAGAATACGATATTGAATTTCGAATTTACAAACCCAATGGTGAGCTGCGGTATATCAAAGCACTTGCCAGTGTGCTGCGGGATTTGGATGGAAATGCCATTCGCATGACTGGTGTAAATTATGATATCACCGATATTCATCTTTCCCGAAATAAAATTGCAGAGAGCGAAGGTTCTTTTCAAAGTGCATTTGAATATTCCCCAACCGGTATGGCATTGGTTGATTTGAAAGGACGTTGGATCAAAGTAAATGAACCGCTTTGCAAAAGTGTAGGTTATACCGAAGAAGAATTGTTAAACCTCAATTTCCAGGATCTTACCCATCCTGAAGATAAGGATTTGGACCTGCAATATTTGCAGGAATTAATACAGAAAAAACGCGATTTCTATCAATTGGAAAAGCGTTATTTTCATAAAAACGGGCAAATTGTCTGGATGATGCTTTCCGTTTCTCTGGTTTCAGATCTGGATCGAAGGCCGCTTTATTTTATTGCTCAAATTCAGGACATTACGGAGCGGAAAAGAACCGAATCCGAATTACATAATACACTGGAACAACTTCAGGGAATTCTGGATTCCACTACACAGGTATCCATCATAGGAACTGATACCGAAGGCATCATTCAGGTATTTAATAAAGGGGCGGAAAATCTTCTCGGGTATAAAGCCAAGGATTTAATCGGTAAAAAAACAACGGAACTGTTTCATAAAAAAGAAGAAATTGAGAAACTAAGTAAAGAATTAAGTGCCGAGTTCAATGAAAACATATCCGGGCTTGAGGTATTTGTAAAACGCGCCAAATCGGGAAATTTTGATTCACGGGAATGGACATATGTGCGCAAAAATGGTGTAGAATTTCCTATGCAATTGGTAATCACTTCCATTAAAAATACGCAAGGAGAAATTACGGGATTTTTAGGGGTTGCAGTGGATATTTCTAAAATCAAAGAGGTAGAGAAAGAAATGCAGGCGCTGATCTCCGTTACAAGTGAACAAAACGAAAGGCTGTTAAATTTCGCCCATATTGTTTCTCATAATTTGCGTTCTCATTCCGGAAATATTTCTATGTTACTGCAATTTCTGGAAAGTGAAACGGATGAAACAGAAAAAGAAGAGTTATTCCGACATTTGGTTACGGCTTCGCAACAGTTAACAGAAACCATCAGTCATTTAAATGAAGTAGTTGCCTTAACTACCAACATTGAGGAAAAATCTGAAAAAATAAATCTGAAAAAAGCAGTGGATGACGCAATTAACAACGTCAATGCCTCTGTTAGGGAATTCAAAGTACAGATCAGCAATTCCATCGATCCAAAATACCATATAATGGCTGTTCCGGCTTACCTGCAAAGTATTGCTCTGAATTTCATCACCAACGCCATTAAATACAGGCATCCTGACAGGTTGGCAATTGTTTCCATTGATGCATTTAAAATGGATAAATGGATTGTATTATCCATTACAGATAATGGAATTGGAATTGATCTGGAACAACACGGACATAAGTTGTTTGGTATGTATAAAACTTTTCACGGTAACAGCGATGCGCGTGGAATAGGTTTGTTTATTACCAAAAATCAAATAGAAGCTATGGGTGGCAAAGTGGAGGTAGAAAGTACCCCCGGGTTTGGCACCAAATTCAATATTTACCTTCATGAAAAACATTAATCTTACCTGCATTATTGACGATGATCCCATTTTTGTTTTCGGTACCAAAAAACTCATGCAAAGCTCCGGTTATTGCAAACAATTTTTGGTTTTTGAAAATGGCAAAATAGCCATTGAGCATTTGAGCGATGTAATTAAACACGGGGGAAAAATGCCAGAAATTATTTTACTGGATCTCAATATGCCGGTTATGGACGGTTGGCAATTTTTAGATGCCTTTATTAAAAAATATCCCAATCAGGATGTACATATTTTTATCGTTACTTCTTCCATTGATCAGGCTGATATTGATAAAGCTGCCAGTTATAAATTGGTAAGCAATTATGTGGTAAAACCATTACAACGCGATCAAATTTTAGAAATGATACAAGCCACCATCGATGGAACAGCCAATTAATGGTTGGGCTTTGAAATTTTAAATTCCACTCTTCGGTTGCTTTCCCTTCCCTCCTCATAACCATTATCATCCACTGGTTCGGTATCTCCTTTTCCCTTAAACGTCATTCGTTTTCCCGAAACACCCTTCTTCTTTAAATAATCCATCACGGTCTTTGCCCTTTTTTCTGATAATATCTGGTTGTCTTTAAATGAGCCCTGATTATCTGTATGCCCGGTAATTTCCAAAGTATAGTCATCATTAAACGTCAGGTATTCGGCAAGGCTGTCCAACGCAGCATAAGCCGATGGCAACAATTGCCATTTTGCCGTTTCAAATTGCACAGATTCCAGAACAAATGAATCTACTTTTACAGGATTTATTTCCGGCAATTCTTTTTCTATTTTTTCTATATTATCTTCATCTTCCTTTTCTGTTATTTCCTCGTGCTCCTGCTTTGGACAATCACTCAGGTTACATATACACATGTCCTCTTTATCCGCTTGTATTAAAATTGCATTCCGAAATAAATAATATATTTCCGCATTCACCGTACCATAAATGGAATCCAGTGGCCAACTGCGCAAGGTTTCGGAAGTTGAAAATTGTCCGAAATAAACATACTGTTCCCCTCCTTTTGCCTGAAATCTTCCCTCCAATGTCATCCAGGTATCGCGCAGGCAAAATGGAACGGAATCAGGTGCCAGTAAAAAATTTCCTGATTCAGTTTCAGTAAGATTCCCAAGAGAACAACGGTAGGACGGTACTTTATCCACCAATACCCCTACCCTGTTGACCGCATAATTGCAAGACTTTTTCAGTTTTATTTGAACGCTGAAACAATAATATTTACCTGAACTAAGTGGCATTCTCAATGTGTTTCTGACCGTTTCAAAATTTAATCCTGCCACGCGGAAACCCAATACCACTTTGCCATCCTCAGAAAACACATCCGGTGTTTGAAGTCCGGGGTCCCAGTTTTCAAAACTTCCGGAATTCAAAGGAAGTCCACTGGTTTGAATTGTTTTTTTATGGTAAAAAGTAGGATTGCCAATCAGATTTTCCGGATTGTGTATATCACTCATTGGAGCAATCTGATACGATTTAATCCCTGGAAAAATTTCCAATATTTCTTCATCCGTCCAGATAATATCAGGTTTGATTTCTTTGACTTCAACTTCAGTCCGGGTATCATTTTTTCCAACTATACCTACAGAAGGTTTAAATGCTTTTTTTGTGACCACGGTCTTTTTGTAGTCCTGCCATTCTCCGGGTTGATTCATGTTCCATTGCTGATGCAATCCTTTTAAAGAAAAACGCATCGTCCAATGCACACTATCCGGCATAAATACCCAGGCAGAATCATCGCCACATGTTGCAATTCCACTATCTAAGGCAATAATTTTTACCGGTATGTCATTTTCATATCTGACTTTTAAAAATGATTTACCATTTTCATCTATCCATTGCCAATCGCCACTTTTATTACTAAAATCGCCTTGTTCCAAATAAGAACCTTTTTTAAAAATAACCCCATTTTCATTTAAAAAAGTCCATTCACCGGAACGCAATTCCAACTCCATTTTCCCTCCATAGCTGGATTTCTGTGTTTTCTTACATGTTTTTCCTGTACCGGTACCACAGGTCTCGTTGGCAGTAATGGTCTTGCATTGTCCAAATAATGTATAGTTACAAAGAGTTGTAAGCAGAACCATTAAAACACGTAATCCCATCATTTTCTGAAACGAATTTAATTACGGAAATTACAAACCGGGATACAGCGGTTCAATTTTTTTTCTGGTTTCACGTTATTATGCAACATGAAAGCCCTGAAATGGAATTGGCTGATAATGTTGATTCTGTTGGTTGGATGCACCTCCAATGGCACAAACCTGCGGTTGAACGGGCAATTGAATCACAAGGACAGTTGTGGAAAAACTGCGTTTAGCAGATTTTCGGTTCCCGAAGGTTACAACAGAATTGCGCTTCCGGAAAAAAGCTTTGGATATTATCTACGTAATATTTCACTCAAACCGGATACTGCAAAGGTTCATTTATTTGATGGCAGATTGAAGTCCGGACAGTCTTCAGTGGCAGCTGTTCTGGATTTGGATGTGGGTAAAAAGGATTTACAACAATGTGCAGATGCCATACTTCGATTGCGCGCAGAATATTTATGGAAGCAAGGTCTTTTTAGTAAAATAAACTTTCAGTTTACCAATGGTTTTCAGGCAAATTATTTGAAATGGGCAAATGGATTTCGTATTCGTGTAAATGGCAACCAATGCAATTGGTACAAGGGTGCACAACCCGATAAAAGTTATGCTGAATTTCGGAAATATTTGGAAATGGTATATATGTATGCCGGCACTATTTCGCTTTCCAATGAATTAAAAAAAATCAGTATGGATTCCATTTTTCCCGGTGATGTTTTTGTTCAGGGCGGGAGTCCGGGTCATGCAATTATTGTTTTGGATATTGCCATAGACTCTGCAACCGGAAAGCGCATGGCTATGTTGGCACAAAGCTATAGCCCGGCTCAGGATATTCACATACTGAATAACCTCGCTGAGCCTAATCAATCTCCCTGGTTTTTAATCTCTGGTAAAGAAAGAATTGTAACTCCGGAATGGACTTTTAATAAATCTGATTTAAAGCGTTTTTAATCCAAATTATTGTTTGGTATTTTTGAATTCAAATGCAGCATCTCAGTCTTGAAAAACTTTTGAATGGACTTTCTGAAATTCGGCAATCCCCTTCTGATTCCGGCACAGTAGAATTAATTGTTCGCAGACCGGCAGAGAATGAAAGAGAAGAATTGGAAAATGGAAATATCACCCTGCAAGGTTTGGAAGGTGACAATTGGAAATTTAAACCCAGTAGCAGCATGCCTAACGGCGAGCCACATCCTTTAAAACAAATCACCATAATGAATTCCAGGGCAATTGCACTCATTTCGCAGGAAGGCACCAGAAGGGCGTTGGCAGGGGATCAGATTTATGCAGATCTGAATCTCAGTTACTCCAATATTCCACCAGGTACCAGACTTCAAATTGGGGAGGCTATTGTAGAGGTATCTACACCACCACATCGCGGTTGCAAAAAATTTGCAGATCGTTTTGGTGCAGACGCCATGCGATTTGTAAATTCTGAAGAAGGTCGGGAACTCAATTTGCGCGGTATCAATACGCATGTGATAAAAGCCGGTACATTTTCGCTGGGCGACATCATTTGTAAATTGGAGACGACACAGCTTTAATTTGTTATTATCGGTTTTTATTCGTTTATTTTGTTATGGAATTCAATTCCTAAACCCATGAAAATCAACATAAAAACCCCGGTATTCGCCGTTGTTTTCGGACTTTGTTTCTCCATATTTTCACAGCCCGTTATTCCAAATGCCGGTTTTGAAGCCTGGACGCTGGATTCAGGTCAAAATTTGAACCCCGATTATTGGGAAACCCTCAACGATACACCTAATGTAAGTGCAGATCAATTTACACCGGCTCACACCGGTAACTATGCCATGCGGTTAAGACCTTTGGATTTTGGCAGTTTTACAACGCCCGGTATTGCAATATTGGAGTTTCCAATTACTGGAAAACCCGGCAAACTCACAGGTTATATCCGCAGCAATATAGCCGGTGGCGATGAAGCAATTATTTATGTGATGCTTTACCACAACGATTCGGTAATTGCTTCTCCGGGGGATTGTACATTTCGCATTACAGATTCTTCGAGCGGTTACAAACTTTTTGAACTCGGCATAACTTACCTCAGTAACCAAACTCCGGATTCCTGCACCCTGGTAATTGTTGCCGGAAAATTCTCAAACCCGGATGCTACAACAGAACTTATTGTGGATGATCTGGCATTTCAAAATGGCCTCGTTACAGATATAATTCCAATCCAAGCTGAGAAAAATAAATGGAAAGTCGCACCAAATCCTGCAACGGATGTAATAAGAATTCAATGCGAAAACTTCGATCCGGCATGTGTTTGGCAGTTAATGGATATTTCGGGAAATCAAATAGAAATTGCCAATGGTTTGGAAGTAAAGAGCGAAAAAGAAATTGCCATACAAACCACAAATCTTTCCACGGGCAGTTATTTCCTTCGCAGCGTAAGTTCCGACGGTGTTTGGTGCAAAAAAGTGATGGTACTGAAACCCTGAAAAACGCCTGTTCTTTCACAGGAATTCAGGTGAACTGTTAATTCCGTTATTACCTTTGCTTCATGCATTTTGAAACTAAAGTACTGCATGCCGGTATCGAACCGGATCCATCCACCGGTGCCATCATGACCCCGATTTTTCAAACCAGCACCTATGTGCAAGCCTCACCCGGGGATCACAAAGGATATGAATATGCCAGAACCCAAAATCCCACAAGGGATGTTTTACAGAAGAATTTGGCGGCTCTGGAACAATGTAACCACGCGCTTTGTTTCAGCACAGGTATGGGCGCCATTGATGCCGTGGTTAAATTGTTGAAGCCCGGAGATGAAGTTGTTTCTACCAACGATTTATACGGTGGAACTTATCGCATTTTTACTAAAATATTTGAACCTCTTGGTATACGTTTTCATTTTGTTGACATGACGGATTTGAAGCAAATAGAAGCGGCAATAACTCCATCCACCAAAATGATTTGGATAGAAACACCAACCAATCCAATGCTAAATATTATTGATATTGAAAAAGCAGCTGCAATTGGAAAAAAAGCAGGAGCAATGGTGGTTGTTGACAATACATTTTCCTCTCCTTATTTACAAAATCCTATTTTATTGGGTGCCGATATAATCATGCATAGTGTAACCAAATATATCAACGGGCATAGCGATGTGGTGATGGGCGCGCTATGTATGAACAGTTTGGAATTGCGAGAGAGATTGGCCTTTATCCAGAACAGCTGTGGCGCAACTCCCGGGCCTCAGGATTGTTTTTTGGTATTGCGTGGAATTAAAACCCTGCATTTGCGTATGCAAAGACATTGTGAAAACGGGAAAATCATAGCGCATTATTTAAAAAATCACCCCAAAGTAGGAAAGGTTTACTGGCCCGGTTTTGAAGAACATACCGGACATGAAATTGCAAAAAAACAAATGAAGGATTTTGGTGGAATGATATCGTTTACCTTAAAAAATGATACGCTGGAAAGTGCATTTACATTTTTGAGAAATACCCATTTGTTTTCGCTTGCAGAGAGCCTCGGTGGCGTGGAAAGTCTGGTGGGCCATCCTGCCAGTATGACCCATGCGAGTATCCCTAAAGAACAAAGGGAAAAAAGCGGATTGGTAGATAGTTTGATCCGTTTGAGCGTAGGTATTGAAAATATAGAAGACCTGAAAAACGATTTGGAAAAAGCCCTGCAAATGGTTTAACCAAATTGTCATATTCTTGCATTTCTTTCATACCATTAGGTTAATTGCAACCTATTGTGTTATTTAGGTCATTTAAATATATTTTATATTATGAATTTACGATTAATTTTTGTTGGAGCTTTATTTCTCATTTGTTCCAAAATTCTATCCCAATCCCCTGTGTTGCAGAAGAACTGGTGGTTTCCCAATAACTCTGTTAGCGCTATTGCACTAGATACTGCCGAAGGCAAAGTTTACCTCGGTGGTGATTTTGATGTAGTTGGTCCTTATCAACCTTATGGTGCGGTATTCAAAATTTCAGATTCCACATTATTACCAGGACAGTACTCACCTGATTCTTCTGTTGTATGTTCCATTGCAGATGGGAATGGGGGCTGGTTTGTTTCGGGATATTTTAAAAAATATGGAGATAGTACCAGAAACGGATTGGTACATTTGGATGGATCAGGTAAAATTTTATCCGACCTCCGCAATGGTGTAAATGGAATTGTAAAAGTTTTATACCTGCAGGATTCCATTTTGTATTTTGGAGGTGAATTTGATAAAATTCTGGGCGCATTCAGAAAGAATTTGGCGGCTTATAATTTAAACAGCAACAAATTAACCTCTTTTAATTTATCTCCGGATGCCATGGTGCATTGTATCCATATTTCCAACGATAAAATGTACATTGGGGGCGATTTCACTTCCATAAACGGGAATACCAGATTCAGGCTGGCTTGTATAGATTTAAAAACGAATGGAGTAACAGCCTGGAAACCTGCCGCAGATGCGACAGTGAGTGCATTGCGTGTATACGATAAAAGAATTTATATAGCTGGTAATTTCAGGCAAATTAACGGAGTAAATTCAGGACAATTTACCATCATAGACAGCAATGGGATCAATACTACTAACGGTGCAATTTATATTCCCACCAATGGCACCTACCCTATTGAAATAAATGCCATGAAAATAAAAAACAACCAATTGTTTTTATGTGGATCATTTTATTTTTATTATAATTCGATAAAGCATCAAAATATTTTCGCCTATGATCTGGTCAATTCTAAAGTAATGAGCTGGGCGCCAATCATAAACAATGGCATTCACACAATAGATTTTTTACCCGATGGTAAGCTCATCATTGGTGGAGATTTTATAACAGTAAATAATGTGAAATGTGCCAGAATTGCAACCCTGGATAGTACATCAGGCAATATCACAGATGTGCCACACCATATTGGTGCCAGGGTAAACAGCATATCCATTTCCGGTAATTCCATATTTTGTGGAGGTGAATTTCTTTCCGCAGGGGGTGTAATGCGTCCTAATTTGGCAAGAATGGATTTAAACACCGGTAAACCTGATTTCTGGAATCCGCAACCTAGTTCTATAGTGAGCAAAATTTTAGTATTGGAAGACAGAATAATTTTGAATGGTTCATTTTACAAAATCAACAATAAATCAACTGGTAGTCTGGTAGCAATTCACAAATCGACTATCGATCTGTTCAATTGGAAACCTAGTTGTTCGGGCATTAATGACATCGAATATTTAGATTCCAGAATATATCTTGGTGGTGATTTCAGTGCGGTTACCAGTGAGCCCAGAGATAATATTGCAAGTATTGATACCACTTATGGTTACACTTACAGTTGGAATCCTGGTGCTGATTTCAGGGTAAATTGTTTATTGGGTTTGAATGGCAAAATGATTGTAGGAGGAGATTTTGATTACGTTAACGGAATAAAAAGACCTGGTTTAGCTGTTTTGGATCCTTTTCAGAACAAACCGGTAAACACCAATTTCCCTATTTATGCAGTCAGTATTCGAGAAATTCATGTAATTAATAATAGCATTTATGTTGGCGGACATTTGTCAAATTTTATTCCCGGAAGCGGCACTCAGGATTTTGCAGCAAGCATTGATACTACCACATTGAATGTACGAAATACCTGGAATCCCAAAATTGAAAATGGAGAAGTAGTTGCGTTTTCTGATTTATCCGGATCTATCGCACTATCAGGATATTTTAGCAAAGTAGCATCTGTTACCAGAAAATACCTGGCGCTGGTTAACAGCACCAACGGTGCATTATTGCCATGGAACCCCAATCCGGATGATTATGTACAGGAATTAACCGGCAATAATAAATATTTGTTTTGCGGGGGAAGTTTTAAAAAAATTTCAGGTAGTCTTCGACAAGGATTGGCGGTTTATTACGATACTTGTCCGGGTATCATTTACGATACTTTGAAATTACATGGATGCGATGCGATTCAATATAAAAATGTAACCTATAAACGCGATACTGTATTTACCAATTTTGAACCAAACACGGCTGGCTGTGGTACCATGTTAACCTGTCAATTCGATATTGGACATAGTTCAGTGGTGAGTTTGACACTTAATGGATGTGACAGGGTGATGTATTTGGGAAAACCAATTACCAAAAGCGGACTTTATTTTTATCAATTTAAAAGTCATGATAATTGCGATAGCTCGGTTAATTTAACTGTTAAACTTACAGCTCCAAACACCAACATATTTGTGGACACAGACAATTCATTGAATTCCTATGCCCAAAATGCCCAATTCCAATGGTTCAATTGTGATAGTAGTTATCAAATAATACCAGGAGAAACAAAAAAGAAATTCATTCCAACTAAAACTGGAAATTATGGTGTGTTAGTAACCGAAAACAATTGCACAGACACTTCACTTTGTTATTCCATTTATATAAATGGAATCAGAGATTTACAATTACAAAATAAGTTCAGACTTTTCCCCAATCCGGCTTCAGAAAAGATAACCATTGAGCCGGTTAATCATTTACTAATACAAAGCATTGAATTAAGAAATGAAATTGGAAGGAAAATACAAGTATTATCCAACAAGCAGGATTCCAGGTGGATATTGGATGTGGAATCGCTACCTGCCGGAGTTTATTTTGTAACTATTCGAACTGCAGAAACCAATTATGAAATTCCCTGGATACACAGGTAATTTTTAATTTCTCTTTTACCATTTCTCATACCTATACCTTCAAGGTATATTTGAGGCGTATTTTGAATAAATCAAATAAGAAAGATTTAAAAGCTTTGTTGGACAGTATGGTAGAGAAATACAACCACACCTCCTTCATCCCGAATGATCCTGTATCCATTCCACATCGATTTACAAAAAAACAGGATATTGAAATCGCAGCTCTGTTTAGTGCATTGCTGGCCTGGGGACAGCGCACCACGATACTGAAAAATTTAAATACACTAATGCATGGCATGGAAAATGCTCCTTACGATTTTGTTCTGAACCACAAACCCAAAGACAGAAAACGCTTTGAACATTTTGTGCATCGCACTTTTCAATACGGGGATCTGGTGTATTTTCTGGAATTTTTACAACAGCATTATCGCAGTTCAGATTCCATGGAAGTGCTTTTTTCAGGAGGTATGAAAAAAACAGATGCGCATGTGGGAAATGGTTTGATACATTTCCATCGTCAATTCTTTTCTCTTCCTCACCTGAATCGCACAGAAAAACATGTTTCCACACCCGAACGAAAAAGTGCTTGTAAAAGAATGAACCTTTTTCTGCGTTGGATGGTTAGATATGACGACAAAGGGGTAGATTTTGGGATTTGGAAACAGATTCAACCCAAACAACTGCTTTGTCCTTTAGACATACATGTGCAAAAAGCTGCTACCAGTCTGGGTATTTTAAAAAGAACCCAGGCAGATTGGAACAGCGTTTTGGAACTCACCGGGGAATTGAAAAAACTCGACCCCGATGATCCGGTGAAGTACGATTTTGCGCTGTTTGGATACAGCCTGGAAAATAAATTATAAACAGGGGTATCACTTTGTCAGGACAAATAGGCGGTTATTTGTGGGGAAAACTCCGAATTCGGGCCACTTCGTCAGGTATTACATTTGGAACAGGAATTGAAATTAAAAAGAGAAAACCGATAAAAGATGGCAGAAATATTCACATCAGCAAACTTTCAGGAGAAAGTTCTGAATTCAGACAAACCCGTACTGGTTGATTTCTGGGCGGAGTGGTGCGGCCCTTGCCGCATGATTGGCCCTATTGTAGAAGAAATGGCAAAGGAATACGATGGCAAAGCCGTAATAGGAAAACTCAATGTAGATGAGAATGGCGATATTGCTATGAACTATGGCGTGCGCAGCATCCCTACCCTGCTTGTTTTTAAAGGAGGTCAGGTAGTAGATAAAATTGTGGGTGCGGTACCAAAACCCAATATCACCAACAAACTCGAAGCACAGTTTTAAACAACAATAAATCAATGAAAGACGACCTCCACAAAGGCCGTCTTTTTTTTTGCGTAAATTTGAAACATGCTGTTGCAGGAAGTTGAGGCCTACGGAAATTTAGAATTACTCGCCACACAAGTGGTAGAAGGATTCATAACCGGCCTGCACAAAAGCCCCTTTCATGGTTTTTCCGTGGAATTTGCCGAGCACCGGCAATACAATCCAGGAGAAAGTACCAAAAATATCGATTGGAAATTATTTGCGCGCACCGACCGGGTATATGTAAAGCGATTTGAAGAAGAAACCAATCTGCGCTGCAATATCTTGCTGGACATATCCGGAAGTATGTATTATCCCGAACATCTGAATTCCAAATTGAGATTTAGTGCATTGGCGGCTGCATCCATTTGTAATTTATTAAAAAAACAAAGAGATGCATTTGGCATTTCCATGTTCGACAGTAAAATTCGATTTCAAAGTGAATTAAAAAGCAACAGTGCACACTATAGAGAAATTCTGAGAAAACTCCAGCCTTTTTGGGACAATTCCACCAATCCGGAAAAGGGAGAATCTGAGGTTACCGGTGCGTTGCAATATCTCGCACAAACCATACAAAAACGCAGTTTGGTGGTCATCTTTTCAGATATGTTTGATGTTGCCATGGAAGGCGATCCGGAGCGCAATAAAGCCATGTGGAATGCTTTGCAACAATTGCGATTCCAGAAGAATGAAGTAATTTTATTTCACATTCAGCATGCACCGGAAGAATTAAAACTCAATTTTCCTTCGCGCCCATTTCGTTTCGAGGATATTGAAACCGGCGAAAAACTGATATTAAATCCTGCAGAAATTAAAGAAGAATACAGCAGGAAAACGGAAGCATTTGTAACTCAAATGCGTACCAAATGTCTGCAGTATAAAATAGATTTTTATCCCATTGATGTAAGTCTGTATTTTCACCAGGTGCTTCTCCCCTTCTATGTCAAACGCATGCGTATGGCATAAGTAAATAAAATTCGTAAAGCGATTTAAAATGATCGTATTTGATCCGACAGTGAGATATGAATTGGAGCAGTATACTAAATTTCGAGTAAGTAATTCAATTCTGTATTTGTGGAGCCTGATTGAAATTAAAAAACCGGAAGTATATATAATCTACCAGAACTTTACCCAACAGAAATAATGGAAACAGCCACAGGGATGCTAGTTTTTCTCCCCCAAAAATAATGATTACAAATGGTATTAACCTGAGATAAGGAATGAACATTAATCCCATCAAACTCACACTTCTTTTTCGCACTTCCATTATTTTCCCGGGTAGCTCCAAAATCGCGCCAATAGCTAGAATAATGATGGTAGGAAACACCCATTTTGCATGAAATAATTCACCGGGTATTTGTTTGGAAAATACGCCTATGGCTCCAAATGCCAATATAAAAACACCATAATGTACCATAAAAAAACCTGCGGAAAAAATATTGCTGAATATACTGGTGGTGCTGGGTTGATTATTCATCATAATGGGCATCCCCGTGCGTGCAAAAAGCATCATAAAAATATTTTCGAGACCGAGTAAAATGGATTGCATCCAAAATACAAATACAATATTTTTTGCATTCCCGTGATCCATGAAATATTCCCCCAACAGGAATAAATTTAATGCCAGCGGAATCCAAAGTGGATTTATTTTAGGGAATTTCATTTGCGGTCGAACAGCAAGCGCATTGGATTTTTATTTCCTGTAAAGCCATTATCCCAGCTGAGCGTTCCATTTACCAAAACCTTGTCAATTGCATGGGAAAATGTGGTGCCTTCCAATGGACTCCATCCACATTTATACAAAATATTTTCTTTATTAATCTGGTACATTCTGTTTGGATCCACCAATACCAAATCCGCATAATATCCTTCACGGATATAGCCGCGCTTTTGCACCTGAAAGCATTTGGCAGGGGCATGGCACATTTTCTCTATAACTCTTTCTTTGCTTATTTTACCTTGCAATGCGTATTCCAGCATCATCTGCAAACTGTGTTGTACCAAAGGCAAACCTGCAGGACTTTTCGAATACATTTGTTGTTTTTCGTCCCAGGTATGTGGTGCATGGTCCGTCGCAATAATATCCAGTCTGTCATCTAACAAAGCTGTCCAGAGGGCTTCTCTGTTATTCGGAGCCTTTATTGCAGGATTGCATTTGATAAGATTTCCAAGGGTTTTATAATCGTTAGAAGTAAAATGCAAATGGTGCACACAAACTTCACTGGTGATACGCTTTTGTTCTAATGGAATATCATTGTGAAATAATGCGGTTTCCCGCGCTGTGGTAATATGCAAAATATGCAGTCTGGTATTGTGGTTTTTGGCCAATTCTACCGCGAATGAGGAAGATAAATAACATGCTTCCTCGTCCCGAATAACAGGATGTAATTCGGCCGGAATATCTTCTCCATACCAATATTTCACTTCCTGCAAACGGCGTTTGATTCTCAATTCATTCTCACAATGTGTAGCTATTAATGACTGTGATTCTGCAAAAATTTTATCCAGTGTATTCTGGTTATCAACCAGCATATCGCCGGTACTGCTTCCCATAAAAATTTTTATTCCACAAGTATTCTCTATGTTTATTTTCCGCAATTCGTCTAAATTGTGGTTGGTAGCACCGAGGAAAAATGAATAATTTACCTTTGATTTTGCAGCACCTATCTGCATTTTTTCTTCCAGTTTTTCTATAGAAGTAGTTTGAGGATTTACATTTGGCATTTCCATATAAGAGGTTACGCCTCCTGCCAGCGCGGCCATGCTTTCGGTAGCAATCTCTGCTTTATGTGTAAAGCCCGGTTCCCTAAAATGGACCTGATCATCTATTACTCCCGGTACCAGCCATTTACCGGAAGCATCCAACTCCTCTTCTCCCTGTTTTGCAATGAGGCCGGTTTCAGAGATTTCTGCAATCCATGGGCCTTCCGTTCGTAAATCCGCTATGAAGCTTCTGCCTTCATTTATTACTAGTGCCTGACGTATGAGCATTGGGTAGAATTATTGTCGGCGAATTTAAACATTTCCTTGTTTCTACCGCCGGATTTTCTTGGATAAAACCCGTGAAAGTGGCCATAATACTGTTATATCATGGTAACCTGGGTTACATTTATCCATTTTGTTGAGAAAATGATTAATTTCATTCTAAATAGTTGAAATTGTTTGGAATACCCATGGTGAATTTTATACATTTGAAACATAAGTGTCATGCCATTAACAAGAGAAAATGAAATAGCCCATAAGGCCATTGGGTTTGCCATTGAGGTACATCGGTCTATGGGTCCGGGATTGGACAAGGAGGTCTACCGGAAATGCCTGGAGCAGGAGATGAACATGGCAGGAATGCCATACCAGCGCGATATCGCAATTCCGCTCACGTACAAAAACACTCCGTTAAATCTATCGTTTAACATCGATTTTATTTTGGATAACGGAATCATGTTGATATTGGATTCAGGTGAAGCAATAGCTGAACACCGCATTCACAGTATGGTGAAATTGCTGCAGGATAAAAGTTTGAAACTGGGATTAATTATCAATTTTAATTACACCCTGATGAAAAACGGTATTCGCAGAGTTACCAATCATAAAATGTTGGAAACCTTGAATCAAACAGGGGATTTGAATTCCTGAATTCAAACACCTGGATATTTGTGCTAATTTTCCCGGATGGTTTCCGGAAATGATTTAAACGCGTTCAATATCCGTGTCTACGGAATATGGATTCGCAACAATGAAATATTACTTAGTACGGAAAAAACCGGGGAACTCGAGTTTACCAAGTTCCCTGGTGGGGGCCTGCATTTTGGCGAAGGCATCGGCGATTGTCTGAAACGCGAATTCCGGGAGGAATTGAATATCGAAATTCAACCTAAAGATTTATTTTATGTAAATGAGAATTTGGTTGCAAGCGCATTTCACAAAAACCAACAATTAATTTCCATTTATTATCTGGTAGATTCGACAGAAAATCCACCATTATTACCAATAACGGAACATAGGTGGGGAAAGGATTATCATGTACAAGCCATGTGGGTTCAATTACAAAATTTCCATGCAGAATTATTGTATTTTCCTATAGATAAAATAGTTGCGGAAATGCTAAAAAACAGATTGAATCCGGGTTAACGCAACAGTGAAAAATCTCCGTACAATGTGCGTCTTACATTATCACAACCTATCCAGGATATGAGATAAATATATACACCTTCTGCAGCCTGATACCCATTGATAGTGCCATCCCAGTTCATTCCGGGAGCAAATCCCTCATATATTTTTTCACCCCAGCGGTTGTACAATTTCAAATTGTACATCGTACCAATGTCATGATATTTGTTATCCGGATATAAATCATTTAATAAATTCCCATCCGGAGTAAATGCATTCGGCATATAAATCTGACTGGGAAATAAATTCGGATTTTTTTCTATAATAACGGTATCCCTGCTTTTACAACCTTGTATATCCTTCACTTCAACCCAATATTCACCCGCTTCAATTGCTTCGCGAATCGGCTGGTCAAATCCATCCTGCCAGTGGTAATATTCCATCCCTTCACCTGCATTCAACACAGGATTTATGGAAGCACATACTACAGTATCTGCACCTAAATTCAATCCGGGATTTGGAAATAAAGAAACGTAAATGGAATCAGATTCCGGACAATTATTGGAATTCAGGATAAATACAACAATCTTTCCCGGCTTGGTAAGATGGTAGGATTTACCCGGTACCTCATTGGCCCATGATATGTATTTAAAAGGCTCATTAATGGTCAATACGGTATCGATATTGCTGCAAAATTTCAAATTATTTCCGAGTTCAAATTCATCCGGAAAATTATTCAGAATAAATGTATCCCGATCGTGGCATTTATCCCGCGAAACCAAAACATGATATTGTCCGTGAACCGCAGTTTTAAAGTATCTTCCGGAATCGCCGGTACTCCATGAAATTCTGGTTGCATCTGTATTTTTTGCATCGAAAACTACCACAATATTTTTACAAACTGTGGTATCTTCTATTTCCACAACAACCGGCGGATAATGCTCCACAAAAATGGTATCCGAAGATGGGCAACCATTTACAGTTACTGCACTAACAATATAATCTCCCTTTTTATCTACCTGTATCCGATCCAAACGCGATCCTGTATTCCATCTGTAATTAAAAAATCCGGGTGTAGAAGTCAGCCATCTGTCGAAAGTATCATAAGTACAATATATGGTATCACCAAAACCCTTTACTTTATTCTGGTCCACTGTTAAATAAACGGAATCCCGCCATGTACAGCCCCTTAGCGTAACATCCAACCAATACAATCCCTGGTTTCCAACCATAATGGATTTGGTAGTTGCACCGGTATTCCACCTGTAAGAATCTCCAGTAAAGTCACTTGAAAATTTCGCTTTATTTCCCACACAAATCAATGTATCTGCACCTATTTTTGGTTTGATCGGAGCCTCTACCTGCACCACATAATCAAAAGTGTCAGTACAATCGTTTTTATAAGTGACCAGTACTACTTTGTATTTACCAGAAGTTGGAAAAGTAAACTCCGGATTTATTCTATTGCTCGTATCTGCATTGGTTGAATTTACGCCAAAGTCCCAGTGGTAACGGTCTGCACCCTGACTTTTGTTGTCAAATCTGTGTGTAAATCCGCAAATTATTTTTGGTGAAAAAAATGCAGCTACCATTTCTACCACACACTGCCCGACATTAAACTGGTAATCTCTTTTTGTTTCGGAAATTAAAACTCCCTTGCGATATTCTCTCACGCGTATTCCCACCACATATTGCCCTTCTTTAGTAGGAATCATCCAAATTCTTCCGTCTTCTGGATCAATCGTCAATCCCGGATTCCCATCAATAGGGTAATCATAAGTATATCCGGAATTAAAACTTAATTGTCGAAACGGCGGTTGGTCAAAATAACCCTGTGATCCATTATCCGGCCTGTTTTTGTTAGGATCAGCGGCGTAATAAGGAGTAAATAAATCGTACGCAAGGCTGTCTCCATCTAAGTCAATTGCCGAGTGATCAAATTTTAAGATAGTGTTGGTACAAATAAAATTTGGTGGTAGCGATTTAAAAAATGCACTGCTGTTTGGTTTTTTATTGGGAAGCGTACGCGCGTCAGGTACATGCGTCCAGTAATTCGCGCCGGTATTTTCCGGGTTTACAATATTGGATATGGTGTTGTTTCGGCAACAACGTTGAAATGAGATATAATAACCACCTGTTATTGGAGGCAGATGCATGGTAGTCTTATATTGGTATTTATCTACGCAGGCATTTGCCGGTGCACTTTTAATGCAATTGTAATTGACTTTGGTAATTCTTACCGGTCCGGTTCTGGAAACCAAAATGGGGTAACCGTCGAGCAAACTTTTGCTGTTGCCGTCAAAAACCGCAAAATATGCTGTTGCGTCTGCCTGTATTGCGCCATCCGCTCCGTTATAACAATCGATAAACAAATACATGGTGACTTCATAATAATCGCTACCCAGGTATTGGTACATGATTTCGCCGCCAACTATGTGAGTGGCCTTGGATTGACCAAACCCAAGCAGGGCAAGGATTAACAGATATGTATGCCTGATTCGCAGCAATGAAGTCATATCAAAAATACTGAATGTTCCTTCGAACATCAACCATCTTGATTTTATTTTACAATTCTGCGATTTCAAATTACCGTATGAGATGAATACAACCGGAAACCTTTTCTTCCCCCGATTGCGAATCTGAATCCTTAAACACCACCATATAAAAATATACACCTGCAGGTAAATCCGGACCCAAATTATCTACCTGTCCGTTCCAGCATCCACTCAGATTATCCGACTCAAAAACCCTTTCCCCCCAGCGATTAAATACTTTCCATTTCCCTTCCACACATTTGCCAACTGCACCTCCAATATGATAACAATCGTTGGTACCATCCTGATCCGGGGTGAAAACATTTGCCAGACGAAAATCATTGGCTAAATTTTCCAATTGCAGATTAATTACCTGGGTGTCATTACAACCCGCAATGGTGTCTACAAAGATGGCATTCACCGAATAAATGCCCGGATCCAAATGCATTTTCAGGTCTTTACCAAAGTAATTTTGATTGTTAATGTCCCATTGAACAGACGGTGCTGATGTTGCGGCAATCAATTCGATGTTACCTGAGCACGCATCAGTTGATGACTCTACAACACCGCTGAATGGATGTCCAAGACGAATTTCTGATTCTGCACTGTCAATGCAATTGTTTTTGTAAACCCTGAGTACCACATGATAAACACCGGATTTGGGATATACCACAAACGGAGTTGCGAGATTTGAAGTATCTCCGTTTGTACCTGGAATACCAAAATCCCAGGAATAGCGTTGGGCGCCTATGGAATTATTTGTCAACTGCACCGTGCTGTCACAGGCCTTTTTATCCGCCCCTGGTCCGGCCTGCAGCGTAAGATCGCAATCTGCAACATTGAATTGGTAATCCCTTTTGGTTTCACTGATCAAAACACCTTTGCGGTATTCACGCACGCGGATTCCGGCTACAAATTGTCCGGGTCGTGTTGGAGTAAGGGTGAGTTTTCCTGAGAATGTATCGATCTTCAAGGGTGGACTCCCATCAATAGGATTCAATTCGCTATAGGTATTTAACCAGGTAATCTGAGAGAAAGGAGGACTTTGTGGCAGACCATTCAAACTATTGTCAGGCCTGGGCTTCGATGCATTTGCCCCTGTATAGGGCCAAAAAAGATCATATACCAAACTGTCGCCATCGGCATCAGTTGCACTGTGGTCAAATTGCAGAAATGCATTGGTACAGAGAAAGTTGGGTGGCAACAGAGAAAAATCCGCACTGGTATTTTCCCGTTTATCGGGTAAATCCGATGTATCTGGAATGGTAGTCCAATAATTGGCTCCCTGTGCACCCGGATTTTGCAAATTCGATATGCTGTTGTTTCTGCAACAGCGCTGAAAGGAGATGATGTAACCGCCTTGTCCGGAAGGCAAATACAAGGTGGTATCGTAGATGTAATAATCTACGCACGCATTGGGTGCATTAGCCAAACAGTTATAATGGAGTTTTACCAGCCTTTCCGGGGTATTCCTCGGCACGCTTATCGGATAACCGGGAAGCAGCGTTCCGGTTTGTTTATTGAAAACATAAAAATACGCGGTAGCATCTTCTGCAATTGCTCCAGGAGCTCCATTCAGGCAGTCGATAAACAGGTTCATCCGAATATTGTACCTGCCGGAATCCAGGTATTTATACAATATTTCGCCACCTACAATATGCGTAGCAGAGACAAAATTGCCAGATAAGGCAATGACAATGAGGGGTAAAAATTTGCGGTATTTCTGCAACTAATGGTTAGACGCAATTTCGGAATAAAAGGTGGCATTTGCTGCCTCCTTTTTTTGTCAGTATTTCCGAATTACTTCTATCACACGATCCACTTCTACATCCGTCATTTCCGGAAACAGGGGAAGCGAAACAGCATGGCTGGCCTGATACTCGCTATTAGGGAAATCCCCGTTTTTGTATCCCAAATGCGCATAAGCTTTTTGTAAATGGCAGGGCACGGGATAATGAAAGGCGAATCCTATCTGATTTTGTTCCAGAAATTTGGTAAAATTCTCGCGATCTCCCACACAAACAACTGCAATATGATACACGCTATTTGCGCCTTCATCGCTTTTTTGAAATGTAATTTTTGGATTTTGAATCTCTTCGCGATAGCGATTTACAATTTCTCTGCGGCGGTTGTTCCATCGGTCAATATGTGCCAGTTTTACCTGCAACACGGCTGCCTGAAAACCTTCCATGCGGTAATTGTATCCCACTTCATCGTGGTAATATCGCACCGTCGCACCATGGCTTCGGAGAGATTTGCAATGTTCTGCAATAGCTTTATCGTTAGTAAACAATGCACCGCCTTCTCCATAGCATCCCAGATTTTTACCGGGATAAAAACTGGTACAACTCAATACTCCAAACGTACCGGCTTTTTTGCCCTTGTAGGTAGCACCTATTCCCTGTGCATTGTCTTCAATAAAATGGATATGGTGTTTTACACAAATCGACATCAGGGCATCTATATCGCATGGCTGGCCATACAAATGCACGCCGATGATAGCCTTTGTTTTTGAAGTAATTGCTTTTTCAGCAGCAACCGGATCCATGTTCCATGTATGGGGATCGCAATCCACGAAAACCGGAGTTGCGCCGGCGTAGCTCGGTCCCCAGGCAGTTGCAATAAAAGTATTTGCCGGAATGATTACTTCATCACCGGCACCAATTCCCAAAGCGAGCATGGCCAAATGCAGTGCACTGGTTCCGCTGTTGAGACCAACTGCCCAGGCAGTTTCATTATATGCTGCAAGCTGTTTTTCAAATTCATCTACAAAAGGTCCGCCGCTAAAAGCGGTCTTTTCCATTACTGCGTCCAGGGCCTGGTGAATGGGTTCGCGCAGCTCATCATACTGGCGTTTCAGATCAAAAAACGGTACTTGCATTTCGAAGCGCGAAATAAGCGAAAATGGAGGAAATGAAAAACAGCTGCTGGCCTCAAGCCGCTGGCTACTGGCTTTTAGCAAGTGAAACGAGCCATAGTGTCGAACTGCTGCGATGTGCTCATTTCTTTAAATGAGTTAAAATAAAAACTTAGTGTCTTTTGTGATGAGCACAGCGACTTAGTGACTTTGTGTTAAATGCCTTTAAAATATTATTTCTCTTTCAAACAAGCATCAATAGCCTTCTTTTCTTCAACATAAAATCCTGCATTTTCTGTATTAAAATCTTTGCCATGCGGAAACTTACCTGCCATTTTGAAATAAGATAATTCATAACCGGAAATCCAATCGGATTGCACTTCAGTATCTAAAATGATTGAATCATTTAACATCATCATTTCAGCAATGGAACTGTCACTCAAATTATTTAATTCTAAAAACCGCTGGTCAGAAAAATATTGTGATTTTTTTGAAACTATAATTCCTTTCTTATTCAGTACATAAGTCACTTTCCAAACGGCCTCACAAGGCCAGTATTCCATTGGTTGTCCATCGCAATTCAAAAACTCTGCAACAATGGTGGAATCATTTGGATAAGAGTAATTAATTTTCGATTCCAGATAACACAAAAATGGACAAAGCGCGGTATCACCCTTTTGAAATTGCAACGAAACTACACGACCCTTTTCATCGGTTTTTTCCAAAATGCTGTAAAAATCATGTTTCTCTTCTCCTGTGTTCCATGCTTTTATCCCGTATCCGGAACTGGTTGGTATAAAATCGTGATAATAAGTTCCGGATTGTGCAACTGCGCTACCACCAATAAAAAAAGCCAATACCGGAATTAAACAAAACCTCGAAAACATGCACGAATTAAATAACAATTCCTATTCCATACTCCGTTTTGGTTTCAATATTTTAAAGGATTGTGAAGCCGAATTTTCTCCGGAAATAATATTCAAAAAATAAAAAGCAGGTGCAAAAGGTTCCATGTCTATGCGGATTTCCTGTTGGCTGTAATCCATAATAACTGCGCGATCCAACAACTTTCGTCCAACTGCATCATACAATTGATAAGTAATATTTTGTTGATAGCCTTGTGGCAAAGGATAGCTCAGGGTTAACTGATCCCCAACCGGATTTGGAAATACTTTGAATTTAAAAGCCAGTGCCTCATCTACCCTATTGGTTTTAAATCCGAGGCCATAGGTATAAGCATTGTAAAAATCCAATCCATATGCATAACCCAGAAATCCGGAGTCCGATTTAATTTGATGCGGACCCTCATTTACTTCTATTGAAGCTGCATAAAAATCAGAATTTCCGTTTACCTGACTAAACTTCGGAGATATAGATGCATTGTCGAGCTTAATCGAATTCAAAGATTTTTTGGGACAGGAGATATTTACAAAATGCCTGGCAAATAAATCCGGTGCATAAAAACCGGCTTTTTCCGCATAGAACTCTGTGGGTTGCAAATAAAATATGGATGGGTCGCCAATCTGCCCGTCCGATCCTGTACCGCAGGTTAATGACTTACAATACTGCGCTACAAAAATCGGTTTATCCGATTGAATCCATTGCGAGGTGTAAAGCGTGAATGACATATGGCCACCGGCATTTAATGTTATAGGACCACCGGTAAGTGTAAAATTTGTTCCGTCTTCTATTGCCATAATAGTAATAGGATCACCACCTCGCAGCGCCATAGGCACAAATACAAAGGTTTTTCCGGCATATGCATCAGGCAAAATCTCCTCATACAAATGATTGTCGGCACCAACGCTATTGCAACCATTGGCGCCTACAAATGCCTGTCTGGCACCACAGAAAACTGCTATTTTTTTGTGGTCGCTGCTTTTGATTACCGTACCGCTCAAATCTCCATTTCCCTGCACCTGGTAAGTTTCTCCCCTGCTTAAATTTATTTCATAGGTTTTGCCCGGAGGTTTCACAGCCAGTGTGAGAACCGTTGGAGTAATTTGAATTTTGGTATTGTCCTCGGATGCAACAATTAAAAATGCACTTGGATTTTGTCCCTGAAAATCAGCAGTAGTTAACACATGGTAATTGGTGCCCATCATCGATATGGGATATACAATGGAAGCGTCAGAAAAATACAAACGGTTGTGTACAGCCTTCACTTCTATGGCTTTTTCGCTCACAACCTGAAATCCAAAATCACTAAAAACATCGGAACCACTTTTATAATAAATAGCAGAAGGAATATCCAGTTTTATGGCGGTTTCTGCAGCAATGATAAATGGAATTTCCAGTCCGGTTCGCGGTTGAATTATCTTTCCACTTGTAGCTTCATCGGCAGAGATTAACAGATAAAAATTAGGTGGCCCGTTAAAACTCAGGGTGAGGTTTTCCATAAATCCAAACCAAAACTCAGTTCCTTTGGTGGTGGTTTGGGCTTGTGTTTCAACCGAACTACAAATAAAAATAAGAGCACAAATAAATCGGGCAATACATAATTTTAAATTGATGGGACACTTAAATATGTTCGCCATTCTTATTTTTCCCTGACCCATTTCAAAGTGATTCATGGTATATCTATTAGACGCAAATTTTGGAAATCGTTGGTATTTTTTTTGAAATTTTTCTTTTTTAAACTGCCCCACAAATCAAGGCTTGTTTCTACTGCATTCCTTCATTTTTTCACTTTTTTACCTCTTTTTCACTAAATTAACTGGCGATAAATTATCCATATTTTCAACATGGATTTGCGCAGCGACAAGCCAAGGCTTGCGGCTACCAGATCCCACAACCCGAAACCACAACCCACAACGAACCCCTGACAACTGACACTTAATCCAAATTCTGATCTAAAATATAAATCATAATCGCTACAGCAGCGGCGCCGAGTTCCAGTTCGCGTTTATTTACCGATTCAAATACATCAGTTTCTGCATGATGAATATCAAAATATCGCTGGGAATCCGGAATAAATCCTACCAGTTGTGTATTGGGATCATTTCTTTTTAATGGCCCGATATCTGCGCCGCCACCGCCTTTTTCCAGGGTGCCAATTCCATATGCATCCAAATATTTTTTATATGGAATGGTAAATGCCATTGCTGCAGAGTCCAGAGAGAATCCACGGGGAGTAAATCCTCCCCTGTCACTTTCCAATGCAGCTACATGTATTTCTCCGTTTTCCTTTGCCAATTTCGCGTATTCCATAGCACCTCTTAATCCATTTTCCTCATTGATCCACCACACGCAACGCAAAGAATGACGGGGTATGTAACCGATCGATTTCAGAATTCTAAGCGCTTCAAACGCGTGCATGCATCCTGCTCCATCATCATGGGCACCTTCCCCTTCATCCCAACTGTCAAAATGCCCGCCGAATGCAATAAATTTATTGGGAAACAGACTTCCATTGGTTTGTGCAATGGTATTTGCAGACATGCGATCTGGTAACCATTTGCAATCCATTTGCATGCTGATTTTTAATAGTGGGTCTTCCTTAGCCATTTGATCCAGCAGATTTGCTACTGCAGATGCAACCGCCATTGCAGGAATTTTTGGTACAGAATCCACATAAGCCATGGAACCGGTGTGCGGATGCAGATCACAGCGATTGGTCATGCTCCGAACCAATACGGCAATTGCACCATATTTTGCCAAATCCACAGCACCCATATAACGCTGACCAACACATGCCCCATAAGATGCAAAAGTGTTGATATTCCCTTCGTAAAAGGCCTGATTTAACAATACTATTTTGCCTTTTAATTTTCCATTTTTTCCCAATTCATGCATTTCATTTTTATTGTGTACTACAATGATTTCGCCCTGTAAAACACCTTTAGTACCAATACTTCCACCCAGAGCGCATGCCTGTATTTTATAGGATTTGGATGGTTTTAATTTTTGCTCTTCGAAAGCTTCGCAATTGTAATTGGCAGGAATTCCGGATTTAATTTTTTTGCTGAAAACCGATGAGGAAAAAAATAAGGATTCTACTTTTCCCCTTTCCCATCGTGGAACCATTACAGGTTGATGGAAAACAGAATCAAATCCGTAGGATTTCAACATACTGTATGCCCAATACACCCCTTTTTCTGCCTGATCGCTGCCACTCAATCGGGGACCTATGGTTTTACAGAGTTCACCCAATCGTTGGTAGGATTCTCCCTTTATCAATGCTTCCTCCATGATTTTTTCAAAAATCAGGCTGTCTGCATGTTGCGCAGAAAGCGTTGAAACCATCGTAAAAATGAGCGTTGCTAATCTGAATTTCACGGGATAAAAATAAGACAATGAAACATTTTGATATGCAATTTCATCCATAAGTACATTTCCAACCTGGTTGAATGCACTCCTTGATTGCGTTGCGAAGTGTGAGATTACAGCCCTTCAGGATCAGGGATTGCGCCATTTCTCACCGCATTGGTTTTACCCAAAACGGAATTTTATCGAAAAAATTTGGGGTTTAAAAAACTTTGGAAACTTTTTTTACTCCAATAGTTTCCAAAGTTTCTTTTTTTTATATATTCGCGGCGATTTTCATGGAACAAGTAAGAAAAGTAATAGATACTGCGTGGGGAATGTTTAAGCGTTTCGGCGTGCGCAGCGTGAGTATGGATGACGTTGCCAGGGAAATGTCCATCTCCAAAAAAACCCTCTATCGCTGCTTTCGCGATAAAAACGAACTGATCACCAAAACCATGGATCACGACCTGGAAGTGATTGAGGCCGGAGTGGATAAGGTGCTTAGTGAAGAAACCAATCCGGTACATCAGGTAATCCGAATAGCACATTTCGTTTCATCTTATCTCAAAGAGATCAATCCTTCCATGATATATGATCTTCAAAAATACCATCCGGAGATCTATGCGCATTTTACCAATTACCGCCAAAACACTTTTATCAATAAAGTTCTCGGAAATATCAAAGCGGGAATTCAACAGGGCTTTTACCGCGATGATCTGGAACAGAATACCACAGCATATTTATATCTGTGTCTGATGAACCATGGTCCGGAAACATTAATACAGATGAATAAAGAAGCTTCCTATGCGGATTTCTACCTTGAAATCATCAAATACCATCTCAACGCCATTTGCACTCCTAAAGGACTCGAGGTGGCCAAAGATTTTTTAAAATGAAAAAACCCTTAACACATACCTTATATATGAAAAGATTGAGCTTGTTGCCTGTATTTCTCATGGCAACCATGATCTATGCCCAGGAGTCCGTAAGTTTAAGCTTAAAGGACGCCATCGCTTACGCGGAAAAAAACAGTCCTGTTTTGCAAAATGCCCAAACTGATATTCTCATTGCCAAGCAAACCGTTAATACCATAAAGGCAAGTGGATTGCCTCAGGTAAATGCAACAGCCGGTTACAGTGATTATCTGCAGATTCCGGGTAGTTATGTGAAAAATTTTCTTGGTGGTAATCCGGAATATTTATTCTTTCGCTTTCAGCAGAAGTATGCTGCCAATGCATCCATCGGGCTGAACCAACTGCTGTTTGATGGCACCTTTTTTATGGGTTTAAAGGCCGCTGAAGATTACGTAAACCTCACCAACAGTTTTGAAATAAAATCATTGAATGATCTGCATATGGCTGTAGCAAAGGCTTATTTACTTGCACTGACCACTTCCAAAAACATGGAAATGATTAACAGCACACTCGCCACGTTAGAAAAAAGTTTGAGTGATGTAAGCACATTAAATGAAGAAGGATTCGCAGAAAAGTTGGATGTTCAACGCCTCCAACTTGCGGTTTCCAATTTGAAGGTTCAAAAAGAAAAGTTGCAAAATGCCATTTTGGTAACTCAGAATTTACTGAAACTCCAAATCGGAATGGATGTGAATAATAGCATTCAGCTGGTTGATAATCTGGAAACCATCAACAGTCTGATACCACTTGCAGAAACAGTGAGCAATAGTTTTGATGCAAAAAACAGAATAGAATATAAATTATTAAATCAAACATTGGGTTTGAGTTATCTGGATGAAAAACGATACAAATACGGCTATTTCCCCACACTGGTTGGATTCCTGCAACATCAAGAAACCACTAACAGAAGTGAATTTAATTTTTTCAAAAGCAATCTTACCCCAAACAATGATTTTATTCCATCTACCATTTGGGGTTTGAATGTCAGTATCCCGGTTTTTGACGGATTCAGAAAACATTCTCAAATAATGGATGTGCGTTTGCGCAGAGAAAAAACATTGAATGATATCCGGAATTTTGAAAATGCCGCAACACTGGAATACAACAATGCGAAACTTACATATGACGTAAATATAAAACAGGCAGAAACATTAAAAATGAATCTGGATCTCGCAAATGAAATTTATGACAAAGCCAACATTAAATTCAATGAAGGAGTTGGTAGTACATTGGAAATAATTCAGGCGGAGAATGACTTGAAAACTGCTCAAACCAATTATATGAATGCACTTTATGATTTGGTAGTAAGCAAACTCGAATTAAAAAAATCAGCAGGCACCGTAATACTCAATTAATCTTTAATAAAAAAACAAAATGAAAAACCTTATCCATATATCCCTTGCACTGGTTGTAATGCTTGCTGCATGTGGCAAAAGCAAAACAGCACTCGACAAGAAAAAAGATGAACTGGCATCCTTAAAAGGAGAAATTGCAGCACTTCAAACCAAGGCTAAAAAACTGGAGGATGAAATTGCAAAACTGGAGCCTGTAAAAGAAAGCGGAAAACTGGTGGAAACCAGCGAAATTGCTATTGGCGAATTTCAAAGCTTTTTGGTTATAGATGGTAAAGCGGATGCGGATCAAAATACCATTGCTACAGCTCAGGTACCTTCTACAGTTACTTCCGTTTTGGTAAAGCCGGGACAGGCAGTTTCTGCAGGTCAGGCTCTCGCCTATCTGGATAATTCAACGCTTGTACAAAGCCGTTTGCAACTGGAACAGCAAGTGACATTTGCTACTACTGTTTTTGAAAAACAAAAAAGACTTTGGCAAAAAGGAGTTGGTACTGAAATTCAATATTTAACCGCTAAAAATCAAAAAGAAGCATTAGAAAAAAATCTGGCAACCCTGGATGCACAAATTGCAATGTATACGGTGAAAGCACCTATCAGCGGCACGATTGAGAGCGTAGATACCAAAGTGGGGCAAATTGCTTCTCCCGGATTACCCCTGTTCAAAGTGGTGAATTTAAGTCAGATGAAAATAGTAGCGGATATTGCAGAAAGCTATTCAGGCTCAGTGAAAATTGGCGACAAAGCCATGGTTGAATTTGCAGATATCCATAAAAAATTTGATTCCAAAATCACATTTGCAAGCAAAGTAATTGACCCAATGAACCGGACATTCCGCATTGAAATTTCTGTACCTGTGAGCAACGAGATTAAACCCAATATGCTTGCCAAACTGAAGATAGTAAAATATACAAATACGAAGGCTATTTCAGTACCTACAAATTGTATTCAAAGCTCTGAAGATGGCAACTATGTTGTAATTGCAGAAACACGTGACGGCAAGTCTTTTGCTTCCAGAAAAACTGTTGTAACCGGTGAAACCGGAGACAACAAAACAGAAATTATTTCTGGCCTGGAGGCGGGTGAAAAAATTGTGGTAACCGGATATCAGGAGCTCAACAATGGACAAGAGATAACCGTTACCAATCCTAAAGTTTCCGAAAATAAATAATCACCGGTAAGCAAAATCTTTTATGAATTTTAAAGAATTCAAACCATCCAGTTGGAGTATAGATAACAAAACGAGTGTCTATATTCTGACCTTATTTGTGACTTTCGCCGGTATTTTATCTTATATAAAATTACCTAAAGAACGTTTTCCGGATATCGTAATTCCAACAATTTACGTTCAAACCATCTACCCGGGATCTTCACCAAAAGACATAGAGAATCTGATTACCAAACCCATTGAAAAGAAAATAAAATCTATCAGCGGTGTTAAAAAATTAAAAAGTCAGAGTATTCAGGACTTCAGCATTATTACTGTAGAATTCAACACAGATGTGAAAGTGGATGAAGCAAAGGCCAAGGTAAAAGATGAAGTAGATAAAGCCAAAAGTGATCTTCCTTCGGATTTGGATAATGATCCCATTATTATGGAAGTAAACTTTTCAGACATTCCAATTATGTATATGAATATCAGCGGAGATATGGATTTAAAAACGCTGAAACGCTATGCAGAAATGGCGGAAGACAAAATGGAAAGTTTGAAGGAGATTACCAGAGTAGATGTTGTAGGGGCGCTGGATCGCGAAATACAAATCAATCTGGATATGGAGAAAATGAATGTCGCCAATCTCACATTTGATGATGTAATTAGTGCAGTTCGCTTTGAGAATATGCGCATTTCCGGCGGACTCGTGGATGTTGGAGACATGAAACGTTCCTTAAGTGTGAGTGGAGAATTTAAATCCAAGGAAGAAATTGAAAATATGATTGTGCGCAGCAGTGGCGGGGCTATTTTGTATCTCCGGGATGTTGCAGAAGTGAAAGACGGATATAAGGAAAAAGAGAGTTATGCAAGATTGGAAGGCAAACCGGTAATTACATTAAATATTGTAAAACGTGCCGGAGAAAATCTGATTGAGGCCAGTGACAAATGCAGGGCAATAGTGGATGAGTTGCGCGCTTCAAAAGCGTATCCACCAGACCTTAAGGTTGTAATTACAGGAGATCAAAGTACCCAAACCAGAGTAACCTTACACGATTTAATTAATACCATTATTATTGGCTTTGTACTGGTTACTGTAATTCTGATGTTTTTTATGGGAGCTACCAATGCGGTGTTCGTTGCAATGTCGGTTCCACTCTCCTGCTTTGTTGCATTTCTGGTATTTCCGACCATTGGCTTTAGCCTGAATATGATTGTTTTATTCTCCTTTTTACTCGCACTTGGTATTGTTGTAGATGATGCCATTGTTGTAATTGAGAATACACACCGGATTTTTCAAAACGGAAAAACTCCAATAAAAATTGCCGCAAAAAAAGCTGCAGGAGAAGTTTTTCTTCCGGTATTGAGCGGTACGTTAACCACATTGGCACCATTTGTTCCTCTGGCGTTTTGGCAGGGAATTGTAGGTAAATTCATGTTCTTTTTACCGGTAACCTTAATTATTACTTTGCTGGCATCACTTCTCGTAGCTTACATTATAAACCCTGTATTTGCTGTGGATTTTATGAAGCCACATGAAGAAGGAGTATCTCATAAAAAAATTACCAAAGGTTTCAAACGCACCAGTATTATTTTTGGAATACTTGCCGTCTTGTTTTATGCTTCCGGCAGTTTTGGAGTAGGCAATTTTCTGGTGCTGATGTATGGATTATACTGCATGCATAAATTTTGGCTGGTACAAGTGATACGAAATTTCCAGAATCAAACATGGCCCAGAGTTCAAAATTCTTACAAAAGAATGCTGAGTTGGTGTATTCAGGGGAGCAGACCAATTTGGATGATTGTTGGTACAGTGGTGCTACTTTTTGCCTCTTTTATTATAACCGGAATACGCAAACCGGGAGTGGTATTTTTTCCTCAGGCGGAACCAAATTTCACCTATGTGTATTTAACACTTCCAGTTGGTGCCAATGCAACTCTTACAGATTCTGTTACCAGAAAAGCAGAGAAAATTGTATTTGATATTATTGGAGAAAAAAATCCAATGGTGGAGAGTGTAATTTCCAATGTTGCTGTTGGTGCAACAGATCCAAACAGCGGTGACCGAAGTGTTGCAAGTAATAAGGGAAAAATTACCGTAGCTTTTGTAGAATTCAGCAAAAGAAATGGTGGAAGTACACAAAAAATATTAAACAGTATTCGTGACAGACTCAAAGGATTTCCAGGTGTAGAAATTATCGTTGAACCTGAAAGAAATGGACCTCCTGTAGGAAAAATCGTGAATATTGAAATTCGCGGAGATGAATTTAATACATTGGTTTCTACAGGTACAAAATTGAAAACTTTTTTGGATGCAAAACAAATACCCGGTGTGGAAGAATTGAAGAGCGATTTTGTGAGCAGTAAACCAGAAGTATTTATCCGAATCGACAGAGAAAAAGCAAACAGAATGGGAATTAGCACTGCACAAATTGGAATGGCTTTGAGAAATAGTATTTATGGAAATGAAGCGAGCAAATTCCGAGATGATAATGATGACTATCCCATTATGGTTCGACTGCAAAAAGGGCAGTCGAATGATTTGCAGGAACTGTTAAATATGCGCATTACTTACCGCGATATGGTTATGGGCGGTGTGATACGTCAGGTTCCATTGTCGGCAATTGCCAAACCGGAATATCCGCAGAGTTATGGTGGAATTACCAGGTTGAATCAGAAGCGGGTAATTACCCTTGCAAGTAACGCTTTACCCGGATTCGCTCCGAACGAAGTTGTTGCCAATGTACAATCTGCAATTAAAGAATTTGATGCCCCTTCCGACGTGGAAATTGTAATGACAGGTGAGCAGGAGCAGCAACAGGAAACTGCGAGCTTCCTTGGTCTGGCAATGATGTCTTCCATTGGATTAATTATTATCATTCTGGTTACCCAATTCAATTCTATTTCCAAGCCTATCATTATTCTTACAGAGATATTCTTTTCTGTAATAGGTGTGCTTTTGGGATTTGCCATTTTTGATATGGATTTCTCTGTGGTAATGACAGGTATAGGAATTGTGGCACTGGCTGGAATTGTGGTAAGGAATGGAATTTTGCTTGTGGAATTTACTGACTTGTTGCGCCATGAAGGGGTACCGCTTACCCAGGCTATTTTAGAAGCAGGAAGAACACGTATGACTCCTGTTCTGCTTACCGCATTTGCAGCAATGATTGGACTGGTTCCTTTGGCAGTTGGAATGAATATTGATTTTGTAACCATGTTTACGGAATTTAACCCACATATATTCTTTGGTGGTGACAGTGTTGCATTTTGGGGTCCATTGAGTTGGACGATGATATTTGGTTTGGGCTTTGCCACATTAATTACTTTGGTTCTGGTTCCAGCAATGTATTTGCTGAATGAAAAACTAAAAGTTCGTGTGTATGGCTGGTTCGGAAAAAAATACGATCCGGATGAAAATGCAAAACCAGATGCCTTGGAACATTTGAATTTTTGAGGAATAAATTTGATTTGCGGGCCGCCTTTTCCATGGAAAAGGCGGCCTTTGTTTTTTATACCAAATGAGATACCTTCGAATTCAGATGACAGGGGCAATCCATGGCCTGGTTTTAGCGGGTGGCAGGAGCAGCCGGATGGGCGAAGAAAAAGGACTGATTAAATACCACGGAGTTGCGCAATATATTTATGTCATGCAATTATTGCGCAACTATTGCAGTAGCGTATACCTCGGTTGCAGAGAAGAACAAGTTCCATTGTATCCCGATGTTGACATTATTCAAGACGCCGAAGCATATGCCGGCCACGGGCCCATTAGCGGCATTTTAAGCGCATTTCAGCACAAATCCGGACCTTGGTTGGTTGTTGCATGCGATTATCCTTATATCGCGCAATCTGATATTACACATTTGCTGCAGCAAAGAAAAATGGAGAAAAAAGCGACTGCATATATAAATCCTGAAACGAAAATCGCAGAACCATTAATTGCAATTTATGAAAATAACAGTGCGCGGGAATTACAACAAAATTTCATGAATGGCGAATATAGTTTGCGGCGATATTTGGAAGAATCTGATACTGCATGGATTGCGCCACATAACCTAATTGCACTGAAATCGGTGGACAGCGAAGAAGAAAAACGAAAAGTACAGATTTTTTTCAGCCATTAACACTTAAAATTGTAAGATGAATTCGGGAATTTCTCAAAAACAGATTTTGCGATTTGAGAATGGGAAAAAGGTTGAAAAAATGGATGATATTGCAGTGGAAGAACCATTGGAAATCAGCATTCAAAGTAAAGATTCCGGTATCCAAAAAATCAGTATCACCATGCGGACTCCGGGAAACGATATGGATTTAGCAAATGGTTTTTTATTTACTGAGGGAATAATTCAGGAAATGAATCAAATAAAAAAAGTATTTCATTCTCAAACCCTGCCTGGCGTTGAAAGCAATTATATTACTGTGGAATTGGCAGATGATGTACGATTTGATCCTTCAAACATGCAGCGCAATTTCTACACCACTTCCAGTTGCGGAGTATGTGGAAAAGGCAGCATAGAAGCAATAAAAACAGTAAGTAAATATTCCGGCGATGTCCATCAAATTTCTGTTTCTGAGGAAATTCTGTTTTCATTAAATTATAAATTGAGAAATGCACAAAATGCATTCGATAAAACAGGTGGAATACATGCTTCGGCATTATTTGATTTAGAAGGAAATTTAATTGCGCTTCGCGAAGATGTTGGACGTCACAATGCTTTGGATAAACTCATTGGCATGCAATGGATGTCCGGAAATCTGCCATTAAACCAACATATTTTATTATTGAGTGGTAGAGCGAGTTTTGAACTTGTTCAAAAAGCTGCAATGGCTGGAATCCGGTTTGTAGCAGCAGTTGGTGCGCCCAGTAGTCTGGCAATAGAAACGGCAGAAAGTTTTGGCATTACCCTGATTGGTTTTTTGGGTTCCGGCAGGTTTAATAGGTATACGAATTTTTAGGATTGCAGGACGGTGTCTGTTGGATTCAGGTAGGTTGGGCGTTGTTGGTGACTTTCAGCCGATTACCAGCGACGCGGATAACTCATTTTGAAAGAAGATTTATCTGGGACTTTGCGTCGTTGGTGGCTTTCAGTCGTATAACAGCTACGCGGATAACCAGAGATGCTGAAAGCGAACACCAACAACGGTACACGGCTTCGAAAGGCTGTTTGTATTTTACATCTAACTTCTGACATCTGACATCCCACGTATTCCTCCGGTGGCTTTCAGCCGATTACCAGCGACGCGGATAACTCATTTTGAAAGAAGATTTATCTGGGACTTTGCGTCGTTGGTGGCTTTCAGCAGTAAAACAGCGACGCGGATAAACAGAGATGCTGAAAGCGAACACCAACAACGGTACACGGCTTCGAAAGGCTGTTTGTATTTTACATCTAACTTCTGACATCTGACATCCCACGTATTCCTCCGGTGGCTTTCAGCCGATTACCAGCGACGCGGATAACCGAAAATGCTGAAAACGGAAACCGACATCGGGACCGGACTTCTAACTTTGTGTTTGACACCTGAAAAACATCATCCATATGGACCTCTCGACTCCTTTTTTGTGAGTGTGGAGTGATTGCAGAACAAAGCGCTGGAGGGAATTCCATTATTAATAGGCGGCGCAGGCGATCGCGGGGTGGTGGCCAGTTGCAGTTAAGAGGCCCGCGCAGTCTGGGCATCAAGATCATCCATACCGTGCATGAAATGCCCATGGCATAGACA
>JAGXTF010000104.1 GCA_018333525.1 Bacteroidota bacterium | reverse complement strand
GGTTTGGAGGTTACGGATTGCGCTGTCGCGCCCGCCTCCCGGACCTTTAACAAACACTTCTACCTTGCGCAAACCGGCATCAAATGCCACTTTAGCACAATCCAAAGATGCCATTTGAGCTGCATAGGGAGTGTTCTTTTTAGAACCCCGGAACCCCATCTTACCAGCTGAAGACCAGGAAATAACCTGTCCTTCAATATTGGTTACGCTCACTATAATATTGTTGAAAGTAGCCCGGATGTGAACCTGGCCCTGTGGATCAACTTTTACTTTTTTCTTTTGAACCTTTTTTTGATTCGCCATTTTATTGCTTCTCTCTAATTATTATTTGGTAACCTTCTTCTTACCTGCAACAGTTTTGCGTTTTCCTTTTCGGGTACGTGCATTGGTGCTGGTGCGCTGTCCGCGAACCGGCAAACCTTTACGGTGACGCAATCCGCGATAGCAACCGATATCCATCAATCGCTTGATGTTCAGCTGGGTCTCACTGCGCAGTTCACCTTCTGTTTTGAGGTTTTCTGTGATAAATCCGCGAATTTTTGACAAATCGTCATCATCCCAGTCGTTTACCTTTTTATTTACATCGATTCCGGAGCTCTCCAGAATGGTTTGTGCTTTGCTGCGACCAATACCATAAATATAGGTAAGGCCTATAATGCCGCGCTTGTTTTTTGGTAAATCTATACCTGCTATCCTTGCCATAAATTAACCTTGTCTTTGCTTGTATTTGGGGTTCTTTTTGTTAATAACATACACCTTCCCTTTGCGGCGTACGATTTTGCAGTCTACACTGCGCTTCTTTACTGCGGTTCTGACTTTCATTTCTTTATTACTTATATCTGTAGGATATTCTTCCGCGGGTAAGATCATATGGAGAAATCTCCACCTGAACCTTATCACCAGGTAGTATCCTGATGTAATGCATTCTCATTTTGCCGGAGATTGTTGCAATAATTTCGTGGCCGTTTTCAAGTACCACCCGGAACATTGCGTTCGACAGGGCTTCTTTGATAACTCCATCTTGTTTTATTGCATCTTGCTTCGACATTTTAAAAGGGCTGCAAAATTAGTGTTTTTTTTCTTATAAATCAACCTGACTATATTGACTTGTCATCCTTCCCTTGAGCTTGCCGCCACTGCTCATCAAACCATCATATTTACGCATCAGCAAATAACTGTCTATTTGTTGAAGTGTATCCAGCACCACGCCTACCAAAATCAATAAACTGGTACCTCCAAAAAACTGGCTAAACTCCTGGTTCACTCCCATTTTTACAGCAAATACCGGAAGTATTGCCACAAGGGAAATAAATACAGCTCCGGGGAAAGTGATTTTGGAAATTACATCGTCGATGAAGTTGGCCGTTTGTTTTCCAGGTTTAATGCCGGGGATGAAACCGTTGTTGCGTTTCATATCATCCGCCATTTGCACCGGGTTAAAAATAATTGCCGTATAGAAGTAAGTGAAAATTACAATCAGGAAAATAAGCAATGCATTATGCCAAATTCCGTTTGGATTCATCATGCTTACCAACCAGTTTGGTGCATTCTCTTGTGTATAAAAGGAACCAATAGTTGCAGGCAGGAACATAATAGCCTGAGCGAAAATGATTGGCATTACACCAGCTGCCAGAATTTTAATCGGCAAGTATTGGCGAACCCCACCATATTGGCGGTTTCCCACCACACGCTTGGCGTAGTTTATTGTTATTTTTCGTGTACCCTGAGTTAACAGAATTACACCAAGAATTACCAGGAACCAGATTACAATTTCTACCAGGAACAGAATGATCCCTTTATTCTGAACTTTAAAAAGGAATTCTGTTAGGAGCGAGTTTGGGAGACGGGCAATAATACCCACCATTATCAAAAGGGAGATACCATTACCCAAACCGCGATCGGTGATTCTCTCACCCATCCACATGGTAAACATGGTACCGGCTGTTAGCAAAATAATACTGGTGATGATAAACATACCTTCCGTAAGAATTTCCGGATGTACCTTAAACAAAAGTGCCCCTTCATTTCCCGGACTTCCAATGATATTATTCAGATAAGCATATGCCTGCACTGCAGTAAATGCTATGGTGAGAATTCGGGTATATTGGTTAATTTTTCTTCTGCCCTCTTCCCCTTCTTTTTGTATGCGCTGGAATGCCGGAATGGCAATGGAAACCAACTGCATAAAAATGGAAGCCGAAATATAAGGCATAATTCCCAGAGCGAAGATTGCACCACGGGCAAATGCGCCTCCGGCGAAAGTATTAACCAGACCAAGGATGTTGTTCTTGGTTTGTTTGTTCAACCCTTCCAGTAATTCTGAATCAACACCCGGAAGGATTACAAAGGAGCCAAGACGATAAACGACAAGAAGAATAATCGTATACATTATTCTTCTTCTCAGTTCCTCGATGGACCAGATGTTTTTAAGTTTTTCTAGGATTTTTTTCATTTCCTTATGCGATCAGGTTAGCTGATCCGCCTGCATTTTCGATAGCTTTTTTCGCTGTATCGCTGAACTTATGTGCATGCACTTCCACGGCTGTTTTAATTTCACCGCGGCCCAAAACTTTCACCAATTCCCTTTTTCCAACGAGGTGTTTTTGAACCAGGGTTGCATGATCGATTTTGTTCACATTCATTGCCTCAGCCAGGCTTTGAATCACATCCAGGTTAATAGCTGCATATTCCACTCGGTTGATGTTTTTAAATCCACCTTTTGGAATACGGCGTTGCAGTGGCATCTGTCCACCTTCAAAACCGATTTTGCGGCTATATCCTGTGCGTGATTGCGCACCTTTGTGACCTTTTGTGGAAGTGCCTCCTTTTCCGGAGCCTTGACCACGGCCAATTCTTTTACTTTTTTTAACCGAGCCTTTGGCTGGTTTCAGATTACTCAGATCCATATTAATCCTGGTTTTCTACTTTTAATAAATGGTTAACTACATCAATCATTCCCTGAACCTGCGGATTTACTTCTACTACGCGTGATGCGTGCAGTTTTCTCAATCCCAGCGCTTCCAGGGTAGCCTTTTGATTTTTCGGACGGCCAATTCCGCTCTTTACCAGTGTTAATTTCACTTTTGCCATAATCTTAGCCGTTAAATACTTTCTTCATATCAATTCCGCGGGTTCCGGCAATAGTAAACGGATCGCGCATTTTTAACAGTGCATCAAAAGTTGCTTTTACCACATTGTGGGGGTTAGAGGATCCTTTTGATTTTGCCAGTACATCGGTAACACCGGCACTTTCCAAAACTGCACGCATGGCACCACCTGCAATTACGCCGGTACCGTGTGCTGCTGGTTTCAAAAAGATATTGCCGCCACCGAATTTCCCGATCTGCTCATGTGGAACAGTTCCATTGATTATTGGAACTTTGATCAGGTTTTTCTTCGCATCTTCAATGCCTTTATTGATAGCATCAATAACTTCATTGCTTTTGCCCAGGCCGTGCCCAACAACACCTTTGCCATCACCAACTACCACAAGGGCAGTAAAGCTGAATGTACGTCCACCTTTTGTTACCTTGGCAACACGGTTAATGGAAACTACTTTTTCAGCGAGGGTGATTTCACCCGGTCTTATTCTTTTATTGTTAATGTTAGACATTTTTATGATTTTAGAATTTAAGCCCTCCTTCGCGAGCTCCCTCAGCCAGACTTTTCACACGTCCGTGATAGAGGTATCCACCGCGGTCGAAAACTACTGCTGAAATGCCGGCAGCAATTGCCTTTTCAGCCAGTTTCTTTCCTACAACGGAAGCAGCTTCCACTTTATTTACTTTATCCTGCACAAGATCTTTATCTCTGGACGATGCGGAACAAATGGTCATGCCTTTGCTGTCGTCAATAATCTGAGCATAAATATCTTTATTGCTGCGGAAAACGCTAAGCCTTGGACGGCTGGTGTTTCCCTCAATTTTTCCGCGAATTCCTTTGCGGATTTTACTTCTTCTTTGAACTTTAGTTTTTGCCATTGCTTCTATAATTACTTAGCTGCTGATTTACCTGCCTTCTTGCGAAGCACTTCACCTGTGAAACGAATACCTTTTCCTTTGTATGGTTCAGGTTTGCGGAATGAGCGGATTTTTGCTGCAATCTGACCGAGTAATTGCTTATCTGCGCTTTCCATAATAATGGTTGGGTTTTTACCCTTTACAGTTTCGGTAGTTACTTTAATTTCTGCGGGTACTTCCAGCATAATGCGGTGTGAGTATCCCAGAGTAAAGTCGAGCAACTGACCTTGATTGGAAACTTTATAACCTACACCTACCAACTCCTGGCTTACTTTATGCCCGGTGCTTACACCAATAACCATATTGTTAATGAGTGAACGGGTTAAACCATGAAGGGCTTTGTGTGATTTGCTGTCGCTTGGGCGATTTACTGTCAGCACACCACCATCCACAGATATTTGCATATCCGGGCTGATGACCTGCGACACTTCTCCTTTTGGTCCTTTTGCAGTAACTACATTACCATTGGTGGTAACTGTTACTCCTGAAGGGATTTGAACGGGTGCTTTTCCTACGCGTGACATTTTATATTCTTATTCTTTTTTTACGATACGTAACACAATACTTCTCCGCCCACACCAAGCTGGCGTGCTTCTTTATCGGTCATTACACCTTTGGAAGTGCTGAGAATTGCAACGCCAAGACCATTCAATACACGTGGTAATCTGTCTGAGCCTGCATATCTGCGCAAACCAGGAGTACTTACTCTGTGAAGATCGCGGAAAGCGCTTTCTTTGGTTTGTGGGTTGTATTTCAGTGCAATTTTAATCACGCCCTGTCCGTTTTCGGATTCCTCGAATTTGTATTTGAGGATATACCCTTTTTCGTACAACACGCGGGTTATTTCTTTTTTGAGGTTACTTGCCGGAATTTCCACAATTCTGTGGCGTGCCTTAGCGGCATTGCGAACTCTGGTAAGGAAATCTGCTATGGAATCGGTCATTTTTTTCTTTATTATTTTACCAACTGGACTTTGTTACACCCGGGATTTTGCCATCACTTGCCAATTGGCGAAACTGATTGCGGCAAATACCGAAGGTTCTGATATAGCCTCTTGGGCGGCCGGTGAGTTTGCAGCGGTTGCGCAGGCGAACCGGAGATGCATTGCGCGGAATACGCTGCAGTGCTTCGTAGTTTCCTGCCGCCTTCAAAGCTGCCCTTTTATCGGCATACTGTGCAACCATTCTCTCGCGTTTGCGCTGTCTGGCTTTTATGGATTCTTTTGCCATTTCTTAATTAATTGCTTTTAAATGGGAAACCGAACAACTTCAACAATTCCAGGCACTCTTCATCCGTTTTGGCGTTTGTAACGATGGTAATATCCATCCCTGAAATTCTGTTTACTTTATCAATGTCGATCTCCGGGAAAATGATCTGCTCGGTTACACCCATGGTAAAGTTACCACGGCCATCAAAGCCTTTTACATTTAATCCCTGAAAGTCACGTACACGAGGAAGAGCGATGGAAATCAATCTATCCATAAAGTCGTACATGTTCTCTTTCCTTAGGGTCACCTTTGCCCCGATAGGCATGTTTTCACGCAATTTGAAGTTAGAAATCGCTTTGCGGGAAAAAGTAGCCTGAGCCTTTTGGCCAGAGATTTTTGTCATCTCATCTACTGCAGCATCTACAATCTTTTTGTCGTTTACTGCAGCACCTACTCCCTGGTTGAGGCATATTTTCTCCACACGGGGAATTTCCATCACATTCTTATATCCGAATTTGGCTTTCATTCCGGGAATCACTTCCTCGGTGTAAACGGTTTTAAGCCTTGGTATGTAACTCATTTCTGTTTTTCTTATTTAATAAAATCTCCGGTGCGTTTTGCCACGCGCTGCAGTTTGCCTTCTTCATTCAGCTTGCGGCCAATGCGTGTTGGAGCTCCACCAATAACAACCATCAGGTTGGAAAGGTGCACGGATGCTTCCATTTTCTCAATTTTACCACTGGTATTTTGCGCACTTGGTTTTCTATGTTTAGTAACCACGTTAACGCCTTCTACCAATGCACGATTTTCTGCGGGGAACACTTTCAGCACTTTTCCGGTTTTGCCTTTGTCATCACCGGCAAGCACTTTCACCTGATCGCCCTTTTTAACGTGCAATTTTACTTTGGTCTCTTTTTTCGTTGCCATCTTTTTTATAATACTTCAGGTGCCAGTGAAACAATTTTCATGAACTGCTTATCACGGAGCTCTCTTGCCACGGGGCCGAAAATACGGGTTCCACGAGGTTCGTCGGCAGCGTTTAACAGCACGCAGCTGTTTTCATCAAAGCGGATATAAGAACCGTCCGGACGACGAACTTCTTTTTTCACGCGAACAACTACTGCTTTGGATACTGCGCCTTTTTTCATGCCACTTCCGGGAAGGGCATCTTTTACGCTCACCACGATTTTATCGCCAACGCTGGCATAACGGCGGCCTGAGCCACCCAGAACGCGTATGCACAACACTTCGCGTGCACCGCTGTTATCTGCTACCTTTAATCTTGATTCCTGCTGTACCATGGTTTATTTAGCTTTTTCTACTATTTCTACAAGTCTCCAACGTTTGGTTTTGCTCATCGGACGGGTTTCCATGATGCGCACGATATCGTTTTCGCCACACTCATTTTTCTCATCATGTGCAGTGTACTTCTTGGTTCTTTTGAAGTACTTTCCATATTTAGGGTGTTTCATACGCCTAACCACAGACACAACCACAGTTTTGTCCATTTTTGCGCTGGTAACAGTACCTATAATTTCTTTTCTGGAATTGCGTTCGTTTTCCATTAGTTGTTTTCCTCGTTTATTTTTTTCAGATATGCATTGGTCTCGGAGGTAATGCGGCGATCGTTCAATTCTGTAAGCAAACGTGCAATATTCTTGCGGGTAGCTTTCAGCTTATGAGGTTGGTCGATCTGCGACACAGTATTCTGAAACTTCATTTTCTGATAGCGCTTTCTTTCTTCTTTATAGGCATCTACCAGTTCTTTGTTCGGCATGGATTTCAATTCTTCATTTTTCATAATTAAGCCTCCTCCTGATAATCAGGTCTTACAACAAATACAGCTTTAACCGGCAGTTTTTGTGCAGCCAGGCGAATGCCTTCCTGCGCTATCTGCATAGGTACACCTCCAACCTCAAACATAATAGTTCCTGGTTTTACAGTTGCTACCCAATATTCTGGCGCACCTTTACCTTTACCCATACGCACTTCTGCAGGTTTTTTGGTAACTGGTTTATCCGGGAAAATACGGATCCAAACCTGTCCTTCACGCTTCAAATGGCGGGTTAACGCGATACGAGCGGCTTCTATTTGTCTGGAGGTGATCCAATGGGGCTCCAGGGTTTTGAGGCCAAAGCTCCCAAACACCACACGATGTCCGCGGGATGCGATACCTTTAACGCGCCCTTTTTGCTGTTTCCTGAATTTGGTTCTTTTTGGACTTAACATCTCTAATTCTTTTTATGCTTATTTGTTGCGTTTGCGGCGATCTCCTCCACCTCTGCCTCCACGGTCACCGCGATCTCTGCGGTCATCGCCACGGTTGCCTTGACGCTGGTTATTGTCTCTTTTTCTCTCTGATTCTGCTTGTGGTGCCAGATCTACTTTTCCATAGATTTCACCTTTGCACAGCCACACTTTTACACCTATTTTTCCGTAAACGGTTTGTGCTTCGCACAAGGCGTAATCGATATTGGAACGCAAGGTATGCAATGGAGTTCTTCCCTCTTTGTAAACCTCTGAACGCGCTATTTCTTTTCCGTTCAATCGGCCACCAACACGAACCTTGATTCCTTCAGCACCCATTTTCATCGTGCTTTGAATCGCATTTTTTACTGCACGCTTGTATGAAAAACGATTTTCAATCTGCTGCGCAATATTTTCTGCTACCAAAAAGGCATCCAGTTCCGGACGTTTGATCTCATTGATATTGATCTGAACATCTTTACCGGTGATTCTTTTTATCTCTTCGCGAATGGTGTCTACTTCCTGTCCACCTTTACCAATTACGATACCCGGACGTGAAGTATTGATAGTGATGGTGATGCGCTTCAAAGTGCGCTCAATCATCACTTTCGCAATTCCACCTTTGGGAATACGAATGCGAAGGTATTTGCGGATTTTGGCATCCTCCTGGAGTTTATCTCCGTAATCTTTTCCACCATACCAGTTGGAATCCCATCCGCGGATAATTCCCAATCTAAGACCTATAGGGTTTACTTTTTGTCCCATTTTTTAATTTTCTACCTCTGTGTTAGCGTTTTCTTTAACTGGAACTGTATCAATCACCACCGTTACGTGGTTGGTTCTTTTCAGCTGGCGGTAACCTCTACCCTGAGGAGCGGTGCGCAGGCGTTTAACGGTGAATCCACCATCAACCATAATTGTTTTTACATACAATTCATTTTCTTCTATGCGGGCTCCGCTGTTCTTCTGACTCCAGTTTGCAACCGCGCTGCGAATCAGTTTATGCAGATAAAGTGCATAAGCCGGACGCTGGTTCCACTGAAGTATATTCAGGGCGCGTTCCACTTTCTGACCGCGAACCTGATCTGCCAGCAAACGCATTTTGCGTGGTGGCAGAGGACAGTTTCTCAATATTGCTTTAGCTTCCATGAATATTTTTATTTTGAGTGACCCTTAAATGTTCTTGTTGGTGCAAATTCTCCCAGTTTGTGTCCCACCATATTTTCAGTTACGTAAACCGGAATAAATTTATTCCCGTTATGTACTGCAAAAGTGTGTCCCACCATATCCGGAATAATCATACTGCGACGAGACCAGGTTTTGATCACTGATTTCTTGTTGTTATCGTTCATTACATCAACCTTGCGCGACAGTTTGTGGTCTACGTATGGTCCTTTTTTAATCGATCTTGCCATCTGTTCGTGCTAATTATTTATTCCTAATGCTTTTTCTGCGTTCAATGATCATTTTGGAGCTCGCTTTTTTGGGTGCTCTAGTTTTCTGACCTTGTGAGTAGATCAGGTTTTTGGATCTTGGCTGTCCACCTTTGTTACGGCCTTCACCACCACCCATTGGGTGATCCACAGGGTTCCTTGCAGAAGGTCTGTTGTGTGGGCGAATACCCAACCAACGACTGCGTCCTGCTTTACCTTTATTTTCAAGGCTGTGATCGCTATTGGAAACGCTGCCTATGGTAGCCATGCAGTTCACCAATACTCTGCGAGACTCACCGGATGGCAATTTCACAGAAGCGTAGTTTCCTTCGCGGCCCAACAACTGTGCGTAAGAACCTGCACTTCTGCAAATTTTCGCACCTTGTGCAGGTTGTAATTCAATATTGTGAATCAAAGAACCCAATGGAATTTCGCTCAGTGGCAATGCATTTCCGACTTCTGCCGGTGCACCACTGCCCTGATTGATTTTTTGCCCTACTTTTATTCCGTTTGGTGCAATAATGTAGCGTTTGTCGCCATCACTAAATTCTACCAATGAAATCCAGCTGGTGCGGTTTGGATCGTATTCTACAGTTTTCACAACACCTTCAACACCTGCATTGTTGCGTTTGAAATCTATCAAACGATAACGACGTTTGTGCCCGCCACCGCGGTAATGAATGGTAGTGCGTCCCTGGTTATTACGTCCGCCGGTTCTTTTCATTGGAACCAGCAATGATTTTTCTGGAGTATCCGTTGTCAACTCAACAAAGGTGTTCGCGATTCTGAATCGCTGTCCCGGTGTGGTTGGTTTTAATCTTCTAACTGCCATGATCAGATGTTCTCGTAAAAGTCTATGTTAAATCCTTCTTTTAATGTCACAATGGCCTTCTTATACGCATTGGTATAACCGGAGATTTGGCCAGAGCGTCTGTTACGACGCGCTTTCCCCCGTGAAATCATGGTGTTTACCGTATTCACTTCCACGCCATAGAAATCTTCGATAGCTTTTTTGATTTCGTCTTTGGTAGCTTTCTTATCTACCACAAAACCATATTGGCCACGCTTATCCATGATAGCGGTCATTTTTTCGGTAATCAACGGCTTCTTCAGTATCATTTTTCTGAGTTGTCTTGAATGGTTGCTACAGCTTTCTCTGTCAAAATCAGTTTACCAGCTTTCATTACTTCATAAGTATTGATGTCATTGGCACGCATCACCTTGTTTCCAGGTATGTTACGTCCGCTGAGGTAAACATTTTTATTGATTTCAGGAGTGATAAACAGGCTTCTTCCTGTAATGTTCAAAGCCTTCAATACTCCTACAAATTCCGAAGTTTTTGGTGTGCTGAAATCAAAGTCTTCCACAACGATGATGCTATCTCCTTTTGCCTTATAAGACAAAGCAGACAAACGTGCCAGTTGTTTAAGTTTTTTATTCAGTTTAAAAGAATAATCCCTTGGACGTGGTCCGTGGATTCTTGCACCACCAACATAAATACCAGACTTCAAGCTACCGTGACGTGCTCCGCCTGTACCTTTTTGTCTGAAAACTTTTCTGGTACTGCGGGAAATCTCAGTGCGGTCTTTGGTTTTATGTGTACCCTGCCTTTGGTTGGCCAGGTATTGTTTTACGTCAAGATAAATGGCATGATCGTTTGGTTCGATGCCAAATACGCCGGTAGAAAGATCAACGGTTCTACCTGTTTCTGCGCCTTGCTTATTTAATACTTTCAGTTTCATCTTTATTAACGCTCTACTACTACGATGGAACCATTATGACCCGGGATATTTCCTTTGATAACCAGAAGGTTTTTATCAGGATGGATTTGCAATACCTGCAAATTCACCGCCATTACTCTATCACCACCGGTTCTTCCAGCCATGCGAATTCCTTTGAATACACGGGCAGGGAAAGAACAGGCACCGATGGAACCTGGCGCACGCAAGCGGTTGTGCTGACCGTGGGTAGATTCACCCACACCGGCAAAGCCATGGCGTTTTACAACACCCTGAAAGCCTTTACCTTTTGATTTGCCAATCACATCCACAAACTGACCGATTTCGAAAATGCTAACATCGAAACTGTCTCCGATTTTTGCACCTTCTTCAGCTTCATCCGGATTGCGGAATTCCACAAAATGGGATTTTGCACCAGTGTTTGCTTTTGCGCAGTGACCTTTTACCGCAGCTGTGGTATGCTTGTCTTTGCTGTCGCCCCATGCCATTTGAATAGCACGGTATCCGTCAGATTTATCGGTTTTAACCTGGGTAACCACGCATGGACCCGCTTCAATCACGGTGCATGCCACTTTCTTCCCATTCTGGTCGAAAATGCTGGTCATTCCTATTTTTTTACCTATCAGGCCTTCCATGGTTCTTTTACAATTTAATTTCTACTTCTACGCCGCTTGGCAGTTCAATTTTCATCAATGCATCAACCGTTTTGGTAGATCCATTATATATGTCAATCAGGCGCTGGTAAGTGCAGTATTGGAACTGCTCCCTTGCCTTTTTGTTTACGTGGGGAGAGCGCAAAACGGTGAAAATCTTTTTGCGTGTTGGAAGCGGAACAGGTCCACTAACAACTACTCCTGTGGTACGCACAGCCTTCACAATCTTTTCTGCTGATTTGTCCAACAGATTATGGTCGAAGGATTTTAGTTTTATACGAATTTTCTGGCTAACCATTTTATTTCTTATTTGGATGCAACACCGTTAATTTTTTTCAATACTTCTTCTGCAATGCTCTTTGGAGTTTCAGCATAATGACTGAATTCCATGGATGAACTTGCACGTCCGGAGGTGATAGTACGGAGAGTTGTAACATATCCGAACATTTCACTCAACGGCACTTTTGCTTTTACCACCTGGGAACCGGCACGTTCGTCAATTCCTTCCATTTGTCCACGGCGGCGGTTCAAGTCACCCATTACATCACCGGTAGCTTCTGCAGGGCAAACCACTTCCAGTTTCATTATAGGTTCAAGCAATACTGGTCCGCAATTGCGGGCAGCTTCACGGTAACCGCTTTTTGCTGCAACTTCAAATGACAGTGAATCCGAGTCCACGTTGTGGTAAGAACCATCAAACAAACGCACTTTCATGCGGCTGATTGGATATCCTGCCAAAACACCATTTGCCATAGAAGCTTTGAATCCTTTTTCCACGGATGGAATAAATTCACGTGGGATATTACCTCCCACTACTTCGTTTACAAACTGCAAACCATCTTTTTCATACGAGTCATCTGCAGGGCCCAGTTCAAACTGGATATCCGCAAATTTACCGCGACCACCAGTCTGCTTTTTATACACCTCGCGATGGGTAAAGCTTTTGGTAATTGCCTCTTTATATGCAACCTGAGGCGCACCCTGGTTACATTCTACTTTGAATTCGCGTTTCAGGCGGTCTACAATTACTTCCAGGTGCAGTTCGCCCATACCTGAAATAATGGTTTGTCCGGTGTCCTGATCGGTTTGAACTCTGAAAGTAGGATCTTCTTCCGCAAGTTTAGACAAGGCAACGCCAAGCTTATCGCTATCTGCCTGAGTCTTAGGTTCAACAGCCAATCCAATTACCGGATCAGGGAAATCCATCGCTTCCAGAACGATAGGATTCTTTTCATCGCAAAGCGTATCGCCTGTTTTAATATCTTTAAATCCAACTGCGGCTCCAATATCACCGGCACCCAACATTTCAATGGGGTTCTGTTTATTGGCATGCATCTGGAAAATACGGGATATACGTTCTTTGTTACCACTGCGGGTATTCAATACATAAGAACCTGCATCCAGTTTACCACTATAAGCACGCATAAATGCCAAACGACCAACATAAGGATCGGTGGCGATTTTAAATGCCAATGCAGAAAATGGCTCAGTGTAACTAGGCTTGCGGTGAACTTCTTCTTCGGTATCGGGGTTAGTACCTACAATATCCATACGGTCCAAAGGAGAAGGCAACAATTCCATTACCAAATCCAACATGGTTTGAACACCTTTGTTTTTAAAGGACGATCCACAAACCATAGGAACGATTTTCATATCAATGGTTGCTTTACGCAACGCTGTCAAAATTTCTCTTTCGGTAATAGAAGCAGGGTCTTCAAAGAATTTCTCCATCAGGGTATCATCATATTCAGATACCGCTTCCAAAAGTTTCTCGCGCCATTCCGCAGCTTCAGCTTCCATATCTGCCGGAATTGGAACAACCTGATAAGTCATTCCTTTATCGGTTTCGTTCCAAACCATTCCACGGTTGTTGATCAAGTCAACCACACCTGTGAATTTTTCTTCAGCACCGATTGGCAATTGCAAAGGAATTGCAACACTGCCCAACATTTCTTTTACTTGTTTTACCACGTTAAGAAAATCGGCACCTGCACGGTCCATTTTATTTACAAAGCCAATACGTGCAACGCTATAATTGTTAGCCAGACGCCAGTTGGTTTCTGACTGTGGTTCAACTCCATCAACCGCACTAAACAAAAATACAAGACCATCCAATACACGCAGGGAACGGTTCACTTCAACGGTAAAATCCACGTGACCCGGAGTATCAATAATATTAATATGGTATTGGTTGGTATCAGGGGTTGGTTTTCCGTCTATCATCGGATAGTTCCACATAACTGTGGTAGCTGCAGATGTGATGGTAATACCTCTCTCCTGCTCCTGTACCATCCAGTCCATGGTTGCTGCACCATCGTGCACCTCACCAATTTTATGGTTTACACCGGAATAATATAATATTCGCTCGGTAGTTGTTGTCTTACCGGCATCAATGTGGGCTGCAATCCCTATGTTTCTTGTATATTTTAAGTCGCGTGACATTTAGTGCTTTTCGCTTTCCTGTTTATTAAACCCTGAAATGAGAGAAGGCTTTATTCGCTTCTGCCATTTTATGTACATCTTCTTTCTTCTTCACACTTGCACCTTCACCACGCGCAGCAGCAAGAATTTCACCTGCAAGTTTCTCTGCCATGGATTTCTCATTGCGTTTGCGGGCATAGCCTACCATCCATTTAATTCCAACTGCAAGTCTGCGAGCCGCAGGAACTTCTGTAGGAATTTGGAAGGTAGAACCACCAACACGGCGTGCTTTTACTTCCACAGTTGGCATTACGTTATTCAACGCTTTGCGCCAGGTTTCCAAACCGGGCTCCTCAGTAGCTTTCTTTTCTACCAATTCCAGTGCGTCGTAAAAAATCTTATACGCCAATGACTTTTTGCCATCGTACATCATACCGTTCACAAAGCGGGTAACAAGTGTTTCGCTGAACTTTGGGTCAGGCAACAATATGCGTTTCTTAGGGCGGGATTTTCTCATCTCAGTTCTTCGTTAATTATTTTTTCTTGGGCTTTTTGGTACCATACTTGGATCGGCGCTGGTTTCTACCTTCCACACCTGCGGTATCAAGAGCTCCGCGCACAATGTGATAACGAACACCAGGTAAATCTTTCACCCTGCCGCCACGTACCAATACGATACTGTGCTCTTGCAGGTTGTGACCTTCACCCGGGATATAAGCATTCACCTCTTTTCCGTTGGTCAAACGTACACGCGCAACCTTACGCAGCGCAGAGTTTGGCTTCTTAGGCGTGGTCGTATAAACACGGGTACAAACACCGCGTCTTTGAGGACAGGAATCCAGGGCTGGCGATTTGCTCTTGAAAACCGTTTCCTGACGTCCCTTTCTAATTAACTGTTGTATGGTTGGCATATCTTTCCCAAAAAGGACGGCAAAATTACACCTATTTTTTATCAAAATCAACAGGGATTTGAAAAAAAATCGAGGGGTATTTTCGCTTTACCAAAATGTTATCGCAAATTTGTCGAAACATTAGGACTGGTGCAGAAATTCAAAGCATACCTTATCGACTTTACCAGAATCATTCTGGTGCGTCAACTGATTTTTTCTTTCATTTTGTTAGAACTATCACGCATTGTTTGGTTCTCGTTTAACCAATATTGGTTACAACCGTGGAATTTCCATCAACTGTTCCAAGGCCTTCTTCTGGGCATCTATTTTGATATGCCGGTTGTTGCCTTTTTTTTCCTTCCTCTTTGGCTCTGGATGCTCATTTTCCCCCAAAAAGCGGCTTTACAACCTGCCATTACACGCGGATTATTTGCTTTGAGCGCGGGTATTTGCATTTTACTCAATGGCATTGACACCATTTATTCAGAAATAACCACACGAAGAACCGGGTACGAATTGTTTGCGCTTTTGGCCGATCCCGGCAATAAAATAGCCCCATATATAAAGGCATATCCTTTTGCAATTGCAGGAGTATTGATGGCCCTGGTAATGGTTTATCTGTTGGCGCCATATAAGGGTTACTCCTTATATTTATATAAAGGGAGATGGTGGAATAGGGGTATTAAATATACCCTGGCACTCAGCTTATTCATTATCGGAGCCAGAGGTGGTTTTAGGCTAAAACCCTTATCCACAGTAGATTCAGGGCAATATGCCGATGGAAGATTTGCTCCGCTGATTTCCAGCACACCCATGCAACTTATTAGTACCTGGGGGCAAAAAGACATTACCGAATTTAAGTTTATGAATGCGGAAGAAGCACGCCGGCTGGTGTTGCAGGCACCTTCAGCTGAAAATCCTGCCAATCGCAAGACCAATGTGGTGGTTTTGGTAGTGGAAAGTCTTGCCCGGGATTATACCGGTTTCTTAAACGGTCAACCCTATACCCCATTCCTCGATTCTCTCAGCAAATTGTCTGTGGTATTCCCATATTGTTATGCAAATGGCATACGAAGTATTGAAATGGTGCCATCCATCTTCTGTGGTATTCCATCTCTTATGGACCAGCAATACCTAAATTCTGCTTACGCCAGTAACCACCGCGAAAATGCTTTTAGTTATTTTGAAAAGCAGGGTTATGCAACTGCCTTTTACCATGGGGCAAACAATGGTACCATGCGGTTTCAGAGCTTTTTAAAAAGCACCGGGCTCCAAAATTATTTCGGAATTGATGAATATCCCAATACATCAATTGACTATGATGGAAGTTGGGGAATTTATGATGAACCTTACCTGCAATACTTCGGGCAGCAACTCACAAAATCTAAAGAACCTTTCTTTTTTTCCCTGTTTACCCTCTCTTCTCACCATCCATATAGAGTACCCGACTCCTATAAGAATCTACCTTCCGGACCATTACCCATTCACAAAACCATAGCATATACCGATCAGGCAATACGCAGTTTTTTTCAATATGCCCAAAAACAACCCTGGTTTTCCAATACGATATTTATCATTACGGGAGATCATACCAGCCATAGCAAGAATCCTTATTTCTATAGTCAAACCGGGCATTATGAAATTCCTTTATTGTTTTATTCCACTTTATTAAAGCCGGCGATCATAAATAAAACGGTATCCCAGTGTGATATTATCCCAACTTTATTGGGATACCTGAATCAACATAAACCTTTTCCCGGTATGGGCCGCAATGCGCTGGACTCCACCTATCCCGGTTACTCCTTTCACCGCGACAATGGTATCAATTTCATCATTCAATACCCTTATACATTAGGAATGAACGATGCCGGAAAAGTAACCGATTTTTATTCCAGAATCCGAAACAGCACAACTGTTACGCATATGCAAAAAGAAGGTGAGGTTTACGAAAATATGCTTCATTATTTGAAAGCTTATTTACAGGTTTATAGCCATTCCCTTATTCATAATACCAATCCCTGAAATATTATTCATTCACCGGACAACCGCACAAATTGATCTTACGTCTGCTTTGGGTATGGTATTTGATAAAATAAACTGATGAGATTTTTAATTATTGTTATTGCCTTTTGCTTTTTCGGAGGTATAAGTGCCCAGGTAAAGGACAAGACTTCGCACGGTGCAGAAATTCAGTTTTTAAAAACCACTCACGATTTTGGTGTGGTGAATGAAGATATAAACTTTGCCATTCATCAATTCAGATTTGTAAATACCGGAGACAGAAAATTACATATTACCAATGTTGCAACCTCTTGTGGTTGCACAACCCCCGACTGGACAAAGGATTCTATTAATCCAGGGGATACCGGTTTTGTTCAGGCCAAATACGAAACTACCAATCGTATTGGTACTTTCAGCAAAAGCATCACTGTTTATTCCAATGCTGTTACTTCACCTTTTGTACAATTAAATATTATTGGAGATGTGCATCGTGAAAAGCCGCAAGTAAACGGTATAGAAATTCCGGACTATGGTAAGGTATATTTTGAGCCTGCAACTATTGATTTCAGACCGTTATTTGATAATAAAGTAGATACCCAGTTTGCGCGTTTGGTTAATGGAACCCCGTTTACCACCACCTTTGCAGATGTTAAAATACCCGAAAATCTAACCATCATAGGTTTGCCCAAATCTCTGGAACCCGGCGAAACAGTTCAAATCATGGTAATTTTAAATGGTAAAATCATAAAAGGATATGGATTCGGAGCATTCCAGGTGCCTGTTTCCTGCGACAATCCCGTGAGTCCGGATATCGGATTATTTGTGGCATACCAACGCAGGCAATTCTTTCCCAAAATGAATTCCAAACAATTGGCCAAAGCACCAAAGGCAAAGTGGGATAAGGAGTTTCACAATTTTGGAAATCATTTAACCGGAGAATTAATGTCTACAGATTTTGTGGTGAGCAATGTGGGTAAAAGCGATTTAATTTTTCATGAAATATTTCCGGAATGCAGTTGTCTGACTTTAAAATATCCTAAGAATATTTTGAAGCCAGGTGAATCCATGACGATACAACTCACCTACGATTCCATAGCTAAAAAGGGTACCAGTAACCAAAGTGTTTGGATTGTGTGCAATGATCCAACTAGAGATGAAATGCGTATCAGTATTCGGGCACAACTTCCCGAAAAAGAATACCATTGTCCTACGTGTAAGTAATTCCATATACGTGTAATAATTGCATAATTATCACTGGTATTTCAAGAATCTGACAATTAAAAAAGTACATTTGAAATATGAAAAAAGTATTACTTGGAATTTTTATGTGTGGTGCATTGGCAGGTGCAAATGCCCAAATGCTCCCAAATGGTGATTTTACTACTACTTCCGGAACTACGCACTGGAATCAGGGTGGTGGAACTGCCGTAATCGTAACTTCTGTGAGTTTGGGTACTTCCGGTACATTAAAAGGGGAAGATAATTCTCCTTTTGCGGCTATTCAAAACACCTCTACAGTTGGAGTATTTTATACCGATAAGTTCGCCTTTACAGGCAGGCCCGCAGCTTTGCGCTTTATTGCAACTTATTTTCCCGCAAAATCAGGAGAAACTTTGGGGATGCTGGTTTTATTTACCAAAAAGAATACCACCACCAATAAAATTGATACTGTAGGTAGTTGGATAGGCGCAGCTGCACCAGGAACTGTAAACCCATGGAGAGAATTCACTCTGGATTTGGCCAATTATAAATTACCAGACAATCCGGACACTGCTTTGGTGGCATTTTTTGCTACAGTGAATGCAGGAGCCAGCCAGGGCACTACTTTGTGCATTGATAATGTGAAGTTTTCCGATTTCACCCAAGGTGTAACTGAAATTGACAATTATTTCTATGGCAAACCGAGCATTCAACCAAACCCTGTTAGCACACTTGGTGAATCCAAAATCAACTATACATTGAATGGGGAAACCAACGTAAAAATTGCAGTTTATGATTTAATGGGTAAAAAAGTTTTAGATCTTTTTGATGGTCGCGAAACCAATGGTGAACATTCTCACAGCCTTTCTGCATCAGCACTCTCCACCGGAACGTATATCGTTAAAATATCTACCGGTTCCTACGAAAAAACTGAAAAAATTGTAGTTCAATAAATCAAAATAATAAAATAAAAAAGGAGCTTTCGGGCTCCTTTTTTTATGCAATTTAACATTCTTTCAATGGTAGATTATCCAGGCGAATTCGAGATGGATGAATTGAAATTTATTACAACCTCAGAGATTTATTTACAACCCAATTTTCACTTATCAGTTAAAATAAAGGTTCTTTATTATTTCAAATTGTGATACACGGTTTGGATATCTTCATCGCCTTCTAAACGGTCAATTAAATCCAATACTTCCTGCGCCTGCTCTTCCGATAAATCTACGTAAGTGCTGGGTAGATATTGTAATTCCGCATTGGTTACTTCCACTTTCATTTCTTCCAATGCTTTTTGCATGCTTCCAAATTCTGTAAAACCTGTGTAGATATAAACGTCTTCATCATCAATCGCCATGTCTTCACAGCCATGGTCGATTAACTCCAATTCAAACTCGTCCAGGTCTTTTCCAGAGAGTTTGGATTTTGAAATTTTAAAAACACCTTTTCTGCCGAAAACAAAATCCAATGACCCTGTTTTTCCCAAAGCGCCTCCACCTTTATTAAAATGCATGCGCACGTTAGCTACGGTTCTGGTATTGTTATCCGTTGCAGCTTCTATTAAAATTGCAACACCATGTGGCGCATAGCCTTCATATTTTATCTCTTCATAACCAGCCATATCCTTGTCTGATGCGCGTTTTATTGCTGCATCAATACGGTCTTTAGGCATGTTAACACTTTTGGCATTCTGAATGGCCATACGAAGGCGGGGGTTATAATCCGGATTCGGACCTGCCTGCCTCACCGCTATGGCAATCTCCTTGCCTATTCTGGTAAACTGCTTTGCCATACGGTCAAAGCGCGCGAACATTTTGTGTTTTCTCTTTTCAAATATGCGACCCATATAATGGTGATTTCGTTCGCAAATTTAAGCTGATTGGCCAAAGGCCAAAATTTAGTATAGCAAATATGATTAGGGCAGGTACAAAAGTTATTGTACCTGCCCTAATTTCTTAAATAGAGGCTTTTAGAGAGAATACCAGATTTCTGCCCGGAGCATTGATTCCACTGGCGAAAACACGGTACCTGAGGTCAAGAATATTTTCAATTACAAAACCCATTTGCAGGTGTTTATTTAATTTCCATAATGCACGAACATTATAGGTTTCCCAATTTGGACTTTGTCCTCCTGCCGCATATTGCACATTGTCTTCTCCGCTGGGGCTGTAATCTCTGGCGCGTTTCATCCCGTTAAAAAGCATATAACCTTCCATTTGCCATTCACCGGAAGCCCAGCGCAGGGCAACCCTTCCAAAATCCGGTGCCACGTGATCCAATGGAACCCAATCGCTATTTTCTGTGGCACGATAGCGGCCATAAGTTGTATTGTAATTTACATCCAGATACAAGTGATTCGCCAATTGCAATTTTGCAGAAATCCAGGCACCGGTAACAAATCCGCCGGCAGTATTTGCCATTTGGTAAACCGGAGTCATTTTCCCATCGTAAAAAAACGAGTCGCTTCCATTGTATATGGCTCGCTGGTCAATTAACAAATTGGAGATTTTGGTATAATAAGTGCCCATTTCAAAACGCGCTTTTTTGGCATTGTAATACAGCGCAACATCCATGGTGCCTGTTTTTTCAGACTTTAGATTTTTATTTGGAATTTCTAGTTTTGTACCTGAAACGGATTCAAATAATTTGGTCATATCATCCACATTTGGATTGCGAAAACCTGTGCTATAGCTGGATTTGAAAAAGAGGCCTTCCATACCCATATTTTTGGTAACACCAATGTTAAAAACCGGAGCAATATTCGAAAAACCTGCATTGGAATACGGAAGTTTCAAAAAATTATCTGCGGTATAATTTGCTTTCAGGGAATAATAGGTAAAACGGGCTCCGGCTTCTAAAATAAAATCATTTGGTTTGATTGTGTAAATGGCGTTTGCAAACAAGCCAGCAGCGGTGGTTTTAGACCCACCATCAGCATATCTGGTTTCGTGTATTTCTGTACTTGAATGGTTAGAAACATCGATATTTTTCGCTGTGCTTTTTACATCATTAAAAACTATTTCAGCACCTCCGGAAATTTTAAATTTTTCGTTCAACAGGTAATTTAAATCATAATTTAAAGCAGACATATTTACCTTATCCAATTGCGTTTTTTCATTTTTGTTTTTGAAACCTCTGGTAACTCTTCCTACTTCAGAAAACTGGTTGGAAAGTATTACCCGATGTTTTAATTTTTTGGTTTCCGGTAAAGTCAAAGTATAAGAGAAAAACCTTCTGTTTTGAGGTGAATAGGCCCAGGTTGCATAACGCAAAGCCCCATTGCGCACATCAGTCATGCGATCATATCGCGGAATATTTTCACTCAAAGACATTTGAAAATTTACCATATGTTTCCATTTTCCGGTTTGAAATAAAACTTTGGTAAACAAATCGTTCTGTTTATAACCAGTACCTTTTTGCACAAATGGATCGTTGTTAATCATTTGTGTATCGATACCATTTACTTGGGAGATATAATAACGGCGGTACCCGAATGTATCATTGTTGCTAAAATTGCGCTGCATGCCCATTCTTAAATCCCCAAAATCATTGCTGGTAAAATTGAATAACCATGCTATATTTTTACCGGAAAATTCGAAATTCAAATTTCCGATTTTAGAATTAGAAGCACTCATATAACGCAGATTTACATTAGCTCCGGCAAATCCAAATTTCTGATTGCGCAATTTGGGATCCCTGCTCTTAAAATACATAACACCACCCAATGCATCGCTGCCGTATAAAGTGGAACCACTGCCAAAATAAATTTCTGTTCGTTCCAGCATAAATTGGTCCAGTGAAATGATATCCTGCAAATGCCCGGCACGATAAGTAGCATTGTTCATCCGAACACCATCTACTACCATCAGCACACGGCTCGCCTCAAAACCGCGAATGATAGGGCTGCCGCCGCCCATCTGGCTTTTTTGTACCAAAACCTGACCGCTTTGTTGCAATACATCACCCATTGTACCCTGTTGGATCAATTCTATTTGTCTACTATTTATTGATTCGATCTGACGCGTGGTATTTAATCTGGTTTCACCCATTCTTTGAGATGAAATCAGTACTTCATTCATAGATTCTATTTCTGCAGAATCCTTTTCTTCATTTTGTCCCATTAATGGATATAAGCACAAGACCAACAGCCCCATGCAGAGTTGTAATTTTTTCATTTTATTATAAAGTTTTGTAGGTAGAAATCTGTTCTTTTTTTTAAAAAAAAAGTTCAGACCGGTGGCTGAAAAACCTTATCAGGAAAGCCTGTTAGAAGTGCCGCTGCAATTTCTGAATTTCCTTTTAATACTTTTGTGTTATAAAGATATTCGAAATTCATATATTCAATAAACCACAAAACAGTTTCGTATGTAATATTCGTTTTCTGATGATTGGAGTCTTTGGTCTTGTTATTCAATAAATCAGCCTCCAGATTGGTTTCCAAAACATCACAATATGCTACGGCTTCCCAAAAATCACCTTTATCGAGTACCTGAAATATATCGTATTTTTTTTGTTGGAAATAAATCTCGTCCCCGGGAAATAATTTAGAATATTCCTTTTTGTTTAATAAGATTTTTGAAGTAGGAAGATCTTTTTCTAATTTCCCAATAGATTTTTCAATATTGATTTTACCTATAACTATGGTAAATGTTTTCCAAATGGGACCTGCGCCTACTACCAGAATTAATATTGCAATTAAAAGGAATTTAAAACCCTGAAAAATATCGAATTTTCTATTTCCGGAGTGCAGTTTCATTAAAAGTCGAAACAACGTTTTTTGGTTCCTCTTCTCACGCCTCCCGGTTGATTATAAACGGATGAATTTCGTTTAGAATTTCCGATTCTGTAACTATAGACAACGGATACGAAATAGAAATTATCCTTAACACCGGGGTTGCCGCGAATTGCACCGGGATCCGAAGAGTTTGGAATGAGCCCCAGACTTCTGTCTGCAAGCGCCACAGCATCCTGTCCATTGCTGGTAAGCAGTTGGCTTTTGTCTACATAAGTGGTAGAAACGTCATCCAGATAATCGGTGAAAGTTCTGTGTCCGGTAATCTCCAAACTTAAAGTGGCTCTGGGAGAATAGAACAAATTAGCGCCCATTCCCAACACCATTGCTCCGGAATTGAGATTGTATGGTGCTTTATCCTGAATAAAATACTGGCCCTCTGTACCAAGAGGTTGCAACTCCACTACTGAGCCTTTGTATTTGGTTTTGGGATTAAAATGAAAATAATCCGCTCCTCCCATGAGGTAAAACTGATCCACGCCCTTGCTGCCAAAACCAAAGTGAAACTCCATGTATCCTGTAATTCCAACAATCGGCGAGTAAAAATTCAGGTTACGGTTGCGGCGTGGAATGTTGTCTGTGTATTTATCATCTCCACTTATTTTGCCATAAAACAAATTGCCGCGAAAAGCCAGCCTTCTGGTGGCATATGCGCGCACTCCCGCACCCAACGCGAAACGAGTACTTCCAAAGCTCAGTTCAGAAGTGTTCATTTCGGAAAATGAGAAACCACCACCCAAATCACCGGAATAATGTGAAGTTCCGAAAAACGAAACAAATTCCAGTTGTGCCTTAGCCTGTTGTATAGACAAACAGCCCAACAACAGTACTAATACCAAAGTGGATGAAAAAGCAGGTTTATTTGTTTCTGGATTTAGCCCGGTACCTTGGTAATTCGCCATACCTGAACTGCAAAAATAATTAATGTTTGAATAGAACATATGTCAAAAATTCTTTTTGTCCGTACTATTCAAATTATTGACCGCGGCTATATACATCGCTTTTTATTGCAATACGGCATTGTAACTCTTTTACAGGCCCCCAGCCTGAAATGCAAAATGCGCCATGTCTTGCAATAAAAATCTCGAAATTGACTTGAAAATTACTTTTTAGAAACGTCCTGATGAGAGCTTGTATATGTAAACAGCGTGTTAAAAAGAATAACACTTGTTTTTACCGGCACCCAAATGCTTTCCACCCTTTTTGGAAAAAGATACTTCTTTTTGAGTTGCGCCGATAACCAGGTTATAGGAGACTGAAAGGAAAAAGAAATTATCGTTGTTATTGGGGTTTGCACGAATGGCACCCGGCTCACTAAATCCAATGATACGCCCATCCGGATTGCTTCGGTCAGATAAAGCCACGGCTACCGGACCATTACTGGCGAGCAGTTGGGTTTTATCTACAAATTGGGTACTGGCATCATCGATATAATCGGTAAATGTTTTTCTGGCATCCACCTGAAGTGTAAGATATCCGGAGGAGAAAACTTTGAATTTGTATCCGATTCCAAATGGTATGGTGAAGCTGGAAAGTTTGTATGGAGACCTGCCGGGAAGAAAAAATTGTCCTTCAGTTCCCAAAGGTTGTAATGCAACTACTTGCCCATTGTAATGGGTTTTAGGGTTGAAACGAAAATACCCGCCGCCTCCGAAAATATACCAATGTTTATCTGCAAAACGGGAGTTTCTGCTGCGAAAATGAAATTCAAGGACTGCATCTGCCCCATATATGTTGCTAAAAAAATCCAGGTTACGCATGTGACGTTCCCGGTTATTGGTGAATTCATCGTTAGCTGAAACGCGGGTGTAATAACCGGAAGCCCTGAGTGCAAACCTGTGTCCCATGTTGATTCTTGCTCCAAGCCCGGCCATATAACGCGTGCTTTGCCAATTCAGATCTGATACATTATTGGACCCCAGAGTGGGTTTTCCTCCCAGGTCACCAAGAAAATGGCTGGTTCCTGCAGTGGCGATTAATTCAAATTGCCCGAAAGAAATTTGGGTAGAAGTTAAGGCGAGCGCCAATGCACTGAACCTGAACAGATTGCGTTTTTTAGAATTGAAAATAGGTCTATACATCATAAGCCCCTCCTGCTTATTTTGACATACAAGAATACAAAACGTTGCTTGGAATGCCAAATTTATTTAGGCACAATACTGTAAGTTCCAGAGTAGCGTTGACAACGCTTATTTTTGCGGTGGAATGAATGACGTATTCGTGATTGACGCTTTGCGCACTCCGGTGGGCAAATTTGGAGGTGCCCTGGCAACTGTACGACCCGATGATTTGGCTGCACATGTTATCAAAGGGATAATGGCCAGAAACCCAACCATAGACTTTTCAGAAACCGATGATGTGATTTTTGGTGCCGCCAATCAGGCCGGGGAAGACAACCGGAATGTAGCGCGAATGGCATTATTGCTCGCTGGTTTACCGGTTTCAGTACCGGGTTATACGGTAAACCGTTTGTGCGCCTCGGGTTTGCAAAGTATCATGAATGGCGCAATGGCTATTGGAAGCGGGCAATCCGATTTGATTCTTGCAGGTGGTTCAGAAAGCATGACCAGAGCGCCTTTTGTGATGGCAAAAGCAGAGGCCGGATTTCAACGGCATGTGGAGATACATGATACCACCATTGGCTGGCGCTTCACCAATCCTGCACTTTCTGCAATGTACCATCCTTACAGCATGGGGGAAACTGCGGAAAATGTTGCAGAAAAATATAAAATCAGCCGGGAAGCACAGGATATTTTTTCTGCGGAAACACAAACCAATTACCAAAAGGCGCATGAAGCCGGGTATTTCGCCAGCCAGTTGTTGCCGGTTTCTATTCCCCAACGAAAAGGAGAACCGGTGATTTTTGCAAAAGACGAACATCCAAGATTGAGCAGTGTAGAAACTTTAGCCGGTTTGAAAGCCGCTTTCAGAAAAGATGGCACTGTTACAGCCGGTAATTCCAGCGGAATTAATGATGGCTCTGCTTGTGTAATTTTGGCATCTGCAGAAGCTGTAAAGCGCTATAATCTGAAACCGATGGCGCGAATTGCAGGGTTTGCTGCGGCAGGTGTTCCTCCGGAAATTATGGGCATGGGTCCCGTACCTTCCAGCCAAAAGGCGATGAAAAATGCGGGAATTACAGCAAATGATCTGGGTTTGGCAGAATTAAACGAAGCTTTTGCAGTGCAGGTAATCGCCAGCATGCAGGAGTTGCAAATACCAAGAGAAATTGTAAATGTAAATGGTGGAAGTATAGCAATTGGGCATCCATTAGGTGCGAGTGGTACGCGGATAAGTGCCACATTGTTGCACGAAATGAAACGCAGAGGAAATGTTCGATATGGACTAGCTACCATGTGCATTGGTGTTGGCCAGGGTTGTGCGATTGTATACGAGAATTTGTAAACCGCTAAGGTTGTAAATACCAAAATGCAGAAACGCAGATTTGACGGATTTTAGGATTACACAGAAAATTCCTCGCTGTCCACCGTGTCTTCTCATTTATTCATTAATTGCTTGTTTCTCAGGGGTTTAAGAATTGGTTATGGAGTGAGCTTTGGGCTTTTCCTTGTGCACTTTGGGCTGTTAGTACTTTGTGAGACTGCAAGCCCTTGAGGTTAATAGCAGTTTTGTATTTTTGCCTTTTGAGGTACAGGTTAAATCTTTGTTATCGCGGAACAGCCTATAATGGATGGCAGCGGCAGATCAATGCCATTGGTGTTCAACAGGTGATTGAAGAAAAAATAGAAATATTATTTCAAAATAAAGTTGCATTAACAGGCTGTGGAAGGACGGATACCGGAGTGCATGCAAAACATTTTGTTGCACATTTTGATTCAGAAAAACCGCTACCAGATAATTTTGTTTTCAGATTAAACGGGCTATTGCCAAGGGATATCGCTGTCTTCGACTCCGCTCAGACAGCGGATTCGTTCCATGCTCGCTTTGATGCAAAAAGCAGGGAATATAAATATTATATTCATTTCAAAAAAAATCCATTTTTAGAAGGAATTAGTTGGTTCCGTTATGGTGTTTTGGATTTCGGAATGATGAACAGGGCCGCAGATATGCTGATTGGACAAAAGGAATTCATTTGTTTTTGCAAGGGCGAAGCACCAAATAATAATTATGTTTGTGATGTTACATTTGCACAATGGGAATTTGATGAAAACGGAGCGGTTTTCACCATTCGCGCCAATCGTTTTTTAAGGAATATGGTGAGGGCGATTGTTGGTTCACTGATAGAAGTTGGAAATGGCAAATTATCAGTTACTGAATTCGAGGGTATTCTTCAAAATGGAACCAGGAGTGACGCTGGGGAGAGTGTGCCTGCCAAGGGGCTGGTGTTGGAAGAAGTCGTGTATTGAATTTTCACAAATTAATTGGTATTTTTTTTCACATGTAAATCCGGACAATAACTAATTTCATTCTTTGATTACACTTCACTATGCAGGAATAGCAATTTGTAGTCTTTTGGACAAGGTCATATTCACGGTTTTCTGCGGAATATATAGTTGTAATTTGAAAATTTAAATAATCGGATAAGACCATCGAGTCAATCTAAAAAATATAAATTACAATTGAATTTTTTACAAAATCGTTTTATTAAAGTTCGATAACCTATCTATTCTTTTTCCCAATTATAAAAAATCTATTTGTTTACACTTATTTCACTTCAATATATGCAGCGTATTTACTGTTTTTCTTCCTCATTGGGAGGTTTTGTAAATTAACGCTCTGTAAATCTTTTTTTAATTCAGTCAGATAGATTAAAGGCATAAAGTCGAAGTGTAACCTTGCGATTCTCAGGATACTTATAAGTTGTTCAAACATCTTTAAAATTGATTTTCCCCTTGATTATTTAATTTTTTTAATATATCTTAGCATGTTAAGAGGGTTCATTAATCTTAATATTATCCAATGATCGAGTAACACCATTATTACACCGCTTTGCGTCTGTAGACATACTTATATGATAGTTGTCCAGACAAACATGCAATGATCCAAAAAAGAATCATTTTGTCATGCATCGAAAAGCCATTTCAGGTCTTTCGGTTATGACTTGCAGTTTTCATGGCCATTTAGCATTTAGGCCCGTAAATAATTATCTAAAGAGTTGTTTATGGCAACAAAACGGAATAAAGATCAAAATCCGATATCACCATCAAATATGGGCTCTATGACTGAGCTTCAGCAAAAGTTTGCTGAAGCGGAGTCGCCAAATTATGAATATGAGTTATGGCAATCCTTTAGAAATGGCGATGAAAGTGCGCTTCAGGCTATTTATGAGAAATATTCATCCAAATTACTAGCGTACGGCAGTACCATCACCAACGATTATTGTCTTATAGAGGATGAAACACATGATTTATTTATTGAACTCTGGAATCACCGCGATCATCTTGGAACAACGAATAACATTTCTGCATATCTAAAGACCTGCCTCCGAAGACGGCTGATAAGAACTCTAACTAAATTACAATCTTATTCACTGCCAGAAAGTTACTTGCACCAGACTCTACCATCGGTTGAGGAAACCTTCATTTATGTGCAGGAATTCAACCATAATGCAATTCAAATACTGAAAAACATCAACAAGCTTTCCGATAGGCAAAAGAAAATTATTATACTCAAGTTTTATTTCAATTTAACTCCTGAAGAAATTTCTACCATCATGAATATTAGTCTCAAGAGCGCTTATAATCTGATATCGAAGGCTAAACTTGCTCTCCGCGTACACATGAATTATCGGGCCCCTCAAGAGTCCTGATATGAGGAAAATAATTTTAAACGCATACTTAATCTTTTATACTTTTATTCAGATTTATTTGAATAATAATTCACTAAACTAACAGGTTTTTCAAAGGATAAAATATCGGATTATACACCAGGCTACTAAAATCCAACCTTCAATGATCCCGTATGTTATTGTATTTCTGTTCTTTACATATATTTTTTAATTTCTAAGTAAAATATGATGGACTTTTTAAGATAATATTCTTATTAGATTGGAAGGAAAATTAATATTGAATGGAAAACTGGTAAATATCTATTTTAATAGTTGGTAAAATTTCAATAGAAATATTAAAAACTATTTTGTCTGAATTTTTTGATTTAGAATGGATGAGGTATTTCTTAACTTGATCAAAACAACCGGTTAAATAATTTGTGTTTTTTTACTTTCCACTTAAATAAATAGTTTAACAAAAAAGAACTGTAAAGCAAATCTTAAAAAAAACCTAACTATAGTCCACGTATAAATAAGGCCGGCTTGAGGAAATAAAGTAATTAAAAACACACTTAAAAGTTCCGAAATAGTCCGTTATATTCAAGGCTGTACAGGTAATTAAATAAATAAAAAAACAATGAAAAATGAAATCAAACATTCTCCGGCTTCTCTCCTTTTAGAAGAACTGGAGGAACGCGTCGCTCCCAGCGTAACCGGAACCGGAGGTTATGATGGACAACCTGGTAATCAGAGTTCCAGTGACCACAACCCTTCCGGAAGCGCAAACCCCGAGGGAACTGCCAATCCTGAAAATTCCGGTGGAAAATAAAGAATAAGACAAATAATAATCTTTGTTAATTAAAGAATGGAAATGAAAACAAATAGGTCGGTGAAATACTTGAAAACAGGTTGCGTCAAATAACTATGGGCAACTTATTTTGTTTCAATTAATCAAGACCCAAAAAAAGACTTAAAGTAACCTTCATAGGCCCTTTCAAGGTCCGACTGGAAGCTAAAGTCATTCATTAAACAATTTAATTTCAAAATTAAAAAAATCATGAAAAAATTAAATTTAGAAGAGCTTGAAGCAAGGATTGCACCAAGCGGTTGGGGCCCATCAGACAATGGTAACTCCGGCAATGAAGTTTCAAATGGATCATCACCTGAACCCTCCGGAGGTGGTGGCGGTGGTTCAAATGGAGAAAGCAACGGAAACCCAGGCAACGAAGTTTCTAATGGAAGTTCACCACAACCCAAATAAATGATGAAAAATTCAATTTTTGCACCAAAAATTTCTCTTTCTTTCGAAGTACTTGAAGAGAGAATTGCACCAGACACAGGTGGCATCAATGATCCACATGACGGCCCTCCTGGACAGGGAAACTGGGGCGGAGGTCCAGGGAATTCCGGCAGTGGAGATCAAAATGGAGGAAATGACACTGGCGGAGGTGGACAAGCCGGGGGCAATCCTGGACTTGGCGACGACAAATAAATGTTGGTATTTCTATAAATAATTTTAAAATTTTATGAAAAATAGAGCAAAATATCTCTTGAATCTTGAGGAACTTGAAGCTCGTATTGCTCCCAGCGGTTTAACCGGCGATAATTCTGACAACAACAATCCTGGTGAAAACAATACCAATCTGGAGGGCAATCAACCTGGTGATGGATCTGGTGGTGGCGGTAATCCCGGCAATAATAATCCGGGTGAAAACAACACCAATCAGCCTGGTGACCAGCCTAAAAAATGATCAATTCCAATAAGATTGATGTAACAAGTGTCAAAGCCCATTCAACATAATGTTGAGTGGGCTTTCATTATGATTTGAAAGATGGCCAACGAATCAGAAGTACAAATATTTCCCAGAATCAGGCAGGATATTATCATCAGTAAACAAATTGATAATTCCGGGGAAAACACATCCTATGTAATCAAAGATCCTCTAAATGAGAGATATTTCCGTTTTCAGGAGATTGAATTTTATATTATTTCGCAATTAGATGGAAGTAATTCCCATGTGTCCATTATAGAGTTAATTCATTCCCAATTTGACATCACAATCAGTGAATCCGAATTGAAAGATTTTTTGGACGGCCTGCTCCGAACCAGTCTTTTAGAAAATTCTGACCCTGGGTCTAAAACACATCCCAGAAAAAAAATAATAAAGGGAGATATTCTATATCTCAGATTTAAATTATTCAACCCTGAAAATCTGTTCCGGTGGTTGCTTCCAAGAACCCGCATATTTTTTACAGCTGGGTTTATTTTATTTTCCATATCACTTTTACTAATTGCCACTTTAGTAACATTTGGGCATTGGCGTGAAATTATCACAGACTTTAAAAATACTTTTCATTGGGGCACTATCCTTACCGCCTGGCTGGTAATTCTGGTTGTTGTTACGCTTCATGAATTCGCACATGGAATGACTTGCAGTTATTTTGGCGGAAAAGTCAAGGAAATCGGTTTTCTTCTGATTTATTTTCAACCTGCTTTTTATTGTAATGTCAGCGATGCGTGGTTATTTCCGGAAAAACACAAAAGGCTCTGGGTAACATTTGCCGGTGCATATTTTGAAGTATTTATATGGGCCATAGCAACACTAATATGGCGTTTAACAGAACCCGGCACGAACATTCATTATTTTGCTTTAATCATCACATGTACATCCGCCATTAAGTCTTTCTTCAATCTTAACCCACTTATTAAATTAGACGGGTACTATTTGCTGAGCGATTGGCTAAATATTCCAAACCTTAGAAAAAAAGCATTCCATTATCTGAATAACAGTGTTCGATCTATATGGTCCAAATCCGCAACCGCATTGCTCAAACCCGACAGAAAAAATAGGAACTTATTAATTTCATACGCATTCCTATCGGCAATTTATAGTTACACGCTACTCTACAAAACCGCAACCTGGTTTGGAGGTTTTATGGTTACCAGATTCCAGGCCTGGGGTTTCATTATTTTTATGACATGTCTGATTATCTACTTCAGATATCCATTAAAAAACCATTTAGTCTCACTAAAAACATACATTCAAAATATGCAAATCAAAACATTTTTTAAAAGGGGAAAGTTTAAAATTATCATGATAATTACAACTATTCTTCTTTTGATGTCAGTAATAAAAAAAGAACTGCGGATTTCCGGTTCCTTTACTATCATCCCCGTTCAAATTGCAAAAATACATGCCCCGGCGGAAGGAATAATTGACAGTATTTATGTGAAAGAAGGTGAAAGTGTAAAGAAAAATTCCATGATAGCCAAATTGGTTGATTCTGATTACAGACTGGAATTAAATAAAATAAATGCTGAAATTGAAGCAGCAAACGCCAAATTGCATTTATCTAAATCCGGGCCGCGCAATGAAGAAATCGAACTCGCCAGGATTATGGTAACCAAGGCTAAAGATCAGGCTTACTTCGCGAATATAAACGAACAAAGGAGCAAATTTCTACTAACGAATCAGGTTATCTCACCTAAGGAATATGAACAATCTCTGGAAGACCGAAGCAAAAGTGAAAGTGAATTCAGGGAAATGAAAGAACGACTGAACCTTTTGCTTACCGGTAACAGACCTGAAGAAATTCAGTGGTTGCAAGCTGATATCAGACGGCTTACCACTCAGAAAAAATATCTCGAAAAGAAAATCTCCGAATTAACATTGGTTTGTCCCATAAATGGAACAGTAATTACAAAAAAAACCAATGAAAAAATTGGCGAAAATGTAAAAAAAGGTGACCTGTTGCTTGAAATAAACCAGATAAATTATTTAATGGCAGAAATACAAATTCCGGAAAAAGAAATCGGGGATATCAAACAGGGTCAAAAAATTACATTAAAAGCCAGAGCCTTTCCAGGCCAAACATTTACCGGCAAAGTGTATTCCATATCTCCAGTGGTTGAAAAGTTAAATGAATGGCAAAATGATCATTATTTAATTGTAAGATCCTATATTCCAAATCCGGGCTTAAGTTTAAAACCTTTGATGACAGGAAATGCGAAGATTCATTGTGAAAAACACTCCATTCTTTCGATTGTATTCAGGAGATTTGTTCGTTACATCCGAGTGGAATTCTGGTCGCTTTGGTAAATTATACGATAATAAAAAAGGAAACAAATTCCCATTAAATGTTAATAATCCAAATAGCAATGCAAGTTACAGAAACGCCGTTATTAGCCATAATCCATTCAATCGCATCTTTTGAGAAGAAACCTATTTTGCTTGTCTTAGGAACAAAATAATTATATTCATAATAGATTGAAAGCACTCTATTTGGAGTGAAGGTATAAAAGCGATCTAAACTAAAACATATGTTTAGTTCCTTAGATATATAATTTTTTAACTCCAATAATCATACTACGACAAAGCTTTCATTCTCTCAATCAAACTTCGCCAAAAACCTGTCCACCTGGCGCTGTGTTGCCATACGGCTATAGAAATCGTCTAGACCGAGTTTGTCGGCTGTGTTGATCATGGTTTCGTTGAGTAGGGGATCGCTGCTGAGCATGTAAGAAACATTCTTTTGCAGGTTGATATAAATCCAGTCGTTGGTTCCAAATTCCAGATAAATATACATGTTTTCGCCACTGCGTTTGTGCTCCAGTAAAATGGTTGCATCTACTGTTTTATTTACAGATGTTCCCGCAAAATTCACAAGGGTTACTGCATCATGGCAATACATTCCACGGCGTTTGCTGTCCCAGCGGAAAATGGCATCGCTCATCACCAGTTTATAATCCACTTCATCCTTACCACTTAATTTACCTGTTTTAATCACTTCGTCCATGGCCTTGCGCGCATTTTTATCATCGCTGATCATTTCACCCAAAGCCTTTTCAAAAAATTCGGTATTGATATCTACCGATGCCCCACTGCTCGCTGCAGCTTTTGCTTTTATTTTCTCTGCAACATCTTTATGCAGCGGAAAGTCCAGCATCATAGCCATATTAAATTGAAAGGAGGAATCGCCAGGAAGCAGGTCTGCTGTTCCCGCATTTTTAAAATGAATGTGGTTGGTTTCCATACCAAAATCCAAAGGACCTTCTGCATGTATGGAATGGTTGCCTTCATTTACCTGCAAGTAACTTCCCTTTAATGAGCCGTCGATTAATTTCGCTTTACTTCCTGCAAAAAAGCTTTGCTTTTCGTTGTCGTAATATAAAATACCGGTATCATTGGTAACATCCGGGTCGCTGTACCTGCGTTTCCAGCTATACATCAACGGATAAACGTGGCTGGAATCATTGGCAATAAACAATCCCACATACTGTTTTTTGTTGTCTTTGTCCCGCGGATCCATCATATTGATCACCACATTTTTCGGATCCAGTCGATCGTTATATCGAATCCATGCTGATGGAATTATGTTTTTAAATGTATGTAATGGTTTTACATAACCGGTAAAAAGAATATTTTTCTCTGTACTTAAAACCTGCGCAAATCCCTTGTAACCAATTTTGGTTTCTAATGTAAAATTCTGCTCCTCATTAATTTTTCCAACCCCTTCCACATGTTTATCTGCATTCACAATAATGCTGTCCAAAGTAAATTCCTGGCGCACGCCAAGGTTGCTCACATACTGGTATTTTCCGCTTCCGCGCATTTTCAAACGACCATATATTTTTGCTCTGGTATTATAAATTTCGTGGAATTTATCGGTTCTGTTTGCCGCAATTTTTGCTCCTTCCACAATATCAATATCCCCGGCTTCACGCACAGTGATGCTTCCATCTTTGAGAAAAATTCTGGAATCTGCGATATCGATGTATGGAATTTGTTCAATTTTTAAAGTATAATTATTCAGATCATAAATGGAATGTTTCGCTTCAAATTTCAGACTATCCTGCAAAGGATTGGTACTCATAAAATAGGGAGTGGTTCCCGCCAGATTTGCACCCACATTCGCTTCAATGGTTTTCTGATCCATATTCCATTTGTAATCGTTCAGGTTGGTGGTAAAACTATTGAACGGGAAATTGGTCGTGGCATCTTTCTGATTGGTGGTAAAGGTCCCCAATCGTTTATCGAAATCCATATTACCTTTTATATCATTGGTTTCAAAAGCAATTTTGGTGGAATCTGCAGCATAAATTCTTAGGGAAGCTTTTTCTGCTGTTGCCTTGTTAGGCCCAAGGGTCATATCATTGGAATTGAATCTCGCCTGATCCCAGGCAAGCGTTCCATTTCCAATTAATTTGGCAGGGGTTTGTGTAATACTTCCATAAAAATCATAGCCCATTTTAAACACTTTAATTGGTGTTTCACCCTGGGCAATAGTCAATTTATCTTCGTAGGGTTTCCATTCCAAATTTGCATCGCTGGCATGTACCTGAGGGTATTTTGAATTGATTGCAAGATCGTAACTGGAAATTTGCCCCACTGCCTTATCCGGCAACAATAAAATCTTGTCAAATTTGGTACTGCTTCCATTATAACCAATGTCTCCTTTCAATCCATAAAAACCATCATTACTCAAAGCCATGATCATTTCTCCCTGTCCTTTTCCGCGATACATCGGGAATCCGCCGGGAGGAGTTGCTTTAATAAATCCTAAAGAATAATCGGGTTGAATGTAAACATAATGTCGGAATTCCGGAAAAATTCCATCGCTGATAAATGTTCCACCAAATTGCAACCCTGCTATGGTAAAATTATCCAAACTGTCAATGGTAAATGGATCTACCACGAATTTAAATTTGTCCGCCTTATAAGCTCCGCCGTGGATCTTCGGGTTATCGTACAATACTTCTGAACCTTTTCCCGATTTAAATATTGGATATTCCGGATAACTTACAACTCCCGATTTGTTATTTGGTTTATCAATAAAAATAGTCCCATCAATATTCCGCAAAACTGTTTTAATTGGAATTACCTTGTATCCCGTTGAATCCGGGAAATACATTTTCATGGAATCGATATTTGGATTATAAATCTGAAAATTAGCGTAATCAAATTCAAATTGTTTTCCAAAAAAATCAAACCGGCCGGCACGTACCATACCTCCAAATACAATGCGCCTGTTCTTTCTTAAAATTACTTTTTGATCGTAAGGCAATGCAATTACATTCTGGCTATCCGAGAAAAAGAACTTCAATACGCCTTCTACTACCAGTTCATTGCTCAGCAAATTCAAAGAAGCATTGGGTCTCTTGGATATCAGGGACGAAAGTCGTATTACATCATAATCTCTATGCCCTTCATGTGCTATTACGTAATTGAATAATTTTGGTTTTATTTTAACGCTGTCTTCTTTTTCAAAATAGGTTACAAAACCGGCATCGTGCATATCAATAAAAGAAGAAGTGAGGTATTGTGGTTGCGTTTTTAAAAATTGTGCGAAATCCGCTACTGCAAATTTGGTAGTTTTAGTACCACGCATGTATTTGGCATAATAACGCATTACCGCTTCCAGCGGGTTAAAAGACAATGCGCCCTGCATGCGTGCATAAATCATTTCTTTAAAGAAATCACCCGACGCAATTTTCGCTTCCAAATCATTATTGATGTTATCAAAATCAATAAAGGGTTCATCTATTTTCCAACGAACCTGTTGCACATCAATATCTACTTTGTGATAATCCGAGGTAAATGGCACCCTTTGTAATCCTTTTTCTCCGCGGTTTACTACTAATTTATTTTCTTTAAAAATAAAATTTACAATTGCATTGGGATGGTAAATATTTGCGCTATCCAATATGATGGTAACATTGGCCCCCGGACTGGCTGCCACACCATCCTCAATTTTAAATGCTGCCGCCTCTAATGTAGCTTTAACTTTTCCTTTATAATAAATACTGATAAGCGATTTTTCGCCATTGGCAGTTTGGGTATTTATTTCTTTTCCGTTGATGGTAAGTCCACCTCTAAAACTCGCATTGGGACCTACAATCCCTTTGATCTGCAGCGTATTTGCATAAGATGCGAATTTTGGAAATCCGGTTTTTCGAATAGACAAACTGTCGTTCGCATACGACATTCTTTCGCTGAATTTTCCAATAACCTTTTCCCCTGTAAAGTACTTTGAAAAAATGAGATTCGCAGAGTCTATTGTAAAGTTGGATTCGTTTAATGGTATGCGGTATTTTCCGAATTCCACTTCCACTTTTTCCTCTGGCATTACCCTGTCGAAATTGCATTTTCCGCTTACACCGTACCACATTTTTTCCGAAGGGACATAAAAACCTCCGGTATTGTACACCACCATTCTATCCAGAGGACCCTGGCAGGTGAGGTTTAACGTTTTAAATTTAATTATGATTTTTCCGCGTTCATACAGAATATCATAATCAGAATTATCTGCAAACCATTTTTTATTGTCATCTTCAAAAACAATATTTTCTGCAAACAGCCTGGCAGTTATTTTCAGGAAATCCAGATATTCTGCATTTCCCTGCCCAATCAGGGATTCCGTAACTTTTTGCCATTGTTGTAAAATTTTATCCGGTAATTTCTTTTCCAATAATGTAGCCAGAGAATTAATCATCAGACCGAAATAGGGTTGCACATTCATCTGCTCCAACAACATATCGTTGCATATTTTGATAATGCTCTTTTGCTGAAGCGGAGAAAATTTACCGAGTTTCCAATTTTCTGCAAATAATTTTACATCCTCATTCAATTTTTTCTCCTCTGCTGTTTGGATGAATTTCTCAAATTCATCAATAAACAAAAGCGGATCTGTACTAAAACTTTTGATTTGCGCTTTGGCAAAAAGGGGACATAACAACAGCCCTATCAGAAGAAGTTTTTTCAGAATGCGCATGAAATAAGGATTAACGTTTATCAAAGGTTACTTATTGTGGTATAAAAACCATACCAAAAAAACGCAAAATCAATGCATTCCTTTCACGATATCCACAAAATCTCTTGCTTTTAGTGCTGCTCCGCCTATCAATCCTCCATCTATGTCGCCTTGGCTGAACAATGTTTGCGCATTATCCGGCTTTACAGAACCTCCATATAAGATGCTGGTATTGTTTGCGATTTCGTCGGTATAGTGCATCCCAACTACTTTACGGATATAAGCATGCATTTCCTGCGCCTGCTCCGGAGAAGCGGTAAGGCCTGTCCCTATTGCCCAAACAGGTTCATATGCAATCACAATATGGCTGAATTCCTTGCGATCCAAATGGAATAAACCCTCTTGCAACTGCGCTTCAACCACGCGGAAATAACTTTTATCTTCTCTCTGACTTAAGGTTTCACCTACGCAAAATATCACATGTAAGCCATGCCTGATGGCCGTTTTCGATTTTAGTGCTGTGGTTTCATTCGTCTCTCCAAAATACTGACGGCGTTCGCTATGCCCGATGATTACATATTCTGCTCCTGTAGATTTGATCATCCCGGCAGAAATTTCTCCGGTAAAGGCACCCTGTTCTTCGAAATGGCAATTTTGCGCGCCGAGTCCAATACCGGTACCTTCCAATAAACGCGTGGCTGCTGCAAGAGCAATATAAGGCGGGCAGACGATTACCTTGGTATTGCTGCGAATCTCATCGCGTACTATTCCGCGAATTTCTGTAATTAGTGACTGGCTTTCCTCCAGTGTTTTGTGCATCTTCCAATTTCCTGCAACGATTTTGAGTCTGGTCATAAACGGCCGCGAAATTCGGTTATTTCATTCATCTATAAAAGGGAATTTCTGATAAGTAAGACACGGGATTTCAACAAAATGACAGGCGCATAAATCAAAATGAGAATTATCGCAACATCAATTTTCCTGTTTGCTCATTACCCCATTCATCTTTCACTTTTACAAAATAGATTCCATGCAAACCCGGATTGAATTCCAGTGCATTGTTTTGCCAGGTAAATTCTGTGGCTTCCCTGCCACAAACATCCGTTATTTTCACATCCATTATTGGAGAATCCCACTGGATATAACTGACGCGTTCCGCGGGATTGGGATGGAGTTGAAAACCTTTTTTTACATAAGTGTATACCGTAATTTTATCTCTGCCACTTCCAAATCCTCCGTTGTTTATTATAAATATTTTTCTGCCATCCGGTGATAATGCTATATCCCGGATTCGCCCATTAATATTGGCATCTTCTGTAAACAAATGCAACGGATTGGGAATGGTAGAATTGGAAGGAATTAAAGATTTTCCATCTTTATTCATTCGAAAAGCATACACTTCCTGCTTTGCGAAATCACCATTTTTTAAGGTTGTTACCAATAAACTATTTTGCAAAATTGAAATTGCTCCTTGTCCATACCAACATGCACCACTCGGTGCAACGGTGCACCAATCTGCATTGCTATTCGATAATGGTTGTGGATCTGCACACCATACATAAATTGGCTCTACCAAATGATCACCGGTTATTCCCGGATACGGCTGATATTGATTTACAGAATCCTCTTCTCCAGACCAGTTATTATCGGCATGCCAGCCTCTCACCCATTTCCAGCCATAATTCATTCCGCTCTGTAAAATATTGATTTCATCATCCGTGCGATCGCCATGTTCCGTTTCATATAAAATGTGTTGTTCTGAATTCCAGGCAAGCCCTTGTGGATTTCGATGTCCTCTGGTATAGAAAGGATTTCCGGCTAATGGATTGTCATTGGGAATACTTCCATCGGCATAATATCTCAGAATTTTACCGTTTTTGGTAAGCGGATTCCATGCCTGGTTATTGGGATTTGTACTTTGCGGGGAATAACAGGATGGTTGAGAGGTTTCACTGATGCCATTATCCCCGGTGCTCACAAATAAATATTTTTTACCATTTGAATTCACGCACAACATTCTTCCACCAAGGTGATCAAATCCTGTTGGAATTTGCAACACCATATTCTTTGAAAAAATTACTGTATCATTTTTTTCATCTAAACGCAGCAAAACAATTTTAAATGCAGTTTTTACAGGCAGGTTAGAAGAATCCCAATAAGAATATAACAAATATAATTCATGTGATTTCTGGAAATCCGGATCTAAAGCCAGACCCAGACAACCGCTACCCGGCATGGGTTTGTAACACAAAGGCCATTGTTCAGAAATGGATGGATCCCGATAATCGGGAGCTTTCCAAACCAAATGGTATTCTCCGGTATTGGGATTTACTTTGGAAATTCTTCCCTGAGATTCTGACAACCATAAATTTCCATCCGGGCCAAACTCAATATCCCAGGGAATTTCTAATGTTGGAGCGAGTTCTTTCCTTTCAAAAAAATGAATTTGAGCAGTACCTTCAAAATAAAAACACAACAAAATACATATAAAAATGAATCGCATATGAAATTTAGAAATAAGGAGAACAAGATTAATACAATGGTCTGGAAGATTTCACCCAAGCCATTGCAATTTCATTTTGTTGCTCCACGGAAAGATAAGAATTATCCAGCAGGTGATAATCTTTTCCAAAAGTGAGCGGACTATCATCTCTTTTGCTGTCGCGCTCATCTCTTTCCTGAATATTTCTCCGCACATCTTCATATGTTGTTTTTACTCCGGCACGTTCCAATTCTTCATATCGCCTTTGAGCTCGAATTTCCGGCAATGCAGTCATAAATATTTTGACTTCAGCATTTGGAATTACAACAGTACCGATATCGCGACCATCCATAACCACACCTTTTTGCGCAGCAATTTCCTGTTGCTGAATAACAAGAAATTTCCGGATTGCCGGAATTGCTGCAACTTTACTTGCAACAGAGGCAACTTCATTGTTCCGAATTTCTTTTTCTATATCTCTTCCATTTAAAGAAATATGTGAAAAATCATTGGATGCCTGAATAAAAGACAATTGAATTTCGGACAGAGCGTTTTTTACATCATTTTCATCATCAGGATTCAAATGGTTTTCCATAAAATACCATGCAACTGCTCTGTACATAGAACCAGTATCTATAAATATGTAACCCAGTTCCGATGCGAGATAGCGTGCAAGAGTGCCTTTCCCGCAACTGCTAAATCCGTCAATAGCGATGTTGATTTTTTCTGTGATCAATTTGATCGCGAATTTCCATTTTTTCTGCTGAAATCAGATATGCGCGCACTAAAGGTGAACAAATTCATATTATATCCGGGAAAATATGCTGCGCTGCTGTATGTAATCTGAATTTTAGAAACTTTAAAATGCAAACCCCAACTGAAGCCGGTTACCCTGCTGAGTATATCGGGGGCCATTTCCTTTCTCCGCTGGTGGTTATAACCAAACAGGATTCCAAAATTTTTGCCCAATACCAATTCGGTACCAATGGTAAAATGGCGCATTACTTTTTCTCCCAAATTCGCCTCTTTGGCAACAACGGTATTGCCGCTGAGGTCAATAGTATTGTTGGTTTTCAGGTATTGGTTGTAAGTTATATCCGCTTTTTGCAAATCATGCGCAGTAATATTAAATCGAAAAGGCATATGTCTGGGTTTGAAATTCAACCCCAATTCTACCTGAAAAGGGAGTTTTTCCCTTTCTCCGTTTCTGTAATGCTGTAACATAAATCCTGCATTTTTAAATACCAGAGCTGCTGAGAGAATACTGTCTGCCGAGGAATAAAGCACTCCGGCATCCAGTGCAATACCATTAGCGACATATCCGGCCAAAATGGAATAAGCCATTTTAATATTCACACCATAAGAAATCTGGTTATTCAGCGGTTTTGCATACCCCAAAGCAATACTGGTTTCATTTGCCTGTACCTGCCCTTCTGCATTGCCACCCGCATCGTAAGCGTCCATGGTTCCATAATCAATATAACTTACAGACATTCCAAAATATCCCACATCCTTGTATTTCATGGCATACGCGCCATTACCGCTCCATACACCCGGAAACTGGGTGTTGAAATTCATGCTCGCCATGTTGTGATTGGAATTTCCCAAAAGTGCAGGATTGTTTAACATGAAAGTGGCATCTCCGTTTCTATATGCGCTGCTATATCCGCCCCAGCCAAGGGTTCTGCCATTTGCCGGCATTTTTAAAACTGAAAATACACCAGTGCCTCCAACTTGAGCCTTGGATACGGAAAAACTAAATAATGCAAATAATACAGGAATTCCCTTTTTCAATCTGGCAAATATATTGAGACTCGCGCGAATCAAACAGCAGGTTAACGGTATAATTGCTGTGTAAATTCTGTGAAATGCAAGTGCTTACAAATATGTGACCGAAACAATTTTTTTTGGTGTCCTTTCCTTTTCGGAAATTCGCAGCCTGCATGAAAGTATACCACAGCCTGGAAGAAGTCCCTGAAATTCAAGACCTTGTGCTTACTCAAGGCACTTTTGACGGAGTTCATCGCGGACATAAAGAAGTATTGCAGAATGTAGTTCGTCTCGCAAAAAACAGCGGCGGAGAAAGTATGTTACTCACTTTTTTCCCGCACCCCAGGTTGGTTTTGTATCCAAACGACAACAACTTGCGTTTGCTGAACTCCATTGACGAAAAAGTGGAACTGGTAAGAGAATGCGGCATCGACCACATGCTGATTTTGCCTTTTACCGACGAAATTGCATCCCTGGAACCTCTGGTTTTTGTGCGCGATATTCTCGTTCAAAAGTTACATGTTAAAAGGATGGTTATTGGCCATGATCACAGATTTGGGAAAAACCGCGAAGGCAGTTTTCAGGATCTGATGCAATTTGGTGAAATGTTTGGTTTTAAAGTGCATGAAATTCCGGCATCCGAAATTGAACATATTGCAATTAGCAGCACCCGTGCACGAAAAGCACTTGCTGAAGGTGACCTGCAACTGGCGAATGAATTATTGGGTAGAAATTATTCCCTATCCGGAAAAGTAGTTCATGGACAAAAGTTGGGTAGAAGTATAGGAATTCCTACAGCAAATCTGGAAATGACAGATTCCTATAAACTGATTCCCAAAACCGGGGTATACGCAGTAAAGGTGAATTGGAATGGGAATTCTTATCCGGGTGCGGCAAATATTGGCTGGAACCCTACCATAGAAGGCAAAGGGTTTAGCATTGAAGTTCATATTATAGACTTCCATGAAGATATCTATGGGCAGCAAATTTCCATTGAATTGGTCCGGTTTTTGCGCAATGAAGAGAAGTTCAGCAATCTAGATGCGCTCCGGGAACAGATTGATAAAGACATCTCCGCAACCAAAGCGGTTTTCAGCACTTTTTAAGCTGCTGTGTCTTGCCGGAATCCTGTTTTTTAGTGTCCAGTTACAAGCTTTCGCAGGCCATGACCTCCGTTTTTTCCACGATACCGATGGATTTTCAGGAGGCGACGTGGTTCACAGTGCCGTGATTCCCGGCTTTTATCCCTATTTCGATATCTATTGTTATTGGGATACTGCAACTTTGGATCCATATAAATTTGATATTAAATCCATGGGCGGTTCCATAGAATTGCCGGTATTACAAAGCGATTGCGGATTTGCTTTGCCGGTTTTGGGTGGAATTACTTCTCCTTTCGGCTATCGTTGGGGAAGGCAACATGCCGGGGTGGATCTTTCGCTGAAAACCGGGGATACGGTTAATGCCGCTTTTGATGGAGTTGTTCGAATGAGCATGTGGTACTATGGTTATGGGAATTGTGTAGTTGTTCGCCACCACAATGGAATTGAAACCTTATACGGACACCTGAGCAAAAGAATGGTAAATGTGGGTGAATTGGTAAATGCCGGCCAGATTATAGGTTTGGGAGGGTCAACAGGACATAGCACCGGACCGCATTTGCACTTTGAAACTCGTTTTATGGGCAAACCCTTTAATCCTCAAAATCTCATCGATTTTCAATTGGATTCTCTGTTGAAGGATACTTTGGTGTTTGATACCAATTCCTTTAGTACACCTCCACCTGTGGTGTATTACAGAAAACCATACAAACGTTCGTATTATCGCTCTTCATCTTATCGCCGCAGCTACAGCCCTGCAAGAAAAAGCACCGGTTACAAAAAGTAAGAGAAACTAATATTTCCGTGTCTTTTGTTGGAACCTATTTTTAAGGCAACTCCATTGGAACTTCAATTGCCAGAATTCTGCTTCCCGCCTTTGCGTTGATCTGCACATTGTCGGTTTCCCAAAATCCTGCGGCGTCTCTCCTTCCCAATTCTAATTCCTCAACTTTTACATGTCCTTCCAAAACAAAAAAATACACCCCATTTCCCGATTTGTGCATTTGATAATTTGCATCTGAAATCTCAGTTGTTTCAAACAGAGAAAACCAGGAATCCTGCATGATGCCAACGCCATTCTCTCCTTCCGGATCCACAACTACCTGCCATTTACCAGTAGCAAATTCGAAAGTTTTTTGGTCGTATCTCGGTTTCAATTGACGCCGTCTTGGGAATACCCAAATTTGAAGAAAACGCACCTCTTCACTCTGGCTGTGGTTAAACTCAGAATGTGAAATTCCGGTTCCAGCACTCATAATTTGAACATCTCCACTTTTAATTATGCCATGGCTGCTCATACTGTCCCGGTGTTCCAGCGCTCCGGAAAGTGGAATACTCACTATCTCCATATTGTCGTGCGGGTGGGTTCCAAAACCTCCTCCGGGAGCAACCAAATCATCATTCAGCACGCGCAAAGCGCCGAAATGCACTTTTTTCTCATCGTAATAATGCCCGAAACTGAAACTGTGGTAGCTGTCGAGCCAGCTGAATTTATTGTGTCCGCGCTCATTTGCGGGGTGAAATATATGTTTCATACATTTGTTTAAACAAATATTATACCTGATTTACTTTTATGTCAAACTTAAAAAACTGAATCAAATCTATGTCAGATTGGCCTTAAATGTTTAAGATTGGGCATGAATTCGCACATTACCGGCATTGGCGGAGTGTTTTTCCGCACCTCAGATCCGGACAAAACCAGAAATTGGTATCAGGAAACCTTTGGTTTAAAAATGGAAAGCTGGGGTTGTATTTTTAAGTGGAGAGATTATGAAAACCCATCAAATCCAGGTAGCACCACATGGGGTCCATTTAAAAATGAAACGGATTATTTTGGCAGCACCAATCAGGCATACATGATCAACTACAGGGTGCGGGATTTGGAATTGCTTTTGAAGGAATTATCGGAAAAGGGCATATTGCCTGTTAAAGAAATGGAAATTATGGATTACGGGAAATTTGCCTGGATTGAAGACTGCAATGGAATACGCATGGAACTTTGGGAACCTGTAGACAGTGCATTTGGAATTTAATTTCAATTTATGCGTGAATAATTTCTGCGGACAATCCAATATTGGTTTCCACCAAAACTCCTTTCACTCCTGCACCTGCGGCGGCCGCCATATCCCGTTCATTGTCACCGATGAATACACAATCGCCGGGTAGTGCTCCAAAATGATGCAGGGCTTTATCCAGCATTAAATGTCCGGGTTTTCTGCATAGGCAGCGACCCGAGTAATTTTCATGGTGCGGACAATAGTAGAATGCATCAATGTTAAAACCCTGCAGATTACAAAGTCCCTGAAAATAATGGTGTACGGCAAACACATCATTTTTACTGTACAATCCGCGGGCAACACCTCCCTGATTGGTAATGACCACCAATCCATAACCCTGATTTTTCCAATATTTCAATGTGTCCATTACTCCCGGCAGCACCTGAAATTTTTCCGGATCCCAGGTGTAAGTTCCAGGTTCATAATTAATCACACCGTCTCTATCGAGAAAAATGAGCTTTTCCAATATTGCCTTCCGCATTGCAGCGAAATAAATTATTTTCGCCCATTCATTTGAATACGCGAATTGTAATTATCCCCACGTACAACGAAATTGAGAACATCGAGGCTATGGTTCGGAAGGTGATGAGCCTTCAGCCTGCCATAGATCTTCTGGTAGTTGATGACAACTCGCCTGATGGCACAGCGGCGTTGGTAAAAAAATTACAACCCGAATACGGCGAACAGTTGCACCTGATGGAACGCGCCGGAAAGAACGGATTGGGAACTGCGTATATAGCTGGATTTCACTGGTGTTTGGAAAGAAATTATGAGTACATCTGTGAAATGGATTGCGATTTTTCGCACAATCCGGATGATTTGCCAAGGTTGATTGCCAATTGTGAAAAAGGTGCAGATGCAACTATCGGTTCCAGATATGTAGGTGGTGTTGTAAACGTGGTTAACTGGCCGATGGGAAGGGTTTTGTTGAGTTATTATGCGAGTAAATATGTGCGTATCATTACCGGATTAAAAGCTTCGGATGCTACTGCAGGATTTATTTGTTACCATAGAAAAGTTCTGGAAAATGTAGGAATTGATCGCATCCATTTTAAAGGTTATGCGTTTCAAATTGAAATGAAATTTCGTACATTCAGAAAAGGATATAAGTTAGAAGAAATTCCAATTATTTTTACAGACCGCACTTTGGGTACAAGCAAAATGAGCACCAGCATTATCCGAGAGGCGCTTTTCGGTGTTATAGAACTCCGTTTGAAATGGATGTTTGGTAAGTTGTTTTAAACTAAAAGAATATAATCGGTTGGTGGTCGCATGCTACGCCAATGCGACATGAACACCAACCGAGCATGCCGTGTACAGCATGCCTGGGTAAATTGCGCGTCAGCGCGTGGGTGGTATTCCTTGTTTCATTCGCGGAACGAAGAACATATCTACCATACATTCTTATTCTCACAGCGCGTCAGCGCGTGGTTGGTATTCCTTGTTTCATTCGCGAAGCGATGAAACTACCAACCACTTCTTTTTGCACTTACCACTCATAAATTGTAAGAAAATCAAATTGTGTAACTCCTATTTTATAACTCAATGCAGAACTTGAAATATAATCCGCTGGATTCGCTACAAGCTTCCAATGTTTTTGTAAAGGATTATTGTGTGTGTAATTCAATGCGTTATAAAATTCATCACTATTGTAAATTGCTTTCCATTTCGATCTCCTTTCCCATATATGAAATCTTCTATCTGACTGTGTAGAATGTAACTCCTTCAATAAATTATTTTTTTCTTTTTTAAAAAGCATAACAATTTGATGCGCAGTAAATTTCAAAAAACGTTGTTGGAAGGATTTTAGATTTTCATCATGAATGGCAACTATCATGTGAATGTGATTTGGCATAATCACAAAACCATAAATCTTGCATATTTTTTGTCTTGTAAAATACCTCATGCTATTCATAATAATTTCATGCTCATTCTTTCCCAATAATATTTTCTTCCATGTGTTACAAGTGGCTGTATAAAAATACAATCCTTGAATAAATTCCCTCATCCATCAAAATTAAAATTTCACAACATTGATTTACATTTTTGATTTAAATTAATCGATTATTTATCTGGCATAAAAGCGGTTGGTGGTCGCATGCTTCGCTTATGCGACATGAACACCAACCGCGTATACCCTGGTGGTATGCCTTGGTCCATTGAGCGCAACCTCATGGGTGGTATTCTTCGTTTCGCTCGCATCGCGGCGAAACCCCAACCACTTTTAAATGAAGGTGAAATGATATAGAATACGACCGGATCTAGAAGTGCTTACGTTGCGGTTGGTTGGCACGAATTCAACCGGTGGTTGAATTCGTGCCAACCAAATATGACAAAACCCAAGACTATATTTTAAGGGTTTCGCATACATTCGTTGTACTCTTATTTGCCACGTAAATAATTAATTGTCATGAAAGTACCTCCCTCCTACTTTCTTCAATTGAAAACGGCATTTGGTAAAACGGCGCCGTACCACTTGAAGCCTTATGTTATATTTGTTACACAATGTCCTGATCTACCCAAATTTCCGGACAACATGTTATGAAAACCCTCTTCAGAACCATCATTTTTTTGATGCCTCTGTTCGCGTATGCGCAAAACAGCATGGTAGGCGACGGCTTCGGCGGCAGGTTGTGGTACACTCCTCACAATTATTCAGTTGGCTCCTATTCCGGTTATACCGTTTGCGGAGACTCTGGTCAATTGCTTGCATGGGGTAGAAATAACTACAGCCAGCTTGGAAACAATTCCAATAAAAACTCAGATATCCCTGTATTATGCCAGGGTATGAACAATGTCCATTTTTATACTGCCGGTTATCTCAGTGCGGCCATTAAAAAAGATAACAGTGGTTGGATTTGGGGAAACGGCGCAAAACCATTTGCAGAAAAGGTGATTGAAAATGTGATTTTCACAGATGCCGGAATGGATATCGCAGTATTTATTAAAAATGATGGTACAGTTTGGTCCGTAGGAAAAAACACCTATGGTTCTTTCGGAAACGGAACCTCCGGAAATGAATCCAAAATACCTGTAAAAATGGATAAAATTACCGATGCCGCGAGGGTAGCAAATTGCCAATGGGGAACTATCGTTCTTCTAAAAGATGGTACTGTGATGGCAGCCGGTAAAAACACGGTGGGTTGTATCGGCGCGGATATTCCGATTAATGGATTTGCAAAAACTCCGGTAGTAATTCCGGGGCTGAAGGATATTGTAGATATAAAAGCAAATACCGATGCGATTGTAGCATTGGATAAAAATGGATATGTATATGCCTGGGGTGGTGGTGGCAAAGGAAGTCTGGGAAATGGCTCTATTGTAAATTCACAAACTGTAAATAAAATAGCAGGATTAAAAAACATCATTGCAATTTCGGGAATGAATGATGGTGATCATTTCCTTGCATTGGATTCTTTAGGTACAGTTTTTGGCTGGGGGACTAATAATAAGGGTCAGGTTGGAAGCGGAATTGGAACTCCGGTATTGTTTCCTGTACAAGTTGCAACCAATACAGCAGATATTCTCGCCGGAGAAAATTTCTCCTACATTATCAAAGCAGATAATTCACTATGGGCATCCGGATACTCCCAATTAGGAGCATCCATTTGGATGGATTTAGACAACACAATGCGTTATACATTTACCAGAATTGAGCCCAATATTGCTCCAATGAATTTATGCAGTCCAAAATCCATAAAACCTGTTTACATACGCAAAGAAATTTGTCCTGGTGATTCTGCATTAATTGGAAATAAATACGAATACAAAGCCGGGAATTATAGTTTCACCTTAAAAGATTCCAAGGGTTATGATTCTGTTGTTTATGCAACACTGGCTTATTTATCCGCTTCACATGGCACTATTACTGTGAGCAAGTGCAGCCGTGAATCTGTAAAATATTATAGTAAAACTTATAGTGCTCCCGGAAAATATCTGGATACTATTGCCAATTACAAAGGATGCGATTCTATAGTTAGTATTTTTATTTCGAACTATCCGGATAGCCAGGGAAAATTAGAGAGCACCATTTGTGAGAATCGCATATTTACATTGAATTCTCAAAATTATTCTGAGCCCGGAACTTATTTCCAATACCTGCAAAATTACCGAGGTTGTGATTCTGTGCTTACCATTGAATTAAATGTCATTCAAAGCAGTTTCGGCAAGCAAAGCGTTATCATTTGCGAGGGGCAATCGTTTTCCTTCAACAACCATACTTATAAAAATGCAGGTGTTTATTTGGATACATTTTCTAATTATCGCGGATGTGACTCTTTCGTTTCCACATCAGTAGAAGTCACAGCCAAACCGCATGCCGGCTTTAGTATGTCTAATGCAGCTATCGCTATGTACGATACAGTTTATTTTAGAAATGAAAGTAACGATGCCAATAAATTCACATGGGATTTTGGTACCAATTCAGAAATTTCAAATGACATGAATCCATTTCATGTGTATCAGATTAGCGGAAAACGCAATGCAATGCTTATCGCCGAAAACAGCGCCACCGGCTGCAAAGATACCATGAGCAGAGTGGTAGACGTGGAAGATATTACCTGGTTTGAAATTCCGGAAATTTTCACACCAAATGGCGATGGTTTAAATGATAATTACCAGATTTATTTTCCTCCATTTTATTTCAATGAAATAAAAATATTTAATCGTTGGGGCGAAAAAATATATGAAGGTCCGGCAGGCGAACCCGGTTGGGATGGAAACTTTATGGGCAAGCCATGCCAGGAAGGGGTATATATTTATACCTTAACCTTAAAAAACATGGTTACCCAAAGAAAATTCTTTAGGGAAGGTACCATAATTTTGATGCGCCCGAATTAAATTGGTCGTATGAAAAAGCCGGTAATCTTAGCAGTTGATAACCATTCCGAAGATTTAGACAAAATTGAAAATGCCCTGCAAAACGGGTATAAGAAACATTACAAAATTCTTAAGTCCGATTCCCCTGTTGCTGCTTTGGAGTTGATCAAAAATCTCAAATTACTGGGTGAACATCTTTGTATGATTTTAAGCGAGCAGAAAATGCCGCAAATTATCGGTACTGATTTTCTGATGGAAGCATCGAAATTATATCCGGATGCGATAAAAGTATTATTGACTTCCCATAGAGATTCCGAAGCCGCGATTCATAGCATCAACAACCTGTTGCTGGATCAATACATGATTAAACCATTCTCTCCGCCGGAACAAAAATTATACCCTGTAATAGATGAATTACTAAAGAAATGGCATGCGAAATACAAAATGCATCATGAAGGAATCCGAATTATCGGCACTCGTTGGACTCCGGAATGCTATCCATTAAAAGAATTCCTTTCCAGGAATCATGTTCCATACCAATGGGTTGATATGGATCAGGATGCCTCTATGCGCGAACTTGTAATTCAAACTGCCGGTGATGAACATTCCATTCCATTGGTATTGTTTGAAGACGGTAGTTATTTAATTAAGCCCGAAATACATGAACTCGCTGAAAAAGTTGGGCTTCATATTTCAGCCAGCAAACCTTTTTATGATCTCATCATTGTCGGTGGTGGCCCTGCAGGATTGGCCAATGCTGTATATGGTGCAAGTGAAGGATTAAAAACTATTTTGGTGGAGCAAAGCGCTCCGGGTGGACAAGCCGGTACCAGTTCCAGAATTGAGAATTATCTCGGATTTCCAATGGGCATCACCGGGGCAGATCTTGCGCAGAGAGCAACTGCACAAGCCACTCGATTTGGTGCGGAAATTCTTACTGCCAGTGAAGTTGTAGGAATTGAAACTGATGGCCCTTACAGAAAAGTAAAACTCTCCAATGGAAGTACCATTGCCGGCTATACGGTATTAATCACAACTGGTATGACCGTAAGAAAATTAGAAGCAACAGGAATTGATTCTCTGATTGGAATAGGCGTGTATTATGGTGCTGCAATGACCGAAGCTTCCACATACAAAGACAAAGTTATTTGCATTATTGGCGGGGCAAATTCTGCCGGACAGGGAGCCTTGTTTTTTGCCCGCTATTCCAGTCATGTAAAAATATTAATTCATGCAGATAATCTGCACAAATCCATGTCGCACTATCTGATTGCACGTATTGAAAAAACAAAAAATATTGAAGTTATTCCATTTGTGGAAGTTACAGAGGTAATGGGAAAAGATAAATTGGAAATGCTCAAAATTCGCAATGTAAATACAGGTGAAATTTCCGAAATGGAAGCAGATGCCATGTTTATATTTATCGGCGCATCTCCACGTTCTGAAATGGTTTCTGATATTATTGAAATAGATGACGGTGGTTTTATTTATACCGGAACAGATTTGCCCAGAAATGCCCATGGAGTTTTAAACTGGCCATTGAAAAGAGATCCATTTCTATTCGAAACCAATGTTCCCGGTATTTTCGCTGCCGGCGATATCAGACATGGTGCGAATAGAAGAGTTGCAGCTGCTGTTGGAGAAGGTTCAGCGGCAATTTATACTATCCGAAAATATTTGGATACAGTATAATTTTATAAAAAATGAGGTGTTTTCAGTTTCGCGTATAGCGGTGTTTTCGGCTTCGCTCAACCACCGTTTTATAATGAAGTGTTTTCGGCTTCGCGTATAGCGGTGTTTTCGACTTCGCTCAACCACCGTTTTATAATGAGGTATTTTCAGTTTCGCGAATAGCGGTGTTTTCGGCTTCGCTCAACCACCGTATTAAAGGCGATACAATTAAATTACATGAAGTGAAAAACTTCTAACTTCCCACCCATCCGAACCGGCACGGGCGGACAACTAACTTCTCACTCACGAATGTCTTGCACCATCTGCAACGCGGAACAAATGCAGAACATATGGAAATAACGCTTCCATGGTTTCTTCAGCACCACGGGTAGAACCAGGTGTTGTAATTACCAGTGTATTTCCCCTAAAACCGGCCACCCCACGTGAAACCATAGCATAAGGCATTCGCTCTTGGCCATAAGTTCTCGCTGCTTCCATAATTCCTGGCACCTCACGCTCTAACAAAGGCAATACAGATTCCGGAGTAACATCTCTTGGAGAAAGGCCTGTTCCGCCCGTAAAAATGAGCATGTCCATTCCAGGTTTGCAAAAGGTTTTTACCTTTTCCTGAATCATTTCCATTTCATCCGGAATAATAGAATACTCCACAATTTTAATTCCGTATTTTTCCAAAATTGCAATGATAGCTTTACCTGCTTTGTCTTGTTTTTTCCCTGCACTAATGCTGTCTGAACATGCTATCACCGCTGCAGTTACTTCGCGTTTTGGTATATCGGTATAATCGGATTTACCGCCTTTTTTATATTCCAGTTTAATATTTTGAATTTCCACTCCTTTGTCAATTGGCTTCAACATATCATACATCGTAAGAGCAGCAATACTCGCTCCATGCATGGCTTCCACTTCCACACCGGTGCGGTAAATGGTTTTTACTTCCACAGTTATTTTAATGGTATCTTCCAGAATTTCAGAAGTAATGGAACAACTTTCCACGGGTAACGGATGGCAATCCGGAATTACATTACTGGTATTCTTCACTGCCAGTAATGCGGCAGCACGCGAAAATTCAAATATATTTCCCTTCGGAACATCGTTATTTTTTATTCTTTCTATCGTCTGAGCTGCACTCACTTTCACAATAGCGGAAGCTATTGCCGTGCGTATACTTTTTATTTTATGGGTAATATCATTCATGACTATTTTTTATTTTCTTTCCATACTATTTTTCCGGATTCCAGAACTTCTTTTCCCCACACCGGAACCTCGAATTTTATTCGTTCCACAATTTCGCTGCAAGCATCTATGGCTGCTGTCCTATGTGCCGAAGATGTAAAAACAAACAAACTGATTTCACCGGACTTTACTTCACCGAGGCTGTGGTAAATATGCATGCAGGTTAGCGGATATTTTTCAAATGCGGTTTCGCGAATTTCATGGAATTTTTCATTCGCCATTTCTTCAAAAGCTTCATATACAATTGCAGTAACTTTCTCACCTTCGATTATATCTGCGCGTACCTGACCCAGAAAAATACTGTGGGCTCCAATTTCATCTTTGGTTGCATGTTTAGCAATGCTCTCCCCAATAAATGAAGGAGAAATTGCACCTGCTACAAAAACTTTTTTCATCTTCTTTTCCATTACATTTTTTTATAATGACATGCCATTACATATTCCCTGTAATCTGTTTGCATAAATTCAAGTTCAGTAATATTCACACGCTCTTTGGATGGAATAATTTCCATTTCATATTTCTGATAATCCATATAATTAAAAAAATGCAGAACAGTTGAACTTTCACCTAATCCCAAAATCCATTTCACACATTCCATTGCCTGAAACATTCCGGTAATTCCCGGAATCACACCAATAGTTCCATCGTTTTCACAGTTGGGCGCTGTTAATGGATTGGCAGGAATTGGAAAAATATCTCTGAAATCAGCAGCCTCTTTTGATGCATTCAAAAGTGCAAACTGCGATTCAAAGCCCTGAATAGCCCCAAATATCCAGGGCTTGTTTAAAACACGACAGGCGTCGTTAATCAAATATCTGGTGTGAATTTGATCGGTACAATCCAGAAGGATGTTGTATTCCGGAAAAATCTCCATTGCCAGTTTATTGTCGAGTTCTTTTGGATAAGAAACAACCTTACAATCCGGAAATTGGGCTGCTAATTTTGTATCACTTTGCAATGCCTTATTTTTTCCAATATCCGATTCGTCATAGAGCAATTGTCTGTGTAAATTACTCATTTCCACCTGATCAAAATCCACGATTCCAATTTTGCCAACTCCGGTAGCTGCCAGATAAGATAAGGCCGGGCAACCCAGTCCGCCGGCACCAATAACAAGAACCGATGATTGAATTAATTTTTGTTGTCCTTCCTGCCCTATTTCAGGCATCCGGATTTGTCGGGCAAATCGATTTGATATGGAATCTTTTAAACTCATCCCCCTGAAAATGGTGGCAATAAAGCGATTTCATCTCCTTCCTTCAACCTGAATTCCGCATTCACTATTTTATGGTTTACGGCCATAGAAATGGTTTTTTGTTTCAAACCGGGCCATTTTTCTTGTAAATCGGCCATCAGAGATCCGGTGTGGTTCGTCAAAGGAAATTCGCACTCCCTCATCCCTGCAACTTCCGCCAATTCTCCGAAAAACAAGACCCTGAGCATATGGCAAAGATAAATTAGAATGAAGGTAATGAAAGAATGAAAATCATGATGAGGGCTGCTGGCCTCTGGCTACTGGCTGCTGGCTTGTTTCGCAAAAATAAGTACTTTTGAATTTCATTTTCTACGTCAGATTTTTCATATGTTTTGTGTTACATAAACAACAATTTCACCGCTGCTATCATCAAAACAACCCCAAGTATTCTCTTTAAAACAACATTGTTGAATTTTCCTGCACCCAGATAAGAGCCCAACATACCACCAAGCACAACCACAATGAGGCTAATGATGATCAGGAAATCTATTTCTAAACCATCATGCGCCAGTCCAAATAATCCGGAGGCAGAATTCACCAGAATAAATGGCGCGCTCAATGCCGCAGTTTCTTTCTGTCCGGTAAATTTCCCAAGCAAAAGCAATGGCGATAACAAAACGCCACCGCCAATACCCGTAAGACCACTCAAAAGTCCCAA
>JAGXTF010000103.1 GCA_018333525.1 Bacteroidota bacterium | reverse complement strand
TATTCTTTTTTGCCACAGATTCACAGATTATTTGACGATGGTGTTGTAAAAATCTGTGAATCTGTGGCAAATTTTTCTCTTGCATTATCCGGGACTATTTGAAGTTAGATTTCCCATACTCAAAAAATTATTCCCATTACACAACAATATGTTACAGGAGTTTTTTATTGATACGCACTGATTTTTTATAAACTCATTGATTTTACGCAAAGAGCATTTTTTGCCACTTTTACGAAGCCATAAATGACTTCGCTGGGCAATAAAGAATCATAAATGATTCTCACGTTCGATTGCAATACCCTGATTTATCAGGGTTTCTTTGTCCAGCGAGACCGTTTACGGTCTCGGAAGAGAGTGTGGATTTCTTCAAGATTATTCTTACAATATCAGTTTTGCGTAACATCAGTTACTCATTGATGTTCCGCAATATTTAATCCCAGATTATGCATTAGCAAACAATGAATAATTCGCTGTTCTTTTTTGCCACAGATTCACAGATTATTAGACGATGGTTTCGTGAAAATCTGTGAATCTGTGGCGAATTTTTCTATTGCATTATCCGGGACTATTTGAAGTTAGATTTCCCATACTCAAAAAATTATTCCAATTACACAAACATTATGTTACAGGAGTTTTTTTTTGATACGCACTGATTATTTTTTTCATTTTGCTTAACATTAGGACACCTCTAAAAACTCTCTACGAGTCATAGGAAAAAAAATGAATTTAAACGCTCCCGAAGGGATGCCTTTGGCAAAAGGACACAAAGCAGGCACAAAGGTCGCAAAGCATTGAATGTATTGCTCTTTGTGTTCTTTGTGAAAACACTTTGTGCTCTCTGTGTTTAAAAAATATGGTTTTTATTCCGAAGGAATCCCTTCAGGAGAGATGCCCTATTGCTCATCCCGTATTGCAGAATTGGGAATGATAGCCGCATTATTCTCGTAAGAGATAAAACCCCCTCTCACATTTGATTCTCCATTTATGTGAAACTGCCGAATCAAAACGTATCGGTTTCAAAAAAAGAAAAATTTACCAATTCCATATTTTCTCCTTTTTTGGCACGGTTTTTGTGCAAATTAATTTTCAAAATGAATCAATTTTATTTGTTGGTATCAAAATAATTTCTTTTGTTTAGCCCAAGAAAAAATGGAAGAAGTGCGGAACAAAAAACAATAAGCATTTCTTCCTACTGATAAAAAACTCAACAACCCTAAATAATGAATGATGTAGAACCGTAATATATAACCTGCTCTTTGTTACCTCTTTCCGCTGACAAAATGTCCTGCATTTTTGACGAAGACGAGTAACAAAGTGGCGAGCAGCCTTAACAAAACGGCGAAGACGAGTAACAAAACGACGAGCAGCGTTAACAAAGCGGCGAAGACGAGTAACAAAACGACGAGCAGCGTTAACAAAGCGGCGAAGATAAGCAACAAACTAACGAAAAACAGTAACAAAACGACGAAATGATGTAACAAAGTGTCGGAAACGACTAACAAACAAACGAAAAACAGCAACTAAGCAACGAGAGAGAACAACAAAACAGCGAAGAAGAGCGACAATTTTGCGGAGTGCGGAAACTACCCAACGAAAGCCCCCTCCTTTATACAATTTCCAATTACGAATTACGAATTACGATTTACGAAGTAAGAAGTAAGAATGTCCAATAACCAAAGACGAATTACAAATTACAAATTACGAATTACCAATTACCAATAACTGCCGAAGGCATCCCTTCGGGACAATAACCAAAGACGAATTACGAATTACAAATTACGAATTACGAGTTACGAATTACGAGTTACGAATTACGAGTTACGAATAACGAGTTACGAATAACCAAAAACAAACAAACTAATTAACGAACAAACCAAAAGAGGAAATATATGTCACGACCAAAAGAAATACTACGGGCGTATGGCATTGCCGATGCCGATATGCTGGAACTTTCAAAAACCAAGCAAGGATTTTTCAGCGAAGATAAATCCCGGTTTGATGAATTTGATACCGATTTTCGCGACCCGTTTGCGGAGAACTGGCTGACGGCGATTGCGGAATGTGAAGCGGAATTGCAGGATGTTTCCATCGTTTCGCAGATGACCAACCTTACGGAAGGAGTGGCAGAAAAAATGGAACAATGCAGAACGGCGTATCAGGAGTTGAAGTTTTTTGTGGAAAAAGCGTTCCCGAATAATAAGCCGGTCTGGAATGAGTTCGGGTACGCCAAATACGACAGCGCAAGGCAATCGCAGGCGCAAATGGTACAGTTTATGCAGGAGGCGCACACGGTTGCAAGAAAATACAAAGACCAATTGACGGCAAAAAATTATCCCGAGGGAAAAATAGAATTGCTCCTCACGTTGAAACAGGAGTTGGATGCCGCCAATACCCAACAGGAAATGTTTAAGGGAGGACGCCCGACGCTTACGCAAACCCGCATCACAAAATTAAACACCGCGTGGGAGATAACCGTAAAAGTTTGCCGCGCGGGGAAAATTATTTTTATTGACGACAAAGCGAAGTACGATAGATATGCACTACCTGCCGGAGCGGGAGGCGATGAGGAAGAAGAACCGGAGAATCCAGCGCCGCCGCCGCCAACGCCGTAAGGAATGTGAGAACCGTTGAAGAAAGCGGAGATTTTTATTGCCCGAATTGTGGTATGAAAAGGGAGTATTACAATACGTATGAAGTTGGCGTTGGTAATCCTAATCGGGGATTTACAGACAATCTTCATGCTCAGATTTGTCCGAAGTGTTCCGATGAAACAATTTATGAACGACCGGGTATGTTGCAAACTTCTCGGTATTGGTTTAAACCAAAATGCAATGTATGCGGAAAAAGAACACTAAAGAAAAATTTTTGTGTGCATTGCGGCGCACGACTTTAAAATTGGATGATTTTTCGTACATCAAATGCAAGCCATGTTTATCTATTTTATCATGCTACAATAAATTCCAATCAATGAATATCTTTACATTATTCAAAACTAAGCTATTATTTTTTAATAATCCAATTTACAAATAGAAGGAGTGAACAGGTCAATGCAAGATTTATCACAACAATTAGATAACCTACCTGATAATGTTATTGAAGAAATTAAGAGAGATGCTGAATCAGGCGACCCAGAAGCCCAGTGGCTACTAGGAGACTATTACTTAAGAAAGAAAACGAATCCCGAATATCAAAAAGCACTTGAGTGGTCTTTGAAATCAGCTAAGAATGGTAATGCCAATGCGATGTTAAATTTAGCTTCGATTTACGAAAATGGAGTAGGTATCAAAGAGAGTCAAGAAACAGCCATAATGTTTCTTATCATAGCCGAGCAATTTGACATAGAAAATGACGGGTCGGTTGAAAGGCTTAAAGGACATTACCTCAAACTTGTAGGAGAAGATGAATTCAACCGGATTAGTGTTCTTGCTGAAAAATGGAAAAAAGATAATGAGTTGAAATAAACCACGGCGATGCGATATACTTTACTAGCTCCCAAGTGTTCGAGTTGTGGGAAAAGAACTTTGAAGAAAAATTTTTGTGTGCACTGCGGCGCACGGATATGAATACAAAATTTGATTAGTTGTAGTAGTAGGAATTTATACTGAAAGCACCTAAAAAAATGAAGAACATATTAGTTATTAATTGTACGTTTTGATTGATGAATATGGAAAGAAAAAATATATGTTCCTACATTGTATTACTACTTACTATCATTATGATTATTCTTGAAGGTTGTTATAAAATGAAGTCCGATTCCTTTAAAGAAAAACAAAATGAGAGTTTGAGTTATACTGATAATAACACTCCAAAAACATTGAAGTTTTCCAATACATTGGATATTTATCTCGATGCTACCCCATCAATGAAAGGTTATATCAATACTCCATTTGTAAATTTTTTAGTTCATTATCTTCCTATTGTCGATAGTAACCCATATCAACGATGTTTTCGTTTTGATACAAGAGGCGTAGAAAGTACAGATGTCAACAGAATGGAAAAAATAATAAACCCTCAATTTGCAGATGATTTTTTTATCAATGACACATATTTGGATACCGCAATTCGTCATACTGATACAAGTAATCTTTCACTTGTTCTCACAGATTTATTCCAAACTGATGCTAATTTATCTCAAGTTACAGGAATGTTGCTTGAAAAATATTTGTCACATGGCCTCGGTATAGGTATTTGTGCAATTAAACTTCCATTTAAAGGAGTTATCTATGATATTGGTCCTCGAAGATATCCAAAGTATTTTTATGGGGAACGACCTTTTTATATAATAGCGTTAGGAAAAACATCTGAAATAGCTCGTTGTTTCCGGAATCTAAAAAATTCTATTGATTACCTTTACCCAGGCAAGGTACCTCATTTCATAATCATCTCCAACACTATGATAGGGAAGCCGATTTCATTCAATAAATTTCGGTGTTCTGTAGATTCAATCTCTCCTTCAATGAGTACTAAAACCATAGGAAATTTCTCGCATAATATGTGCAATCAATTCTTATTACGTGGTAGTAATAAGGGACCTCATTTTATTGACATCAAATTTACAATAGATATACTACCATTTTGTTCTCTTGAAAATTATGACATTACCTTTGAACGTACGAGAAATTATTTTTTAGAAGAACGGACATCACTTTTTTCTTCAGAAAAAGATACATTTGTTTCTGTGGGAACAGATGATAGTATTATTACTGTAGATGGGAAGCCCATTTCTACAAATTATCTCCAGAGACGATTTACATTTTTACCCTTACGCTTTGAAAAAGAAGGGATATATAAATTTGAATATAGAATTAGTTGTAAGCCCAATGGAGTTCCCGATTGGGTAAAGTATTGGAATATGCCCATTGATAGTATTGATGGTTGGCATAATCAACCTAATTTATTTAATGGAGGTACTACATATAATTTAGTGCCTTTTATTACAGCATTATATACCTACACTTCTTCTGAATTGGGAAGAGAAAGTTTATTCATCAAAAAGAAAGATTAATATTATGAAACAAAAAAGATTAAAACTCGTGTACTACTTTGGAAAATTTATCGTAATGGCAATTCCTTTTATTCTTTTTGCTTTTTTCCTTCCTATAGTATTGGTGAGTTGGTTTTTTGAAATGGTAAGTGTAGTAAATGTCGATACTGCCATTGACCAATTTATGAATGCACTATGGAACCATGGTTATATAATAGTAGCCTGTATTCTCTTATGGTTCGTTCTGGCTGAATGGGTTTTCAATATCAAAAATAGAAGTAAAATTAATTACCAATATGTATGGTATATACTTCTCATATGTTTAATAATACTGATGTCGCTTATAGGCACATTTACACTTCCGAACCTTAGCAGCAGTTCTGGTTACCCGTTTATGTGGCTTTTCTACACATTATTTTATATAGCGGCTTATTACTTTTCGACAATTTTTTGTACGCCTAATTCTTTTAAGTACACACCACCCAAAGCAATATATTTTAGGAAATGGCGATTATTAGATTTATAACAACAATATTTTGTATTGTATTGATAGGCAATGGTTGCTGGCGACAAAATAAGGATGGAGGAACATCCTCACAAAAGAAAAATGACGGAACAGATGAAGAAACTCCTCAACAAATTGCCAAACGTGCTCTTCAATCTGTAGTAATTATCTATATGTCAAATTCACAAGGTAGTGGTTTTTTTGTAAGGGATGGCATTGTTGTTACCAACTTTCATGTCGTAAAAGGAAGTACGGAAGGAATCATCAAATCGCTTGAAACAAAACAAGAGTTTCCGATTTTGAATATTATTGTTGAAGATGAGGAAAATGATTTGGCTTTATTAAAAATTGCAGAGGGCTATCACACAGTACTTCCGTTTGGAGATGTAACAAAAATTCAAAGGGGAGATAAAGTTTATGCTCTCGGAAATCCTCAAGGGTTAGAAGGAACGTTCTCCGAAGGGAGCGTTAGCGCTGAAGACCGTGTAATTAAAAATAAACATTTAATCCAATACACCGCACCAATTTCAGGCGGTAGTAGCGGAGGGCCCATATTGAACACCAAAGGAGAGGTTATTGGTGTTACAAAATCATCAATAGACGAAGGACAAAATTTAAATTTTGCAATTCCCATTTCAAAAGTTCAAGAATTATTAAACAGAATACCTCAATAACATTTTTTATGGAGATTAATTTATGAGTAATTATTTTATCGGCATTGGCGGTACAGGAGCAAAGTGCGGACAATCATTAATTCATTTG
>JAGXTF010000102.1 GCA_018333525.1 Bacteroidota bacterium | reverse complement strand
CGATGTGGTAGCCAAACGGTAAGGCGTACTTCCGCAAGGGGTAACCGTAGGTTCGACTCCTACCCACATCTCTATGGACGCACAGAAATACATAATATCGCAACTGGATGCACTGAAAGTGCCTTTTGCTGTTGATATTAATCCGAAAAATGATGCCGAAATGGTTTACGCTATTTTGAAGTTTCTTTTTTCAAAAAAGTTTAGAAAGTTTTCTATCCCCGAGAAAAATCAAGCGATAATCATAGCCGCAGTAGAAAAGAATGTCGTAAATAAGGAGCCCATCCAAATAGTATTTCCGTTTGGCGGGTATAAACTCTGGCGGTTGGAAGAAACCCCAGAAGCAGACTGGGCAGAACTCTTCTCTATAATATATTTTGTTCGATGGTTGAAGCCAGTGTGTGCTCTGTATCCAAAGGGTGTGAATTTTACCTTCTGGTTAGACGAGGTGGTCATAACCAAGTTAAACAACATTCCACAGAGTGACCTCGATGAGTATCGAAAAAGTTTCGAAAGTTTGCTTGCGTTCATTGAACCGTGGGCCCCATCAAACATGCGATTTGAGACATTCCTCGAGAGGTCACAATACGAAAGCGATGAAGCCTTTGAAGCGGGACTTCAGGCTGAAATGGAAAAGTTGGCACAAGCTCGTGTCAAAGACCCTAAACCTCTTTCAGAATCAGCCCTACGGGCAATAGAGATGAATGTGAAACTTACACCAAAACAGGCCGAGGACCCAGATTGGCAAAAAAAGGTAGACCTTATGCATTATGCCTACTACAACCTACAAGAACAACAAAGCCGAATACGACCATCCTATACAACTGAAAACATCACTGCATTTACGGTTTTCTTTGAGCCAAACGTTATTCCAATTGGCAGTACCAAAACCTCTGTTGCTAAGTTCTGGGTCGGCGTTGGCGCACTACAAAAAAGAGGAGACAGTTTTATTGAAGCAATACTTTCACCATCGCAAATCGAAAAGGCTAACTTCGTTTGGAAACCTATAACCATGGAAGGATTAGAGGGTAAAAACTTTAAGAGGATAAGAGTCTTCAACTAGGTTTACGATTGGTTTAGTAAAATTGAAAAATCCGCGAGTGCCAGTCGGGATTTCCCAACCGCATCATCGCGGATCAGTTATTAGCAGCTCAAAATCATAGGCAATGGTGTTGAAAGGAAAGAGTGGCTGAAAGCCAATCCGTTTTCTACATTTTCAACTCCAATGTTCTCGTGGACGTCGTGCATATTACAGGTATTGTTGGCCAGGGGTATAAGCAAAGGCTGAATACCAGCGTTCATGAAATATTCCACCACGGGAATACCTCCACCAACATAATGGTATCCGGCTTCTATTCCGTATGTACGACTCAGTAGCTGGAGTAAGTGCAATTTAATTTCAGCACCTAAATCTACGGTTATTGCGCCGTGCTGAGCATACACTTCCATTTCAACTGTGGCGTAATTGGGCATTTTGCTCCTAATAAATCGCATTACCAGTGCTGCAACTTCATGCGGGTCTTGTGAGCCAACCAGTCGGATGTTGAGGCCGAATTCGGTGCTTCCCGGTATGATGTGCTTGAATCCGTTGTGGGCGGATCCTGAGTTGATACCCATTACTTCAATTGTCGGAGTCAGTCCGTTTAGGGTAAATGGATCAAAACCAGATGTGGTTTTCAAACTATTAACCCCAAAAACATCAAGTAGATTAACCTCCTTCGAGAGTCTCAGGTTGTTTTCCTGGGCAAGGTTGATCAATGATTCGGGTATACCTTTGTAAAACAAGGGAACAACCACTTTTCCTTCGTGATCAAATAAACTGGAAATCAACCGGGAGGCAACAACAGCCGAATTGAATACGGCGCCGCCACTCAGACCTGAATGCAGATTTTTTGAGGAGGTCGAAACCTTTGCACGGATGTTTACTAACCCGCGGAGTGAGGTTTCGATCACAGGAATTTTCCCAACCATTTCGCCGTCGGATACCAGGACGTACTTGGCGGAAAGTTCATTCTGTTTTGCAAGGATCAGTTTGTCAATTCCTTCAGAACCGGTCTCTTCGTTGCCTTCAATAAAAAATTTAATATTGAAGGCAAGATTGCCGTCCTTGATCAAATCAATTGCAGTAAGGAGGTGCATAAGGTTCTGACCCTTGTTGTCGGTTGACCCTCTTCCGTATAGATAACCACCTTGTTCCTTTAATTCAAAAGGAGAAGTAATAGTCCATTCTTCGGGGTTCACAGCCACAACGTCGTAATGTCCATAGACAAGGACGGTGGGTAATTTCTCGTCAAAGATGTACTCGGCGAAAACGACAGGGTTCAGACCCTCGGCTTCCCAGACTTGGGTTTGCATTCCGGATTCTTTCATAAGCTCAAGGATGAAATCAATACAAAGTCTGATTTGATCCGGCTCCTGATGGCCTGCAAGCGAAACTGTTCTGAAGGCTACGTACTGACGTAGTTTTTCCAGATAATTGCTGTAATTTAACATGAGCATCTAAATTTTGTTAACAAAAAAACAATATCAGGTAAAGATTTACACAAATTTCCATTATAGTCAATTCGATGAATATTATAGGGATAAACTGTTTTCCGACGTCCGAAAAGGTATTTTAAAATTATTCGTAAAACAAGGAGGCTACTTCCTTAGAGTCTTTCGGTAAATACTTGAAATTAGGACAAAGCTGACGATGATCAAGAGATACCAAGATCCGAGTTTGCCAAGAGGTACGCTCTGCCACCCCGAGGTCTGATTCGGATAAAGCCAGATGCTGGTAAAAGTGCTGATGTTCTCTGCAATCCAGATGAAAATAGCCACCAAAGTAAATCCCAAAAGTAGTGGCATCTGGCGAGGTGTTTTGATGATGGTGAAATGTATTTTCGTTTTCCAAAAAACGACAGCAGATGCGACGAAGAGTATGTAACGGAAGTCAAAAAAGAAATGATGGGTAATAAAGTTCACATAGGAAACCATGCCCAGAATAAGGGGATAGGAGAATTTCGGATAATGAGTAAATTTGAATTTGAATATTTTCCAAGCACGAGCTATGTAGCTACCTACTGCCGAGTACATAAACCCTGCAAACAGTGGCACTGTGTACAACATGAAATATGCTGTGCCCGGGTAATACCAGGAACCAACATTTGGGGAAGTCTTGAACAGTTCCATACCAGTTGCCAGTATGTGAAATACTGCAATCATCAGTATTTCTTTTCCACTCTCGATTTTGAAAGTTATGAGTATTGCTTGGGTGACCAGGGCCACAAGGAATAAAAAGTCATAGCGATACAAAGGTGCCGTGGATATGTATTTGGTGGCTATGATGGCGCAAAGCAATATGCCACCAAAGATGGCCGCATTTGCTTGTTTGATAGCGAAGAGCAAGAGTTCTTTGAATATGCTTTTTATCTTGCTCATGTTTTTTAGTCTACTTTTATCTTTGTCTCTGCGGAAATGAGTTTGTCGTCGATTATTATATAGTTACCTCCGCGGGGTTTGCCGAACCAGATGCCATGATATTTGAATCTATGCTCTCGAAGCCAGATCTCTGTGTTCGTTCGGTGGGCTTCAGTGCGCGAGGTAAAGAAGGTGACTACGTGTCCGTCGTCATAAAATTTATTTATTTTTTCTCTTACTCCTTCGAATTCTCGGGCGGTGAGCATCCTTTCTGGTTGTTCGTTTGGGATGTCTTCGCAGATAGTACCGTCAATGTCGATCAAGTAATTGATAACTGTTTTCGGTAATTCTGGGGAAACCTTGTTGCCGTTTTCGTCAAATTTTTCTAATAAATCCATAGGGACTAGTATATGGATTTTTTGAAAAAATAGCAAAAAATGCTAGATTTAAAAAGTGGAATAAGGAGAGTTGGCAGAATGGTAATGCACTGGTTTCGAAAACCAGCGGGTGTAAGCCCTTACAGGTTCGAGCCCTGTACTCTCCGCAGCGGTTCAAATCCCTGCCTGCCGCCTGCCTGCCGGTAGGCAGGGCAGGCAGGTCACCGTCTCCGCAAAAAACATGAAAACCTTTATTAAAAATATAATACTGATTGCGTTGGTTGTCTTTCTAGCGCAACATTTCCGTCCGGAGATAGAGACGGCTATTTCTAATCTGCGGTATCAGTATTTTCCGTGTAGCCAAACACTGTATTATTCGATAGGTTCTTTCGACCAAAGGTTTGACTTAAGTGAAGAAGAACTAAAAGAATATTTGAAAGAAGCCGAAGATAAATGGGACACTGCTTCCGGCCAGAATTTGCTCGAGTACAGAGAGGGCAGTGATTTTAAAATAAACATGGTTTATGACAAAAGGCAGGAGACCACAGATGCACTCGAAGATTTGGGCAGCGGGCTAGACCAAAGCAAGGCGGATTATGATGTAATGAAAAGTGCTTACGAAGCCAAGTTTGCCGTATATCAGAAAAGCCAGAAATCATTTGAAGCTAGTTGGGCCAATTATCAAAAGAAAAACCAAGAATACAATAAACAAGTAAGTTACTGGAATGCGCAAGGTGGCGCCCCAGAAAGCGAGTACGACAAGCTAGACGCCATCAAGAGAGAATTGCGCCAAGAAGGTGAAGCATTGCTCCGCACTCAGGAGGCGCTCAACGTAGAGACAAATAGTGTTAACAAAATGGTAGGGGAATTGAATGCGTTGGCCCAGAATCTGAATTTGGACGTGGCCGAATACAACGAAATAGGTTCAAATCAAGAATCAGAATTTGAAGAAGGCAAGTATTACCGTGGGCCAGAGGGTGAGTGGATAGATGTGTATCAGTTCGAGAATTTGACCAAGCTACGCCGGGTGCTCGCTCACGAATTCGGCCACGCGCTAGGACTGGACCATGTGGAGGATAGAGAGGCCATCATGTATCTACTCAATACTTCAGAAAATGAAAATCTGTCGGCAGGGGACCTGGAGGAGCTTGCCCGTGTCTGCGAAAAGAAATTTTAAAAGCCGCCCTGCTTGGTGCAGAACGGCTTCGTTTTCAAAGTTTTGTTTTCGCCTTAACCGATCTTTACTGCTTCAATTTGAATTTTCATCAACATATCGAAATCCAGATTTTCATCCGGCATGCCGGAAATCATACAATTACTGCAGCAAAGTGGGCGCAAAAATATAGGTTGTCCATGTTTTTCTGTGTAGTGCCTCCGTAGAATCAAATTCCCGGCAGCATCTCCAAGAACATCATGTATCCATTTTGCGATTTTGTCGTTGTCGGTAGGGGAATGTTCTGTCATATACTCGAAACCAACCTCGCCAGCATTCCTTTTCAATTCTTCGTGGTATGGGTTTGAGGCCTTATCCACAAAGTTTTGAACGAGTTGGTCGAGTTTGTTAAGCATTCCAGGCATGTGCTTTGTAACTCCGGCGATGAATTGGTCAATGAGACTTTGACCTGTAAGTCCAGTGCAGGGATTCCAGACCCTGCGAGCAGTCGTGCAATTCATAATTTTTGAAAATTAAATTGTGAAAAAAACAATGACCATAGCGTGTAGTCATCGTACTGTAAACAAAACTTTATTTACAAAACGATGACTACACAAAAAACAAAAGAACTAATTTATATTTGCCTCGTACTCGCTTTGCTTTCTAAATTTTTCGATAGAACGAGTAAGCCTATCGCCATTTATTTTGCTTTTAATATTATCGACCAAATTTTTCAAACCCTCCTGCCACTCATCAATCAGTATTCCGGGTTTACGCATAATGTCTTTGTGTGTTCCGAAGTGGAATAAATCTTTTTGCCCCAAAGCACCTTTCCCGAAAGTTACGTCTTCAGAATCAATTACTTTATTTAATACAAAAACAT
>JAGXTF010000101.1 GCA_018333525.1 Bacteroidota bacterium | reverse complement strand
CGATTTGCCCGATGCAGGGAATAGGGCGTGAGGTATTGGTATTTACCATTGTTTTCCCTATTTTTGCAGCCCCAAAATTAAAGTCCACTGTAATGAATAACAATCAGTACGAGACTGTGATCATATTGACACCCGTGCTCTCTGAACAGCAAATGAAAGATGCTGTTAAAAGCTACAGAGAGTTGATCACAGCGAATGGTGGGGTAATGGTCCATGAAGAAAACTGGGGCCTTACCAAACTAGCTTATCCCATTCAAAAGAAAGGCACGGGATTTTATCATCTATTTGAATATCAGGCAGGTCCTGATTTCATTAAGCAAATTGAACTGGTGTTTCGCCGTGATGAGCGCGTTTTGCGTTACCTCACTGTGAGACTCGACAAAAATGGTGTGGAGTTCAGCGAAAAACGCCGCAGAGGTGAAGTTTCTACTCCAAAACCTGTTGTTGAAGCACCAAAAACAGAAAAAGTTGTAGTTCCAGTTATTGAGGAGGAAATTGACTTATGAGCAAAGAAGTAAATTTTATCTTCAACCAAACTCCACAGGTTCTACAGAAGAAGAAGTACTGCCGCTTTAAAAAGCATGGCATTAAGTACATCGACTACAAAGACAAGGAGTTTTTGTTAAAGTTTGTAAACGAGCAAGGCAAAATTCTGCCGCGTCGCATTACCGGTACTTCGTTGAAATACCAGCGAAAAGTTACTCAGGCAGTGAAACGCGCACGCCATCTTGCCCTTATGCCATTTGTTGCTGACGGTTTAAAATAATTGGAGGTTCACAATGAAAATCATTTTAACTGAAGACGTAAAAAACCTGGGACACAAAGACGATGTAGTTGCTGTAAAAAGCGGTTATGGTCGTAACTTTCTTATTCCACAAGGTAAAGCAAAACTGGCTACTGACGGCGCTTTAAAAATGTTGGCAGAAGACATTCGCCAACGCGCATTCAAAACCGAAAAAATTCGCAAAGATGCCGATGCAATTGCAGAAAAATTGAATGGTCTTACTTTGACCATCACTGCAAAAGCCGGTGCAAGCGGTAAAATCTTTGGTTCTGTTACTGCTCTGCAGGTAGCAAATGCCATTAAAGAAAAAGGTATTGAAGTAGATCGCCGCAAAATTGTTTTCGACGATATCAAAATGCTTGGCAGCTATACCGCCAATATCAACCTGTTCAAAGAAATCAATGCACAGGTAAACATTGAAGTAGTTGCCGAATAATTAAAGACTATTCCAACAAAAACCCTCTTCCAACCGAAGAGGGTTTTTTATTGCCCATACTTTGCCATATTTACCCGGAATGAAGTGCCGAATATGATTAACTTTGCCCGCTTAACTATGTGGGACAGGTTAGGAACATTTGTTCTCAAAAACAGACTGGTATTCATTATCAGTTTGGGGGTATTTACTATCGCAGCGGCTTTTATGGCCTCCAAAGCCGAACTCTCTTACGACATGCAGAAAATGGTGCCGGCAGAGGATCCCGAAATGGTAATTTACAACCAGTTCAAGAAAACCTTTGGGGAAGACGGAAACAAGCTCGCAATAGGTTTCAAAACCAAAGACCTTTTCAAACTCCAGTTTTATAACGACTACAGAATTTTATGCGATGAAATCAACGCAACAAAAGGCGTTAATGAAGTGATTTCGCCGGCCAGGTTATTTAATTTATATATTGATACCAGTCAACTGTTTTACGTTAAACCTTTAACTACTACTCCGCCTAAAACCCAGGCTGAAATGGACAGTATTTATGAGGTTTTTCAACAGCTTAGGTTTTACCACGGACTATTATATAACGATACCAGTAATGTTGCTCTTGCAATTATTTCGCTCAACGATAGTACATTAAATACCGCCGGTAGAAATTCATTAATTCAATCCATACACGCCAAATGTGAAGCATTCGGGGATAAACACAAACTCGAAATGCACTACAGCGGTCTACCGTTTATCAGAACGGAATATGCCACCAATGTGCGCCGCGAAATAGTGCTGTTTACCGTAATTGCATTTGCAGTAACAGGTTTGTTAATTCTTGCATTTTTCCGGAGTTTCAGCACTCTCATTATTTCATTGGTTTTTATTGCCATTGGAGTATTAACCATGCTTGCAGTTACTGCTGCACTGGGTTTTAAACTCACTATTTTAACTGCAATTCTGCCACCGGTTCTTGTTGTCGTCGGAGTGCAGAATACGATATACCTCATCAATAAATATCACGAAGAATTTCGCAGACATAAAAATAAAGCCCGCGCTTTACATCGGATTATTTCCAGAATTGGTATTGCTACGTTCCTCATTAATTTTACAACAGCCATTGGCTTTGGAACTTTTTATTTTACGCAAACTGCCATTTTAGAACAATTTGGATTGGTAGCTTTTATTACCATAAATATTTTATTTTTTGTAAATATTATTGGCATCCCGGTGTTGTTCTCCTACCTGCCCACACCCAGTGAAAAACAAACAGAACACCTGGAAAATAAAAATGTAATCAATTTTTTGAGCTGGGTTAAATTCAATGCATTTAATAAAAAAAGAAGAATATATTTCTGGACAATAGCCGCCACTATTTTGGGTTCGGTTTATATTATTCAGTTAAAGCCGCTTTCTTTTATGGTGGATGACATTCCGCATTCCAGTAAGGTGTATCGCGATCTGGAATTCTTTCAAAATAACTTTAGAGGGGTAATGCCTTTTGAAATTGTTGTTACCACCAATATGCCGGGTGAGGCACAACAGCCTACAACCATTGGCGATGTCAATCGTTTTCAGAAAGCGATGAAACGATTTCCACAATTATCCAAACCAATGTCGATTGTCGAAGTGATTTGTTTTGCAAATCAAACGATAAACGACGGAGACGCTTCTGAATATCGTGTGCCAAAAGTGACCGATCTCGGATTGCTCGCATCCTATTTTCCGGAGAAAAAACCCGGAAGCAAAAGAACCATTATTGAGGGCATGATTGACAGTTCTTCCAGCAAATTGCGCATCAGTTATCAAATGCGCGATGTGGGCAGTGTGGCAATGGATACCCTGATCAATGATGTGCGTGGAATTGCCGCCAATATTTTCCCCAAAGATCAGTACAGCGTGGCCATTACCGGTACATCTGCAATTTTTTTGAAAGGCAATAGTTATTTATATAACAGCCTGGTAAGCAGCACGCTATGGGCTTTGCTCATTATTTGCCTTACGATGGGATTGTTATTTCCTTCTATCAAAATGATTATTATTTCGGTAATCCCCAATGTTTTGCCATTGGTAGTAACCGGCGGATTGATGGGGTATTTTCACATACCTTTAAAACCATCAACTATTCTTGTATTCAGCATTGCATTTGGAATTACCATTGATGCTACCATCCATTTTATCTCTGTTTTCCGAAGGCATTTATTTCATGGAAATATTAGCATGCGTGAGGCTTTAAGCCTGACTATTATGGAAGTAGGTCTGAGTATGATTTATACCATGGTGGCACTTTTTGCAGGCTTTATGATTTTTGTTTTCAGCAGATTTGAAGGCACACAATCTCTGGGATGGCTAACCGGTGTAACCCTGATTACGGGTCTCGCGGCCAATTTGTTTTTGTTACCGGCTTTGTTGCTTTCTTTTGAAAAGAGTCTGAACCCGAGAGAAGAGTTGAAGGAGCAGGTATTGGAAATTCCGGAAGAGGATTAGGATTTTATTCCCACATCAAATTGCAACCGCGGGTGTCGGAAAAATCGAAGCGCCCCATTACTTCAAAAGAACCATCCGGACGAATTCGCGCCAAATCATCTGTGGCAATAAAAGAACAGGAATATAAATTTCCCAGGTCTGTCATACATAGTCTTCCGGTTTTATTTTCGGCTACCATACCAAAAGGGTCATTAATTTCTGCTGCAGAAATGCGCATCCACGGAGGAGTTTTAAAAATACCATTGCCGCTGGAATAAGCCTGTGACATCAATTCTGTCATTCCATACTCACTGTGAATGGCTTCACTACCAAATGACTTTTGCAGCATTAAATGCACTTCACTGCGGGTAAGTTCTGTCCGTCGTCCTTTCATGCCACCGGTTTCCATAATTATGGTATTTTTCAATGCCGGTCCCTCATAGAATTCAGCGAAATCCAATAAAGCAAAAGTTACACCCAGTAAAATGACTTTTTGCCCGGATTGTAATGCGGTTTGCAAAGCATCATGCAGCGCAGAAAAATCCTGATTAAAAAATCCGCTTCCATCTGCAGCCTTTTCCATTAGTTTTTCCGCCATATAAACCAGAGAGCTGTTTGGTCTGTCGAGATAAGAAGGAAGCAAAGCCAAAAGCATGTAATCTTCTATTTTTCCATAGAACAATTCAAATGTTTTCCGGAATATTTTTTCGTACCAATCGATAAAGGGGACAAAATGCAGAGATACTCCGGAACCGCTTGTACTACTGCTCTCAAATATGTTATACCTACCGGTATGTTCCTCAGAAAAGCCCATTTTTTTGGTTTTAAAAAAGGAAATGGGTAGGAAAGGAATTTGGGCTGCGGATAGAATTTTGGAAGGATCTATGTTGCAGTTTTGTAACCATTCCCGGTAAACTGCACAATGGGCGCATTGAAAATGAAATATTTTGAGGGCCAAATCGTTAAATTTGTCATCGGTGCATTCCAGAATTTCCTTTTCCAACGCTTGGTTTTGCATGCTTATTGGGGCGTGTTTGTGTTTTGCCGGTTGCAAACCCGACAAAAATAAGTTTTCTGATACACCTTTTCTGGAATTAAAAGGGGCATACGTGTTTAATAATGGCGAAGGCAAGGACAGTTTTGTATTGTTGTCTATGCACTATCGGGATGGAGACGGAGATTTGGGATTGGGAGATGGAGATACCATGAGTCCTTTTGGGTTCAAGGATGCGTATTTCAACAACCTTTTCATTTGGATTTACTTTAAGAAAAACGGAGTTTGGTACAAACCCATAAATCCACTGTCTCCAACGCTGGATACTATGAATTTTCATGAACGCCTTCAAAATATTACCCCAACAGGACGCAACAAATGGATAGAAGGGGATCTGGATTTAAGAGTTCCGGCAGAGCCATATTCCCTTAAGCCAGATACGATTCGTTTTGAATTGCAGTTGGTGGACCGAAGCCTGAAGAAAAGTGACAGATTGCGCAGCGAGGAGATATTTTTAAAGCATTAGTAACCAAATCGCGCTTTGTGCGTATTATTTTCGCAGCCCGTCGGCAAAAAGGAAACCGAAAAAAAATGTTTATGGTTACGAAAGCGGTGCCTGATGTGCTTTCAACATGCCTCATACAATATTATTCGGAAACTGTAGTTTACCTTTGGCATACGATTTGGAATTAACAATTAAAATATGATCAAGAATATTGGTATCATCATTTTTGCCGCTTTGGCTGCGCCATTAAGCGCTCAGAAACTCGGTTATGTAGATAGTGACCTCATTTTAAATAAAATGCCGGAATATAAATCTGCTCAAAAACAACTCGATGATCAAGCCGCAGAATGGCAGTCAAAAGCCGATCAGATGCAGGCAGAAGTGGATCAGTTGTATAAAGATTATCGCGCAGAAGAAGTACTTTTAACCAAGGAGCAAAAAACAGCGAAAGAAGAAGCAATTGTGAATAAGGAAAATGAACTTTTCAAATTCCGTGAAGACAAATTTGGCCAAACCGGTGAGCTTTTCAAAAAAAGAGAAGAATTGATCAAACCTATACAGGATAAAGTTTTTGAAGCGGTGCAAAAGGTTGCAAAAACGGAGGGCCTTTCTTTCATTTTCGACAAAGCGGGTGGGGTGCTCATGCTGTATGCCGATCCGAAATATGACAAAACCTTTGAGGTAATGGAAGAATTGGGAATACCCAACGACCAGAACCAGAACCAAAACCAACGATAAAAACAGACCATAAATAATGAAAAAAATCATGATAGCTGCGGCGGCATTGTTCGCCATGATTAGCGGTGCAAATGCACAAACTCAAAAAATTGCTTTTGTAAATACCCAAAAGGTTATTGATACATTGCCTCAAAAAGACAGTGCAGAGTTGAAACTGCAACAGTACTCTATGCTATACGAAAATCAACTTGCAGAAATGGAGCAGGAATTCAATACCAAAAAAGCGGAATTTGATGCAGAAGTAGCAAAACCGGATGTATCTCCAATACGCAAAGAACTATTGCAGAAAAATCTTCAGAATATGTATAAAACACTTACAGAAACTGAACAGGCCATGCAAAACGATTTGCAGATGCAGCGCACGACTTTGTTAAATCCTATTATTGAAGAAGTAAAAGCTGCAGTGGCAGTAGTTGCAAAACAAAAAGGTTTCACCAGTGCAATTGACAACAGTACCGGATTGGTGTTGTTCATGGGAAATGCGACAGACGACATTACCGATGCAGTAATTAAATATATGACCAGCCCGAAGCCAGTAGCTCCGGCGCCAAAAAAATAAATGACTGAATCCAAAAAAAGCCCCGCCAAAAACGGGGCTTTTTTGTTTCCTTTGTGTTACCTTGAAAAAGAAGTTTCCAATAGGTGTATTTGATTCCGGAGTTGGTGGGCTCACCATATTGAAGGAATTCCGCGAGCAAATGCCGGAATATGATTACGTATATCTTGGCGATAATGCGCGTGCACCGTATGGCACCAGATCTTTTGAAACAGTTTACAGATATACTCTGCAATGTGTTCAATGGTTTTTTGTACAGGGTTGTGAACTGGTTATTCTGGCTTGCAATACTGCATCGGCAAAAGCACTGCGCAATATTCAACAGCATGATTTGCCGGGGATGGGAAAAGGAAAAAGAGTATTGGGGGTGTTGCGTCCAACCACTGAAACTATTGGTCTGCATACCAAAAATGGACATATTGGAATATTGGCTACTCCGGGAACTGTAAACTCCAATTCCTATGTGGTGGAAATGCAAAAATTCTTTCCGGGAATTCAGGTTAGCCAACATGCATGTCCCATGTGGGTTCCATTGGTGGAGAACCGTGAATATTCCAATCCGGGTGCCGATTATTTTATTCAAAAAGATATAGAAATATTGCTGAAAAAAGATCCGGCAATAGATACCTTATTGTTGGGTTGTACCCATTATCCGTTGTTGCTTAAAAAGATTGAATCATATTTGCCAAAGGGAATCAAAATCATATCCCAGGGGCCGGTGGTAGCGGATAAACTTGAAGATTACCTGAAACGGCATGAAGAAATAGAAAGCAGAATTTCCACCCGCGGAACCTGTAAATTTTTTACAACGGATTCACCCGAAGATTTTGATGCACACGCAGATATTTTTTTGGGAGAAAAGGTAAATAGTGAACATGTAAATCTGGTGTCATGAAACATGGCAGCTTCATCGGATAACATACGGGAAACCTTGGAATTGCTACCGGATCAGCCCGGAGTATATAAGTATTTTGATAGCGAAAAAAATATTATATATGTAGGAAAAGCAAAATCTCTGAAAAAAAGAGTAAGCAGTTATTTTAACAAAATCAGACACGAAAACAGAAAAACTTCCGTACTGGTTTCTAAAATTGCGCATATAGATTTTACCGTAGTGGACACGGAAATGGATGCGTTATTGCTGGAAAATAGCCTGATAAAGGAATTTCAACCGCGTTACAATGTCAACTTAAAGGATGATAAATCCTATCCTTTTATTCGAATCACCAATGAACGATTTCCCAAGGTATTTGCAATGCGAAATCCGGTGAAAGATGGCAGTGATTATTTTGGTCCTTACGCCTCTCCCAAGGTGATGCATGTAGTTTTGGACCTGATAAAAAAATTATATCCTACACGCAATTGTAATTTAAACTTATCCGAAGAAAATATACTTCAAAAGAAATTCAAAATTTGTTTGGAATATCAGATAGGAAATTGCAAGGGTCCCTGTGAAGGATTGCAGAGTGAAGAGGATTATAACCAGAGTATTCAGCAAATCAAACATTTATTGCGCGGAAATTTGGCTGAAGTACGCAGGCATTTGAAGGAATTGATGCAAAAATCCGCAGCAGAATTGCAATTTGAACAGGCACAACAACTCAAAGAAAAACTGGATATGCTCGAGCGTTTCCAGCATAAAAGTACAGTAGTCAGCCACCATGTTGGAAACGTGGATGTTTATTGTATAAGCGGAAATGAAAAAGCGGCTTTTGTGAATTTTATGCGGGTGAGCCAGGGTCTGGTGGTGGTGAGCAGAAATCTGGAATACCGCAAAAAACTGGATGAAACCGATGCGGATATTTTGGAATTGGCAATTGGCGAAACTCGCACGTTGTATGGGTTTGATACAAAGTCTGAAGTTATTTTACCTTTTGAAATTGAATTGGATGATCCCGATTTTCATTACACCATTCCCGCTGCAGGAGAAAAGAAAAAATTACTTGAATTGAGTCTGAAAAATGCCATGCTTTATAAACGCGAAAAAATGGATCAGTATGAAAAACTCAATCCGGATGTTCGCATAGACAGGGTGATGGAACAAATGAAAAACGATTTACGCCTTACAGCACAACCCAGACATATAGAGTGCTTTGATAACTCCAATTTTCAGGGAACATATCCTGTTTCCGCCTGTGTGGTATTTAAAGATGGCAAAGCTGCAAAAAGTGAATACCGCCATTTTAATGTTAAAACAGTGGAGGGTCCTGATGATTTTGCAACGATGAAGGAAGTGCTTACGAGAAGATATAGCCGCTTTTTGGAAGAAAACAGGGAATTGCCCCAACTGGTGGTAGTAGATGGCGGAAAAGGGCAATTATCAGCTGCTGTGGAGGCATTTAAAGAAATGCATATTTATGGAAAAGTTGCAGTTATTGGAATTGCGAAACGCCTGGAGGAATTATTTTATCCGGATGATCCGTTGCCATTGTATATAGACAAAAAATCCGAAACACTAAAAATCATTCAGCAAATGCGCGATGAAGCGCACAGGTTTGGAATTACCCATCATAGAAAACGCAGAGATAAAGGCACTTTAAAAACTGTGCTAACTGAAATTGATGGCATAGGTGAAAATACAGCAAACCAATTGTTGTCGCACTTTAAAAGCATGAAAAAAGTAGAGATTGCAACCGAAGAAGAACTTTCAACTATTATCGGCAAATCAAAAGCAGAAAAAGTGCGTCATTTTTTTGAAACTAAAATTAAAGAATCTTAAAAATGGATTCCGGATTTGAATGGAATGCCTTATTGGAATTTGCTAAAAGCCAATCCCACGCATGTATTTTGCTGAGCAATGGCTTTGAAGACAAATATGGAAAATATGAAATTGCCGCAGGATTTGGTGCCAAAACAATTACTAATTCACTAGAGGAATTAACATGGGATCATTCTATGTTTGGATTTTTATCTTATGATTTAAAGAATCATTTTGAAAATTTAAAAAGCGAAAATAATTCGTGGATTGAAGTGCCGGAAGTGATGTTTTTTGAACCTGAATTGCATTGTTATAAAGCCAGATCCGGCGAGGTTTTTACAAATTTTGTACTACCCGAATTGCCCCATGATTATTTCGATAATTTGAGAAAACCAAAATCACCGGAATGGATATTTTCTGACAGGCAGGATTACCTGAATTCCATTTCCGATATTAGAAATGACATTGAAAATGGCACTTATTACGAACTCAATTTTTGTACGGAATGGAAGGCGGGGAATGCCTCGGAATTTGACCCGTATATGGCATTCTATTATTTAAATACACTTGCGCCTGCCCCGTTTTCTGCATTTATTAAATGGGATGATAATTATTTGTTATGCAGTAGTCCAGAGCGTTTTTTATTGGCAAATAATGATCAAATAATTTCGCAACCAATTAAAGGTACACGAAGACGGCAATCCAATCCCCATATGGATGCTGAAGCGAAAACGGAATTGATGACAAGTGAAAAAGACCGCGCAGAAAATGTGATGATTACCGATTTGGTTCGCAACGATATTTCACATTTTTGTATTCCCGGAACCGTGGAAGTGGAAGAACTCTGCGGGGTTCATAGTTTCAGTCATGTGCATCAGATGATTTCCACGATAACCGGAAAAATGCGTCCGGAAACGTCCGTTCAGGATATTATTTCCAGCATGTTTCCAATGGGAAGTATGACCGGAGCGCCAAAGGTAAAAGTGATGGAATACATTGAGAAATATGAGGATTTTAAACGGGGATTATACAGTGGAAGCGTGGGATATTTGGAAGATGGAAGAATGGATTTGAATGTGGTCATCCGAAGTTTACAATTTAACAATAGGAACAAACGCATTGCTTATCACACTGGCGGCGCTATTACATACGACAGCATTGGAGAATTGGAGTTTCAGGAATGTCTGGATAAAGCCTCGGGAATGATGGCGATTTTTGAATCTTAATCCAATTCAAACTTATATCCAACACCTTTTACGGTATGAATAAATTTTTCATCGAGTTTTTCGCGAATTTTTCGAACGTGTACGTCAATGGTTCTATCCACAACCAATACCTCATTTCCCCAAACATTTTCCAAAATTTCATCTCTGCTAAAAACCCTTCCCGGGCGGCTTGCAAGAAATGAAAGCAATTCAAATTCCTTACGCGGAAATTGTAAGGTTTTACCATTGTATTCCACTACAAATCTTTCGCGGTCAATTTTCAAATTGCTAAAACTCATGGTTTCATGAGGTGCGCTCTGAATGGCATTTCTTCTTCTTAAAATGGCTTTCAATCTGCTCAATAAAACACGGGGTCTGATGGGCTTTGCGATATAATCATCAGCACCGGCTTCAAATCCTGCGAGCTCCGCGAATTCTTCGCTTCTGGCTGTGAGAAATACGATGGCGATACCTGAGGTTTCGTCATTTTCTTTTAGTTGTCTGCAGGCTTCCATGCCGTCCATCACCGGCATCATTACGTCCATCAGAATTAATTCCGGTTTGATTTTTTTTGCCTGTTCAATTGCCTGTAATCCGTTGGCAGCAACATGCACCTCAAATCCCTCTTTATTCAGTGCATGCCTGATAAGTTCCAGAATATCCTGTTCGTCATCAACTACCAGTATTTTCGGCATTTTCTTCATTTTACAGTTACAAAATAATCAATACTCTGTTACTGCGCTATGAATGCAATATTAATTTAATATTATGGCAAGCGGGAATAAAGTTATACTGCTCAGGGTTGAATTAATAATTCTTCCACTTTTGCCTGCAATGCTTCACCACGCAGCCCTTTAGCCACAATGCGGCCTTCCTTATCTAACAGATAGGTAGCGGGAATGGATGAAACTTTATACAACTGTGCGGGTGCACTATTCCACTTTTTCAAATCGCTAACATGGCGCCAAACCAGGCTGTCGCTCTTAATTGCTGCCTTCCACCGACCGGGATCCTCATCCAGCGAAACACCTATAATTTCAAATCCCATAGGGTTGAACTTTTTATACATTTTGGTGTTAAAGGGATTTTCCCTGCGGCATGGGCCACACCAGGATGCCCAGAAATCAATGAGCACTACTTTCCCCCTTAAAGAACTTAAGGAAAGGGAATCTCCATTAGGCTGAGGCAGCTTGAAATCCGGAGCAACAGCGCCAATTGCGAGAATTTTCTCGAATTCATATCGCTTGGTAATATCTTTTACATATTTGCTATTGCTGCTGTATGATTTGCCGGCTTCCATAGCGAATTTAATTAATTCAATATCAGGGTCCTGAATTACTCCAAAAGTGACTATAAAATAAGGTACCAAAGACTTTGTTTTTGACATAGCAAATGAACGAAGGGTTTTATTTCTCTCCGCCATCAGACTGTTGTAATCCGACTGCAACTGCACACCACGCGCATATCCTTCCTGGGTATTTGGAAGGGTACCGGCCTCATTTTGCATATTCCGAAACTGATTGTCATAACGCACTATCAGGTCGAGTAGCTCTTTGATATCTGTAATACCTTCTATTCCTTTTCCTTCCACGCTGTAATTGCCATCAGTTCCTGATATTTCAAGTTTAGCATTGGTTTTGTTATCCAGAATCATGTACAGCACGGAACTCTGATCCCATTGCAGTTGACAAATCAGTGGTTCTTTTACATTACCTTTAAGTTCAAAGTTTCCATTTTCATCGGTATGAACACTGTCAATCACTACCAATTGCTGTTGTTGCATTTCAAACAGCACCACCAGATTTTTTGGTTTGTTCTTTATGGATCCTTTTATGGAATAACCTGTAACCGCCTTTTCCAAGGTGGTTTTACTTGGGGTGAGCAGGTTATTCACCCAATTTCGCAAATCCTGTTTTACGTTACCGGCATTCGCGTTGGTGCATGACGGCATTACGATTGCCACGGCCAGCAGGCCAAGAATAACGTATCCGGTTTTAAAAAGTGACATGTGTTTCAAAAATAACAAAAACCGGCCCAAAATCGTTTTTTGGAACCAATTATGATATAAAAACGATTTTCAAAGGTTATTCGTTGCCTGACAGAAGTGGTTTTTTAACTTCAGTTGGTAAAACAGCATTTTCAACCATATAATCTCCGATTCTGGTTCTGCGCAATTCACTCAGATATCCGCCACAGCCGAGTCTTTGGCCGATGTCATGAGCCAGGCTGCGTATATAAGTGCCTTTGCTGCAAGTAACCCGAAATTTTAAAACCGGATTTTCAAAAGAAATAATTTCCAATTCGCGAATGGTTACCATCCGCTTTTCCAGTTTGTGATCTACGCCTTGCCTGGCAAGTTTATATGCCCTTTTCCCCTCCACTTTTATGGCTGAAAAAAGGGGAGGTGCCTGCATGATTTCTCCGCGAAATTCTGGTAATAGCGCTTCTATTTTATCGAGTGTAATTTCAGTTGTTGCGCGTTTTTCCTCAGGTTCCGTTTCCAAGTCATAACTCGGTGTAATTGCACCTAAAACGATGGTTCCGGTGTACTCTTTTTCGGCATCCTGTATTTCATTGATTTTTTTGGTGCATTTTTCAGTACACAAAATCAACAAACCAGTAGCCAAGGGATCCAAAGTTCCGGCATGTCCACATTTTTTGGCTCCTAAAATCCATTTTACTTTTTTTACCGCCTGAAAAGAGGTCCATCCAAGTGGTTTATCAATTAAAATTATTTCTCCCGGCGCAGACTCCTGATTCAAAGTAAAATTACCGGTTTTTTAAGTAGTATTTTTCCTTCTGCATCCTTAACATGTAAAACATAAGTTCCGGCCGCAAGGGAATTGGGATCTATGCGCAATAAATTGCTTCCTGCATTTAAAAAAATAGATGGTTTATCCTTTACTTTTTGTCCATTGTAATTCCATAATTCCAATGTATAAATTCCTTCTCTGGTTGTATTTATTTCTGTAAATAAATCTTTTTGTGCAGGTATAGGAAATACGCGAATTTCCGGAATCTGATCGTCGTAAATACTATCGGTAATCTTTACTCTGGCTACCCATGCATTCATGAATTTATTGCTGCCATAAGAGCCTACCAGAAAAAAGACTCCGGGCTCATTGTATTTCTGCTGGATACCTTCATAATCTCCCCAACGCTGTTCACCGGTATCGATATAATTATAATAAATTAATGAAGTACCTTTTTTTATTTTTTTAATGGAAGAATATTCACCATAACGATTTCGGTAAATCACTGCGGTACCTGGAAAATGCCATGGACTGCTATATACAAAAGTAATTATACTGCTGTTGTCTTTTGCATCACCACCTGCCGATGCTATTGCCGGATATCCCATGTCCAGGGAATCGTCTTCAATCATATTGCCGCGTATAAACGGATCGCTGTCTATATTAAAAATAGTTTGGTGCGTGAGATGTGCCTGATAGGTTTTAAAATTCACGGAATTTTGCATGAATTGTACCGTATTCCCGGTGCGTATAGCCGACAATGCCCGGCAATCATTGGTGCGTAATTTAAATGCAGTATCCGGTTGTAAGGCGCTTGGAGGAAATCCGTATTTCAGATTGCTGCGCATATGTTGCATTTCCAGTGTGGCAATGCCACTTTCCTGAGTATTGGTTACCCGCAATAAAAATACAGTATCATTGACGAGGTCAATAGGTTTCACATTTACAAAATAATTGTCTGTGCCTTCCGGTCTGGGTCCGTTTTGTACAGAACAAATACTGCGAAGTGCAACACCCTCATATTTAATTCCGGTATAAACTGTTTTGTGCAGCGTATCCCCTTTAAATCCGTCGTTTTTGCGCAATTGCCAAATAACGGCCTCGGTAAAACCTTCTTCCCATGTAGCGCCATTGCCAATAAGATTTACAGTAAAAAATATGTCTTCACTGTTATGTGCAATAATTGGATAATCGCTCCAAATGCTGTCCTTGGTTGGCTTGCCGGGTATTTTATATACAAACCAGGGATCCAAAGGATTGGAAGTGCTGCTAAAACCGGCTACTATAAAACTGGTTTTATCCGTAGTGCCATGCATGAACAAAATCACATACCTGTCCCGATTTGGATCATAAATTACACGCGGGTCGTAGATTCTGGTCAGGGTTGGCATAGGGTCAATTTTCTGATTTGGTGGATTTACGAAATTCTCCAAAGACCAAACTCTTTTAATAACACCAGTTTCATCATGCACACGAATTACTGTGTTCATTACATTAATAAATTTTCCATCATTGCCTACAGCAATGTGATTGTCATTGGGGGTACCATCACCACCACCGCCATTGTATTCATTTAATACTTCCGGTTTCAGGAAGTCTTTATCTGTTGGTTTTCCGGAATAGTTGCCTCTGGTATTCACCTGAGGGCGCATTCTTTTGGCGCGTTCTGCGTCCACCAGCCTGCGGTTTTTCTCGCTCATCGCACCCGGTTCTGGCATTTCACCCGGCACGGTCATCACCCACTCTTTTGCAACGGATGCCGGATCAAATACAAACCACAAGGGAGATGCATGATCTTGTTTTTCATATTCTACAGGTGTAATCTGTGCAAATGCGGGAATGGCAAATAGGAAACTCCAAAAACAGATAGTGAGCTTTTGTCGCATGTGCTACAAATTTAATACTTCGTGGAGAATGTGGGTTTTATTCCTAGGAAATGGGCCAATTTATTCGTCAAAATTATTCCTTCAGATTCCTGTTCTTGTTTCGCCCGGCTTGCTAACACATGTAAAGAAAACAGAAAGGCACACAAAATCAACTTATTTCATTCCATCATCGGATGTTTACTTCCATTTCCAATTCTATACCAAAACGTTGGTTTACGCTTTCCTGAATTTCAAATGCTAGCGATCGAATTTCGTTCCCCTTTGCATTTCCATAATTTACCAGTACCAGCGCCTGTTTTTCATGCACACCCGCGTCGCCGCGCCGGAAACCTTTCCAATTGCAACTTTCAATCAGCCAGGCTGCAGGAATTTTAACCACTTCTGTATTTACAGGAAAAGAACGAATCTCCGGGTATGAAACTTTTAACTCCTCATATTTGGAAACTGGAACTACAGGATTTTTAAAAAAACTACCGCAATTTCCAATCACTGCAGGATCCGGTAATTTGCTTTGCCGGATTTGAATTACCGCACGACTTACATCTGAAATTCCCGGATTTTGAATCCCCATGGTTTCCAGGGTTTTTGGAATATCTCCATAGGATAAATTGGGTACATGGTTTCTGTGAAGTTTTAATTCCACTGAGGTAATAAAATACCTGCCTTTGCCCTCTCTTTTGAAAAGGCTGTCGCGATATCCAAACCGGCATTCTGAATGATGGAGTACAACCATTTTTCCTTCCCAAAAATCAAATGCATGCAATTGATGAAATACCTGTTCCAACTCTACCCCATAGGCACCAATATTTTGTATGGGCGCAGCCCCCACACTTCCGGGTATCAGACTTAAATTCTCAATTCCGCCAAATCCCTGTTCAATAGCCCATAAAACACTTTGATGCCAATTCTCTCCACCTGCCAGTTCCACAATAACCGCATCGCCGGCATCTTGAATCACTGATTTTCCCAATAAAGAATTTCGCAAAACCAGGCCATGGTAATTGTCTGTGAAAAGAATATTGCTGCCTCCGCCCAAAATCAGGGGGCTGCTCTGCACTAGAAGGTTCGTTTTCCAGATAGACAGCAGGGTGTTTATATCCCGGATTTCCGCATATAAATCTGCCTGTATATCAAAACCAAAGGTGTTTGATGATTTTAACGAAATGTTCTTTTCAATCATTTCGTTCGCAAGTTAAATCCAATTTGCCATTGGCATCGTACGTTCAGGTATTCCATAGAAAATGGATGGCAAATCTGACGTGGATAACCCTATTTCTGGCAGATGCAATTGTTGGGTTTTGTGTGAATAAAAGTTAAACAACTTGCAAATGCCCTAACATTTGAAAAGCTTTCATGTTAGTTGCCTGTATGCTGATTTTGATACATGTATTGGTTCTAGCTTTCTTCTTCTTTTTCATGGAAGGGGTAGCCTGGTTTACGCATAAATATATCATGCACGGATTTATGTGGATTTGGCATAAAAGCCACCATACCGCACGAAATGGGGTGTTTGAAAAGAACGATCTCTTTGTATTTGTTTTTGCAATTCCTTCATTTTTACTGATTTCTGCAGGTTACCATTCCGGTTTCAATTGGATGTTTTTTGCCGGTTTGGGAATTGCATTTTATGGAATTGCGTATTTTTTGGTACATGATGTTTTTGTACATCAGAGAATTTCCTGGTTTAAAAAAACAGAGTTTTCTTATTTCCGGGCCATGCGCAGAACCCATTATTTGCACCATTCCTACCATCAGAAAAAAGGAGCTGAGGCATTCGGGTTTTTATTTGTGAGCAAAAAATTCAGAAAGCAATTTGGTCGTGGGTAAAAAGGTATTGGTCATAGGTTCCGGACTGGGCGCATTGAGTTCAGCACTTAGACTTTCATCTTTGGGTTATGAAGTGGAAATAATAGAAAAACATCACCGTGCCGGAGGCAGATTAAATCTGTTGGAAAAGGATGGTTTTTCTTTTGATACAGGCCCATCTTTTTTTAGCATGAGCTATGAATTCAGGGAGTTGTTTCAATCTGTTGGAGAGGAAGTGCCTTTTGAAATTCAGGAATTGGATCCCTTGTATTATGTGCATATAGAAGGCAGGGACAAGCCCTTTAAAATTTATAAAGACAGCAAACTTCTTGCAAAGGAATTTGAAGGTCTGGAACACAATTTTGAGGAAAAATTAAATACATATTTAACCCGCGCCGCACAAGTTTTTTACGATACGGAATACCGAATTGTAAAGAAGAATTTTAATAGTATTTTAAATTATTTTTTGCAGATGACCAAAGTGCCTAAAAAGCACCTTCCTTTGGTATTTCGATCATTTTGGAAAGAATTGGGGCGGCACTTTGAAAGCGAAGAAGTGAAAATTATTTTTTCACTGGTTGCATTTTTCTTAGGCGCAACGCCTTTCAATACTCCGGCGGTTTACAGCTTGCTTAATTATACAGAACTGAAGCATGACGGGTACTGGAACGTAAAGGGTGGAATGTATAAAATTGTCGAAACCATGCTTCCACTTTTGGGAAAAAGGGGGGTGAAAATACATTATAACACAGAGATAGTTTCCTGTGGTTTTGATGGAAATGAAATTAAATATTTTCAGGACAGCAATGGAAAACAATGGACCGCGGATATTTACGTTTCCAATTCGGATGCTGCCTCATTCCGCGGAAGGATACTTGGTAGAAAAAAATTCTCTGCAGCCAAATTGGATGCAATGGAATGGACCCTGGCACCATTCACCATATATCTGGGTGTAAAGGGTAAAATTGAAAATCTGGGACATCACAATTATTTTTTGGGAAGCAATTTTAGAAAATATGCGGATACCATTTTTAAGAGCAATACAGCACCGGAGCGCCCTTATTATTATGTAAATGTAGCGAGTAAAAGCAATAGCAATTGCGCCCCGGAAGGTCATGAGAATCTTTTTATTCTTTGTCCTGTTCCTGATTTGCGTACCAAACCAGATTGGTCAGATGCGGAAAATTTAAAAACAGAAATTATCAGGGATTTAGGAAGACGGGTTGGATATGATATTCAAAGCAATATTGTTTCAGAAACTTTATATACGCCAAAGGATTGGGAAGGCATGTTCAATCTGTACAGAGGCAGTGGTCTGGGGTTGGCCCATGGGATTAAGCAGGTTGGGGGATTAAGACCTGCAAATAAAGACGAGCAATTCGCAAATTTATATTATGTGGGAGCCAGCACGCACCCCGGAACAGGTTTGCCTATTGTGGTTATTGGGTCTGGATTAATTACTGAAAGGATAAAACATGAGCATGCAATTGTTTGATAAAACTGCCATACAAATGAGTAAAAAACTGGCATTAAATTATAGCACCAGTTTTTCAGCAGGAATTCGCCTACTTAGCACCGAATGCGGGGATGCCGTTTTCGCAATTTATGGATTTGTACGTGTGGCAGATGAAATTGTAGACACATTTTTTCAGGCAGACCAGGTTAAAATGTTACAGGAATTTCGCAATCATACTTATCAGGCCCTTCAAAATAAATTAAGTACAAATCCGGTTTTACATGCATTTCAACTGGCTGCGAACCAATTTGGCATAGGACCAAGGGAAATTGACCCATTCTTTGAAAGTATGTCTGAAGATCTGGATGTAAATACCCACAATGAGAACAGCTACAAACAATATATTTATGGTAGTGCAGAGGTAGTCGGGCTAATGTGTTTGAAAGTATTTTGCAAGGGAAATGAAAAGTTATATGCCGATTTGAAACCGCATGCCAGAAGCCTGGGAGCTGCATTTCAAAAAGTGAATTTTTTAAGAGATATGAAAAGCGATTTTACGGAAAGGGGCAGGGTATATTTTCCTTCAATTCGTTTCGAAAATTTTACGGAAACTCATAAACTGGAAATTATTAAAGATATCAAAAAAGATTTTGCACATGCATATGAAGGAATTGTGCAATTGCCAGAGGGGTGCAGGCTTGGCGTTTACACGGCCTACATTTATTATTTAAAATTGCTGGAGAAAATTGAAAAAACTACTGTGAAAGAAATTCTTCAATCCAGAATCAGAATATCCAACGGTCAAAAAATATTTCTTGTTTTTAAAAGTATGATTGGGGAGAAGTTAAAACAACTTCAATTAAGGAAAATTACTGTTGGAACACCCCGGTCAACACCAGACTGTCTATAACTTTACCCTTCATGGATTCCCGCAATTGCGCAGCTGTAGCACCGGATGTACTCAAACCTGAGGTTGCATTTAATGCATATAATCTAAAAGTGTAATGGTGCAATTGCCCGGAAGGCGGGCAAGGTCCCTGATATTCGTTTTTACCTGAACTATTCTGACCCAATAAACTTCCAACGGGATAATTGTTCTGTCCGATTTCCATTTTATCTGCGGGAATATTATAAACTACCCAATGTGTCCAAATATGTCCCGCAACTGGTATTGCATCTATATCATCCATAATTACTGCCCAGGATTGAATATCTTTTGGTGCATTTTTCCATTTTAAATCCGGTGTCTTCATTGCTAAGCCAGCCTTGCAACTTAAAGAATCCGGAATAGTATCGTTTTGGGAAAATTGTGTACAGAAAAAATCCATTTTGGGAGTTGTAGTAATCTGTTTTTTATTGGAACAAGAAAACAATCCCGGCAAAATTGCGAGTATCCAAAATGATTTATTCATAAATCAAATATACTGATTAGAGTAGAATATATCACCCGAAAATCCAGCTAAATACTTCATCTACTCTGCTAAATGTCTTTATTTTAATGCTGTACTTTTTATCCGGAATTTTATTATATCTGCTGATTACAATTTCTTCAAAGCCCAATTTTTGAGCTTCTGAAATTCGCTGATCTACTCGTTGAACTGCCCGAATTTCTCCGCTTAATCCTACTTCTGCGGCAAAAACTGTTTTTTGGGGTAATGAAATGTTTTGATAACTGCTCATCACTGCAGCCATCACCGCCAAATCCAGGGCAGGATCTTCCAAACGAATTCCACCGGCAATATTTACAAAAACATCTTGTTGGCCCAGCCTGAATCCACAGCGTTTTTCCAAAACTGCGAGCAACATGTTTAATCTGCGCAAGTCAAAAGCTGTGGAGGACCGTTGAGGAGTGCCATATACTGCAGTACTCACCAACGATTGGATTTCGAGTAACAAAGGCCGCAAACCTTCCATAGCACAACCCACAGCAATACCACTCAAATGTTCTTCACGCTGCGCCAGCAATATCTCAGAGGGATTTTTAACCGGCTCCAGCCCTGTATTGTTCATGCTGTAAATACCCATTTCATTGGTGCTGCCAAAGCGGTTTTTTAAATTGCGCAATACCCGGTATGTATATTGTCTGTCTCCTTCAAATTGTAAAACCGTATCTACCATATGTTCCAGAAGTTTTGGACCTGCGATACTGCCATCTTTGGTGATGTGGCCGATTAAAAAAACCGGTACATTATTTTCCTTGGCATATTGCAACATTTTGGCTGTGCATTCCCTGATTTGAACAATGCTGCCTGGTGCATTGTCAATAGTGTCACTATGCATGGTTTGAATGGAATCGATGATTACAATTTCAGGTTTATGTTCATCCATTGCCTCCATAATATTTTCAAGTAAGGTTTCTGCAACTACCAAACACTGGCTTTGGAGATGCCCGATGCGGTCTGCCCTGAGTTTAATTTGTTCGGCACTTTCCTCTCCGCTGGCGTACATTACTTTATAATTGCTTTGAGCGGCAATTTGAAGCAACAAAGTACTTTTACCGATTCCCGGTTCACCGCCTAGGAGTATCACCGAACCTGGTACCACACCACCGCCAAGAACCAGATTCAGTTCCTCATCGCTCAATTGTAAGCGGGGTGCAGATTCGGAAGTAATTTCTTTTAGATTTACTACCATGGCCTTTTCTTTTCGATTTCCCTTGGACCAGGAAGTGTTTTTATTTTGCACTACTACTTCTTCCACAAAGGAATTCCAGGAATTACAGCTGGGGCAGCGCCCTATCCATTTTGCACTTTCGTAGCCGCAGCTTCTGCAAAAAAATGTGGTTTTGGTCTTGGCCATTGGCGCAAAATTCATTGTTTTTTAAAATCAAAAACCAAAACTTATCCCTGCTTGTTATTTAGATTGATTTCAAATAGAAACGAACTACGTATTTTTGCAATTCAAAACATGGAAAAAAGTCTGGAAAACATGGTAACCATATACGCGGAAGCAACGCCTAATCCCGCGAGCATGAAGTTTGTGGCCAATAAAATGTTGCTGCCGAATGATAGTGCCGATTTTCGCAATTCCGCAGATTTGGAAAGAAGCCCTTTGGCTAAGGCATTGTTCGATATGCCTTTTGTTACGGGGGTTTTCATTATGAATAATTTTGTATCCATAACCAAAAACGATGATTACGAGTGGTTTGATTTGATACCTGACCTGCGAAGCTTTTTTCAGGAATGGATAGAGCAGGGAAAAGATATTGTGAATCCTGAAAAGGCATTAAGCGCAGAAGAGGAGACGGAAATTGAACGCAAAATCAGACAATTGCTTGACGACCATGTTAAACCGGCAGTAGAAATGGACGGTGGAGCCATTGATTTCAAAAGCTTCCATGATGGTGTGGTTACCGTGCAAATGAAGGGTTCATGCAGCGGGTGCCCTTCTTCTACCATGACTTTGAAAGCGGGAATTGAAAACCTGTTGAAGCGCATGGTACCTGAAGTAAAGGCTGTAGAAGCAGAAGCGGTATAAAAGACCGTTCTATTCAGGATTTAACCATTATTTGCATTTTTATTTTGAATCTGCCTTCAGTTTCGTAGAATTTGGGGTATCCCATCCAATTTTTAGGATTTTATGCAAAATATAGCAGGGGCAATTGCAGCCTTTGATTTTGAATGTTACCTTATTTTTTTGAATTTGCCGACAAAATGATAGCGAATTCACAGGTATACTTGGAAGATAAAACCGGAGTGCAAAGTAAAAAAGAACCGAATTTCAAATCTCTGCATGAGATGTTCAGACATGCTGCATTCGTAATTCACGATCCTTCAGATACTTATCTCATAAGAAAGGAAAAGGGAGCTTGGAGAGAATACAGTTATACTGAAATCTTAGATTTTATAGACCAGATTACTTCCTGGCTCATGGAGCACAATCTGGAAAAAGGAGATAGAGTAGCGTTAATTCTGGAGAATTGTCCGGAGTATTATTGTATTGATCAAAGTCTTCAAAAACTCGGATTGGTAAATGTTTCTATTTATCCAACGATTACCCCGGAAGAAACAGCATTTATCCTCAATGACAGCGGAGCGAAAATTCTCTTTATTGGGAATTCATTTTTATACAAAAAATTCAAAAAAGTGGAGGACCACTGTCCGGAGATTAAAATGCTGGTTGTGTTTCCGGAAGATATTGCAGAATCAGATAAATGTATCCACTACTCCAATTTACTATCCACTGGTGGCACCATGTATTCAAAATGGAAGGAAACAATTGAATCCCGGTTTGCAAATGTGGAGAAAGAGGATATGGCCACCTTAATATATACCAGTGGAACAACGGGTGTGCCTAAAGGCGCTATGCTTACCCAATATAATTTTTTAAGTAATTGTTACGATGCTTTGGAATTGGTACCCAATATTGATAAGAATGACAGGTATTTGAGTTTTTTGCCACTTTGCCACGTTTATGAAAGGATGGCGACCAATTATTTGAGCCATTATATTGGAGCTCAGGTAGCTTTTGCCGAGTCCATAGAAAAGGTTGCTCAGAACATTACTGAGATAAAGCCAACTATTATGGCCTGTGTCCCCAGATTGCTCGAGCGCATTCATGATAAGGTGGTGAAGAACGCAAAAGAAGCCGGTAAGTTAAAATATGCCATATTTAAATGGTGCATTCGGGTGGGTGATAAAGAGAGGGAATTAAAAGAAGCTGGAAAAACTCCCGGAGCATTTTTGAAATGGAAATTGGGAATTGCTGAAAAACTGGTGTATTCCAAGATAAAGGAAAAGATGGGTGGAAGGATGAGGTTATTTGTTAGTGGAGGTGGAGCTCTTCCGCCACACGTTGGAAAATTCTTTGCGAATCTGGGTTTGAAAGTACAGGAAGGTTATGGCTTAACAGAAACATCTCCTTTTATAACTGTAAATGAATTTCACAGGCAGATATATGGAACTGTTGGCAGAGTTGCGCCAAGACAACAGGTAGCTATTCAGGATGTAGAGACCAAAGAAATTATAGCCTTGCAGGATTATTATAGTTTTAAAGTAGATTTTGCAAGTGGCGAAGGAGAAATTCTGGCGAAAGGTCCAAATATTATGAAAGGATATTGGAACAATCCAAAAGAAACCGCATTGGTATTTGATGCAGAAGGGTGGTTTCACACAGGAGATATTGGACGTTTTGACCGCGGATATCTCAAAATAACCGATCGCCTTAAAAACATGCTGGTAACCAGTTTGGGTAAAAACATTTATCCCACACAACTGGAAAATAATTATTTAAAAAGTGAAAAAATAGAACAAATTTTCATCATCGGAGATAAGAGAGAATTTGTTACTGCTATTGTTGTTCCAACACGTGAAGAATTGGAGCGCGTATTTGGTGTTGATGAAGCGTTTTTCAACATGGAAGACCCATTTATCAGAGAAAAAAATATAGTGAACTGGGTTTTTTCAGATATCAAAATACTATCGGAAAATCTGGCAAAATTTGAGCGTGTGAAGGAAATTTTGGTAAAGCGAAAACCCTTTTCCATGGAGGATGGAGACATGACCATAACTCTCAAAATTCGCAGAAAAGTAGTGATGGAAAAATTCGCAGAAGAGATAGAAAACCTGTATGTTTAATTGAACGATTCCGGGAATTGCCGGATTCTGTGAATACTTAATACAGGAACTTCAAGCAAAGTATTTTAAATTTGAGCCCGAATTCGCTTGAAAATAGGATATTTTGACCCTACCTCTTGTAATTAGCACAGCGTCATTTTGTGGAGTTGGAGCCTTTGTGTTCATGAAACTTGCCCACAAATACGGACTCCATGATCACCCCAATGGAAGGAGTTCTCATCGCCAACCCACGGTAACCGGAATGGGAATAATTCTGGTACTTGCATTTATTGTTTATTTGTTTTGGCACCCATTTCAAATGCCATCATTGTTTATACTTGGATTTTTTATGTTGACTATGGTGAGTTTTCTGGATGACTTATTCTTTCTGAAACACTCATTACGGCTGGCTTTTCAGATAATATCCGTGGCAATGATGGTATGGCAGTTGAATTTTCAATCGGATGGATTTGAAGCAATTGCCCTGGGAATTGCAGCAATTGTTTTTGGCGTGGGTGTGTTAAATGCTTATAATTTTATGGATGGTATCAATGGCATGTTAACCTTGCATTGCCTGCTGGTTTTAGCATCTATGTTATATCTGAATGAAACATTGGTGGATTTGGAAGGACATCGCATTAGTTTTACTGATTCTCATTTTCTGCTGGGTATTATGGTGCCAATGGCCATATTTGGTTTTTTTAATATACGCAACAGGGCACTGGCTTTTATTGGCGACGTTGGAAGTATAGGAATTGCATTTATTATTTTATTTCTCATGTATAATTTGCTGATAACTACCGGAAATTATACTTATCTCCTTTTGTTCAGTGTATTTGGTGCAGATGCGGGACTTACAGTAATTTATAAATTAATTCTACGAGAAAATATATTTGTTCCGCATCGCGATTTTTTGTTTAAAAAACTGGTGCATTTAAAGAAAATACCGCATTTGATTGTTAGTGTAATGTATTTCTCTGTGCAAATGATAATTAATTTGATAGTTATCTTTTCTATGCCCAAAGCACCGAAACTCAGTACACAATTATCGGTATTATTTATGACGGCTATTTCTTTGATTGCTTTGTACATTTATGTACAAACCACCACTGCCAAAAGGCGCGCTTAAATTCAATACCAGCGGATTAGTGCAGCTATACCGCCGAAAAAAGCCAACTGTATCCAGAAAATTTTACCTGCAAATTTATTCTTATAGGGAATACCAGAGCGTTGTAATGCATATTGAAAAATAAAAGATATAAGGAGCCATGCAATATAATTTCTCATGGGAATAGTCTCATTCTTCCAAATCCAGAAATGAAATTTCATGGCAACTGGTTCCAAAACAACATCATAAGCGGTCATGAGCAATGCAGAGATTATAGAGGTGATCCAAATGTTGCGAATACCAAACCACTGGATTTGTGCCGTATAATATGTGAGAGAAGCCCAGGTAATTCCCATAATCCATGGAATTCCCCAAAATTTTGATCCCAGAACATCGGTATAAAAGTAGCTCCCAAATATCCAACCGGTACTTACACCAGCATATTCAGCCAGAAATCCGCAAACGGTTATTGCGATAAGCAAAACAATGAGCGAGCCCTTGAGTGGTTGCTGAAAAAACAAGGAGAGAATGAAACTCGCCAAAATAATCCATGGAGTTAAGGGCAGCACATAAGGAGCTGTTTTATTCCAATTCATACCCAGGATTCCTATGATATGGAACAAAATCAGAAAAATGAGCCATTTTTTTTCAGTGGATTTTGAAATTTTCATCGTCAATCGGCTCAAAAATAGCAGATGAGAGTCTCAAATTGTTTCAAATCATAGGGGCATTGAATCTTTTATTCACAGAATAATCAACAAGAAAAATTTAAGAAAAATGGATTTTGCAAATGTCTATCAAAAATGGAGTTAATCCCGAAATTCGCTTCAGGTAAGGTTTTGCGCAATTAGGAGAAGCGAATGCGAATTTCTCATAAACGAACAATTGTTCAATCGGGACATGAAGGTAGACAGGTCTTTGAAGGATTAAAATCAAAAAAAAATGAAATTTGTTTTGTAAAATTATTTTGCGGACATATTTTTGCGCCACATTTAATCAGGAAGTAAAAAAATGAAAAAGATCTATTTCGCTATCGCTGCATGCGCTATTTTCGCTTTCGCAGCTTGCAACAACAGCACTGCAACCGAAGGTACAGACTCAACTAAAACTGACTCTACAGCTGCAATGCCAGAAGAGAGCACCAACACTATGCCAGCAAATGACTCATCAGCAATGATGAAAGACTCTGCTAAGACTGAAGCTGCTCCAGCTGCAGAAAAGAAGTAATTTAGCGATTTGAAAAAAATTGTAGGGCGCTTGTAAAAGTGCCCTTTTTTATTTTATATTTGCATTGAGGGATAAACCGAATGAAGAAACTTGTACTCATATTGTTAGTGCTGGTGCCTGTTTTTAGCTATGTTCAGGCAACCGTGCCGGTGGCAGCCGTGCCCACTAACGACCCATCCAGCGTCGCTGCGCCGGAAAGCGTTGGCCCAAACTTTACCATGAGCCCTAACCCGGTGACTGGATCGTTTTTTTACATCCAACTAAACTTTACAGAAACCGAATACCCCAATTCCTTTATTCACATCACCAATGTGCTGGGACAAGTGGTGTATACCTACGAGTTGAAACATACCGATTTCGTAAACGGTCAGGTGCGTATTGAAACCGCCGACGCTAAAATTGACAAAGGAATTTACTTTGTTCAAATCAAAAGCGGTGATCTAACTAAAACCCAGAAATTAGCGGTTCGCTAAAGTGTCTCAGGACATTCACATACGTTCGGCTATTGCAGCCGATGCCTCTTTATTGCATGAACTTATTGTTGAATTGGCGATTTTTGAAAAGGCGCCAAATGCCGTCATAAATACTCCTCAGGCAATTGCCCGACATGGCTGGGGAGCTAACCCACTATTTGTAGCCTGGATTGCCGAATTGGCAGGAAAACCAGTCGGAATGGCGCTTTGTTATTTTCGGTATTCCACATGGAAGGGCCCTGTTCTTTACCTCGAAGATCTGATTGTAAAAGAAGCGTATAGGGGCCGTGGGGCTGGGAAAATGCTCTTTGAAACCTGTTTGGAATATGCCAGGAATAATGAATTTAGCCGCATGAGCTGGCAAGTATTAGACTGGAATCAGGAAGCCATTGACTTCTATAAAAACTACGGCGCAGATTTTGACCCCGAATGGGTGAACTGTAGCATAGACATGATTCATGAGCCTTTGGAATGACGTATTCAAAAAACTGAGAATCCCTTTTGTTATTGCATTTGTAATAGCCTGGTTTTATTGGGTAGGACTGGAGCACCCGGAATGGCGCGAAAAATTGGGAATTCATGCTCTTGATCCCGCTCACTGGCTTGGGATTTTTGCTGTTCCGCTGGTTCATGGAAGCAGCGAACATCTCTGGAATAATCTGGTTGCTTTGTTTGGTCTGGCATCTCTGCTTTATCTAAATTATTATGCGGTTGCAAACAGGGTTATGGTTTTATTATGGGTATGCACAGGCATTTTAATGTTTCTGATTACCAGACCTGAATTTTTTCATATTGGGGCCAGTGGAGTAGTTTATTCACTCATCTTCTTTTTGGTAACAGCGGGTTTCATGATTCGCAAAAAAGGTCCCTTGGCCGTAGCGTTTGTAGTAGGAATTTATTATGGAGGGTCTTTCTGGGGGCTTTTTCCCCTGGAACAGGGCGTTAGTTGGGACGGACACGTTTCCGGTGCTATTGCAGGAATGACAATTGCATTTTTATTCCGTAAAAAATTAAAAGCGATGTTTCCACCGGATGAACTTCCCGATTGGATGCATGAGCCCGAAGAGGGCGATGAATACAAGAAATTTGATTCGGAGGCTTAAACGCGGGATTCGATATAGTCTATCAGGCTGTGTATCACTTTAATATGCACTTCCTGAATTCTATCCGCATAACCGGTAAATGGCACTCGTATTTCGATGTCGCAGAGGCCAGCCAGGGTCCCTCCGGAGTTTCCGGCAAGTCCAACTACCTTCATGCCCAATGCGTGCGCAGCTTTTGCTGCTTCTATTATATTGTTGCTGTTTCCGCTTGTAGAGATGGCAAGTAACACATCTCCGGATTTTCCAAGTGCTTCCAGATACCTGCTGTACACCTTATCGAAACCATAGTCGTTGCCCACGCAGGTTATATGACTGCTGTCGCTGATTGCAATTGCGGCAATTGCCGGTCTGTTCTCCCGGTACCTACCGGTTAGTTCTTCAGCAAAATGCATGGCATCGCAATGACTGCCGCCATTACCACAGCTAAATATTTTTCCCCCGGCTTGTATAGCTGTGACCATGAGGTTCCCGGCACCTGCAATTTTTTGAATATTTTCCGAATCGGAAATAAAAAGCCCCAGAACTTTGGCGGCTTCTTCCAGATGGGATAAAATTCTATTTTCTTCCATTAATTTTTGACTGGGATGGCTCGAAACTCAGTTAGTCCGTTGCGCAAAAATTCCGCAAATTTTTTGGAATCATATTCGAAGGTTTCAGCACTTCCCGGGTTTTGAAGCATAATTTGATCCGGACTCATTAAGATATATTGGGGCTGGCTGTTGCTATTAAAATAACAGGCTTGTATTTCAGCATTTTTATCACTCAGCATGGTAATCTTTTTACCACTGCTTCTACCCGTAAAATACTCGCTTTCAGGTAATTGCACCTTTTTGTCGTCGACATATAATGATAAAACCACATAGTCGTTTTTAAGAATTTTGAGAACTGCTTTATCGCTCCAAACCTTTTCTTCCATTTTTCTGCAATTCACACAACCCCAGCCTGTAAAGTCAATAAATAGTGGCTTTTTCTGTTCTGCTGCACACGCAAGTGCCTGTTCATAATCAAAATAACCTGTGAGCCCGTGGGGAAGATGGAAATCATCCTCATACAATGGCTCTGAACAAGTTTCTCCAGCTTTGCCATTGGCCTCCATGGCAATTCTTCGAATATCAAAATCCTGGGTGCTCATTGGAGGCAGGTATCCAGCCAACGCTTTAAGCGGGGCACCCCATAATCCGGGAATTAAATAGGCAACAAACGACAATGTACCTATGGCCAAAAATAGTCTGGGCACTGACAGGTGGCCGGTTTCACTATCATGTGAAAATTTCAGCTTACCCAATAAGTAAATGCCCATTAATGTAAAAATGGCGATCCAAAGTGCCAGATAAACCTCCCTGTCTAAAATATGCCAATGGTAGGTTTGGTCTGCAGTGCTCAGGAATTTGAGGGCAAACGCCACCTCCACAAATCCGAGTATAACTTTAACGGAATTCAGCCAACCGCCACTTTTGGGAAGACTTTGCAAATAGCTTGGAAATATCACAAGCAAGCCAAAAGGCAGTGCAAATGCCAATGAGAATCCGAACATGGCAACAATTGGAGTAAGAATACCCCCTTTTGTTGCTTCTACCAGCACAGTTCCTACAATTGGACCCGTACAGGAAAAAGAAACCAGCGCAATGGTTAAGGCCATAAAAACCGGTCCTGCTATACCTCCTTTGTCAGCCCTGCGGTCCATGGCGTTTACCCAGCTGCTGGGCAATACAATTTCGAAAGCTCCGAAAAAGCTGGCTGCGAATACCAGAAATATGAAAAAGAAGAAAACATTGGGAGCCCAATGGGTACTTACCCAATTAGCGGCACTTGCACCAAATACGGCAGCTACTATGGTACCGATTACAACATAAATCAGAATGATGGAAAATGCGAATATCAACCCGTCGCGCAAGCCCTTTTTGCGATCCTTGTTTTTGATGAAAAAACTCACGGTCATAGGGATCATGGGGAATACGCAAGGGGTAAGCAGAGCCACCAGTCCGGAGCTCAAAGCAATCCAAAACACCATCCATAAATTACCGGTATCTGTGGTTTTGTCTTTTAGCCCCAAATTGCCAGTGTATTTCAATGGTTCACATTTGCCAACTTCATTGTTAAATTTAGCTTTATAGCTATGTGTAACAGGTGCAGCAGGATTTGTGCTTGTGGGTAAATTAGTACCTGCAGTGTCTTTTTCCTCACCATGTTCAGTACCATTAACTTCACTACCAGTCTCTGCACTTGCATTGATCTTGATACCTTGTTTGAGCAAAATAGTTTCCCTGATAGGAAGGCAACTTTCATCGCTGCACATCTGACCGTCAAAAACACACTTTACATCTGATACAGGTCCGGTGATTTTTATTTTTTGTTTGAAAACGCCATTTCCGGGGAAAATTCCAATTTCACAATCAATTTTATCAAATGCCGCCAGATCGTCTTTTTCCATTTTATATCCAACGCCAAATGGCTTGCCGATAAGTTCAAATCCCTTTCCGGTAAATGTCATTTGGGCGCGCCTGTCGGTTGCTTCTTCCGGACAAGTCCATTTTTCGGAATAAACATGATAATGGTCTAAGGGTACAATGGTTAAAACCAGTTCGATGATGTCACCCGGTTTGGCGTCGGTTTTACTTGCAACAAGCGTTAGCGACTTTGGTTTTTTAATTTGTCCAAAGCCAGTACAAGCGATCATCATCGACATCGCTACAATCAGCAATCTCTTCATTGGAATCCGCAAAAATCGCATTTAAAATGTAATATTATATTTTCCCCAACAATTATTATGCGTTGCCATAAAATAAATCCCTTTGGTTTGTCAGAATTACTTACCGGATTTCACTGAAACAGGAATGACCAGGTCATTTTGTACCAAAAAGCATTCACCACTTACAGCAGAGCACTGTTGGCCCTGAAAATGGACGGTAAAGTCTTTCACAACACCAAGTATTTTTACTTTTTGCCTGAATTCGCATGACTTGGAAAATTCCGATGTACTGCACTTAAAAACTTCATCTAACATAAGACTGTCTCCAATTCCTTCGCAGGCACCGATAAGTTGTATGCCATCATTTTGGTCAAAATGGAAATCGGCCCGAATTGGGCCGTCATCCGGCGGACAATCGCTGCGTATCCCATACAAATGGTAATTCGGTTCCAAATTGGCCTTGAATGTTATTTCTATGGTATCGCCAATTTGGGGTTCATTTTGGCTTAGAAGTACTTTGAAATCCAATGTGGGTTTGGGTTTCTGCTGTGCAGATAAGGAAGAAACGGAAAAGAAAGAACAAGAGAAAATCATGTACAAAATCGTTATGTAACCAGAACGCCTCCGGGTAGTTAAGCCACATGTTGTGCAGAAATGGAAATGGGAAGTAAGTCGCATGAATTTTAGGTTTGTAATTCTTATGGCCAAAATTGGTATTTGGAAGACTGTTTTTTGCATGGTTCAGGTTGCCTGTTGGGCCCAAGCATTAACTGCTCAGGTGTTGAGTACACAGGAGTATATCAATACCTACAAATATGCTGCCATGCAGGAAATGAAAATTTATAATATTCCTGCGAGCATTACCCTTGGACAGGGAATTTTGGAAAGTGCCAGCGGCAATAGCAAGCTATCCAGAGATTGCAACAACCATTTTGGAATTAAATGTAGAAAGGAATGGACAGGTTCATTCTGTCTAATAGATGATGATGCTCCAAATGAGTGTTTTCGTGGTTATAGTTCTGCGATGGAGAGCTATCGAGATCACAGTTTGTTCTTAAAGGGGAGCAGTCGATACAACGGTCTTTTCACGCTTTCTGTTACCGATTATGATGGATGGGCCAATGGTCTTCGTCAGGCCGGTTATGCTACAAATCCGGCGTATGCCAATATTTTGATAGGGATTATCCAAAAATACAGACTTAGTATGTACGATTCCATGGTCGTATTTGGAGATGATTATGTATCACCGGATTCAGCTGCGCAAAAAGCCATACAAATTAACGGACTTCCCGCAGTCTACGCCAGGGCAGGAGATTCTCCCGAGTCTATTGCCAAAGCCCATGAACTCGGGGACTGGCAGGTTTATAAGTATAACGATCTAAAACGAGGGGAAAGTCTGGATCCGGGTGAAATTGTTTATCTGAAACCCAAGCGGAGAAAAGGTCTTGTTGCAGTGGCAACTGTAAAGCCCGGTCAGGATATGCGCGATGTTTCACAGGAATATGGAATACGCTTAAAACAACTGTACAAGAAGAATAATCTGAAACCCTGCCAACAGGTGAAACCAGGAGAAATATTGAGCCTGCAACATAAAAATCCGGGAACACCACTTTTGCAGGAGGAAAAAGAACAACCAGTAATTTCGGTGAAACCTGATACTTTGGTTCAGCATCATTCTGAAGGAAAATACGAAGCAGATTTTCATGAAGTAAAAGGTGGAGAAACACTTTATTCCATTGCTCTCGCACATGGCATTCCTGTAGATGATCTGGTGCGTTGGAACCATTTGGAATCCACGACTTTAAAAGTTGGACAATTACTGCTGTTGCGTCCGGGTTTAAAAGAGGGCTTAAAAGATACTGCCAGAACTAGTGCGGCTGAAGTACACAAAACCCTAAAGTATCATTTGGTATTAAAAGGAGAAACTGTTTATTCCATTGCCAAATTATACAACCAAAGTCCGGACAGCATTGTCGCCTGGAATCGTATCATTAATGGAGTAATTATTCCCGGAAAGGAACTGGTGGTAATGAAAAACGGACACCAATTAGAGGGAAATGGAATTCCGGTTTCTTATACCGTACAACCCGGGGATACGCTATACGGAATTGCCCGCAAATACGGCGTTTCAGTAGATGTTATTCGAAGCAAAAACAAATTAGAGGCAGATAAAATCAAAATAGGTCAGGTGTTACTGCTGCAATAATGTTTTTCATTATTGCAATATGCTGACGAAATATTGCGCGTTCCTCCCGGAATACCTGTAAAATTGTATTAACTATCGCGATGAAACTACTTGTCAGTATTTGTGCATTGTTATGCTCTTCCGTTAATTTTCTTCATGCTCAGACCTATTGCTCAGCTAACAGTAATGGTGCCGGTAATGTTTATGGTGGTAATGTTCTATCATTGATGATTCAGGATGACACCGGAATAATGTATTCCTATTATGGTTTCACCAACAATTCAACCAATTTGGTTATTAACTCCGGCTCACCTTATAAAATGGTAAGTTGGGATACTTTTATTTTTTCGATGACCGGTATTTCAGATAGTACCGGAAACACCATGTTCACCAAAGCCGGAATTTGGATTGACATGAATCGGGACGGAGATTTTTCTGCTTCAGAATGCATTGCAGATCCGGAAAGCGGGCCATTTAAACATCTGAGAAAAGATTCCGCTACTTCCATGGCGATTCGAATACCCGGACCATTTAATACAGGTAATTCCAGAATCCGAATTCGCGGTGCCGCAAATAATCAAACGCTTACTGCATCCGATGGTTGTGGAACGCTGTCGGTTTATGGCAATCAGATTGATTTTGAAGTTACTTTATACCAGGGTACCAATCGTGTACAAACAATAGGAAGCGGAAAGTCAAACTTCTCCATTTTCCCTAATCCTTGTGACGGTCTTGCAAAGTTGCAATACAATATTTCAGGTACAGAGAAAGCTGAAATTTCCATTTCGGATTTTTCGGGTAAATGTTGTTACAAACAAACGGAAAATATTTCCGGTCAAGGTTTGTTAGACCTTCATCTGGCTGTGCTTCAGGTAGGATTTTACATAGTAAAAATACATGCGGGAAATGCCATTTATTACCGCAATCTACAGATCAATTAATAATTTATTGATGTGAAAGCACCAGATGTAAAGTGGTAGCTGAATTTTGCTGCATCAATATTTTTTTACCCGCAGTAAGTTCATCGGTTTTGGTTTGAACCCCATTATAAACCGTGAGCAATTCCAAATGTTCTTTGATCTCATAAACCAATCCGGCGTTATCGAATAAAACTTTCAATTTGCTCCATCTGCTTTCATTCTGGTCACTCACAAATTTGAAACTGATTGCAGAATTTTGCATAATTCCGCATCGCACTTTATTTTCAGCAAGCATGGCAAAAATTTCGCGCAGGGTATCTTCCACAATAAATGTAAAATCTCTGGTGCTGAGTTCCACCATCATTTGCGGGGATTTGTGAATATAGCATGGCATATTCAAGGGTTTTGCCTGGTTGGATACCGTAGTTCCCATTTCATCCGGATGAATAAAGGAACGAACGTATAATGGTATATTTCTCGCTTTTAATGGTTGAATAGTTTTTGGATGTATAACAGAAGCACCATAATATGCCAGTTCGATGCAATCGTTATAACTCAATTCCGGAATTAACTGTGCAAAGGCAAATTTTCTGGGATCTGCATTCATTACACCGGAAACATCTTTCCAAATAGTTACGGATTCGGCGTGAAGACAATATGCAAATATTGCAGCGCTGTAATCACTCCCTTCCCTGCCTAAAGTAGTTGTGGCATTTACACTATCTCTTCCAATAAAGCCCTGGGTAATTACCAGATTTTTTTCTGCCAGTGGTTTCAATCTGCTGCTAATCAGATGTTCCGTTTTGGCCCAATCTATTTTACTGTCGCGATAACGGTTATCGGTTAAAATAAAATTTCTTGCATCAATCCACTGGTTGCGCGTTTGTTTGGCAAGCAAATAATTGCTTACGATTCGGGTGCTGATTAATTCACCAAAGCACACAATCTGATCATACACAAAATCAAAATCTTCCAGATTGTTTGGATTCTCCACCAGGCATTCAAGTTCTAATAGTAAATTGTCTACATCGTTAATGGACTGAATAGAATCTTCACCCAAATCACTCAAAATCTGGTAATGAAATTCCCGAATTTGTTTCATAATGGCAATGGCACTACCTGTATGATGAAAATAAGCATGAACCAAATCTTCAAGCATATTGGTCATTTTACCCATGGCGCTAATCACCACCAAAACCTGTTCACCGGAATAACGGGAGAGAATTCCGGCAACATTTCTTACACCTTCTGCATCCTTCACAGAGGCACCACCAAATTTAAATATCTTCATGAATTGGGTCTTAAAGCGCTTCCACGCTTATTTTTGCAAATTAAAGACTAATTCAACGAAGATAGAAGAATATGGGCAACAGCAGAGCATTAACACTGGAACAATTTATATCAGACCAGCAGGCTATTCATAAAGAAGCCACAGGTGCATTTAGCCGGATTTTCAGATCTCTGGAACTGGGAGCAAAAATGGTAAATCGCGATGTGCGTAAGGCCGGACTTATTGATATATTAGGGAATCAGGGAAGTACCAATGTACAGGGAGAGGAACAGAAAAAACTGGATGTAATTGCAGATGAAATTTTTATTCATAACCTGAGTAAAAGTGGTGAAGTATGCATGGTGGTTAGCGAAGAAAAAGACGCACCTGTATTTGTTGAAGGCAGTGAAAATGCGGCATATATTATTTGTATTGATCCTTTGGATGGCAGTTCCAATATTGATGTAAATGCCAGTATAGGTACCATTTTTTCCGTTTTTAAAAGAGATAACACCAATTCTGCGCCAACGCTAAATGATTGTTTTAGAAAAGGTACGGAACAAGTGGCTGCCGGATATTTTATTTATGGAAGCAGCACCATGCTGGTTTATACCACCGGTGATGGAGTAAATGGGTTTACCCTGGACGATGGAATTCAGGAATTCTGCCTTTCTCATCCGGAAATTAAAATACCTGAAGATGGAAAAATATTCAGCATCAATGAGGGTAATTATGCAGATTTCCCTACCGGTGTAAAAACATTTGTAGAATATTGTAAAACCAAAGATAAGGAATCGGGACGCCCTTATGGTGCCAGGTATATTGGAAGTCTGATTGCAGATTTCCATCGCAATTTACTGAAAGGTGGAATTTTTATTTATCCACCCACGGAAAAAACTCCAAATGGGAAATTGAGATTGTTGTACGAATGCAATCCCATGTCATTTATCGTGGAACAGGCCGGAGGCCGTTCTTCTACAGGAAAAATGCGGGTTTTGGAAGTACAGCCTACTGAATTACACCAACGCGTTCCACTGTTTATCGGCTCTAAAAATATGGTGGAAAAGGCAATGGATTTGATGGGAAATCTGGGTGAGAAAACCTCACTCTAAAACTTCCATTAAAATTGGGAAACTTTTGAGTTCCTTTTCGGGAAATAAATGCAATCGAAAATAGTAAAGGAGTTTTTCCGTTAACAACCTTCTTCCGTTTTTATCCAGATTTGGAATTTGTTTGTTGTTAATCTTTTGAACGGCGTCTATTTCTTCTTTATCCAGATATTGTAATGGATTCAGTGTGTGGCGGGCATAACTGTGGTCAGCACTTTCCAATAAAAAATAGGTTTCCTTTTTTTCATTGGGTAATTCAAATCCCAGTCCGGAAACTTCGGTAAATCCCAATAAGAATTGTAATGGGAACCACGTAAATTCTTTTAATTTTCCCAACACATTTAATTGCGCCACAGCGTAGTCAAATATTCTCCTGTCTTCCTGTTCTTCAGGTATAGAACGCTGCAGCAATTCTATACAAAAAATCATGATCTGTTGTTTTACAGGATTATCATGATATCCTAAAAAACCATCTGAAATTTTTATTTCGCGTATGCGTTTCAGATTTTTATTTTCCTGATAATAAAATACCAGGTCAATGATATTCCCGGGTTGCAGTAGCGCAGATTTACCCGTTTTACCGTGCATGCCTGAAACTATGAATGCCAGTGATCCGTAGTTTCTGGTATAAATTTGAATAACAGCTGAATTGTCCGAATAGGGCGTTTTTTTTAGAACCAGTGCTTCACTTTTTACCAGCATTTAATCTTGCCATTCGGCAACAAATAAATTGGTACTTCGGGTGCCACCATTATTTCGGTTGCTGCTAAAAACCAGTAATTTGCCATCCGGAGAAAACATTGGAAATGCATTGAAAATACTTTCATCGGTTACTTTTTCCAAATTGCTGCCATCCGTATTTACCATGTAAAGTTGAAAATTATAACCTTTATCTGCGGCGTGATTGCTGCTAAATATGATTTTTTTACCTGATGGGTGAAAGAAAGGCGCCCAGTTTGCTTTTCCAAGATTGGTTACCTGTTTCAAATCTGTTCCATCTAAATTCACTGTATAGATTTCCAAATTGGTTGGTTCCACCATACCTTCAGCCAACAGTGCCTTATAGTGTTTGATTTCTTCGTCTGTTTTTGGACGCGAAGCGCGAAATACCAGTTTTTTACTGTCCGGGGAAAAGAATGCGCCTCCATCATATCCAAGACCATTCGTTACCTGTTTTACATCCGTACCATCGATATTCATGGTCCACAATTCTAAATCTCCACTACGGGTGCTGGTAAACACAATCATTTTTCCATCAGGTGAAATGGTAGCTTCAGCATCATATCCGTCTTCTTTGGTGAGTTGTTTTGTGATATTGCCTTTTAAATCACTCACATATATATCATAAGTGGAATAGACAGGCCATACATAAGATTTATTGTGATCCGGAACCGGAGGACAGGATTTGTTGGCGTTGTGAGTACTTGCAAACAATATATGTTTTCCATCAGGCATAAAATAAGAACAGGTTGTTCTGCCGGCACCGGTACTTATAATTTGCGGCTTAAAACCACTATCTGCAAATGCCTCCAGTGGTGCAGAAAATATTTGGTCGCATTCCAATCCCCAGCCGGGATTGTTGCTTTGGAAGGTGAGACTTTTTCCGTCAAAACTCCAGTATGCTTCGGCATTATCTCCACCCCAGGTAAGCTGGCGAATATTCTTAAAGTGTTTTTCACCGGCACCGGGTGCTACAGTATGCCATTTGGTTTCTTGTTCAGGTTTATTGCTACAGCCGGCGATCATTAGGGCAAGACAAGCGATCCATGGCCATGAAAAGAAAGAAAACTTATAATTCACGGGGTGCAAAGGTATGCGATATTCATAATTCGAGTGTCAATAAAAACAGTAAAATAAGTGCTTTTTTGCAGGGATTATTTTAACGCTTCCCAAGCCATTTTGGGATAACCTTTTCTTCCCAAATCATCATAGAAATCCACGAATTTTAATTTGTAATAATCTCCTTTGGTATCGCGTATTACATAAATTTTATTCTGATCCACTGTATATTTATTTGCCGTCATACTCCAAACCTTCCAGTCGTATCCAATTTCATCAAAATCCGGATTTAGAGTAAGCGTTTTTGCGTAGGATAGCGTAATATCATCGAAGTTCACTTTTCCCGTGACTTCACTTGCCATTACCCCATTTGCATTCGAAAGTACACCGCGCAGTACATATGGGTAAGGAAGGTTGCCATTAGATTCATTGGGAATCCACTTTTTGTAAGTGGTAAATACAATATCCCATTTCGTTTTTTCCAGTGGTTCGTTATACACTTCGCTCTGGCTGCCGAAATTATAATAAATATAATTGCGGGTTTCGTCGATGCGTTTGAATTCTTCATAGATTGCTACCGTGTCATCCACAAAGCACCATTTGAAAGTATATACACCCCCGGTTCTTTCCAGGATTTTTAACTTCACATATCGTTTTGCACCAAGGGTGTCATCCCCTAAATCAAAAAGATACAGATAATCTTTTCCATACATTTGATTTCCGCTATAGGAACACCATTTGCTGAACACCAGGGAATCTTCTTCTCCGGAGGGATTATCGAAATCCCAGGTAGTGTTTTTTAATTCTGCAGGTGTGAATACGTAATTAAAATCTCTTCCAATAAATCTTTTTACTCCGAAATTTGCGTTTTTACCGCCATTTACCAATATGCGATGACTTTCATCGCAGGAAAATGCAATATCCCAATTGTCATGGCGGTTCATTATCATTTGCTGGGAACTAAATTCAAACCAAATCTGATTTTCATAGTTTTCACCCAGTCCAAAAACTTTAGTTTGCAGGCCTGCGGGGAACTGTAGTGGCGGCACAAGCGGTTCTGGTCTTTCACAACTGCTTAAAAGAAATAGGGATGCACTTATAAGGATAAAAAGATTTCTCATTTGATGGTATTAAAATTAACGCTTAATTGAATAAAAAATGTTCTTCCCGGTGTAATATTTACGTTAAATCCTTCCTGTGAGTGAGGATTGGAATTGGCAATTCTGGTTGAATTTACAGAAGTTACACCCAATATATTTTTACAACCCACGTTCATATTTACAGGTAGTTTTTTAAATGATTTTTGAATAGTCAAATCCATCAGATAATATCCATCTACCTTATATCTCTGACTGTTTTCTGTATATCCGTTAGTTGGACTGGTGTATCTGCTGAAAAGGCTAATGGATGTTCTGTACTGCGGAATTTTATAACTGAAATTCGCACTAATTTGCCCGTTGAGATAATATTTCTGATTTACACTGTCATCAGTTAGCAATAAATCTGCAACGTTTAACAAAGAACTGCTTATTCCCCAGGAAATTCTGGGTGTAAAATATTCGAAATTGATATTGAGACCCTGTGAACGGAATCTTCCTATATTGATATAGGTATAATAGTTGGTTCGCGCATCTACCAAAGCGAGGTTTATTTTGTTTTTAATAATGTTGTTAAATAAGGAAAATCCAAAAACGGTTCCTTTATTTCCTGCGAGTTTGTGGCGATAATCAAATGTCAGAATAAAATTATCGGATGTCTCTGCTTTTAAACTATCGTTTCCATGTACATTGTGGTTTACATCCACAAAGTAAAAGTTCAGTTCCTTTAACGAGGGTGCACGAAATCCTTTGGCATAGGAGCCGCGGAAAGATAAGTGTTCCGACATTTTGTATTTAAACTGAATGCTTGGAATTAATGGGGCAATTTTAAATTTATCGCCAAACAATCCAACAAATGCCGGTTTCCCAAATCTGCTGTTATATAATATGCGCATGCTCGGACGAATTTCAATATCCTTTTTAGGTTGAAAGTCAACGGCTCCAAACAAGGCAGCGTCTGTAATCCCGGGGCGATCTACCGGAATTCGTTTTCCGTATCCCCGTTCCTGGCTAAAATCATAACCCGCAGTAAAATTGGTTTTATTTCCCGGAATATAATGGCTGTAGATTCCACGGGAATTAAATAATGTAAATTGTGTGGTATCCTGATCTTCAGGCCTGTAAGGCTGCTCATCCCCGGTTACCAGGTTCCTTTTTATGGTATTTTTAGAACGGTTGTAGTAATTAAATGCATTTTGCCAGTCAAATCTTGCGTGCTTATCCAGTTTAAAAATGCTATGTACAGAATTGTCAAATCTTGTAGTATAATAATAACTGTTAAAACCGGTAATGGTAGTTAAATTATTCTCTGCATTGCTTTTGTCTGTAAGCTTTTCATAATATCCGGAACTGGTATATCTGTGGGTGGAATTTTTTCCATTTACATAAATACTGGCATCTCCAAAATATTTGGTTTTAGGTTTCCAATCGTAAATTCTGGTGGTAGGATCAAAATCTTTTCCCGTAAAAAAATACCTTCCAAAATTCAACATTACCGGAATTTTTTTGGTAATTCTGGAATTTACGGATGCATCGAAATTATAATTCGAAAGATTGTCAATAAAACAATTGGCTCTGGAGCTGAACGCGGCGCCATTCGGGTGTTTGGTGATAATATTTATAACTCCGCCCAGTGCATCTGTGCCATAAACCACGCTCATCGGACCTTCAATAATTTCTATTCTTTCGATAGATGAAACGGGTACCTGCGATACATCTATATTTCCATTTAATCTTCCTATTAATGGAATACTGTTTACCAGAATTTTTATATCCTGACCACCAATACCCTGCATAATGGCGCTGGTGCCGAGTACCTGGTCCTGTCCTAACTGAATATTGGTTTCATTTTGCAATACATCAGCAAGACTTTGTGCAGCCATTCTTGCAATTTTCTCCTTACCAATTATACGCACGTGGTAAATGTTTTCATCCAAACTGCGCGCACCGGGTACGGTAATAATCACCGGATTGAAATTCTCGTCATTCATATCCACAAACACCTGCATATCCATGTCCTTTCCTGTAAAGGTTGCTATAACTGCATTGGTGGTGTCTCCGGCTTCAAAAACTATAAGTTTAAATGCGCCTTGCTGGTTAAAATAAAATGTACCTGTGCTATCCGTTTTGCCTGAAAAATAAGGGCCATTCGGACGGAAATCTATGGTGAGTTCTACCTGTTTTAATGGCCTTGCATGTTCCTTGCTCAATACGTGGATTGCGCGCTGCTGGTCCTGTGCCTGCAGCGCCGCAATCCATGTAATGGCTATTAGAAATAAAGCGATATGTTTTTGTAGGGTTCTCAAAAACCTCCCTCCTTTGGGTTTTATTGAATAATTATTTGTTGTGTAATTTTATCATTGCCGGATTCAATGGAAAGCAGATAAATTCCTGCTTTAATTCCATGTACCGGCATCATCCAGTTGCTAAAACTTCCTGAATTCTCTACGGATGCACTGCGCAATTCTCTTCCATTTAAATCATGTAATTTCAAAGTAATTTGATTTACATGGCTACCTTCCAGATTTACGTAAATTTGATTGGAAGCCGGGTTTGGGAAAACACGCATGGTGCCGATTTTAGGATGGGATACGGCATTGGTTTTTCCCAGTCTGGTTTTAGCAAATACAACTTTGCCATCTGCACTTCCACCGAATCCGGTAAAATGAATCAGGTAAAATACAGAGTCTGCTGCCTCTACACTGCGCACAATAAAACTCTGTGTATCCGCCAAATACCACTTAAAAGAACCGTTGTCGAAATATTTCCATCCGCTGCCTATTGCTGTGAGATCATTCTTCACATTTGCAACACCCTGATCTCTTAATGTAGTAGAGTCTGTTGATAATACAGTAGACCATGGAGATATGATTTTGGCCGCTTTGGTGCCGCGATTGCTTTCCACACCCATTACAGGGTACCACATCACTGTCGGTCCTGCCGGAATTGGCTCATAATATCTGTTGAATGCAATATCCCAGCTGGATTTGTCAGGCTCACGAACCAAATTGTTTTTTGAATTAAAATTATAATACTTGTAATTCTGTTGAGCAGCTTCACTCTGAAAAAGAGTATCCGTAACTTCATTGCTTCCATCTACATCTGCAAAACGAAATACGAAATCACCGGAAACGGTTTGTTTCATTGGCTCAAACTTCAGGAATTTTGTATAGGCCGCCCCGTTAAACCAGGCAAGCAAATACATAGAATCACCTACAACCTCATGGGAAGAAGTGTTATAAGTTCCCCAGCCAAATCCCCAAGGTGGATTCATGTAAAGGTTGAAAGCACCTTTCTGATGGACATGAATATCATTGTAATTCAGCCCCCAGCTTTTCCATCCGGCAGTGTCAAATGTGGACCAGTTTCCGCTGCCTTTATAATGAATCACTTGCATTCCCGTCATATGGTTTGCTCTGATACAATTGTCCATCACTTCGGTAGTATGGGCAATATCCCATCCTTTTACTGATGCAGATCCCTTTTGGCCTGTTGCCATATCATAAAAAATCTGATTGGTATAACTGGTTCCCATTTGAATAGAATCATAGGTCACGGATTGCGCTTTAACATTTCCCACAGCAAGAACTGCAGAGAAAATCGGTACTAAGTATTTTTTGATCATTGGTTTTTTGGTTTTTATCGCCTGCAAAATTACGATGTCATTCAGGTTTACATCTCAATTCAGACCTGCTATCTTGTCAAATTTAGGTAAGGTTTGACTAATAAAATGCGCATTGTCACAGTATTGTCCATTTCAATTAACATAGGTCACCATAACTTTGCATGCTCATGGAACAATTCCATGATTGAAGCGTTTAAACAACATGGCCAGAATCAGTATCGATATAATAAAAGGAGAACTGCTGCAGCAGGATGTGGTTGTGGGTATTGATTTGGGAACAACCAATAGTCTCATTGCAAGGGTTAATCCCGATACAGGACAAGCAGAATGCCTGGGAACCGGAGAAGAAGTTATCGTTCCCAGTATTGTATACTTAAATGAGTCTGGAATACCCATTGTTGGTAATCGCGCCAAAGAAGCACTTATCGAAACACCGCAAAACACCATTTTTAGTGTAAAGCGATTGCTCGGCAGAAGCTACAGCGATTTAAAGGATCATGCAGAACTATTTTCCTATCGCATAGTGGATGATAATTCCAATCAGTTGGTGAGGGTAGAGGCAAATGGAAAATATTATGATCCCATTCAGTTGAGTTCTTTTATTCTTGCTGAATTAAAATACAGGGCAGAAAAACTTTTAGGAGTACCAGTTACAAAAGCAGTTATAACAGTACCTGCATATTTTAACGACAGCCAACGGCAGGCAACCAGAGATGCGGGAAAACTCGCCGGCCTGGAAGTCCTTCGTATTGTGAATGAACCAACAGCAGCAAGTCTTGCATATGGTTTAGGATTAAATAAAGACCAGAAAAAAACAATATTGGTTTATGATTTAGGAGGCGGAACTTTTGATGTTTCCATCATGCGGATTGAATCCGGGATTTTTGAAGTCCTGAGCACCAATGGTGATACTTACTTGGGTGGTGATGATCTGGATCGTGCAATTGTAAAATATTGGGCTCAGAAATATGATTTCGCATCTAAAAGCATCGGTGAAAACATGCTCCAGGAATTGCGATTGATGGCTGAAGCGGCAAAAATATCTGTGAGTAAAGGCCAAAGAATTTACAGCTCTCCATTTCCTGATGACCATCATATAATGCTCAAATTGGAAATGCATGAAATGGAACAATTGGCCGAACCTTTATTGGACAGAACCATGACCTGTGTTCAGGCAGCGCTTAAGGATGCCGGATTAAAAGCCGATGACATTGAGGATATTGTTTTGGTGGGAGGAAGTACCAGATTGGACCTGGTAAAACGCACGTTGAAAAAGACCTTTCCGAATTCGTATTTGGACGACAACCTGAACCCGGATGAAGTAGTAGCTCTAGGTGCTGCTGTTGAAGCCGATATTTTGGCAGGTAACCGCAGGGATGTATTACTTCTGGACGTTACACCGCTTTCTTTAGGCATTGAAACGGCAGGTGGACTCATGGATGTTATTATCCCCAGGAATAACAAAATTCCGGTACGGGTTGCGCGACAATACACTACCTCTGTGGATGGGCAGGTGAATCTGCGAATTGGAGTTTTTCAGGGTGAAAGAGAATTGGTGCAGGAGAACAGAAAGCTTGCTGAATTTGATTTGCGCGGAATTCCGGCAATGCCCGCGGGTTTGCCTAAAATTGAAATAGGTTTTTTACTCGATGCAGATGGTATTTTAAAGGTGAATGCCAAAGAATTGCGCAGTGGAGTTTCTCAGCAAATAGAAGTAAAACCACAATATGGGCTTTCAGATAATATGGTTGAAGAAATGCTTGTGGAAAGCCTTCAGCATGCAAAATCGGATATGACAACCAGAATGTGGATAGAAGCCAAAACCGAAGGATCACAATTAATTTATACAGCAGAACGTTTTATTGAAAAAAACAAATCGCTTTTGACAGAGGAAGAAATTCATAAAACATTGGAATTATCAGAGAATTTGAAGATGCAAATAGAGACGGGCGATCGCGAAAGTATTCTTGCGGGCATTGATGCCCTGAATGATTTCACCAGACCATTTGCCGAAAAAATGATGGATATGGCAGTAGGAAAAGCGTTAAAGGGATTAGAAATAAAATGAGGCGCATATTTTTATACATATTTCTTTTTATCCAATGCGGTATTCTGTTTTCACAAGGTACCGATTGGACTGCGGATGATGAATTAAAAAACCGTCAAATTGGATTAAAATTGGGAATTGGTGAATACACCATGTTTGGTGGTGAATTACAAAATCCACGATTAAAAACAGGCTTTCAGGCAGGATTTTTTTGGCATGGTGAGAAAATAGACAAGCGCCTGAACTGGCAGACAGGATTGGAGATTTGTCTTTTGGGAAGCAATTTCAATAATAAAGATTCCTTTGGCTTAATGAGCAGTTCTACGTATTCGCAATTGGGAATCATTCAAATTGAAATTCCCTTGATGTGCAATATACGTTTGCGAAAAAATCTCGATAACAGATATGAAAGTTTTCAAGCAGGTTTAATACCTGCTGCAATTGTAAATTCTGTTATTTACACCGGAGAAGATAAGGTTCCTGCCCAACAAACCAATTTGAAAAATTGGAAAAACCTTCCGTTAAATCCTTTTAATTTACAGGCTTCCATTGCATATCAATATCGCGGGGGTGTAGTGGGGTATATAGTAAGAGTAAAGGCAAGTCTGCTGGATCTTAATCAGAATTTTCAGCTTCCCGGATTGCTGCCGGCAACCGGCACTGGTAAAAGAATTGGTACTGCAGGCGTGGAGTTTGCGCTCTTATTCTGAACTTTCCATCAAAACTCGCTAAATTTGCAAGCGAATCACGTGGCAAAAACCGTTGCATTTTATACCCTCGGATGTAAATTGAATTACGCCGAAACCAGCACCATTGGAAGGCAATTGGCGGAACATGGTATGCAAAAGGCAACTTTTGAATCCGGCGCGGATATTTACGTAATCAATACCTGTAGTGTAACTGACCATGCCGATAAAAAATGCAGGAAAGTAGTAAAAGAAGCCCTGCGTTGGAATAGCAATGCATTTGTGGTTATTATTGGTTGTTATGCACAGTTAAAACCTGCAGAAATTTCCCAAATTCCCGGTGTGGATCTGGTTTTGGGTGCTGCAGAAAAATTCAATCTTGTTTCCCATTTAAGCGATCTTTCAAAAAAAGAAAAAGCGGATATTTTTAATTCACCAATCAAAGAAACCAATATTTTTATTCCTGGTTTTAGTGAAGGTGACCGCACGCGAACTTTTATGAAAGTTCAGGATGGTTGTGATTATTTCTGTACTTTCTGTACAATTCCCTTAGCACGTGGTGCAAGCCGCAGTGCCAATATCGCAGATACGATCAAACGCGCTGAGGAAATTGCAAATACCGGTGTAAAAGAGGTTGTTTTAACGGGTGTAAATTTGGGCGATTTTGGAATTAACCACAATCAGAATTTTCTGCAGCTCATTCAGGAATTAGACAATTTAGATCATATTGAACGCTTCCGTATCAGCAGTATAGAACCCAATTTACTCAACGAAGAAATAATTTCATTTGTCGCCTCCAGCAAAAAATTCGTTCCTCATTTTCACATTCCATTGCAAAGTGGAAGCGATGAAATATTGAAGAAAATGCGCCGTAGATATGAGCGAAATTTGTATGAAGATCGTGTAAGTCAGATAAAAAAAATAATGCCACATTGTGCCATTGGAGTGGATGTTATTGTTGGATTTCCGGGTGAGACAGAAGATGAATTTTTAAAGACTTATGATTTTCTGAATGCATTGGATATTTCCTATTTACATGTATTTCCATATAGCGAAAGACCCAATACCACTGCGGCGAAAATGAAAGATAGAATTCCTGTAAAAGAACGAATGAGGCGGGGTGAAATGCTACGGATTTTGAGCGAAAAAAAACGCAGGCATTTTTATGATCAACATGTTGGAACAGTGAGAAACGTGTTGTTTGAAAAAGAGGAACATGGAAATGTAATGAACGGATTTACCGATAATTATATTAAAATTTCCGCACCTTATGATCCACTGGCTGTCAATGAAGTCCAACGGGTAATTCTCAATGGAATTCTGGACGATGGAACTATGGCATGTGAACCGAATTTCTCAGAAGTTCTCCAACTCTCGTGATTCCGATTATTTTTGTGCCGTGTACCCTACACTTTATCACTTTCTGCTGGACACCTTCGGAATCCATGCAAACGGATTACAAATTGTAAATACTTTCGGCCTGTTTGTGGCTTTGGCCATTGCCGCAGCTTTTATTACCATGCAGGCGGAAATGAAACGAAGGACGGGCCTTGGGCAATTTGCCGGTGTTTCTTATCAGGTTACTGTAGGGAAGCCATATCCCGTTAGCGATTATTTGCTGAATGGAGGGCTGGCTTTCTTATTTGGGTATAAAATCATTTATCTGATAACCAATGCGGGCGAAGGATTTTCACCGCAAGAGCATATTGTGACCGGTGAAGGCAGTTGGTTATGGGGAATCCTCTTTGCTGTTGCCGTTTTGCTATGGAGATATCGGACCGATAAAAAACAGCGCCTTCCAGAACCCAAGGTGATCCATAAAAATACCGATTCCGGATTTCATATGGGCAATATTACAACCATAGCGCTGATTTCCGGATTTTTTGGTGCCAAATTATTTCATCTGTTAGAAGATCCATCCGGTTTAACTTTATCCAATTTTGTTGGAGAATTTTTTTCCAGTGGCGGATGGACATTTTATGGGGGACTCATTTGCGGCGCTGCAGGAGTTTTGATCTATTGCCGGCGTAAAAAATTAAATCTGTTGTATATTCTCGATTCCGGTGGACCGAGTATGATGGTTGCTTATGGAATTGGCAGGTTCGGATGCCATTTTTCCGGAGACGGCGATTGGGGGCTGGCAAATACGCATGCAAAGCCATTTTCCTGGCTTCCGGACTGGGCCTGGTCATATACCTATCCGCACAATGTTTTGGGCATGGGAAATTCAGCCCCGGATGGTATGAAACAAATACCCGGATATACAGGTGATTTCAGTTACGAATTGATAGTTCCGGTGTATCCAACACCATTGTACGAAGCATTGATGGGTCTGATTCTGTTTTACATTTTATGGCGAGTTTTGAGGAAAAGAGTTTCTACTCCTGGAAATATGTTTGCCTGGTATATGGTATTTGCAGGACTCGAAAGATTTACAATTGAGGCTATACGCGAGCATGGAACTAGTTTATACAGGTTGGGAGGCCTTGTGTTTTCTCAAGCACAGATGATTTCCCTGCTGTTGTTGGCTTTGGGTGTTTTGTGGCTCACCATAGGCGGGAAAAAACTGGGAAACCGGTTGGTAAAACCTGCTGGTTGATACAATATTCTCACATGGCATGCGTTTTGTTTTTATATTCAAAAGCATGAAGCATTTTACCTGGATCTTCTTTTTAGTTTCCCCCATTTGCAGTCTTTTCGGACAGGCCAAGGATACTTTACCCAAGCACCAGGTAATGGTAATTGATGGAGATACCATTAACGTCATCAATATCGATCCTGTGCTCATCAGCGCCAGCATGGATGAAGCAAAAAGAGAAGAATATCGCAAATTGAAAAGAAGGGTAATCAAAGTGCTTCCTTATGCCAAACTCGCTGCTTCTAAAATGCAGGCTATGGAAGATAATCTTGCATTAAAAAAGACAAAAAAGGAAAAGAAAAAATACATCAAACAATGTGAGGAGAGCATGAAAAACTTGTATATGGAACAATTAAAAAATCTTTCCATTGAAGAGGGAAAAGTTCTCATGAAACTCATTCATCGCGAAACCGGAAAAACCACCTGGGAAATTATGAAAAATTACAGAGGAGGAGCGGAGACGCTATTTTGGCAGGCGTTTGGTTCGGTATATGGGCACGATATGAAGGCGGAATATGATCCTGTATTGGATTACCAGATAGAACATATTATCAAACAAGAAAATCTGGAATAAATAATTAACTTATTGGTTTCCGAATTTATTTCTCAGCAATACATAAAGTACAACAGGTGCACCAATAATGGCGCAAATGGCATTCACATTCAACGTAATATCTTTGAATAAATGGTGTGCCAGTATATCTGCTGCCAAACACAATATAGCACCCCAGAGCATGGTGGGTAGCATCAATTTGTGGTGAGTTCCGGTGTTGCCAAGTATACGGGCCAAATGAGGAGCGGCAAGGCCTACAAAGCCAATAGGACCGCATAATGCAGTGGTACTGCCTGCCAGAATTCCAGCTATTAATATGATTTTAAATCGCAATTTAGGAACGGAAATACCCGCATTTTGCGCATACATATCTCCGGGAATCCAGGCATCCAATTGAAATCGCAATAGATAAATCCACGCAATTCCAAATAAAATTAATGGTAAAAACCAATTCAATTGTTCCATTTTAACCCTGTCAAAATTACCCATTCCCCACATCACAAAACTCTTTACCTGTCCAGCACTGGCAAGGGTCTGAAGGATTTCAGAACCTGCACTTAATAAATAACCAAACATAACACCGGTAAGCAATAAAGTAAAAATACCACCCCGTTTTTTATGGATATAAAGTTGTAGCAATAATACCAATATACCACCGGCCATTCCAGCACCTGTAATTCCTAAATTCTGTAAAACCGGATGTTGAATTCCTGCAGGAACTCCCAATAACAATAACGCAATTGCAAAAGAAGCCCCCGGCGTAATTCCGGTTAAATATGGCCCTGCCAGCGGATTGCGAAACAAAGTTTGCAATACCAGGCCTGAAATGGATAACGCCATTCCTGCGAAAACAGCAGACAGAACACGTGGAAAGCGAAATTCACCAAACCACTCAGGGATGGATTGAGTATTAAAGAAATTTGGAAAATACCAACCGGATTCTCTGCTGAAAAATAAATCGGTTACCAATAAAAACAAAAGCACCAACCAGGGTAAAAAGGCTTTATAAAAATTATTGGAATTCAATTTAGTTTTTCAAAAAAAACAAGTTCATGTTCATTGGCTACTTCCGGATGCAAAATGGTGAAAATATCCAGAAGCGCAAGATCCGGTCGCAATACTCCATATTCCCACCAGGCATTAGCTCCGTTTTTGTTTTGCATGCGTGTGCTGTTGTAAATATTTCCGGTATTAAATGCCTTGAAATTTTTCAAACGGGAATCTATTTGTTCCAAGCAAGTGGTATCTCTGCATGGACCCGGATTCAACCAAAAGATCGCATTGGATCCGGTTTTATAGACTTTTTCAATATCCATCGGAATTCTGCCGGCACCGCGATATTGGGTAAAGACATATGCACCCCCTGCATCCTCTATCAGTTTCGCCATAAAACTTTCTCCGGAAGGAACATCCCAAATACCGGAAAATGGGGCATTACAGAGTACGGAAGGTTTCCATTTTACTTCAGAAGCCCGAATGGCCGTGGATAGGTAATGTTCTTCTATTTCCCGGAATTGCGCCTGTGCCATTTCCCAATGGCCGCATAATGCTCCAAAAAGGCAAATCCATTCTGCTCTCCCAAGTGGATGATTTTCCAGGAAATTCTGAATGTACAATACCGGTATTCCTTTTGAATTTAATTGATCCAATTCTGATTTTCCCTTTGCATCAATAAAATATCCCAATATAAGATCAGGTTGAAGTTTGAATATTTTTTCGGACTGCAAATTCCCGGAAGCCGCAACAGAAATTACCTTTCCTTCTGCAATTCTTGTATTTGTTCTTTTTGAAGTAATATAACCCGAATTATCCACCGCAATAATTCGGTTTTCTGATTTTAATGCTTCCATCATCCCCACAAATACTGCTGAAAGTGCTACTACTTTATTCCTGTTTTTCAAACGGACAAATCCCTGTTTCTTTTCTTTTCCCGTACCCCAAAAAAAAGCACCAAGAATCCGGGTGGAATCAGCCGGATCGCGTAGTTTAATAAAAGTATCCGTTTGAGTAAAGGCCAATTCAAACAATTTGCTGTACCTCGGTTTAACCACATGTGCATCCAAAGGAAAGTCCGGTTCACCTGTGGTTGAGGTGCATGCAGCTATAAAAAAAACAACGGGGAATATGTATTTGAATTTCAAATGCAAAAGCGCAACAATTTGGGTTCCAAAAATAGACCAAAAAACGCTACACCAATAGAATATGTGTAACCTCCTTCTTGCTTTTTGTTTTAATTTGAAGCGATGATTCAAAAGCTGATTCGCTGGCGTTATTACTTTTTATTCGGTGCATTCCTGCTTTGGATGTTGTTTTTCGACAACAACAATTTGTTCTATCGCATTTCGATAGCGAATGAGATTTCCGACCTACAGGATATGAAAGCTTTTCACCTGAAAGAATTGGATCGACTGAACCGCCAACGCAGTGAATTATCGGGCAATGAACGCAATCTGGAAAAATTTGCCCGGGAAAAATACCACATGAAACGCGACAACGAGGACCTTTTTATCATTGTGCGGGATTCAGCCGAAACCAAATAAACCCTTTTCCAATGCGACTTTAACCATATAGGAAGTCCTATTGTTTATAAAAGGCTAAAAGTTGTGTATTTCTATTCTCAATGCCTGAATAGGTTTGCGAAAATTACTGATAACTAAGGAACACTAACGAATATGAAGTTTATAGCACCATCGAACGAACTGCTACAACATTTGCTCACGGTAAACGGGGCTATTATGTCCAAGCCTCTCATCCCCATACTGGAAAATTTTCTGTTTGACATACGCGGCGGCCAGCTCACCATCTATAGTACCGATCTGGAAACCAGCATGACCACCAATATGGCGGTGGAATCCAAAGAGGATCTCAGAGTGGCTGTTCCTTCCAAAATGGCAATAGAAACTTTAAGGGCTTTGCCGGATCAACCTGTAACTTTCAATGTAGACAATAATAACTTTGGCATTGAAGTAGTAAGCAATAAAGGTCATTACAAAATGGCCGGCCTGGATGGAGTGGATTTTCCAAATCTGCCTGAGAAAAGTGGAGATGGCAGCTTTGCCGTACCTGCCAATGTGCTGCTTCGGGCAATTTCCAAAACGCTTTTTGCTGCCGGAAATGATGAATTACGCCTCAATCTCACAGGTTTGTATGTAGAGTTGATGAACGATTCTGTGAATTTTGTTGCTACAGATGCAAACAAATTGGTACGTTTTACGCGCAAAGATCTGAAACCAGGTGTGGAGCACAGTTTCATCATTCCGAAAAAGCCTTTGAACTTGCTGAAAACCGCGCTGCCGAATGACGATACCCCGGTTTCTGTAGACTACAATAAAACCAATGTATTTTTTACTTTTGGCAACACCCAATTGATATGCAGGTTGTTGGACGAGAAATATCCCGATTACAAAGCAGTAATACCATTGGAAAACCCCAATGTACTTACCGTTTCTCGCGGTGATTTTCTGAGTTCCATTAACCGTATCAGCATCTTCGCCAGCAAAACCACCCATCAGGTGCGTTTGAAAATTACCGGAAGCGAGTTGCAGATTAGTGCAGAGGATATAGAAATGGCAAATGAGGCGCAGGAACGTATGAACTGCGAATTTGAAGGCGAAGACATGGAAATCGGGTTCAATGCCCGTTTTCTTAAGGACATGCTAGCTACCATTGATGGAGATCAGGTTCAGGTGAGACTTTCAGCTCCGAACCGCGCTGGTTTGCTTGTTCCTGTTGAAAATGAAAAAGATGAGGACATTACCATGTTAATCATGCCAATGATGCTCAATAATTATTAAACTCATTTTAAAACGAATAACAAAATCACGGCTCTGGTCGTGATTTTTTTTTGAATCCACTTTAATTCAATTCCTTTCAGAATTATATTTGAATTCTGATGAACTACCTAAAACCCTTTTCAATCTTATTAGCCGCAACTACCTTCCAGGTTACTTCCCTTTTCGCTCAGGCAATACCTGGTATGAGTGCAGATTGTAACCCGAAAGAAGTTTACAAATTTGATGGCTCGCTTACCATGAAAATGAGCACATATAGTTCGAATCACGACACCACCCATATCACCGCAAAATCCTTTATCAGCAAAACGGAAAAATATATGGGAATGTCCATGCAGGGTATGGCTGGTATGGGTGAAGGCGGGATGAACATGGTTCTGGATTTAAAAGACAGTATTACTTACATGCTTATGGAAATTTCCGGTGAAAAGCATGGCATGTGTATGGATATGAATTCTCCCATGGTAAAAGCCAAAGTGAAAGAAATGAAAGGTGATTCATCCTTTGATTTTACCAAGTACAAAAAGACAGGAAATACCAAAAAAATTCTTGGATACAATTGTGAGGAATTTAAGTATCAGGATAAAAACAAAACACAAATATTTTGGATTACCAAAGACGGGGGAGATTGGTGGAAAGCATTCAATCAGGTTTGGAATAATGACAATGGCCTGGTAACTGCTAAGGGTTTCGAAGGCATGCTGCTGGCAATGCAGATGACAGACAAAAAACAGAATGTAAATATGAATATGGAGGTTACCGAATTGAATATCGATAAGCCGAGTGAAATGAGCACCAAAGATTATTTTAAAAAATAATCAGTCCGATTCAAATATCTTACTGCCAATTCGAACCATTGTACTTCCATGTTCCAGCGCTATTTCGTAATCGCTGCTCATTCCAATCGATAGTTCCCTAAAGTTCTCATCATTCTGAAAATACCTGGATTTGGAGTTTAAAAATATGCGATGGGCATTTTCAAATTCCTGATGAATCTGAACTTTATCTTCTGTAAGACTGGCCATGGCCATAATACCGCAAATTCTCACATGACTGAGATTTTTCCAATCCCCATTTTGTAATAATAAGTGGAGTTCATTCTCGTCCAAACCGAATTTGGTATCCTCAGTTGCCACATAAATCTGTAATAGACAGGGAATGATTCTATTGTTTTTCTCCGCTTGTCTGTCAATCTCCTGCAGCAATTTCAAGCTGTCCACAGAGTGAATCATGGCAATAAATGGAGCAATATATTTGACCTTGTTGGTTTGTAAATGGCCAATTAAATGCCATTGAATATCCGGAGGCAATAAGGAATATCGCTCCATCAGGGCTTGTACCCGATTTTCCGCGAACACCCTCTGACCAGCGTCATACGTCTGTTGTATCTCGTTTAAACTTCGATATTTGCTCACCACCACCAATTGTGTCGGGCCCAGTTTTTGCATTATCCTCTGGCGGTTGCGTTCAATTGAATCCATTATGGTTAATTTTGCAGTATTGCGCTACAAATTTAGCTTACTCCTTTTGGTATTTGTTATTGCATCATGCGGAAATAAACCCCGCGTGGGGCATAAAACGATGGTTGCGTTGATGACGGATTTTATGATTTTGGAAGGTGGAAATCAGATCCAATATAACTTTGCCAATGTTCCAGCTTATGTATGGAAGCGGGATTATGCAGGTGTGTGCAAAAAGCATGGTGTAGATACTTCCGATTTCAGAATAACCATGAATTATTTGGAAAAACATCCTGAGGAATTTTCTAAAATCATGGAAGAATCTATTACCAATTTGCAGCAATTGGAAGCCAAACTCAAGAATTCCAAACATTGACCTACCCGGAAAATTTTGAAGATATTATTGGATTTGCGCAAATCCGGGAAATGATTACGGCGCTTTGCAGATATGAATCTTCTGCACAGCTCACATCTGAAATATACCTGCTGGAAACAGAAGAAAAAATTCAAAATACTTTTACCGAAACCGATGAGTGGAATGTATTTCAGGAATTGCATCCCAATATTGCTTTAACAGGCGCATCCAAAGATATCAGCAATTGGCTTCCCTCTCTGGACATAGAAAATTTTTACTTTGATGAAAGTGAATTGCTGGTAATTTGGGAAGTTCTGAATACTTATAGCACCATATTTCCAGCCATACAGAAGAATAGGGAACAATTTCCGGTTTTGTACCTTTTGATCTCGGGAATTACAGATATTACATCTGTTAAAAATCACATTCAATCTGTGATTGATTTAAAAGGAAAATTACTTCCATTTGCATCCGCACATTTTGGAAAATTAAATTCTGAAATAGATAAAATGGAAAAAGATACGCGGCAGGTAGTACGCAATCTTTTTCGCATTTGGAAGGAGGCCGGTTATACAGCGGAAACGGATATCACAGTGCGGGAGGAACGCCTGGTAATTCCGGTAATGGCAGAATTTAAGAGAAAAGTAAATGGATTTGTAAAAGATGTTTCTGCCACCGGAAAAGTTATTTATATAGAGCCTTTGGAGAGTCTGGAATTGAATAACAGGCTGACTGAATTGTACGCAGAAAGAAGAAGGGAGCGAGAGAAAATATTGCGTTTGGCCACCGCAAAATTGCGTCCCCATAAATCCAATATTTCTGATGCCATGCGCGTTTTGGCCAAACTGGATTTTATCAGGGCAAAAACTACTTTTGCAAACAGAGTAGGTGCGCAGAGACCTGTGGTTTTAAACCAACCCGGATTGCATTTAAAAAACGCATATAATCCGCTGCTTTGGTTGAAAAATAAAACTACAGGCAACAACACTGTTGCCATGAATCTGGAATTGAATTCAGATAAAAGAATCATGGTAATCAGCGGACCAAATGCCGGTGGGAAAAGTATTAGTTTAAAAACTGCTATTTTGTTGCAATACATGGGTCAGTGCGGCCTTTTTATTACGGCAGCGCCAGAATCGCAAATTGGATTGTTCCGCAATCTCAGTATTGATTGCGGTGACGGGCAAAGTATTGAGGATGGCCTGTCTACTTTCAGTGCGCATTTACAGCATTTGAAAAAAATTACGGCAATTGCAGGTAAAAATTCTTTTTTTACTATGGATGAATTGGGAGATGGCACTGACCCAAGATTTGGAGGACCCATAGCCCAGGCAGTTTTGGAAGATTTATTGAAATCCGGTGCTTTTGGAATTGTAACCACTCATTATTCCAGATTAAAGGAATGGGCAACCAATATGCCAGGGGTGGTGAATGCCAGTATGGCCTATGATACGCGTGAATTAAAACCATTATACCAATTGATTACCGGAAAACCGGGAAGCAGTTTTGCATTGGAATTAATGCGAAAAACAGGATTTGAAAATGGAGTAATAGAACGGGTAAAGGAATTGAGTGGAGAAGAATCCGGCAGAACAGAGGAACTGTTGATGGACCTGAGTTCCCGTCAATTGGAACTCAACGATATTCTCGAAGAAAATAAAACAAAACAGGCGCAGTTGGATTTGCTTTTAATGGAATATGGGCAATTAAAAGAGAAAATAAATTCGCGAAAAAAAGAAATTCTGGATGCCGCCAGAAATAAAGCTTCGGAGTTGCTGCGCAATGCCAATAAAGAGATCGAACTTACGATTCGAACCATTCGGGAACATGGTGCAAACCCCGAAAAAACAAAAAAATCCCGTGAAAACCTTAAAGCTTTTGAACTAAAAAAAGTAAATGAAAAACCGCTGAAAAGTGAAACAAAAATAAATTCCGAACCTGAAGAAAACGCACTTCTGCAAAAAGCTGAAAAAGTGCCGGAATATAAGCCTGGTATGTGGGTACGGAATTTATTAAATGCAACCAAAGGAGAGGTTTTGGAAGTAAAAAAAGACAAATTACTCGCGGTATTTGGATTGTTAAAAATGTGGGTTCCTATTTCTGAAATTGAACCGGTTTTAATAGAAACTAATGTAAAAAAACGAAAATCAGTTTCAGGTTTTGATTGGGTTGGAAGACAAGCGCACTTTAAAACGGAACTGGATCTGCGCGGCATACATGCAGATGAAGCGTTAAAGAAGGTGCAGAGTTGGTTGGATGAAGCATACGCTTTGGGGCAAAATTCCTTAAAAATTATACATGGAAGGGGCGATGGAATTCTGAGAAAAACCCTTCGGGAATATTTCAAAACACAAAACCACGTAAAATCCTGGCGCAGTGAAACCGAACAGCAGGGCGGTGATGGCTGCACATTAATTGAATTGCTTTAAATCTCCATAATCCTTGCCGGATTTGGATTTTTCAAAATCATTTCTTACATTCGTATTAGGAGGAGAGACTACCTTAATATTTTTCCATCCGTAAGCTTTACGGAAATGGCTGGCAGGTCAGGAAAAATCAGGTGGTTAAATTCATGAAAGAACAAGCATTACTTATCGAGAAAGAACAAATTCTCGGACTTACCTATCCATCCCAGGTTTCGGAGAAGCCTGCAGACAAGAAAAAAGAGTTAATTGAAAAATGCCGAAGAGCCATGGCATTGGGCAATTTGCACAAAGTGAAGTGCACGATATTTTTTGTGGATGTAGAAGGGTTAAAAAAGGTGAACACCACTATTTGGGGTTTGTATGAAAATTACATAGAACTCAAAGGTGGCGTTTTGATCAACCTGCGCTACATAGAAGATATATTCTTTTAAACGAATTTATTTTCATGAATCCCGCACAATTGTGTGGTGCCTGTTTATTTGACCAATTGAATCTGAAACACTGTAGATCCAACTACCGGCATTAATCTCACCCAAAGTGGGAGAAACATTTCGGTTCCTCTGGAATTTGTAATATCTCCCAAGTCTAAAATATTATCGGTTTTCCAGCCAAACTCCATCAGTATTTTGGAAACGTCTTTTTTTGCAGAATCGTCATTCCCACACATGAATACATGATGTTCGCCTTTATGTATCAGATTTGGATCCACCATCAGACTGCAGGTCATGGTATTGAGGGTTTTTACCACTCTGATTTCGGGAAAGGCAGTTTGAATCTGTTCACCCAGGCTGTTGTCATTACAAACAGTTAAAGTTGGGGGAAATCCTTTCGTAAAATCCAATGGATTGGTAACATCTACCAAAATTTTACCACTTAGATTTTGCCTCCCGGCAAGTTCTAAAATCTCCAAAGTGTGCATTCCTTTTGTGCAATTGAAGATAATTTCACCAAATGCTGCAGCATTGGAGAATGTGCCATGCGAAGCCATTGCACCATGTTCTGCCTTCCATGCGGTCGCTTTTTCGTTATCTGCAGTTCTGGAGCCCATCATAACCTGATAGCCTAAACCCACCAATCTGCCACCAATAGTTCTTCCAACCATTCCGGTGCCCAATACCGCAATTTTCATGTTCTTATTTTTTTAATATCCAGAGTATAATAACTATCAGAGTGATCAAATGTACCAGCATGGTACCTACAGATTTGAGGAAAGGCCATATCATGGCACAATAAATCAAAGCAGCAGAAACAGCAGCGAGAGCGATGTAAATGGTCTTACCATCATTCCCGCGAATACCGGTAAAACAGAGTATCAAAACTGTGCCGATGAGCACAAGCAGCAAGCCATCTGTAAGCAATCGCAAAAGATCGCGATCGTATTGCTTGCCATGTTCGCCGGCCAATACCGCAATAGTATGCAGAAGCCCGTTCACTGCGGTCCAGATTCCTGCTATCAGCACTATTTGTGGCAACCAGGCGATTATTTGTTTCATCCCTAAAATTTTGTACATACAAATCTACCATTTGCTGTAGTTTTGTCAAGTACTTACCAAATTTACAGGTAGCACTATTAAAGTACCGGAATGTGGTAAACAGGAACATTGGGAGAAAATAAAAATGTTATTTAAAGGAAAAGAACTCAGGGTCGTAATCGATGGAAAGGAATTTCATTGTGCCGTGGATGTTGCCATGGGATTTATCGGAGGTAAATGGAAAGCAGTAATTCTGTGGTACCTGCGAAAAGATGCGCAGCGTTTTGGCGAATTGCGAAAGAAAATTCCGGGAATTACAGAGAAAATGCTCTCCATGCAATTACGGCAATTGGAAAAAGATGGTATAGTCGAGCGCAAAGTTTTTGCAGAAGTTCCTCCACGTGTAGAATATTCACTTACCGAAATGGGTAAAAATATGGTGCCTATGCTGGAAAAAATTGGAGAATGGGGAAGGGCCATGGCAGTGAGATTTGGCACAACGGTAGAAGTTTGAAGCAGACATTTTAAAAATTCCTCACAAGCGAAATGGTGGTGCGTCTGTTTCGCAGATTTTAGCACTGTAATTATTCCGTATTTTTGCAGCTTATATGGCACAAATTCTGGATGGCCGCGAAGTATCGGCTGCAATTAAAGAACAATTAAAAAGAGAAGTTTCTGCAATGGTTGATCAGGGCCTTCGTCCTCCACATCTGGTTGCTATTTTGGTTGGCAACGATGGTGGAAGCATGACCTATGTGAGCGCCAAAGAAAAAGCTTGCCATGAAATTGGATTTTTAGGTTCTGTAATTCGTTATGAAAATACAGTTACGGAGCAGGAATTATTAAATAAAATTGATGAGATAAATCGAAACGACCAAATTGACGGTTTGATTGTTCAATTGCCGTTGCCAAAACATATTGATGAAAACAGAGTGACTTTGGCAATTGCACCGCATAAGGATGTGGATGGGTTTCACGATGTAAATATGGGCAGGCTTGCAAAAGGTGCCGATGGTGTTAAGCCGGCTACACCTTATGGAATTACACTGATTCTGAAGCACTACGGAATAACTACAGAAGGGAAACATGTGGTAGTTGTTGGCCGCAGCAATATTGTTGGCAGGCCTATGAGCATTATGCTCAGCGGTCCCGGCGAAACAGGAAATGCCACAGTTACCGTTACGCATAGTAAAACCAAAGACCTGGCTTCGTGGACCAGATCTGCAGATATTATTGTTGCTGCAATCGGACGTCCGGGATTTATTACCGGAGATATGGTAAAACCGGGAGCAGTAGTAATTGATGTAGGAACTACGAGAGTAGATGATGATTCAAAAAAAGCAGGCTGGCGGCTTTCCGGTGATGTGGATTTTGCATCTGTGGAACCGGTAGCTGGCGCCATTACACCGGTACCCGGAGGCGTTGGACCAATGACCATTGCAGGACTTTTGGCCAACACCATGTTGGCGAGAAAGGCCCAGATTCATGCACAAACAGCCTGATATAAAATCAAACATCTTGCTTCCCGTAATGGAGCAATTCTACACCATTCAGGGTGAAGGATTTTTTGCGGGACATGCGGCATATTTTATTCGATTGGCCGGTTGTGATGTCGGATGTGTATGGTGTGATGTCAAAGAGAGCTGGAATGCGGATGATTTTCCCAAAGAAACTGTTGATTCACTTGCCGGAAATGCGGCAAATTCCGGTGCACCAATAGCAGTAATAACCGGAGGTGAACCAGCGATGTATGATTTGACAGAACTCTGCAAAGCCCTGCACCAACAAGGGCTGCGCGTGCATATTGAGACATCGGCCGCGTATGAAATATTTGGCGAATTTGATTGGATAACCATTTCACCCAAGAAATTTAAATTTCCTTTGGAAACCGAAATTCCCAAAGCGGATGAATTGAAATTCATTGTATTTAATAAAAGCGATTTTCAATGGGCGGAATCTTACGCTGAAAAGGCAAGCTCGGGATGTCGACTTCTGTTGCAGCCGGAGTGGGACAAGCGCGATCAGATTATGCCTTTGATTGTGGATTATGTTAAACAAAATCCCAAATGGAATATTTCCATTCAAACCCATAAGTACATCGGCGTTCCCTGATTTATCCACGAGTGTTCGTTAACTGATTCGGTCTGTTTTTTGCAATTGGTTTATTTTGCAGTGTTGGGCCGTTTAAAATATCTGGGATTCCTTGTTTTTCTTTTGTGTTTCAGCAGAGGTGTCTCGGCTTGGCCCCCCAATAAAAATTATAATCTGGATCGATATCTGAGGTTTAGCGACAGTACCGAATTAAAAATCTGGAATTATTTTCAGGCTAATTATCACAGCGGAATTTTTAATGGAACTTTTCTATTATTTAAAAATGACAGCCTGATTCAGGGAGCATTGGGATATGCCACATTTCCCAAGCGAGATACACTCATCAATGATGATATGTTTCAGTTGGCATCCGTTTCCAAAACCATCACCGGAATTAGTATTTTATTATTAATTCAGGATGGATTATTGGGGCCGGATGATAGCGTGCATTGGTATATTCCTGAAATAAGCAGAACCAATTTAACCATTAGAAATTTAATTACACATAAAAGCGGATTACCGGATTATTTTTATTACAATTCGTATCTCTGGCCTTGGGCAGACAAGCACATGACCAATGAAGATGTGGTGGAACAATTAAATCAGCAACAGGAAAGAAATTTTGGAATTCCGGGATATTATTATGATTATTCCAATACAAATTTTGCACTTCTCGCATTAATTGTGGAGCGCATTTCAGGTTTGAATTTCAGGGAATTTGCAGAAGTGAATATTTTTAGACCCGCCGGAATGAAATATTCCCATATTTGCAATTACGATAGCATTCCATTATTCAATTATCCGGTACAAGGCTATGAAAAAGGGCGTATCTATGGAGATATTCCGCAGAATGGCACTACCGGAGATAAAGGTGTTTATTCCAACGGAGTTGAAATGTTTTTTCTCGATCGCTATTTGCGTACGTCTTACCTGTTACACGATGCAACCAAAGAATTGATGTTTAGTCCGCAGACAATTACAGCAGAGGGTCAATATTATTGTATGGGTTGGAGAATGAAATATATCGATGGAAGAAAATGGGTATTTCACAATGGATGGTGGAAAGGGTTTCGCACATACTATTGGCGTTGTCTGGATGAAGATAAATGCATTGTTGTGCTAACCAATAATGTTTATGGCCCATTTTTAAGAACTATGGACTTGGTGGCATTGTTAAAATAATTCGGGAAAAAAGACCATCGCTTTTGAATTTTCTTTTTTGAATCGGCAATAAAAATCGCTTTCATTTTCGTTGGGTAACCAAACAATTCTGAACCCCAAACTGTCTATTATTTCCTCCATCACCCACAAATTTAATAATTGCTGAAAACCCCTTACTGTACTGTATAAAACACAAAACAACCTACCTACGTGGTTGTATGTGAATTTGACTTAAATCAGCATCGCTAATTGGCGATAGATCTTTGTTTTTAGTTGGTTTAATTCGGTGAGGTGATATGGGTGTTCGACCCCGTATGGGTTGTGAAACGCTAAAAGTAAAACACTCTTAATTCCCTCGACCCAGTAGCGGCTGTACAATGCTCACAGAGCCGGTTAGTAAGTAGCCCGCACTGTAGGGGTCGTACAATGTTCGCAGAGCCAGTTAATAAGTAGCCCGACCCTGAAGGAGTCGTTCAATGCTCAAAGAACTGGTTAATAAGTGGCCGATCCAGTAGTGGTCGTACATTGCTCGCAGAGCTGGTGAGTAAGTAGCCGACCCTATCGTGGTCGTACAATGCTCACAGAGCGGCTTATGAAGTGGCCGACCTAGGGGGTCATATATGCGCAGAGCCGGTTAGTAAGTGGCCAACACTGCACGGGTCGTACAGCGCTCGCAGAGCCGGTTAGTAAGTAGCCGACCCAGTAGGAGTCGTACAATGCTCGCAGAGCCGGTTAGTAAGTAGTCGACCCAGTAGGGGTCGTACAATGCTCGCAGAGCCGGTTAGTAAGTAGTCGACCCAGTAGGGGTCGTACAATGCTCGCAGAGCCGGTTAATAAACAAACCGACCCTGTAGGGGTCGTACAAACAATTACTCATGAAAATCAAACAAAAATCTGCTATCAAAATCGATATTAAATTCAGAAAGAAGGTTTAAATATTCTTCTCTGAAACCAATATTTTTATGGTGCTCTTTTTGATTTAATATATAGTTCGTGATTTTTTGAACGTCCCAATTGCTATAAGAAAATGCACCATAACCCTCTTGCCAGTGAAAATCTCCAATAACCAATCTGTTTTCTTTTATCCAGACAGTTGAAGCTTTTTTTATTTCCCTTACCAAATCTGGAATAGTATCGGTTAATTTATATCCAAAAAATATATGTATATGATCTGACATGCCATTTATTGCTATGGATTTATGCCCTTTTTTTTGAATAATGCCGGTAATATACTTGTGCAAGTCTTTTTCCCATTTAGAGTGAATTGAATTTTGTCTCCCTTGAACCGCAAATACTAATTGAATATGAACTTGGGAGTAGCTGCCACACGCTTTTTTGATACAATCTATTTTACAAAAGTTAGATTTATTTGAGCATTTTATCATTTATTGGGGCTAATTCAAATGTAAATATTCCTGGCATTAGATGCCAAAATACCTGAATTGCATAAGATGCTGCACCTTACCAATTAGGAGATATCATGCATGTTTCAGGGACATATTTTTCTTTAAACCATTCAGGAATAACGAGGTTCTTAGATACAATTCCAAATTCTACCCCATCAAAACCATCAAACAATAAAGCTCCATTCTTCTTTATTTCAATTCGTTGTACATAAATACCAAAAGAAGTTTCTCTTTCCTGATTTACTATTGTATTCTTATTTGTTTCATCAATAATTAATAATTGATAATAATCATACTCTGTTTTTTTAAACATATCAAGAATAATTTTATTGTTAAGACTTGGTGCTTGAATATAACATTCCATTTTTGCGGGAATTACATTCAAAATGTCTATTAAAAGATTATCTTCCACTTCTTATAGTTTATTCTAAAATTTTATGTCCGCCGTTGGGGAGAGTTTTCTTATTTGGATATAAATCAACATTCATGTGTCTTTGAGGAGTGATTCCGTCGCCACCGTATTTAACTGGCAAAGGGTGGGTCTCAATCCGAAAATCTAATTTTATTACCCCATTTTCAAATGTAATATTGATTTCTTGAGTGGCTCCTAATGGATTCTTCTGAATAATTCCACCTTCTGCCTTAAATTTATCAATCATGGGGTTTCAAGTGTTGTTTGGTGATTGAATTCATAATCACCAAAGAAATCGATTTCACTAAACCGATATCTTAGCCTATCCCAATTTGAATCAATATAAGAAACAATAGGGGTTATAAATGTCTTTTCTTGCAAGTGAAATTCGCCATAGAATTTGCAATTTTGATCTACAAAGAACCCTAAGGTTATATTTGAATCAACATAGACAATTCTAAAACTTTGTAATTCAATATATTTTTCCATACCAATACTCATTTGGCTCTGTGTTAAATAATAATTAGACCTAAATAGATCAATAATATCTTTTTTATTGATAGAATCACAATTACGCTTTAATTTACGTGAAAAACTCTTATTAAGAATAAAATATCCACGTATAGTGTCTGAATTAATTATATTGTACCTATACTTGATGCTATCATGTTGAATTATTAATTTACTAGAATTAGTTGCCGGATGCAATATCTCCTTTTCGCTAACTTTATAGATACAAGATATAAAGCAAAATATTAAAACAAAGATAGAACTGGTTTTTTTCATTTGTTTTTATTTCTTTCATTGAACCAATTTTGCCAATTACAACTTTTATTTTCCAAATAATCCGCTGGAGAACTGATCCAAGGTACCAAATTTGTAGAATAAGGGCCACAAATTATTTGATCCCCTGTAGTTTTTTCATAATTTCTACTTGCAGTTGCATCTCCAAACCTAAGTTTCATACTCTCAATATAATCATTATTCCTTCCATTGGCATTATCTGCAAATGACAATAGGGACGGATATAACTCCGGATATTCCTGCAAGTAGTCACTAACCTTTTGACCATCTAACATGAGTTTAGAAGAATTTACTGTTGATGGGTCTCCAGTTAATTCACCTGGATGCCCTAATCCAGAGTTATGACCAGCACCATGTGCGATTATTAAAGCTCCAGCAGTAATTTTATTTGATCCTTTTATTTCCCCGCCGAAATGAATCTCAGCAACATCATTTAATGCATTTGCATCTATTGCTATTCCAAAGTTGGGATTATATTTAGTGTAGTTTTCTGACTCTTCAGGATTGTCTGCTCCTCCTTCCCATCCACCTTCTAGCTGTTTAGAGAATGCAGCGTTGACATTTGAACGCATAAATTTTATTACTTCATCTCTTGAGCCAAATACCACAACACCATCAGTTGGATCCATTCTGGATGTCCTGAATGTACTTTCATTAATTAGCGTATTATATACACCAACTTTTGTATTTAACCCTAAGCCCTTAAACGTTTTATTTGATAAACTTACAAGAGCATTTAACTCAGTGACGGTCCAATCTCCACCGTTTTGCTTTAAGGCTGAAGGTAGAATTATTAAATAAATAATGTTATCTCTTCCATCAATCTCTACAAATAGAAGAGGATTATTTTCATTTATTATATATGGACTATTCTGAGGATATTTCTTATTATAAAGGTCAACAGCATAAAATCTTAGTAAAGCGGGATTATAAAATCTAAATTCATAGGAATTTGTATTATTCAATTCAATTACATTTTCGCTTCGATTAAACCCAAACCTATAACCATCAGCAGAATCGTGCTTGTAACTAAGCCCGGGCATGCTGCTACCAAATGCATAATAGGTTTGTGCGGTATATACATCTGCCATATAATACATAACGGTATCTCCGGTGCTGTTCGTGTCTACCACCGCAGTTTTTCTGTCTAAAACCGTAGTAAGTACGTTGCCTAAGTGATTACTCAATTCATATTGTTTATATGTAAGCGTGCGTTTCAAATACTTTACATTCGGAATATAAACTGTAAAATTAGAATCATTTGCAACAGTATCCAAATTCCCTGTGCTATCCATGGCCAAGGTGCGCTGTAGGAGAGTTCTGCGTGGCTGGCACATGCCTATGCGCGATGAAACAGAGAAAAACATGTAAAAGCGTATTTTATTGTGTTTTTTTGTGATATTTTATGCAGTAATTGCTTAATTATTGCTACAATAGATTCGAAGGAATGCCATTCCGAGTAAATAATCAATGATTTTGGAAATGGTATAGTTTTATCAAATTATCTTAGAAATGAGTTATTTGTAAAATTCCATAATCTACAAAATACCATTATTGTAGATAAGTAGTATCCATTATAGCTGCACTATCTGGAAATAAAAGTTGAAGTTTCCTATATTGTTTTTTAGTAAATATTGGCATTATGTATTCCAAATTTGGAGTATAAAATGCAAATAATATTTTATAGTCATGATCTAAATTCAACTTTTGTTTATTATCACAAGATGTAATGAAAGGGACCGAATCGATCCTCCCATTTCTGTGTATTTCGCAAAAGATATTAGTACCTAGTCCGATTCCCTTTCTTGCGTAATTTACCCGTGCACAATAAAGTCCATTCTGTTTAGCTTCAATATTAAATTTATCTTCACTCCTACAATCTCCAATGATCACAATCAAATATAGAATACCAAAAAATATTAATAACCCCAAAATAGTTAAGATAGTTTTTTTATATAATTTAAAAATACTCAATTTTATTACTTTGTATCTGAATTTAATCTAATGACGCCTGATACAGTGCTACTGACAACACCAGAGAATGTATTTTGTACTGCATTTAATTTTGGCATATCTAAAGACCTTTCAACAACATTAAAATCAAATTTGTGTGGCTTTATGCTCGCAAGATTATACGAAATTCCGTTTCCTACCGCATTTCCTGCAACGTTTGTTAAGAATTCCCTGGTATTTGATACGTCTCTATATAATTGTTCACCAGAACTTAAGGAATTAATATTTATATTAACACTGCCACTTATTGTTCCAGCACTATAATTCAAAAAAGAAGGAGTCTGAAAAACTCCGGCAGCTGCAACTGAACTCAAGTTAATTTGTCCAAATGCTTCTTTAAAATCTCCAGAGTTCGCCAAATTTGTCATGAATTGAGCATTAGCATTACTTAGAGAATTTGTTAATCCAATTGTAAATCTTGACCCTCCAATAACGCCGCCTGCACCCAATGTACTTAGTGTTATTGCCGTGTTAAATACGAATTTCTGGCCTTGATCACAGAACGAATACCATACTTCTCGTCGTGCTTTTGCTAATTTTGCATTTGCACTTAATCCCATTCTATCTAAAGAAGTATTGAATCGCTCTGTATAGACTCTTTGATTTCCCCAAGTCTCTCCTGTTTGAGTTCTTAAATTATCGGTAGTCTCATATTTATTGTTGTTCATACCAAAGGATACCGTATTATTCTGATTGTCCACAAATGATAGTACGGTTCCTGGAAGTGCATTATATTCAATACCTCCATCAGTTTTATATTTTACACCACTTTCACCAACTATTTCCATACTTTTCGCGTTTGTAATTTCAGCTAATCTGCCATTCCACATTTGAAGTATATATGTACTATTTGGATTTACATTTAATGTGTATGTATTTCCTTTAACAATTGTTGCTTTGCTGGCTTCTAAACCTTCTAAATCAACACAACTTATTGGCTCATTTTCTGAAAATGCATAACAACTAATTCCAGGATAATCTCGTGCCAAAGGATCCACACTCAAGAATTTACCTAGCATAGCATTGAGCATTCTGTATTCAAATGCAAAATAATCACCTAATTCTCCAACTTTCTCCTGGTTATTAAACCCAAATCTATACCCATCGCTAGAATCGTGCGTGTAACTAAGCCCCGGCATGCTGCTACCAAATGCATAATAAGTTTGCGCAGTATAAACATCTGCCATGTAATACATAACGGTATCACCGGCGCTATTCGTGTCAACCACTGCTGTTTTTCTGTCTAAAATCGTAGTAAGTACGTTGCCTAAGTGATTACTTAATTCATATTGTTTATATGTAAGTGTGCGTTTCAAATACTTTACATTAGGAATATAAACTGTAAAGTTAGAATATTTGCAACAGTATCCAAATTCCCTGTACTATCCATAGCCAAGGTGCGCTGTAGGAGAGTTCTGCGTGGCTGGCACATGCCTATGCGCGATGAAACAGAGAAAAACATG
>JAGXTF010000100.1 GCA_018333525.1 Bacteroidota bacterium | reverse complement strand
GTGGTTCTTCAAAAACCATCTTCTTATTTGGCTTGGCTCAATCCCTTTTTGTTTAAGGTCATAATCTTTGTATTTTAAAGTTGGATTTGCCGAAAGTTCATTAATAATTTCCTGAAATTCAATTGGCATTTGATTGATGGTGTTCAAAGGATTACAAACCTTGCAAGCTCTATATCCTTTAAGAATGCACTCTTTAGAAGTTTTCAAAAATTCAACATTCTCCAATTTGGGTTTTCGAGCTGTACAAGATGGTCGGCAAAAAATGCCTGTGGTTTTAACTGCGGTAAAAAATAATCCTTCAAAACTTGTATCTTTTTCAAGTATTGCTTTGTACATGATATTATTCGTCAATTCCATCTTTAAAAAAGGTTGTCATTGTTCTTTAATGCCACAAAGATACTTTGGGGTAGTTCGGCAATACAACCGAAAAATTGACAAGTATTTTATTTACTCTTTAATCAATTGAGTATTAAGGCCAAATCTTAGATCAAGGTCTTCAAATCCAAATTAACCATTTTTACTTCTCAAAACCATTGCTTCATTTCCTGCATGACCTTGGATAGACAAAATTTTTTTAGTGCTAACAAGGCTTTTGGGGTTGGCACAAGTTTTATTGCCCAACTATAATTGCTTTAGTTGTAGGTCGTTTAAAAGGATTATTTAAAAACCTTTCAACAATTTGATTAAAAAGGGCATGTTCACTTCTTAACATAAAGTGAGTGGCTCCGGGCATTATAAATAATTGAGATTTTTGAATGTTTTGATACATTTCTACAACGTGTTCTAATTTGATCATATCCGCATCGCCTGCCATAATTAGTACTTCTGCTTTAATTTTTAATAATTCTACATTTTTTAAGTTAGGATATTTGTAGTCAAGATTAGTAACAGTTAAATTTCGTAAAGTTTCATTGGAAGAATCCCCTCTTGCAATCTTATCCTCCATTTGCTTAATCGTTTTTTCCATTTCAACAATAACCCAATGAAAGAGTGCATTTGAATCAGGGCGTATATTAGGAGAGGCAGCAACAAGTTTTTTTACTTTGTTCGGATACTGTATGGCCATCATTAATCCAATAATACCGCCATCACTTTGGCCTATAATATAAGCTGAATCAATTTTTAAATAATTAAGAAGGGCACTATAATCTTTTGCCATTAAATCAAAAGTAAGTTCCTCATTCCCATTGTCAGACTTGCCTTGAAATCTACTATCTGCAATAATCACATAATATTTGCTTCTAAAATATTCAATCTGACACCTTTCCGCATGTATATAGCCACCATTTCCGTGAATAAGTAAGAGGGGTTGCCTAGATGAATCTCCATAGGTCTCATAATACATTTTAATATTATTGACATGGGCAAACTTTCCAGCAGTAATATTTTGCCCATAATTTACGGAAGTAATACAAGTGTCTTGACTAAAAACATATAAATTAAAAGACAAACTGATAAGCAGAAATATAAATTTCATAATTGTTGAGATTGATTAGCAATACCAAAAGATGAATTATCAAAGGTGGAAGTGTATTTTATATGCCGACCCTTTTTAGATCGTCTTCATTAGCAACAATTTTCCCCTACTTGGATTGGTGGGCATTTAACCGTCCCGTAACTACAATACACACAACAGTCGCCTTGTAATGGTTTCAGTCGTGTTTTACATTTCTCACATTCGTAGAAATATATACAAGCATCAGTCGGCATAATTTCAGTTTTCTTGTGTCCGCATTTTGGACAGGTCAAAGTTGATTGTGTTTCAACGTTCTTGCCGTTATAAGTTGTGCAGGTCTCGCAAGTTCCGTTCATTTTGTTAAGTTTATAATTCCAAATTGTCGCTAAGAGAAGTCCGAACATACCAGCATAAAGAGAATATGTCCAGTAGTCGCTGTAGTTTATATGATATGCGTAAAAAATTAAAAGTCCGCTTGAAATAGCTACGATTAAAGGATACATACAACGGTGTCTGCGATATGAAATGTAAAGTCCGCCAACTGATATTAAAACCATTACTTGAAAAATCCACATTGTCCACCCACCGAAAAGTTCAAAACTCCCAAGTCCAAGTGCTGAAGCTGCAAACGCAAAAAGTGGAAAACAGCAAGGTGAAAAAAATGCGGTCAAGAAAAGTCCAGCCATCCCCAATTTGTCTATGTTATTCGTTAATTTCATTGTCGTCTTTTATGTTATTTAATGTCGCACTATAGGTCTGGTAGGGTTGCATATAACGGACAGGGCTTGCTACTGTGCAGGTATTCATTGAACATCCAGCCCGGAACCGCTGACAATTGAAAGGATAAAGTTAACAACAAAAAGATGAAAACATATTCGTCAGCCAGCATAGCAGCAAAACCCCAATAGAATTACAAAAAACCGAAGATAACTTCCGACAGCCTGTACCTTTAAACTTGTGTTGCCTGTGTAAGAAACTTTACCTATCAGTTCTATTATAAATCCTGCAGATATCGGCATTTTTTAAGTATATCCTGTCGCTGCTGACAGTTAACATTTTTTGTCTGCTGTAACGGGTTGCAGTTATAAAAGCCACTTCGTCCATCAGGTGCATAGCAGTTACAGCAAACAAAGTGTCATAATGATTAGTACTGTTTTTTCTTCATTCATCATTTATGCTGCATTTTCAATTGCAATAAAGTTTACTAATTTTCCTTTTTTGTTGAAGACCGGATAACCTTCTATATGACATTTGTAAATACTGCCATCTTTTTTGTAGTTGGTAATGATACTTTCAAATGAACTTTGTTTATCAACTGCTATTTTAATTTTTTGCCTTTCTGTAATTTCAGTTTTAGCACCTTGAAACATATGAGGGCTTCTACCAATTACATCTTTCTGTGTATAACCATTCATGGCAAAAATATTTTCAGTAGCATGAATGATGTTTAGTTTGGTGTCTGTAATGATGATTACTTTATTCTCCCAAACTAATGTATTGCCAAGCGAAACAAGAGTATTATGCCAGAATTTTTCTTTCATTATTTTTTGCATCGTTTTTAAATCGTCTGCTAATTGCATTCTTCTTTGCAAACCTTCTAAACAAATATCCCAACATAAAAGTGGATGTGCCATAATTTACTGTCTCGCATGTGTTAAACGTAAGACTGGGAATTGTTTTTGTGCCAATGCAAAAGAACCAAACAACACAGCACTATAAAATAGATCCCCATACATTGTTCCTTTTAAAAACGGGATAGCTGCTTCGTAGCAAGTAATAAGTCCACTAGAGTTTTGAGGATAAAAT
>JAGXTF010000099.1 GCA_018333525.1 Bacteroidota bacterium | reverse complement strand
TCGTCACATCCTGGGGCTGGAGAAGGTCCCAAGGGTTGGGCTGTTCGCCCATTAAAGTGGCACGCGAGCTGGGTTCAGAACGTCGTGAGACAGTTCGGTCCCTATCTGTTGTGGGCGTTGGAAAATTGAGAGGATCTGACCTTAGTACGAGAGGACCGGGTCGGACGCACCTCTGGTGTATCTGTTGTGGCGCCAGCTGCATCGCAGAGTAGCTATGTGCGGAATAGATAAGCGCTGAAAGCATCTAAGCGCGAAACTAGCCTCGAGATGAGTTTTCCTTTAAGGGTCGTAGTAGACGACTACGTTGATAGGCTACAGGTGTACAGGCAGTAATGTCTTAGCCGAGTAGTACTAATTACCCGTAAACTTACTATTATTATGTTTTTCTTGTGGTTTCTTATTTCCAGCATTTGTCATAGACCTTTAAAGATCTTATGGTGACTATGGCGTAGGTGTCCACCTCTTCCCATTCCGAACAGAGAAGTTAAGCCCTACAGCGCAGATGATACTTGGGTAACACCTGGGAAAGTATGACGTCGCCGATTTTATTAAAAGCTCCACGCAAGTGGGGCTTTTTTTTTGCCCTATTTCACTGGTAACACAAACTAAAGCAGCGCACCAGCCTGCCTATGGCAGTACTGGCAGGGATGATACCTGGAAACACCAGGGAAAGTCGCGAGGCAAACTCGCGATGGCGAGCCTTGCCTCGCCAAATGACGTCGCCGATTTTATGTATAAGATTCAATATTCAAAGCAATTGGTGATTCTATTTGGATTTCACACTGGTTTTTCATTGTTCCTTACAAGGTTTGATGCTTCCAACAATATCTTTGTTCTCCGCATGCGCATCTTCCTTTTTTGCATTCTCTTATTCATCAACACTGCTGTTTATTCTCAATTCCCGGGGTTTGATTCTATTCCACTTCCATTGAATAAATGCCGCAGTGTGATGCTTCTTGGTGAAAATGTGATTTTTAGAACTTCTGAGTTGGATTATTATGCCCATAGCAAAAGGAAAACACCTTTTATGAATTGCTTATATTCTTATAATACCATCTCCGGAAAAACGGATTCCACAAAAATTCCGGCAGGATATTCGATAATTATGGAATATGCCAATTCTGATTCTACCTTCATTTTTGGATATTACGATTCAGCTTCCACCGTTGCAGTAAATAAGGGTGGGCTTGGTAAAGACACATCCATAGACCTCATTGAAATTTATCTGGTTCTTCATAAAAATCTCAAGATGCTGGATTCCACCCATATTCATACCCACCTGGATGCGAGAAAATTCAGACGGTATTTTCAATGGATAAAAGAGAGTTTGGATGAACCGAGTTATCAAACGGCAATGGGGCAATCTGTGGATACACGCAACTTTATCGTATGGCCGAAATTTGCAAACTCTTATAACCATTTCAACAATAAATATAAATTCATTCTTACGCGCAGTAGTTATTTGATTCGACATTTACAGGTGCTGGATTTTGACAGCACGCTCAAACCCGGTGATGAGTATGAAAAGCATAATTATTTTCGGGATTATTGGCAATGTATTCCCAGAAATGGAATTGGGCGTGCAAATGAATACAGCGATGTTTATTTGAACTACCACAGGGGGTTGAGAGACATGCGAACCAGCCACCTGGAAATGAATACCTATTATCTGGACAAAAAAAGAGTGTATGCCGATACGCTTCTTAATTCCACGGATTATCTGGTAAATTCCAGGGCGGAAGAGAATCAGTTCATCATTGTCAGAAACTCTGTGCCATTTAATATGCCCAGAGTTTCCCCGGAGGCCTCCGGGGAATTGCACTATGATTTATCTTCGGACACCCAGATTATGTTGGAAGTGAAATGGAAGAAAAAGAAAAGAAAGAATACGTCAATTCAGGTACATGATTATGCCATTGTTTCCATGACCTGGGAACAGGAGAAGATCGGCTACAGAATCAATGCCATATCGAAAGATGCTGCCGGGAAATTCAGGGCTGAAAATAAGGGCAAGTATGAGGATTTTCCGCTTTTGTTATACCGGTCACCTGATTTTTTCAATTCCGGAATTTTGGATAATAGGAGAAATATAAAGTGGAATCAGGATTCCATGGGAATTTGTTTTACCGGTAAGGAACTACAAAAAAAATGTGAAGGGAATTGCGATATCCTGTATAAAAATGAAACGTTGATTTCACAAGTGCCGGCGCTTATCATAGCAGAATTACTGGGTAATGATAATGTGATTTTGTTCATGACTGCCATTTACAAGGAAAGTATGAATGGTCTGAACATTTCTGCATACCATCGAAAGCCGTAAGATGGATTTTGTTTTTATTCATGTTCCTGATTTCTTAAGTTTGATAAAAATTAAACCATGAAAAAAGTAATCATCGGAGCGATTGTGTCTACAGTTCTCTTTTTTGGCTGGCAAAGTGCCATGTGGATGAGCGGAGCACACAACGATTTTGCTTCAAAAACCCCAAACCCCGATTCCATAATGGCCTGCCTGAATCAGAATATTAAGGCAGATGGTTTGTATACCATACCCAGCCATGATCCGGACAAGAAAATGAGCCGGGAAGAAGAAGAAAAGGCAATGAAAGCCATGGATGGCAAACCCTGGGCCATGATATTTTACCACAATACACACAGTGCAAGTGAAGGAACGCGCATTGCGAAGGGATTTATACACGCTCTTCTCGCTTCCATTTTGGTAGCGTTGGTTTTGTGGGGTGGAAACTTTGCAAGTTTTGGTGGCAGGCTGTTTGTGGCATATTCTTTTGCCATATTTACCGCAGTAGTTTCTATTATGACCAATATGAACTGGTGGGATTACCCCATGGGGTTCATAAAAGCCGAATTGATTGACCTTCTAGGCGGCTGGGCCCTCTCCAGCTTATGGCTGGCTTGGTTTGTGAAGAGACCGTCAGAATAAATTCTCCCCTGAAACTTTTGATTCCATTTGCGTTTTGTTAATACCGGTATTTAGATTGAGATATTGGCAAAACCTTTATTTATGAAATTTTTAAGTTTCGGAATTACACTTTTTGTCGCATCAAATTGTGCTGCTCAAAACAATTATCGCAATCAAATAGAATTAAATTCACTTTCCTATAGGGGCTGGATTTCCTCTGATTCTTACTGGGAAATTTATAAACCGCAGGGCATTTCCTATACAAGAATAGATTCCGGATTTAATTTAAAATTTTCAGCTAATTATGTAAATTATTCAGGTGTAAAGGATGGATCACATTGTTATGACTGCTATTACGGACCTGAAAGTTTGAGAGGTTTGGAATTAAAGAGTGGTGTTCAGAAAATTTATGGAAAAAAGAAATGGAACCTGATTATGGGAATGGATTTGGTATATGGAATAACAAGAGTAAGGGAAGATTATCAGGGAGGATTTTCCGGAGGTGGATTTCGGTCTGATACGAAATATATAAGCTTTGGAGTTAATCCATATTTAGGTGCAGGATTTAATTTGAATAAACGTTGGCAACTCAAATTGGAATCCGGATGTTCTTACAGAAATATACAATCGGAGGATAGAGTGAATCTATTCAAAAACAATTTCATGGATTTTATGCTCTTGCCCATACAGTGTTTGGGAATTGGATTTAAATTTTGAATGATCTATAATCATCATTCTCCCGCGCCAGCGGCTGCAGCGGCAGTGGCAATAGCGGATTGCCGGATGCGCTGAGGAAGCGGGCGATGGGCACTGAGCCCCTATAGCGATTGCGCAGCCGCGGTATACGACTTTGGCTCTACAGCGAAAGACGCGGCCTGAAAGGGGCGCCCAATTTGGTATCCAAAAAAATCACATCTCGCTGTTGGTCCTCATGCCGCATAAGCGAAGCATGCGGTGACCAACAGCATCTCATCTACCGATTTTGATATCAAACGCCACTTTCAGAGAATATTTACCAGAAGAATCAAGTGTCGTTGGTCGCCTTGCGCTGCGCAGGCAAGGCATGAGGACCAACGACGATCTTCGGAGGAAAATCACGATTCCAGTTGTTGGTCCTCATGCCGCATAAGCGAAGCATGCGGTGACCAACAGCATCTCATCTACCGATTTTGATATCAAAC
>JAGXTF010000098.1 GCA_018333525.1 Bacteroidota bacterium | reverse complement strand
GAAGAAATATTAGATCCATTTGCCGGTAGCGGAGTTACCGGTGAGCAAGCTATTGAATCCGGACGTTCGGCAACTTTGGTAGAAAAGAATCCAGATGTTGCAGAGAATGTTGTAAAGCCTCGTGTTGAAAATGCAATTGAAAATAAAGGGAAAATCAATAAAAGTTCCAGTTTAGAGGATATTAAAAAATGGTTAGACCAAGCAGAAAATGATTTAGACCAATTTGGGAAAGAAAATCTTTCCATGGGTATCCCAATTGTAGTAGCAAAAGTGGCTATTAAAGCTATGAAGTTAGCTGTTGCAAGACTGGAAGATGCGGCCGGAATTATTCAGGCTGGTATTGATGCTGTGAAAAATACTGATTGGTATAAAAATCTAAGTCGTTCGGAGCAACAAGATTTTGAACAAAATTTTGAGAGAGATTTTCTTGGTAAAATCAGTGATATTCAATCAGGAATTGGTAGTCGTCAGACTGAAAACAAACTGAATCGTGCACTTTCAGAAACTATATCTGAGGAAGATGCCTATAATGAAGTAAAAGATACATTCAACAAGGCGAGAACAGAACTTGCTAATAAAAAAACTCCCAAGGAAATTATTCGCGAACAGTACCGTAAATTCATTTCACGTTTTACGGACCGACAGTACTTAGCAAAAAGATTACTTGATAAATCAGGGTTAAAAAACACCAAAAATCTTATCATAAATGCTCATGGCGCTTCCGGTAAAGCAAAGATATTGTTTGAAGAAGCTTATGATAAAATTTATCGTAAACTTACTGTAAAAGAAAGAAATGCTCTTGATGAAATTATTCAGGCCAAGCGATTTATTGCTATTGACAATAACCGTCAATCAAGAGGGTTGGAACCGGTAACACATCCAAATTTTATTGACGGTTTAAAATCAGAAAAGTTTTTGTTAAAGCTTGAAGAAGAATTGGGTACTGAGAAATTCAATGATTTATCCAAACGTGCAGATGAATATTTTAAGGTTTACAAATCTTTATTAGAGGATATGCTCGAAAATGGTTTGATTTCTCAAGCCTCATTTGATTCGTTACAAGATATAGATTATCAACCTCGTGTTTTTCTTCAATTTGTAACCGATTTTGATGGTGATTTAGATTCCGGAAAGAGAACCAATAACAATGATACTGGTGGTTTAAGTTCGGACCAAATTAAATCGATGTCTGAGGGTGACGCTAATAGTTTGGTATTAAATTCTGAATGGCTATTGACAAATTCATTATTGGCCAGAACAAAAGCTATGGCCAAAAACAATATCAATAAGCGATTTATAACCGATGAATTTCCGAAGGCAAAACAGCGATTTGAATCTCTTGATGAAAATAATTTAACGGGCGACGATGTTAGATTTTATAAGTATTTCAAAGAGTTAAGTTCAAAAATAATTGATAATCCTATTGTTGGTTTTACCGACAATGGAAACCCAAAATATGAAATTGAAAAAACTCCATTAAATTTTGCTAAAATGTATTACTATGTCGATGGGCAGCGTAATGAATTTTTTGTAGAAAAGGATTTGCATGAATCTTGGAATGATAACATTGATGGATTTTTGAGTAACCAGGCAAAAGAGTTTATTTCTTATGCTTCTGGTTCTGCTTTGGTAAAAGGTATTGCTACCGGAAACAACCCGGCTTTCCCAATTGTAAATACACCAAGGGATTTTATGTTTACGGTAACTTTTTCAGATCAATATAGTGGTTTTGTTCCTAAAGCTATGATTCAGGTCGCAAAAGACGTTTTAAAATCGATTAAAGAAATTCGAAACTCAGATAGCGAAATTGTAAAAAAATATTTTGAGTATGGTGGAGCCATGGACTTTTTAAGTTCTCAAGGTAAGTTAAAAAAAGAAAGCTTGCTTGGTCAACTTATTGATAAATCAATTTCTCCTAATACGAAAGACGTTGCAAAATCTGTATTTTCAAAGCTAACATTACATAAAATTTCTGCCTACAGTGAGGTAATGTTCAGACTTGGTATTTTCCAAAGAAGTATTCAGAATCAATTAAAGGAATTGGGAATTGATAATATTTCTCAAGTTACAGACAAGCAGCAGCTTGACGATATTTACAATAATGCAGTAGCAAATGCAAGGGGTATTTTGGATTTTAACCAAGGTGGATATATTACTAAGGACTTGGAAAGTGTTATTCCATATATCAACGTTGCTTTCCAAGGTGGTCGCGTTGCTATTTCTACTTTAGAAAAAGATCCGGTAAAAACAACTTCAAAAATTTTGCAAATTGCTACAATGGCTTCTGCTGTTCCAATAGGTATTTCCCTGGCCTTAATTTCAGCTAATAAAGATGATGATGACGATAAATCGGCTTATGATATTTATCTGGATGCAATGTCCGGTATAAGCCGATATCAGAAATCAAAGTACATGAATATTGTAACTGGTAAAAAAAATGAAGACGGAGAGTATCAGGTATTGAAAATTGCAAAGGCTCAGGAGCTTTCTCCTGTAATTTCTGTTACAGATGATATTTACACTAATGTTATTCGTAAAGTGGCCGGAAAAGAGACAAAAAGCACATCGAGAATAACAGAAGATGCTTTGTTTACTTTTAACAGTAATGTTGCTCCGTTTGATGTAACAAGTCCTCAAGGTTTTTTTACTAGGACGCCTATGATAAAAGCTACTTTAACTTACGCGACTGGATATGATTTTTTCCGTGAGCAGCCATTATCGAATGATATTGGTAAAGTTCCAAAATCTGTAGAAGGAATTAACATGAAAAGCACTGAGGATTTTTACAAAAAACTAGGTGAAAAACATGGCCTTTCTCCGGTCCGCTCAAAAGCATTTGTAGAAAGTTTGATTACTTCTCCAAACACTAATCCATTTGTTGGGGTATTGTATGGTGGTGCAGATGCTATAGCGTCTGATAAAGATTTGAAATCGATTGGAAAAGACTTGTTTAAGACAATTTATAAATCAACCGGTAAAAGAGTTGTAAGCTATTCATCTGATTTTAATAGAAAATTAGAAACTAGAGAAGACCTTGAAGACAAATTAGACAAAATTAAGGCTGAGAATTATCGTCAAAAAGCTGAGTTTAATAAACTTGCTAAAGATTATATCAACAAGGAAATTTCTAGGGATGAATTAAATAGCAAGTTACAGGAATTAGAACCTAATGATCGTAAAAGATTAGTCAATAAAATTAAAGACAAAATCAAACTTAAAAATATTGACAGTAATATTTTGGATATAAAATATGAGCAAGATGCTGAGGCTAAAGCTTTAATGATAATGTATCATTACGGTAATATTTTTGATGGAAGCGAAGACGGTACTAATATTTACAAGCAAATGAAAAGAGCAGGCGGAATATTGACACCGCAAGTAAAACTTGAATACAGTAAGCTGCTTAAATCAGAGCAATAAAAAAGAGGTCGTTTGACCTCTTTTTTTGTGATTTCAAATACTAGACCTGATTAAAATCATGTATTTGTTCAAAGATAATGATTTATTGTAAAGAATACTTATTAGTTTTTTGATCAGCTGTTGGCACAACGATTGGTTCTGAATTTAGTGCCTTTGTATAAAATTTTGTCAAAGACAATACATTGCCATTTTTTTTGACGTAGTAACGGGTTTCAACATCATTTCTCGTTGTTCTAAGTTGACCATCAACAATGTTATAGCTTGAGTAAGTATAAGTTTGATCGGTGCATGTGCTTCCGGAAAAACCTCTTTTTTCCACTGCAGTTGAAGCAAATTGAAATTCACCGTAAAGTAACTCACATTCGGTAGCAATATTACTATTACTATTGTTAGCATAAATTCCAGATAGTTTCCATTGACCGGCAATGTCGCTTACAACTGAAACGGTTTCATCACTGTTGGTATCTGAATTAGAATCAGAAGAACAACCGACAGTTAAAATAAAGATAGAGATAAGAAATATTTTTTTCATAAAAAGCGGTTTTATTAATACAAATGTAGAAAATTATTACTTTAAGAATGTAAATTTAATTTTACACTGATTTTTCTTGAACTAACGGAACATTTAAACAATTAGCTGCTGTGGTACATTTTGTAGGGGTTTTATCTAAGTCGCCGCATATTTCACATCGGTATTCCATTGGGATTTTTTCACCGGTTTGTACATTAAACTTCTCTTTTTTGCCCCATGTATAACAGTGTGATTTATGTTTACAAATGCCAAATTTCCCATTTTTAGGTTCATAAT
>JAGXTF010000097.1 GCA_018333525.1 Bacteroidota bacterium | reverse complement strand
CAAAATCTCTATTAAGAAAATTCTACTTTTAAATGCGATTAATTTCTGGGAGGATTACCCTCCGAGACAATATGACAGTGCGACACCAAGTCCACACAATTGGGACAAGCATCATGACACTATCTGTGACGACAAAAGAAGTTTTAGGGTGACAAATCGTCTTATCTTTATACGAGTTCCCTTTATCATATTTGATTAGAAAAATTATCCGGAGTAGACTCTGAAAATGCACTAACACAGATAATTCTCCATTCAATATCAGTTCTAATTTCATTCCCCAAAAATGTACGTATTTGAATGTTTAAAATAAAAGAATGAGCTCATTTTTCTCATCTCCAGTTAAGTACAGTGCACCCGGGCAATACTTAGGGTTCGCGCTGCAACCAGTTCGCATGTTCTTTCATTTAATGAGTTGCAGTGAAAATGCTTCTGTATCCTTAGAAAATTTGGATGATGTTGCAGTACATTATTCAGACGGAACTATTTTGGTAGAGCAATCAAAGAGTGCACTCGCACATAACCCATTATCTGATTGGTCATTAGATCTCTGGAAAACAATCTCTAATTGGCTAATCGCCATTGATGATGGTTCACTTGACGTGCAAAAAACAAATTTCAGGTTATATGTAACGCCACCAAAGAGAGGGAACTTTTGTGATCAACTTCATATAGCAGAATCAATTGTTCAAGTAAACGCGATAACTAAAGAAATTAAAGCAAAATTAAGTAAGAGGAAAACAGTACCAGCGTGCATTAAATATTTGGAAAAATTTCTAGATGCCTCTGAACAACGACAATTTGACTTGGTAAGTCGATTTAAAGTTGTCAACTGTGACGATGACCCTTTAAATGCTATCAAAACCTTGCTTGCGCCAACCATTCCAGGCAATTTGATTAATAGCATTTGTGATGCTGGTATAGGAATGGCTAAAGAGCAGGCAGATCGTTACATCCGAAAAGGACACCCTGCGAATATTGCAGCAACTGAATTTCGAAAAAATTTTCATGCCTTTATTCAAAAAAACAATTTACCTGGATATCTAACGTCTTATGCAATAAAGCCGGAAACCTCCGAACTACAAAACATGCTAACTGGGCGCCCAGACTTTATAAAACAACTTCAATTCATTGAATCTACTAGAGAACAGCAATTACTTGCCGTAAGTGATTTTTTACTTACATCCGCAAACAAAGTGATTTGGGCAGAACAAGGACTCGTATTTGACGGAAGTTTTTCAGAATGGGAGAACGACCTCTTACGAATCTTCGAAGCCACGAAAAGCGAAATAAATGAAACTTTTTCAGAAAAATCCGATATAGCAAAAGGTCGAGTTATATATAGTCGCTGCATAATTTCAAATCCCAAACTTGACAGTAGAGAAGTGCCTGGACACTTTACTCATGGAAGCTTTAATGCACTAGCAAACGACCAATATCTTGGTTGGCATCCGCAATATTTAGCACTCCTTAAAAAGGAAACTTGATGGATCGCAGGTCACCTCGTAATCTTAGTGAGACGATATTAGTCCAAAATCCAGCTCTTGGTGCATATGCACTTTGGCAATTTGGACTAGCATATCAAGCGAATGGAGGTCGTCAAGCAATCCTTCCATTGTCTTTTTTGGTATTACCAATAATTTTCCACAAAGCCACACAAGAGATCGTATCAGCTACACATAAGTCTTCTGGTCTTAGATTATTCGTCGGTAAACTTAGTGAAAAACGCGAAATCCTCCTAGCACTTCATGATAGAACAAAGCTGCTACGTGAATTGTCATTTGAATCGATTGTATTAGGAGAAGCGGCTGCGCTTCTAAGTCTAGACGAGAAGCATGCGTTAATTAGAGCGAATACTCTTTCCGAAGACATGAAAATCCCCAAAATACCGACACGTCTAAAATGGTTAACGCCGGCCTGTGAGAAACTTGGATACTGGTTTTCTTCACATACAGATCATCAAGTGATCAGCATGTTAAAAGTGGAGCTCTAATGTATTTTCAACTCCTTAAGGTAATTCTCTGGCCCAGAAAATTGGGTGTCAAGCCAAGAGAAGTTATTTTTCAACGGAATATGGTGAACGTTATAAGTGGCTCTTCAAAGACAGGTAAATCTGCAGTTATTCCCATCATTGATTATTGCCTAGGATCACAAAAATGTGCGATACCCGTTGGTGTTATTAGAGAGTCCTGTTCGTGGTTCGGTATTGTAATCGATACTATTGAAGGAGAAAAACTACTTGTTCGAAAAGAGCCCGGAAATCAACAAAGTAGTCATGAAATGGTTTTAATCGAAAATGAATTAGAAATAAACATCCCCGAGACGATCACGCACAAAATAACAAATGTCACCCTCGTAAAATCCATGCTGAATCGCCTATCTGGCCTTTCAAATCTAGCCTTTGAGCCAAACACGAGTGATGGCTTTAAATCACGCCCATCGTTCAGAGACTTAATGGCGTTTACGTTTCAGCCACAGAACATCGTAGCAAATCCGGACGTAATGTTCTTCAAGGCAGATACAACTGAACACAGAGAGAAGCTTAAAACAGTTTTCCCCTATGTACTCGGCGCGGTTAGTCCGAAATCAATGTATGCTCAGCATGAACTCGACCGCTTACAGCGTTTATTAAGAACAAAAGAATCAGAGCTTCGATCACGTCAAAAATCCAACGAAATTTGGCAGCGTGAAGGCCAAACATGGTTGAGGCAAGCGATTGAATATGGATTAATACCACCGGATTTCGAGATACCTAATAATTGGGACGAAATTATCGATGTTCTCCGCGAATTGCCTAATCAAAATATACTCCAAACGGTACCATCGTTAACTTCAATGGATTCTGTAATTATACGATTGCAAGAACTACGTAAAATTGAAATAAATTTAACCGCTCAAGTAAATGAAAGCCGCCAGCAACTGCTCAACTTAAAACAGTTGAATGAAAGCAGTAATACTTATGAAAATGCACTCCTTGTGCAACGAGATCGGCTTTCATTGTCAAAATGGATTCGAGATCTTACAAAAAATAAGTCAAATACTATTTTTGAATTAAGTGAAATTCGACAAGAACGTATATATCAATTATGCGAAGCCCTTGACGCAATAGAAGTTAGATTGCAATCGCATCCGGGTATTACGGAGAATATAGATAAAGAAACACTGAGGCTACGTGAAAATATTCAAATTCTTTTAGACGAATTAAAAAATGTGCGCACTGAAATTGCAATCCTTGTTGACAATTCTAATGCTGTTCGAGATATCGTCGCAAAAGGTCAGAAGATTGATCGTTTTCTAGGTAGATTAGAGGAGTCGTTACGTCTATTAGACATGGCAGATAAGTCTTCATCCCTGCAGGTTGATATCGATAGACTAATTTTAGAAATAAGCGACTTAAAGACTTTAATTGCCGAAGAGGAAATCGCCCGAAAATTAAAGAATGCACTCACTACTATTGAAGGCTATGCAGGGAAACTTGTGAAAAAATTAGATGGTGAATGGCCCGATGCTCCAGTGAAAATTATCATAGCAGATCTTACAATTAAAGTTATACGAGGCAATCGTGACGACTATTTATGGGAAATCGGGAGCGGAGCAAACTGGCTCGCGTATCACATAGCAATTACTCTGGCACTTCAAGGATATTTCCTAGGTCGCCCCAATCACCCTGTACCAGGTCTTCTAATTTACGATCAACCTAGCCAAGTGTACTTCCCAACTCGCAGCATAATGGCGACATCATCAGTGAAACCAGATCCAGAATGGAAAAATGAAGATATCAAAGCAGTACAAAAGGTTTTTAATTTATTTGACCAAGTTGTAGGAAAGAAAAAAGGCCAGTTGCAAATTATTGTATTAGACCATGCCGACGATGAGGTATGGGGAAAGTTAAAAAATGTATACCTTGTTGAGACGTGGCGAGGAGAGGCATTGGTTCCAATTCACTGGCTTCAAAAAATTTAATATTGCAATTATTTATTTTTTAAAATGCTGATGTCCGATTCACCGTATGGCGGTAGTGGTTTTGCAGCTACATATCATTATTTTTAAATATATAAGTGCTTTGCTATAAATGCGTAGTCAATATGAAATGAATGAAAAGCCTTGCACTGCAAGGCTTTTTTAAGATCGAATGTCCTGTTAGTTACACCACCCCAGCCCTACCCAACATCGCATGCAACAACACATTGCACCCCGCCTCCAGGTGTTCTGATTTCGCATCTTCAATTTCATTGTGGCTGATACCGTCCTTGCAGGGCACGAAGATCATGCCTGACGGGGCCAGTCTGGCGGTGTAGATGGCGTCGTGGCCTGCGCCGGAGACTACGTCCATGGTGCTGTAGCCCAGGGTGGCTGTGGCTTCGCGTACGGCGTTGACGCAGTCTGGGTGGAAGGGGCATGGGGGGTAGTAGGAGACGCGTTCTACGCTGATGCTGAGGCCGCTGTCCTTGCTGGTTTTATCGACGAAGGCGAGGATTTCATTGTGCATGGTGTCGAGCAGTTCTGAGGACACATTGCGCAGGTCTATGCTGAACTTGACTTCGCCGGGGATGACGTTGCGGCTGTTGGGGAATACCTGCACCATGCCTACCGTGCCACGGCCATAGGGCGGGTAGCGGTTGCCGATGTTGACGACTTCTTGCATGATTTTGGTGGAGATTTGCAGGGCGTCTTTACGCAGGGCCATGGGTGTGGGGCCTGCGTGGGCTTCCATGCCGGTGACGATGCAGTCGTACCAAGAGAGACCAAGCACGCCGGGGACGACGCCGATGACTTTGTCGGCATCTTCCAGCACCGGGCCTTGTTCTATATGGGTTTCAAAGTAGGCACCGATG
>JAGXTF010000096.1 GCA_018333525.1 Bacteroidota bacterium | reverse complement strand
TACCTGCAACAATACTCCGGTGAAGATCTCGGATATGCCGGCAATTGGTAAACTGCATCAACCAACTGATCTTTTTTTTGTAATATCGGACAATGAATCAGGAAACCTTCAAAGCCATTCAAGGCCCTTTAAAAGATACATACAGAGAAAACCCTGAACAGGCTATAGTTACCCTTCGCGCCAGCGGAATCATGGGAGAGAATGTTTCCTGTAAAGTGGAAACCGGAAAAGCACTGGTACAGGCAGGTTTACACCCCGCCACAGGTGGCGATGGAACATTTATCTGCAGTGGAGATATGCTGCTGGAAGCCTTGGTGGCATGTGCAGGAGTAACACTGGGTGCAGTTTCTACATCGCTCGGAATTCCAATAAAAAATGGAAATGTAAGGGCAGAAGGCGATATCGATTTTCGCGGTACTTTGGGGGTAAGCAAAGAAGCCCCGGTTGGGTTTAAAAATATCCGGCTTTATTTTGATTTGGATACCGATGCCGATGAAGAACAACTAGCTGCATTATTAAAACTCACTGAAAGGTATTGTGTGGTATTGCAAACCTTAAAACACAGCTGCGAAATCAGTTCTCAATATTCCTGAAAATGAAAATTCCGAAATATATTTTCCTGGTTACTTTGCCCTTCCAATGGATATTATTGTCCGGAAATTCGAATTCTACCAGGGGGGACGAGAGAATTTTACAAGCAGATTCTTTCCATCTGGGCAACGGGAAAAAAGTTTTTACGGCACAATGCAGTGGTTGTCATGGTGTCGCCGGACAAGGAAGTTACGGCCCAAATCTCTGCGATAAGTATTGGATTCACGGGGCACATTATCACAATATTGTGCATATTATTAAACACGGCACTTCCAATGGAATGACTTCGTTTAAACACAAATTAAAACATCACGATGTGCGCGATGTAGCGCATTATGTGCTGAGCCTGCAGGGCAGCAAACCCGCAAATGCAAAAGCTGCAGAAGGAAAATTGCATTAATATTTTTTTTATTAAATGCAATTCCTTTTATCGGTTTTCTATTGTACGTTCATTTTAAATATCGAACATTTTTCATTTATTAAAACTCAATGAATTTCTTATATATCTTCCCCCATCCCGACGATGAATCTTTTGGTCCCTCCCCAGCTATGTTTCAACAATTGCAGCAAGGGCATCAGGTGCACTTGCTCACCCTCACCCGCGGAGGGGCTACCAAACAGCGCTTCCGACTGAATTTTTCTGTGGAAGAAATGGGAAATGTGCGTGTGCAGGAAATGCAAAAGGTAAATGCAATTTTAAAACTTACTTCCATGAATATTCTAGATTTGGAAGACGGCGGACTCACCAAAATAAATCCGATAGAATTGGGAAATATTGTTAAAGAATATATTCAGAAAACACAGGCAAATATTGTTGTCACTTATCCGCAACACGGCATCAGCGGGCATTTCGACCATCTTACCATCCATTCCGTAACCAAACAGGTTTTTTGCGAATTACAAGGCAACAAAGAATTTTCATTTTTAAAAAGACTGGCATTTTTTACCTTGACAAAACCGGAAACCGGGGTGGGAAATCCCAATGCAAAATTCTCAGCAGAATCTGAGATAGATTGTATCATCAAATTGGAATTACCGGAAATAAATATTTTAAAAGAAACCTTGCATTGTTATGAAACTTATAAGGATGTCATTCAACAATTGGATGTAATCAATGAAATTGGGAATAAAGTGCATTTTGAAATCTGGAATGAGAATTACAAACCCGTAATTCACGATTTAACGGAGCATCTTATTCTTTAACAAACCTTCTAATGCTGCTGGGATGAAAGGTTCTCCAGCTATGCCAGAACTCCTGATAAACCGGGGCGTTTTCTGCCTGATATTGTAAAACCATAGCAGGATTCACAGAAGCAACTTTGCCTGTCGAAAAATATAAAATGCCATCCTTCGCTTCGACATGTTCATTCCCCTCAAAATAATATGAATTTTTGAATTGACCTATAGATTCCTTTACAAAATATGCGGAATAACTCATGTTATCTTTATGCATAAAAATCAACAGCGTTTTGCCATCTAAAGTATCAACAATCCAACGGGATTTTTTCAACTTATTCCAGTCGTAAACATATGCTTTATTTTTGCCCTGAATTCCCAACACCCAACTCTTCTCTTTCCAGCTTCCGGTATCGCTTCCGGTGAGTTTGCTGCCGGAATTTCCCTTGTCGAATTTGGACATTCTTTTATATTTATCTGTGAAATTCGAATCCCACTGCAATACTTTTCCATCGGGATGTAATTGCAACCATTCGCGCAAGGTCATTTGCACAGATGGAAATTCTGGCAATTTCTGACCTTTCAGCCTTCCTGCACAAGCCTCCCCATTTTCCTGACGCCACCAGGTACCTGTTGTTTTATCTTCAAACATGGCATTAAAATGATCCATTCCTACAAGCTGAAATTCTTCCTGTTTTCCGTTCACCACGGGTTCAAAAACCCTTCCGGTGCGACATACCGTGCAATAGGTAACAAATACGGATTTCCCTGAAATGGTATCCAAAACCCGATGGTGGTACCCAATCATTTCTATAGGATAGGCGCGGCTTTCATTGCCATAAGTTACCCCAATTACCAATTTTTCCGGAAGTATTTTATTATCTTTCACCGAAGCAAATTTTTTCACTTTTATAGGCCGGAACATATTGCTTGCAGTCATTGGAAAATTAAAGAAATAAGTTACTGCTGCAACAACCAAAAGGCAAATGGAAGTGAGGATTTTATACCTGCGAAATGTCGGCATAACAGACATAATTGTAAGCAGGTACAACACCATACGAATGGGCCATTTCCATGCGTTCAGAAAATGGGCAAATCCAACCACATTCCAACGCTGGCTTCCGGGCATGGGCATAATGAAATATACATTGGCAATCTCAAACAAAATCAAGACGATAACTATAGGAAAGAAGACTTTTCTCACTGCAAAATTTTGCGCAATTTACACATCGATAGGCCGTGAAACGACCATTTTTCGGTAAATCACACATAATATTTCTTATTTTTGCAGCCCTAAATATGGCAACCACACAAGATATTTCTAACGGCATGTTTATCCGGTACAATGGGGAATTATGCCACATCATTGAATGGCAACACCGCACCCCGGGCAACCTTCGTGCATTTTACCAGGCAAAAATGCGCAGGGTAAAAGATGGTAAACTTGCTGAAAACCGCTTTCGCAGTGGCGAAACCGTAGAAATAGTTCGCGTGGATGTGAAAGAATTGCAGTATTTATACGAAGAAGGCGAGGCTTTTGTATGCATGGACAATGAAACCTATGACCAGATAAACATCAATAAAATCATGTTTGGCGAGGGTGCAAAATTCATGAAAGAAGGCGATACCGTTATGGTTTCGTTTGAAGGAGAGCAACCCATTGGTGCCCAGCCTCCCCCGCATGCCATCCTGGAAATTACCTATACAGAACCAGGAATTAAAGGCGATACTGCTACCAACACCCTGAAGGCAGCAACTGTGGAAACCGGCGCTACTGTTATGGTTCCATTGTTTGTAGACAGTGGTGAAAAAATCAAAATTGATACCCGTACCGGCGAATACGTGGAACGCGTAAAAGGATAATCCCAAATGAAACCTGTACTTATTGCGGAAGAAGGCTTTTTGGCCGTTCCGGAAACGGAATTTGCGGATTGGAATAATTCCCGCGTGGTTATTCAGCAAATTCCATACGAACATACCAGCAGTTATATTTCCGGTTCTGACAAAGGACCCGCTGCCATTGTAGAAGCCAGCCATTATGTAGAATTTTACGACGAGGAACTGGACCAGGAAACCTATAAAAAAACCGGCATTGCTACTCTGGATGCCATGGATTTTAAAGGTCTGGCCAATGAAACTGCCATAGCAGCTATTGAACAACAAACTACGGAATTGCTGGATGCAGGAAAATACGTAGTATCATTAGGTGCAGAGCATACCGTAACTCTTGGTTTTGTTCAGGCTTTTCACAAAAAATACCCGGATCTCTCTGTCATCCAAATTGATGCTCACAGCGACCTAAGGGATTCCTATCAGGGTAATAAATATTCCCATGCCAGTGTAATGGCAAGAGTGCATGACCTTGGTATACCATTGGTGCAGGTTGGTATTCGCGCACAGTGTGCCGAAGAAAGCGCACTCATCAAGGCTTCGGACAATATCCATACTTGGTATGCACACAACCTTTGGGACAATGATGTGTGGATCAATTCATGTATTGATAAACTCAGCGACCATGTTTATCTCACTATCGATGCAGATGGTTTTGACCCCTCAGTAACACCTGCAGTAGGTACCGCTGAACCCGGTGGATTAACCTGGACACAGGGTTGTAAGTTCTTGCGCCGTTTGGCCGAGCGCAAAAAAGTGGTGGGTTTCGATATTGTGGAAATCGCACCCAGAGAAATAGATATTATTACCGAATTTAGCATGGCCAAACTCTGTTATAAGATTCTTGGCTACCTCGAAATAAACAATCGTATTTAAATGGATAATCGCATTTATCTGGACAATGCCGCAACCTCGCCCATTCATCCTGAAGTTCTGGATGTAATGTTCACGGCAATGAAAGAGGTTTATGGAAATCCCAGCAGTGCCCATGCACATGGAAGAAAAGCAAAAAATTTGCTGGAAGAATCCAGAGGTACCATTGCAAAACTTTTGCATTGCCAGCCCGGAGAAATAATTTTTACCAGCGGTGGAACAGAGGCAGATAACATGATCCTGCGCGGATCCGTGAAAAATCTCGGTGTAAAAAATATTATTACTTCACCCATAGAACACCATGCAGTATTTCATACTGTGGAAGAGCTTGCCAAAGAAGGTGTGGTAAAAACCCATCTGGTGGAACTGGATGAACTGGGGCATATAAAACTGGACCATCTGGAGAAATTGCTTTCTGAAAATCCGCATGCTTTGGTGAGTTTGATGCATGGAAACAATGAAATCGGAAATTTACTCAGCCTGAAAAAAGCAGGTGAACTTGCGCACAAATACGGTGCATTATTTCATAGCGATACCGTACAAACCATGGGGCAATTTGCCATTGACCTTTCCCAGGGATATGTGGATTTTGCCGTTGGGGCTGCGCATAAATTTAACGGTCCGAAGGGAATTGGATTTATGTTTTGTTCCCGAAAAAACCGCCCTGCACCATTAATTACCGGAGGGGCGCAGGAAAGAGAATTGCGCAGCGGTACCGAGAATGTTCATGCAGCTGCGGGGATGGCTAAAGCATTGGAAATCAGCTTCAGGGATATGGAGAAAAAAAGAGAACATGTACAAAATCTCAAAAACCATATGATGGAAATTCTGAGAGAAGAAATACCAGGAGTTACTTTTAATGGAGATGCCGAAGGCCACAGCCTTCCAAATGTTCTCAGTGTTTCTTTTCCGGAATCTGAAACCGGTGAAATGTTGTTATTCAATCTGGATATTGCCGGAATTTCTGCTTCGGGAGGAAGTGCGTGCAGTGCCGGCGCTAATGTGGGAAGCCATGTCATCCACGCATTGCATCCGGGTAGCAAGAGAACCACAGTTCGATTCAGCTTTGGCAAACAAAACACGGTAGAAGAAATCGACCAGACGGTTGCAAAATTAAAAACCTGGTATCCCGTTCCTGCCAGCGTTTAAAGCTATGTCAGGCAGAATCATTTACATTCTAAGCATTCTAATTTTTTCTGTAATGTTTTCATCTTGCGCCACGATACTAAACGGCAAATATCAGAAAGTACCAGTTGTCACAAGTGTGGTTGGAGCCAGGGTGTTTTTGAATGACCAACTTACAGATACAACACCATGTGAAATCCAGGTCCGACGTTCTTATAAAATATCACAGGAAATTCGGGTAGAAAAAAAAGGATATAAAACGGAAACCGTTGTTTTAAAAAAGAAATTAAATGAAAACACCTTACTGGGTATTCCTTATTTCTTTATTCCCGTTGCCATTGACGCGGGAACAGGCGCTATTATCCGTTATCAAAAACCGGATACCATTCAACTGGTAAGCATCAAAAAAACACACTAAATTTGCATCCCCGAATGGCAATTTTACATCTCACCAGAAAAGAACATTTCAATGCAGCACACAGGTTGTGGAATTCCGGCTGGTCTGAAGAAAAGAACTTTGAAGTTTTTGGTATTTGTGCCAATCCGCATTTTCATGGACATAACTTTGATTTGTATGTAACGGTAAAGGGCACTCCCAATCCCGATACCGGTTGTGTTATTGACTTAAAGGAATTAAAGAAAATAATCCGCATACACGTGATCGAAGAGCTCGACCACAAAAATCTGAATTTAGATGTTCCCTGGTTGCAACATTGCATTCCCAGCATTGAAAATATAGTAGTTGAAGTTTGGAAACGCATTTCCGCCCAGTTGCCTAAAGACGTGTTGTTGCACAAATTAACCCTCTGGGAAACCATCAATAACTTCGTAGAATATTACGGAGAATAAGGTTTTGGCCGCAAGGCTCACGTTAGAATACAATTTATTTACAATAGTATTATAAAAGGTAAATTTTCCTCGGGATCTAACCGGAAAAACACTTCACATTCAATCAAATAATCCCTGAGGTCGGATGCTCTTTATCCAGAAAAATAACAGCACAAGAACGGCACAATAAAAGAACTCAAACAGCGCAAGGGCAATGCGCCTTTCGGACAAATGTATAATTGAAAAAACGGCGATGAATATTATCGAAATCCAGAAAAAAATACCAGACAACAAACCGGGTAAAATCTCATAAACATCCCTACTTTCAAAAACATATATTCCCAAAAATATGATGGGTATCCAATATAAAAAAGACCCTCTGGCAACTTCATTTAACTTTACCATTCTTACTATCCTTGCCATCCTGCTTTTCTGCCATCCTTGCTATCCTTGCTATCCTGCCATCCTTGCTATTCTTGCTATCCTTGCTATCCTTGCTAACGCCCTAACGCTCTACTCTCGCTAACGCCCTAACGCTCTACTCCCACTAACGCTCTCCCCCCCTCAATCCATCCTATACACCGGCACCCTGTTATACACCGGCTCAAAAAATTCCGAATGCAAATAAATCCAGTTTAGCTGTGCCCAGGGAGAGGAAGCAAAGGTGGAATCCGATTTTTGTTTTTCCTCAAATCGCAATTTTAATTCCGGGTTTTTATTCAATATTTCCATGGCCTGTTCTTCAAAAACATAATCGCTAAAGCCTTCCTTTTGTTGCAATATTCCATCAAAGAAATTCCAGTTAAAATATGAATCTGGGCTACGGGCTTCCAAAACTGCAACCAAAAAACTCCTGTTTGTATTGGTAACCTGAATCAAATAATCTCCGGCATGCAAATCCACGCCCATCAAGGTATCCCAGCTGGTAGTATTGTAATGCATATAATGACTTTCATAGGGATTTTTTACCGTTTCATAACTCTGAATATAACTTGCGCGCAACATTAAATTGGTATCTCTGGGAATCTGTTTCATTTTAATTCCATTCCATAAAAGTCTGTCAATAATTTCGCCCCATTGTTGCGGAACAATATAAGCCCTTGGCACCAAAACACTGTCTGCAGGTTTGTAATAATGATAATAGGGAATGTTTCGTTCCCAGGGTTTATTCTTGTCGTAATACAACCTTTTAGACCCACTGATGGCGCTGGTTTTATATCCGAATTCATAACCCAAAAATGGAATTTCATCGTGTCGGCTTTTATCTAAAACCCAACGATTGGGAACCATCAGGGTTGTTCTCAATTTATCTTCACCATAAATTTCTCTGTAGGTATGTTGTATCTTTTCAATCTGCTTTTTATCTGCAATTACATCGAGCAATTCTTCCATAAAAGCAAGAGTTACATTAACTCTGTCAGAAAATGGTTTTAACATATGCGTTTCCACCGTAAAGCCAATACAATGGTGTAAAGATGCGTATCCGGTGCTATACCTTCCGGTTTCCCAAAAGGCCACTATTCCACTATCGGGAACATGTGAAATGGTTTCTACATAAGGTGCTGTTGGAATTTTTCTTTTGTGCAATTTCTTTTCTATTCCAGTGGTCATTTCTTCCATAAACGGAACCAATAATGGATTTAACTTCTCAGGCCGGGTATGAAAATACGTTAAGGTATATTGATAATCTGCGCCATTTGAAGTGTGGTTATCAATAAAAACCTGGAATTTATTTTTGATAAAATAGCGCGAAAAATATTTAGCATTTCTGCTATCCATTTTAATAAAATCCCGATTCAGATCCAAATTCTTTGCATTGGCTCTGTTCCCCTTAAAATCAGGTCCATCCTGATTTGCACGCCTGCAACAACCGCGGTTTTTAGTACCATCCGCATTGTACTGACATAAAATATTCAGATCGATATTCTGCAAAATTTCTCTGTATTTTTTTGGATTCTCCAGCAGGTTTCGCACCAATATCATACTGGCATCGGTGCCTTCCGGTTCTCCCGGGTGAATATTGTTCATCACCAAAACCCGCAGCGCTTGTACATTTTCGCCGGTGTATATTCTGAATGTATACATCGGAAATCCACCATCGCTGGTACCAATGCTGTCAAAAAAAGTGATATCCGGAAATTGCTGATGCAAATTCCTATACCACTCCCTGCATTCCTCATAAGTTGTTGTAGCTTTATTCCCGGACAATTCATAAGGGGTTTTATGCTGTTGTCCATTTATTGCTGAAAAAACAAAAAGAAAAATGAAGCCAATAAAAGAAATTTTTTTCATCGAATTCTATCCATGCTTTTTAAAAGGTTTTCATCCTTTCTAACTCCGCGCCAGGCCATAAAAGAGAGCAGAATCATCACCACCGGAAATACACTAAAAACTCCGGGATATGTGGCAGAATCCGGATACGTATTTCTGGTAGTATTGAAATCCAAAACCATTACCAGAATTAACAATGCGCTTACCAAAGTGAGATAAATGCACAACTTTTTTTGAAGCTCTCTGTTCTTAAAAAGAAATATATTGATTAATGCCATAATTCCGATGCTCGCAAGAATGAGTACATTAATCCATTTTGCAACGCTGTGCTGGCTGTTCTCCTGTGTAATTTCAGTGGTGGTATACCGGAGCTCCGTCTTATTTTTATCTTCTTTATCTGAAAATCCGGCATATTTTAAATTGCCAAATAAACACAATGCTGCGAAAAGGAAAATGAGCAATAAATACAAGCTCTGTTTGCGCTGAATCATAAGGCAAATATAATTTTAGAAGTTCAAAATCGAACCTCATTAAGAACAATACGGAAGGTAGTGCGAACAAAAGGAATGCTCTCTTTTACAAATATCTGCCCTTTGTGGTAATCTGTAATAATGCGTTTTGCCAACGACAATCCCAGTCCCCACCCACGTTTCTTGGTCGTAAATCCGGGTTTAAAAACACTTTTAAACCGGTTTCTGGGCATGCCCTTTCCATTGTCGGAAACATCGATATGTACTTTGTGGTTTTTGACAGAAACACGAATCACTAGTTTGCCTTTCCCCTCCATGGCATCAATACCATTCTTAATCAGATTTTCCAATACCCAGTCAAACAAATTCACATTGAGTTCCACATAGGTAATACTTGGAAACAGAAACAATTCCAATTCCACGCCCTGGCCAATTCTGCCTTCCATGTAATCCATGGCGCCCTGCACTGCCTTGTTAACATCCACCATTTGCAACACAGGTTCCGAACCAATTTTGCTAAATCTTTCTGTAATTACATTCAGCCTTTTTACATCCTTCCGCATTTCATCTCCGGCCTGATTCGGTAATTTTCCCAGCTCCATTTCCAAATATTCGACCCAACCCATCAAACTCGTAATGGGTGTGCCCAACTGGTGTGCTGTTTCTTTGGCAAGCCCAACCCACACGCGGTTTTGTTCTGCCCTTCTGGAAGAAGAAAACGCGAAATAAGAAACCATCATAAACAATGCCACCACCGTTAATACCACATATGGATAATAACGCAATTGCTGTAACACTGTGCTCTCTCCATAATACACCTTGTGGTTCGTATTGTGAAACCAATGGATCAAAATGGGCTCATGCAAACCTGCAAAATCTTCCACTTTCCTTTTCAGCCAAACTGTATCTCTGGATTTGGCACTGTCCATATTTACATGCTGTGTAATTCTTCCGTTTTCATCCACCACAATAGCTGGAATGGTGGTATTGGTCTGCACCACTTTCAAATGAAAAGTAAGGTCGTTTACTTCATCTCCCTCCTGCACCAAAATGCGCATTGCCTCCGCCCAAAGTGCAACCTTTTTTTGCTCTTCCTGTGCAACCTTTTGGGTAAGTAATTTACTGAGTAATAACATTGCTCCACTGATGAGGAATGCCATTACCAGCAATATGATCTTGAAATATTTTTTAACGAGGTAATTGTGCAAGGCCGGGGATTTTATGCAATTAAATCAATTTCTTGCGAAAATTTGTCGGGTTACAACCAGCCAGTCTTTATAAACACTGTAATCCCGCGCATATGCCAGATTGCTGTTCAGTTCCTGATCGGTATTTTTAAAAGCTTGTGACGGTGTAAATACACCGGTTTTCATATTGGGCAGTCCTTCCGATCCATTTGTATTCCGGTAACTTACCCAGGTTTTATTTCCAAAAAAAACTGCCACGGAATTTGCAAGCATTTTTCTTCCATTGGGATATAAAATAACCAATGGGAAAAGTACCCAAATCAATACCGACAAGGCGATGTCAAAAAATCGCTTTTTCCTGCGCAAATGCCTCTCACCCAAGGCAAAGCGCACATCAATACTGTAAAACTCACCTGGATCATTTTTAGAATTAGAACCAATGACCACCCAACTTTTTTCGGGCACAATTTTAAACTGAATATCCGTACCGCTCAATTCCGACATTACACCCATTATTTCTTTTGCGGGTACATCTGTTCCGGAAAAAATAACGTGGTTAATCCGGAATATTTCTGCCACTTCCTGAATTTGCGCAATATGCCCCAAAAAGCCTTCGGGTTTGTTATTCCCCGGATCCACCATTCCAATAAAATCATATTGCACATTTCCCTGTGTAAGTACATCCCTGATTCTCCTGGATTCGTTTTCACCCGCGACAATAATGATTCTTCTCTCCAGATTTTCTCCCAACTGGAATTTTCCGGATTTGAAAAAATGAACTGCCGCGCGAACCAAAGGAAATGCCAGAAACGCCCATGCCGAACCGAGTGCAAGTATTGCCCGGGAGAACTGCATGCTCTTTGGCAAAAAAGCATATATAGCGAATAAAAAAACAGCCCCTGCAAATGTTCCTCTGTTGATCCTTCTGAAACTGTATGGCTTGTCATTTCCCCCCGAAATAAATACGGCTGCCATTACCAATAAAATGTAACCCGGGATATGCAAAAAATAATATTCATCCGGATAAAATCCACGCACATATTTATTATATACTTCCCAATATCCGGCAATTAAAAAATAACCGGTGTAGACCAAAATAAAATCTAAAACTGGAACGATGATTCCCGATAAAAGCCTCCACAACAAAGCCATTACAGCTCTAAACCAAACCGCGGATCGAATAAAAAAAGCAAACCATCCCGCCATTTTATTGCTGTAATGTTTTTGGGCAAATAATATCATTGCATGATAAAAAACCCGAACATAATTGGCGCTTTTTTTCTTGGTGCTTTCTCCCTTATAATGGATAATGGTTGTCTCCGGAAAATAATAATTTTTAAAGCCGGCTTTGGTAATCCGGTAGCTCAAATCAATATCCTCGCCATACATGAAAAATGTCTCATCCAGCAATCCGGTAATATCCAGGGCAGATTTGCGCAACATCATAAAGGCGCCCGATAAAACATCCACCACATTGGTTTGCATTTCGGGCAAATATTTCAAATGGTATTTACCAAATATTCTGGATTTTGGGAATATGGATGACAGTCCTGTCATTTTATAAAAAGCCACGGCCGGCGTAGGTAATCCGCGCTTGCTCTCCGGTAAAAACTTCCCTTTTCCATCAATCATTCGAACTCCCAATCCGCCACAATCCTGCGTTCGGTCCATAAATTCACAACACTTTTCCAGCGTATCTTCCCGCAACACGGTATCCGGATTTAACAGTAAAATATATTGCCCTTTGCTCTCGCGAATCGCCTGATTATTCGCTCTGGAAAATCCTACATTTTCTTTATTTGCAATCAGTTTTACACCGGGAAAATCCCGGCTGATGGTATCTACACTATTGTCGACACTATTGTTGTCAACAACAAATACTTCCATATCCAAATTTCTTCCCGCTTTGAAAACGGATTGCAGCGCCTGCTCCAAAAAATGGACCACGTTATAATTTACAATAACAACAGACAGTTTCATGCTTTAAATATGGTATTCCGTGCGGTTGGTAATACTGCGTCCCAGGGTGAGTTCATCCGCATATTCCAGTTCACCGCCTATGGCAATTCCACGGGCAATACAACTCACTTTTACAGGTAAATCGCGTAATTTTTTTGCAATATAAAACATGGTAGTATCCCCTTCCACATTGGCGCTGAAGGCTAGAATCACTTCTTTGGGTTGATCGTGATGTACCTTGTTAATCAGTGCAGCAATAGATAATTGTTCTGGTCCAATACCATCAATAGGTGCAATCAATCCTCCCAAAATATGATAAACGCCGTTAAACTGCCCGGTTCCCTCAATAGCCATCTGGTCGCTGAAATCTTCTACCACACAAATAATGGATTTGTTGCGGGCAGGATTGGAACAAATATCACAAATCTTACTGTCGGCTACGTTTCCGCAAACTTCACATAGCTGTAATTCAGTTTTAAGGCGTATAAGAGAATCAGCCAAATGCGCAACTTCTGATTCCGGCCTTTTTAGGAGGTACATTACCAGGCGCAATGCAGTGCGTTTTCCTATACCCGGAAAGGCGGACAAAGCATCCACAGCCTTTTCTACTATGGCCGAATTGTATTCCATAAATGGCGTAACGGATGCGAAAATACGGCCTTAATCTTTCACAAATAGCCACCATCTTTGTTATTGCCTGATTTCTAAGGTAAATTTGCAGTGAAAATGCTGATAGAAGTATTACAGGCGAAAATCCATAATGTTCGCATTACCCAAACAGAATTGAATTACACCGGATCCATTACGATTGACGCGGATATGCTGGATGCAGCAGGACTTATCGCCAATCAAAAAGTTCTGATTGTAAACAACAATAATGGGGAGCGCTTTGAAACATATACCATTATTGGAGAAAGAGGCACGGGCGTAATCGGATTAAATGGTGCAGCAGCGCGCCGCGGACAAGTTGGAGATGAACTCATTATTATGAGTTTTGCGCAAATGACACCCGAAGAGGCAAAAACCCACAAACCCAACAATATTTATCCCGATCGCAACAACCGAATTATTTGAAAATAACAAAGAAAACCCTTACGAATTTAGTACTTCTGGTATTTGCTGCCGGTGTATTTATTTGGATAGGATTCAAAACAGACTGGGAGAAAACATGGAGTTCCATAAGATCTGCAAACCTCTCCTGGCTTGGTACCTCTCTTATTTTCATGTTGGGGGCTCACTGGTGTCGCGGCGCCAGGTGGACGCTGCTCACCGAACCGGCAGGCTATAAATTAAATGCACGTAGGTCTTTTTATTCGGTAATGGTTGGGTATTTGGTAAATGTGGCCACCAGTCGTGGAGGAGAAATTGTGCGCAGTGCAATTACTGCCAAAAGCGAAAAAGCACCGGTAGAATTGCTGATAGGCACTGTGGTAACCGAAAGAATCGTGGATTTCATAATGTTGTTCTTCGTGTGCCTTGCCGCTTTGGCATTGCAGTTTAAATATATTTATTCCTTCTTTGATACCTATATCATTACTCCGCTTTCAGAAAAACTAAGCTGGGAAACTATGGGACTTTTGATTTTGATTTTAGCTGGAATCGCTTTCATTTTATTCCGTTTACGCAAAAAAAACAAATCAGGAAAAACACAGGAAAAAAAAGGTATTTGGGGAATTATTGCCAGGTTTTCGGAAGGCTTAAAGACAGTTTTTGAACTAAAATCCCCATCGAAATTTATCGTATTGTCCTTTGGAATTTGGGTGGGGTATTGGCTTTCCGGCTGGTGTGTAATGAAAAGTCTGGCTGTGACAGAACATTTTGGTATTCTCACTGCACTTTCGCTCGTTGTATTTTCATCCATAGGAATTGCGATTCCGTTGCCTGCCGGAGCAGGTGTTTGGGGCGCAGTGTCCTTCGGATTACAGACTGTTTATGGCATGAGCACAGCTAATGCGGATACCTACGGAATTTATACCATTGCAATTTCCAACTTAATTATGATTATTTTCGGTGCCGTTTGTTATTTCCTATTGTATTTCGAGATGCAGAAATTACAAAAAAATGCTGCCTGAGGTAATTCAAAATAAAATATGGAACCGCTACGATGCAACCTCTAAGGTTGATACTCTGAAAAAACAGGGCAAGAAAATCGTATTTACCAATGGTGTATTTGACATTTTACATGCTGGACACGTTTCTTATCTGGCAGATACCAAAGCACTCGGCGATATTTTAATAGTAGGAGTAAATAGCGACGACAGCGTCCGAAGACTCGGAAAATCTCCTGCGCGTCCTTTACAAAGTGAATTATCCAGATCTGCGGTTATTGCATCCTTGCAATGGGTGGATGCCGCTATTGTTTTTGATGAAGATACCCCATTGGAACTAATATCTGAATTGGTTCCGGATGTGTTGGTAAAAGGAAGCGATTACAACCAAACAAATATTGCAGGCGCCGAAATTGTGCTACAACACGGCGGCACTGTTACTACCATAAACTTACTACCCGGATATTCTACAACTGCCATAGAAAAAAAGATTCTGAGCGAAAACCGGGAATGAAGCAAAAAAACATATGGAGACTGGCGAAAATCGCATTATCACTTACACTGGTGTGGGTGATTTTTCGGTATTTCTATAAAATTGAAAACCCAGAATTGGTTTGGGAAAAAATACTGAATTTCCCTTTTCAGTTTGTGCTTGCAGGTCTTCTTTTTGCCATAGTAAACTGGGGAATTGAAGCCCGAAAATGGCAATTGGTAAATCAGGAATTGCAATATATGAATTACCCCATGGCATATAAAAGTGTATGTGCGGGTGCTGCTGTCAGCAATATTCTCCCTTTCCGTATTGGCGAATATCTGGGGAGAATTATTTATATAAAACAGGTGAACAGAGTTCCCGCAGTGGTGAATTCTATACTATCCAGTACATGCCAACTTTTTATTTCCCTGTTGATTGGTATTCCTGCTTCCTTATATATGCTGGACAGCCAGTATTATACCATTTCCATATTTGCAGGAATTGCCATCGTAGTAATTCCAATCGTATTTTATCTGGCATTTTATTATTTCAGCAACACCCGCCGCTTTCAATTTCCCTGGTTGACCAGAATTGCGGAAGATGTGCGAAAATTCACCTTCCGTCAGATTCTTTTAATTCTTTGGCTTTCCTTATGCCGGTATTTGGTGTTCGCCAGTTTTTATATTTTCCTGCTCTATTATTTTGATGTGGTTTCGGATATTTATATTGCTGCAGCCGGCGTGGCAACTGTGTATTTACTGCAGAGTTTCGCCCCCAGTGTTGTATTAACAGATGCAGGATTACGAACCGGATTGCCTTTATTGGTATTCGCACCGGCAACAGAATTACAGGCGAGTTTGGTTGCTGCCGCACTGATCAATTATCTGTTTAATATAGTATTGCCTTCGCTAACAGGCTTGGGTTTCATCATCAACAAAAAAATCAAATCCAGATGATTTTCTACGGCATTCTTTTTATTTCACTGTTGCTATTTTCTTTGGTTTCTATAATTGCCGCAAACAATTACAGGAAAAAATGGAATGGTGAAATTTATGAAGCCGGCCTTCTTCCAAAATCCACTTTCTCCATCATCATTCCCTATCGCAATGAAAGAAAAAATTTAAATCAACTTCTGGAATCTCTGCAAATTTTGGATTATCCGGAAGAACTATTTGAAGTAATTTGGATTGATGACCATTCTGCAGATTCCGGAGATTTAATACTGGGCAATTATATTTCCCAATACAAACCTTCAGGCAACTGGATTCACTTAATTAATGAGAAAACAGGCAAAAAAAATGCAGTAGACATGGGAGTCCGCAATGCCAAAATGGATTTCATATTAACCATTGATGCAGATTGTAACATAAACCGTGAAATTCTGAATGACCTGAATTGGCGAACTCAATTACCCGGAAAATTCATTTTCCCGGGGCCGGTTATCTTTAAAAGAAAGGAAGGAAATATATCAGAAGCATACCAACGGCTGGAGAATTCCGGATTAATCGTTTATACTGCGTTTGGCATTTCAATTGGAAAACCTTTTATGGCTAATGGCGCCAATCTTTGCTACTCCCGCAAAGCATTTCTGGAGGTTTCCGGATTTGAAGGAAGCAACCAACATCCGGGTGGTGATGACGAATTTATTCTGGAGAAAATTATGGATAGATATCCTGATTCTGCACTTTTCAGATATTCGGAAAATTCTCTGGTATTAACCCAAACCCAAAGCGGTTTTCATAACCTGATTCAACAAAGAATTCGCTGGGCAGGAAAAGGCAAATACAGGAGAGGATTTGGAATCCTCGCCGTGCAATTTTTCGTTTTTGTGATGTATTCATCTTTACTGATTTCTCCCCTTACCGGATTAATTTACCAAAATATCTGGCTTGCTGTTTTACCAATTTTGTTGAAATCCATTCACGATATGTGGTTTTATACTATCATAAAAAATCCATTTCAACTGGATCTCCGTTATGAAAAGGTTTTTCTTTCCACTTGTATCCAGTGTTTTTTTGTTCCTTACATCGCCATTCGAACATTAAACGGAAAATTTAGCTGGAAAGAGCGGAACTATTCCGTTTGATTTTTATTTTCGAATTTCCGTGAGGCGCAATCTTAATATGTTGCTGGCTTGGCTATTGGCTTTGCCCGCAGCAGCTCAGTTTAATGATAGTTTTCAGGATGGCAGCCTGAAACTCAATCCAACCTGGATGTACAATACATCCGATTTTGAAATATTTAATGGCCGGCTGCATACCACAAACAATTCAGGGGGTTCCGTAACCTACGGAATTTCTTCACCCTGGGATTTTTATGGCGTGGAATGGTTTGCATTCGAATTTGAATTACAGGCAAATCCTTCAAGTACCAATTATATGGATGTGTTTATTGCTGCGGATACAACAGTTGGCTTAGCTAAAAATGGATACTTCATCCGCATTGGAGATCTAAAAGATGAAATCAGTTTTTATAAATTGGTAAATGGAACCAAAACAGAATTGATTTCCGGAACGGATGGTGAACTCAACAAAACCAATAACAGATATCAGATACAAGTCCGCAGGAAAGGGAATCAGTGGTACTTTTATTATACGAACCAGGTAACAGGTTTAAAAGACACCATTGGCTTTTGTTCGGACAGCACTTTCCTTCACAGCAAATATTGCGGTATTAAAATTATTCAAAACGGCACGGGAATTATTGGAAAACATTACTTCGACAATTTATATTTTGGACCTGTACCTGTTGATTTAACCAAACCAAAAATAACCGGAGTAACACCCTTATTCCCGGATCAATTGCTCATCACTTTTTCAGAAGCAGTTCAATCTCAAAACACCTCTGAATACCAATTCGTTCAAAATATTGCAATTAACGGGATTCGCACTATTCCCGGATTTCCCGAGCAGGTTTTACTCACCACAACTCCATGGATCAAAAACAAACATTATGCATTGATAAATGAGAATACTTCGGACATATCCGGCAATTGGAGTAAAAGAGATACAATTCCATTTTTCACTTTCTATGCCGATTCCGCAATTTTCGGAGATATAATTATTACAGAAGTTATGGCGAATCCATCACCAGCGGCAGGAAATTTACCGGAACTGGAATATGTGGAAATCAAGAACACCAGCGGGAAATTCATCCGACTTTCCAATTGCGTCATCACCGATGGTACGAGCACAGCCGTATTTCCGGATTCTATTCTGAAACCTTATCAATATGCTTTGTTATTGAAAAGCGGGAATTCCCATTTCGGTGATGCAAATACAATTCAGTTTTCATCATTCCCCGGTTTGAATAATGATGAGGACTATCTCACCATTTACAATGCAAAAAAAGAACCCATCACTTATCTGCATTATTCCAATAAGTGGCATTCCAATCCCATTAAAGCAGCTGGCGGATGGAGTCTGGAATTGAGAGATACCCTGAACTATTGTATTACTTTAAACAATTGGAGTAGCAACAAAAGTATCGGAGGCACTCCGGGAATACAAAATTCCATCTGCCAACAATTGGAAAGAAAACCGGAATTCCAGGTTATGCGATTGTATGCTGAAAATATCCATCAGGTGCGCATATTTTTTAACCAGATGCCGGATAGCATTTCCATTCGGGCAAAAGATTTTCTAAATTCACAACAAAACGCAACCCCTTCTTCCATCAGTAGTTTCAGGTATTCAGACAACAGTCTGTTGCTCACATTCGATTCTGAATTCGAAGAAGATTCCATATATAATCTTGAAATACAATCCCTGAATTCTATTTGTGGAAATTCGCTGGTAAGCGGAAATTTTCGATTTGCTTTCAGCAATCATTCCATACAATTGGGAGATGTATTTATCAATGAATTGTTATACGATCCCAAATTTCACGACAACGATTTTGTGGAATTGTACAATGCTTCGTCACATCCTTTGAATTTGAAATACCTGTATCTGGCAAATGTGTTCGACAACGGTAAGCCCAATCAAACCGCATGTTCTGCACCCAACGGTTATTGGTTGTTGCCGGGTGAATATTGCTGGATTTGCAATGAACCCGACACCATTATTCAGCAATATTCCAGGCATCAGATTTCAAATGGTATCCAAATTCAAAATATGCCTTCGTATCCTAATAGCGGAGGTGATGTGGTGTTGTTAAATGCAAATGCAGAAATTCTGGATCGGATGCATTTCAATGATGCCATGCACAGTCCTGTAATTTCTGTTACCGAAGGAGTAAGTCTGGAAAAAATGAATTGCACCGGGCCATCAGAAGATCCGGGAAACTGGACCAGCGCGGCATCTGCAGCGGGTTTTGCTACACCGGGTTTGCCAAATTCACAGCTCGTAGTTTTCAAAAATGGAAAAGGATTTTATTTGGATAACCCATATTTCTCTCCTGACAATGATGGTATCGATGATGTTTTGAAAATGCATTATTCCATGGAAATGCCCGGATACTTTATTCAAAGTTCTGTGTACTCCGAAAATGGAATTTTTCTCCATTCACTGCATCAAAACATAAGCATCGATCAAAAGGGAAGCCTGGTGTGGGACGGTAAAACCTCTCAGGGTTTAATTCCCCGCGGAAATTATGTAATCTTGCTGGAAGGATTTCATCCATCGGGAAAAACCATCCATCAAAAATTGGATTTTTCCGTATTGGGGAATCTATAATTGCGATAATATGGATTTTGAAAACTTCGCTGCTTCCATTAAACAAATCTATTCTGTAGCAGAAGCCAGAGTGATCCGGAATCTTTTACTGG
>JAGXTF010000095.1 GCA_018333525.1 Bacteroidota bacterium | reverse complement strand
AAAAGGGATAACGTATGGAAAGTAAAAATTAATATACCCGCCGGTGGAAAACAAAAAACGCCCCATTGCTGGAGCGTCTTTGAAGGTTTATAAATATCTTATCCCTCAACGTCTGCAATCTGCATTTTCTGCTTGTAGGCAGCGCGGATCTTTTGCATGCGTTTGGTGATACAGGGCTTTTCAAAGGACTGACGCGAGCGCAGTTCTTTTACTACACCGGTTTTTTCAAATTTCTTCTTAAACTTCTTCAGCGCCTTGTCCAGAGATTCGCTTTCTTTAACGTTGATGACGATCATTGCGGTTTTTTTTGGGAGTGCAAAGATAATTACAAAATATTATTCAAACAATATTCATCAAATAATTCCTGAATGTAATGCGGATTTATTAAGATTCCCTGGCTCATTCCTTTAGCAGCGCGCGGGAAATTACGAGTTTCTGTATTTCGGAAGTTCCTTCTCCAATGGTGCATAGTTTGCAATCCCTATAGAATTTCTCTACCGGAAAATCTTTTGTATACCCGTATCCGCCAAATACCTGAACGGCCTCATTGGCGACCTTTACGGCAACTTCTGATGCGTAATATTTGGCAAAAGCAGATAGCTTGTTGACATTCCTGCCCGCTTCCTTGCCAGCCGCCGCCTGCATGGTAAGCAATTCTGCCGCCTCTATCTGGGTGGCCATATCTGCGAGTTTGAATGCTATGGCCTGAAAATTAGCAATAGGTTGTCCGAATTGTTCGCGCTCTTTGGCATATTTTACACTCGCCTGATAGGCACCTTTGGCAATACCCAATGATAGTGCTGCAATGGAAATCCTTCCGCCATCGAGCACCTTCATCGCCTGCACGAAACCATCTCCAACCTCGCCTAGAATGTGGCTTTCATGTACCCTGCAATCTTCAAAAATGAGTTCTGCGGTTTCCGATGCGCGCATTCCCAGTTTATTCTCCTTTTTACCCCCTCTGAATCCAGGAGTACCGCGTTCTACCACAAATGCAGTAATTCCATGGGAATCCAGCAATTCGCCGGTTCTGGCCAATACTACGGCAAGATTTCCGGTAATGCCATGAGTAATCCAGTTTTTGGTTCCGTTAATTACCCAATATTCGCCGTCTTTTTTAGCGACACAGCGCATGCGCAGGGCATCGCTGCCAGTATTTGCCTCCGTAAGGCCCCAGGCACCAATCCACTCACCACAGGCCAGCTTAGGAAGCCACTTTTTCTTTTGATCTTCATTGGCGAATTGAAGTATATGTCCGGTGCACAGGCTGTTGTGCGCAGCCATACTCAATCCCACGGAACCACAAACTTTTGCCACTTCCACAATAGCCGAAACATATTCCGGATATCCAAATCCGGACCCGCCATATTCCTGTGGTACCAAAATCCCCATCAGGCCCAGTTCTCCCATTTCGTGAAATATTTCAACCGGAAAGTGCTGAGATTCATCCCATTCCATAAAATTTGGTCGTATGCGGCGTTCGGCAAACTCCCGAACTGTTTGTTCTATAAGCAATGTGTTCTCAGAAGCGGAAAAATCCATATTTGCTGCAAAAATATTTAAAAGCTACGTACAATTTTCGCGATTGTGAAATATCAATTCCGGCTTTCCTTGGGAAACCGAATAGGAACGGTCTAAAAAAAGATAAAATAGTGTTCCATTCGGGCTCTTGCGAGCGGGCTTATTCCTGGATTTTCCTGCAAATTTTTGAGGTTGAATCCCTGATGTTGTTTGCAAAAAGCATAAATCAGATTGGCATCCTTTTTACTTAAATATGGATGAGCTGCCAATTGCTCTGCTGTGGCAGTTTTTAAATCGATTTTTTTTATTTGCTTTGGATTTAATATAAATCTGGGAAGCAGCGTTTTTAGAGCATTACTGTCTGTCCACTTGGTTTCTAAAACCTGACGGACTTCGTAAAAACCGCCGAGTTTATTTCTGAAATTTACAATGCGGTTTGCCGTTTTCATTCCAATTCCGGGCAGTGCTGCTAGGTCATTGGTATCTGCAATATTTAAATCCACAATTTTTAATGAATGTGTATTTTCAGATTCGCTTTTTCTTTCGCGCACCGGGTAAAATGCGGCTCTTAATTTCTGGGTATCCACTCCCGGGATTTCAGCAAAATCAGCAAAACTCCGGATTCTTCCGGCCCGCATTTTTGCGCGAATTTTTTCTGTGGTTTTGGCATCAAATCCCAAAGCCTGAAAATCAGAATCGCTGCTGTAAAAAATATTTTTTTTGCGTGAATATTTTTTGGAATAAGCACACAAACCATCTTCGCGCTCTGCTGCCAAAGCCGCTGCCATCGCAGTGCTGTAATCCATAAACCGAACGGTTACGGGTTTTTGGGAGGAGGCAATTATTCTCGGCAATAAAGCCAGAATAGTGGCAACTCCTATTAAAACAAGAACCCCGGCCTGTTCTCCTTTGTACATGGAAAACCACTTGCCGGGGCCCTTTGTAAATTTCAAATATTTTAAATTTTAAGCCAGCGTTTGTTGAATAAACTCGGGAGAATATTCATTGTTGTCCAGCTTCCTTTTAATTTCGGAAAATGCTTTAATGGTTTCATCCACATCGGCTAAAGTGTGCACTGCAGTTGGTATTAAACGCAACATAATTACACCTTTGGGAACTACAGGATAAATTACAATGCTGCAGAAAATGTGAAAATTCTCACGCAAATCATGGGTGATTTGGGTGGCTTGTGCAACGGTACCATTTAACAATACCGGAGTAACCGGAGTAGTAGTCACCCCAATATTAAAACCGTGTTCTCTCAGTCCGTTTTGTAAAGCGTTTACAATATTCCAGAGATTTGCTTTCAGTTCTTTTCTGGTACGCAGCAATTCAAGTCTTTTAATGGCCCCGATTACCATTGGCATCGGTAATGATTTTGCATAAATCTGGGAGCGCATGTTGTACCGAAGGAATTTTACAATCTGAGGATCGCTGCCAATAAAAGCACCAATTCCTGCCATGGATTTTGCGAAAGTGCTGAAATAGATATCAATACCATCCATGCAACCCTGTTCTTCACCAGTACCGGCGCCGGTTTCGCCCATAGTGCCAAAACCATGTGCATCGTCTACAAACAATCTGAAATTGTATTTCTTTTTCAGGTCTGCAATTTCCTTCAATTTACCTTGGGAACCGCTCATTCCAAACACACCTTCTGTGATTACCAGAATGCCACCACCACTTTGTTGCACCAATTTATTGGCCCTTTGAAGCTGCTGTTCCAGACTTTCAATATTGTTGTGGGTATAAACAAAACGTTTGCCCATGTGCAAACGCACACCATCAATGATACATGCATGGGCTTCGGCATCGTAAACAATTACGTCATGCCTGTCTACCAATGCATCGATGGCCGATATAACACCCTGATAGCCATAATTCAGCAGAATAACTTCAGGTTTTTTGATAAAGGAAGCCAAATCGCGTTCCAGTGTATCATGATAATCGCTGTTGCCACTCATCATGCGCGCTCCCATGGGATAAGCCATGCCAAATTGGGCTGCTGCTTCTGCGTCTGCCTGCATCACTTCAGGATGGTTGGCAAGACCCAGATAATTATTCAGGCTCCAGTTCAGATTGGATTTGCCGTTGAATACCATCCTCGGTCCAATAGGTCCTGAAAGTTTTGGGAATGTGTAATAGCCGTGTGCGTCGTCGGCATACATACCCAAAGGACCCATTTTGTTCACCACTTTTTCGAATATATCGTTCATGTAAATGATTGAAAAATTTCGGCAAAATTACGATTCTTTCTCCAATTTCGCAGGAAATACTCAGTTTTTACCCACCAAAAACACTGTAGGTTGCTTGCCCAGAACGGGTATTCGCTTTTTCCATTCTGCCGCAGTTTTTGTTTTCACAAACGATGCTTCGGTGTGCAATCCACTGGCTATTCCCAAACACAGGTTTTCGGGCATCCACTTGAGCAAAGCCCCCATTAAGCGATCGCTTCTGTAAGGGGTTTCAATAAAAATCTGGGTGTATCCGGATTTGGACGCTTCGGCAGAAATTTCCTGTATGAAAGTTTTTAAAGCTTCGTCCTTCACTGGACTGTAGCCGTGAAAGGTGAATTGCTGGCCATTGAGCCCACTTCCGCATAAGGCCATATAAACGGACCCCGGGCCTGTAAAAACTTCCACAGAAATGTCATTTCTATGCGCCCATTTTGCAACCTCAGAACCCGGATCTGCCATGCCCGGAAGCCCTGCCTCGCTGGTGACTCCGATATGGTCATTCTGAATATTTATTTTCAAAAAATCATGCAATTCCTGCAAAGAAAATCCATCGTTTAATTCAAATATTTCCAGCTCCTGTATAGGGATTCCCAATTGTAAAGACGATAAAAAACGCCTTGTTGTTCTCGCATTTTCTGCCACCCATTTTTTGGTTATTCTCATCCTGTGAATAAATAGGTCCGTTTTCATTTCTTCCAGTGATTTCGGACCAATTGGCATGGGCAGCATGAGGATTTTGTGTTCGGGCATTTGAATTACTGGCGAAATTTAGCATATTTTTGTAATATGAATATTTCTGCCCGGAGGGCGAGTTTTTTCATTGTTTTATTGTTAATCATCGCTACTCCACGGATCTTACGCGGCCAGACTTACGGAAATGAATGGCTGGATACTTCCAAATTACATCTTAAATTTCCCGTAACCAAAGAAGGCGTTTACAGAATCGGGTATTTCACCATCGAGAATTATTTTACCCAGGCCAATGAATTCCTGAGCCTGATTCCAATGAATCAGTATCGCCTGTTCAACATGGGTAAGGAAGTGCCGCTTTATGTCAGGGACCTGAACGGAAACAACCGTTTTGACCCGCTTGACTATGTGGAATTCGTGGGTCATAAGCCTGATGGAACTTTGGATGATGAATTGTACCCTAATCCTTCATACCACAGGCATACCTATGAAAGTATGGTTTCGGATTCCAATTATTATTTTTTTACTTATCGCTCCACCGGAACTTCACTGCGATACAGCCAGTACAGTGGCACGCCTCCTGCATCCTCACCGCGTGCAAACCACCGCTGTGAAAGCGTTTTTCAGCAGAGCCTGGTGTACCACAATGGCATACCCACTTTTCTGTTGGGTACTGCAATCTACCTTCCGGAATATTCACAGGGTGAAGGATTTGTTGGGATGTCTATGATGGGCACTTCCGATAGTACTTATTTTTATCAGATTCCTTTCAATACAACCGGGTATGATTCCACAGGCGGTGCTGCCTGGATAGAAAACGGAATGATTGGTTCTTCCATTTCTGCTACTGCTCCTTTTGCTACCAACCACAGGGTGGTGAGTCATGTGGGACCATCCACCTCCCAATACCGGAAAGTAGGAGATACGAGTTGGTTGGCGATGGGCCGGGTAAATCAGAAATTCAATTTGAAACCATCCGATTTTGGAAGCGTAACCTATTTGTTACTCAATTCCAGAACCATTAATAATTTATTTTCCAATCTGCACCATTCGCATGCTAAAATTTCATTTCCAAAAAAATATACCATGGGTGCATTAAGTACTTACAGTTATTTGGAAGATACTGCGAGCAATCCCATCAATATCGAGTGGAGCAATTATGGTGATGGAACACAAACATCTCCCGTAATTTTTGATGAGGATAACCGTATTCGCATCAGTGGAAATTACAATAGCGGCACAGGTAAGGTAAGTTATGTGTTGCCTGCATTGGCTCAAAAAGGAAGAATGATGATACAGGATTTGAGCGAAGTAACTGAAATTCTGGATGCAGATTGTAAAGCTGTACGGATGAAAGATTTCAGGAATCTGATCAATGTACAGGAAAGTTATTTAATGATCACTTCTGCAATTTTGTACAACGGACCTAAGGAATTAGTAAAAGAGTATGCGAAGTTTTGGTCAACCGAATATGCGGTAAGTGTAAATCTTATCGAAGATTTGTATAATTCATTCAGTTATGGCCTTCCGCATCCTTTGGCAGTGCGCAGGTTTTGCAAATTTTTACTGGATAAATCCACTACGAATAAACCCGAATATTTATTGTTGATTGGTCGCGGATATGACATGAGTTATTATCGCGGAAGCGGTAAAAATGCACTGGCACCGCATCTTTGGCGCAACCATATTCCGGCAATCGGAACCCCGGTTTCGGATATTATGTATACATCCGGACTGGATGGTACTGTACAACAACCCGCAATTGCAACTGGTAGAATTCCGGCCGATGTAGAACAGGATGTTGGAAATTATTTGGTAAAACTGCAAGGGTATAAATCCTTTTACAACAACTACGAAGAGTGGCATAAAAACATACTTCATTTGGGTGGAGGCGTATCTCCTGCGCAAATTGACCAGATCAAAAGCCGGTTTAAAATTTTGGAGCCGTATCCTTTGAGAGATCCATTTGCAGGAAGGGTTTACTCCTATTCCAAAGCACCTAATGAACCGGTAGATGAAGATTTTAGAAGTACCATTGTCAACCATTTTAATTCGGGTGTAAATCTGGTTTCATTTTTGGGTCATGGTAGCCCTTCGGTTACAGATGTTGACGTTGGAAATCCGAACGATTACCTGAATGAAAATAAATATCCGATTTGTTACTTTAATGGTTGCCAGATTGGCAATCCATGTCTGCCTGTAAATCTGGATCAAATTGGATTGTCGGAAAAGATGTTTCGCGCCGATCGCAAAGGTGCCATTGCGTTTATTGGCCAGACCACCATTGGGGAATTATATACCGTTGCAGATCAAATGGAATTTTTCTATAAAAGTTATTTTGATACCACGCAAAAAAATACCATTGGAAAAGTAATTAAAAATTGTCTGGAAAATTGGCAACAACCCGTAAATTCTCTGAACAGATTGCACTGTCAGGAATTGTTTTTACAGGGAGATCCGGCAATACCCTTATACAATCCAACATTACCGGATTATTCCATTCAGGAAAAAGATATTTTTCTGGATCCGCCCAATACCATTGCATTGCAGGATTCTTTTCGGGTTGGAATTATTATTACCAACAGAGGCAGAGGGGTAAAAGATTCTTTTGATGTGGATTTAAACCGCATTTACCCTGGCGGAGCAACCCAACGCAAGTACAAAACACGTTGGAAAATGAATGGTCTTCAGGATACTGTTTATTTTGTAATTCGCAGTAAAGATAAAGCTACCGCCGGCAACAATATTTTTGATGTAAATATTAACCTGCCACACAATCCAATTGAATTTACTTACGATAACAATCACATCAGTAAAACTATTTATTTACCGGCAAACGGGGTGAATTTAATATTGCCGCATCGCTTTGCCATTGTGGGAACAGATACGGTAGAACTGGTGGTGCAAAAAAGCGATTTGTTTAAAGAAAGTGAAGATTTTTATATTGAAATAGATACCACTCCGTTATTCAACAGTCCGGTTTTGCAAAGTTTGGAAAAGAGCCAGCAACCGCTTACTGCAGGGGTTTTGGCAAAGTGGAAAGTGAAGCTTCCAGTATTGAATGACACCACCCAATATTTCTGGAGAGCACGTTTGAATGTACCCATTGATGAAGGTGGAACCTGGAATATGTATTCTTTCACCTACATCAAAAATCACGGAGAAGGCTGGATGCAGAACCTGCACTGGCAATACAGAAATGAAGTTTCTGATAATATTTTTGAAGATCTCACATTCGATTCCGGTTCAACCAAAATGAAATTCGCCAGAAAATCGAAAAATATTTATATCGATTGTCAGTGTGGAAATACAGCAAATAAGGGAGTAAAAGAAACCGGTTTTGGCGCTCAGGATTTAAATTATGGGGTTTGTAAATATGGTATTGTTTGTATCCCCTGGGACGGGAGAAAATTAATAAGGACCCCAGTAGATACGTCTAAACTGAAACCGGATATGGGCTATCCTCCACTGGATTGTTATTGGGGCAGTACCTGGCACACATTTGGAAATGGTGGCGTAGATTATCAGATTTATTATGCCTTTGATATGGGTGATCCTGCACAACAGGATTATTTTGTACAAATGGTAGATGCCATGGATGACAGCATGTACCTCACTGTATTTTCCAGATTGCAAATCAACGCGCATTTATGGAAACCATCTGTGCTTGCTGCTTTAAATAAATTGGGTTGTACCGTTTTTGATACCGCTGCAAATCGCAGGGACAATGCCTATTGGATTGCTTTGGGAAGAAAAGGCTGGGCGCCTGGAACCGCTCAGGAAGTGCTCACATTTTGCGGAGACCCGGGTGCTAAATCTTACATTTCACTGGAAGGCAGAATGGTGGGCGATGCACAAAGAGGTGCAATGTGGTCAGAAAATATTGGACCAACCAATAAGTTCAATAAATATTATTACAATGCCAAAATTCTGAATGATAAAACAACGGAAGGAGATACACTGACACTGGATGTATATGGCATTAAAAACGATGGTAGTTTGAACCCGATTTATTACGATGTAACAAAAACTTCCGATGTTTTGGATCAGGTGAATACCTCCACCTATAAATACCTGAAATTAAAAATAAACACCCTGGACAGAATCAACAATACCACACCAAATTTGTTGAACTGGAGAGTGGTTTACGACTCGGTTCCGGAAGGTACTTTATATCCGGAAGCCAATGCGGGCTACATTTTCCATTCAGATACATTGTATGAAGGAGATTCTTTTTATTTGAAACTTCCATTTAAAAATATTAGCAAAACCGCATTTCGTGATAATATTACTTTGACGTATAATTTGTCTCATAAAATTACGCGCCAGGAATTGGATGCAGGGATAAGAAAATACCCTGCAATCAAGGGGGATAGCTTGTTCTATTTTGAATATAAATTTCCAACAAAGGGAATGTCCGGCCCGTACGGAATTCAGATTTCAGTAAACCCACAATTTGAACAACCAGAAAAAACACTGGTAAATAACAATACCCTCATTAATTTCTATGTATTGCGTGATGTTATCAATCCTGTTCTGGATGTAACTTTCGACGGCAGACATATCTTGAACGGGGATATTGTGAGTGCGAGTCCTGTAATTATGATAAGCAGTAAAGATGAAAATAAATTTTTGTGGCAAAAGGATACGTCCACATTTGATTTGTTTTTAAAGCGTCCGGGAAGTACGGTTTTTAATAAGATACCATTCGGTTCCGAAGCGCAGTTTTTTGCAGCAACAGGCAAAGACAATAAAGCGAGAATTGAATACAGACCTGTGGATCTTGCAGATGGGATTTATACATTGAAAGTGCAGAGCAGAGATGCCAATCAAAATCAGGCGGGCTCGCTGGAATACAATATCGATTTTAATATCATCCGTGAACAAACGGTTACGCATTTTTATCCTTATCCGAACCCGTTTACAAGCAGTATGCGTTTTGTGTTTACACTAACCGGCACAGAAGTACCGGAAGAAATGAATGTGAAAATAATGACTGCAGAAGGCCGTGTTGTAAAAGAATTGAAACGCGAAGATTTGGGTGAATTGCGAATGGGAAATAATATTACCGATTGGGCCTGGGATGGAACCGATCAATATGGAGACAAACTGGGTAATGGAACTTATTTCTTTAAGGTTACCGTAAAATCGGGTGGGGAAGAGGTAAAACTCAGGGCAACCAAAGGCGATTCCAGTTTTAAAGAGCAGGTAGGTGTTATTTATTTGATGCGATAAGGGGATTTCTGTCCGGCTTATTAATTTCGCGCCATGAATTGGGTGCTGCGCCTGAAAGCGCGATGGAAACTCGAATCCGTAATGCAGGTATGGATTACATTGATAGTATTTGCGCTTACCGGAACCACTGTGGTGTTGCTTCGCAGGTATTTGGCTGCTAATTTTGACTGGGCTGCTGAGAAATGGTTTTTATATACCTATTACTGGTTGATTTTACCCTTTTATAATCTGATACTCCTGTTTTACGGTTTTATTTTTGGGAGATTTCATTTTTTTTGGGAATTTGAAAAGCGTTTCTTTCGCAGAATTGTTGGTATTAAGACCAAAGTAGAAAAAGTAGAAAATAAGTAATGATTACAAAAGAGGCGATACTCCAGGCACTTTCCAATGTTGATGATCCCGACCTGAAAAAGGATATCGTGACTCTGGGAATGGTAGAGAATCTGGAAATAAAGGATGAAAATATCCGATTTGACCTGGTACTTACAACTCCCGCTTGTCCCATGAAAGATATGCTGGTAAATGCATGTAAAACTGCAATTAAAGTAATGGTGTCTTCCAGTGCGGTTACTACGGTGAATGCAACGAGCAGGGTAACCACTACCCGAAAATCAGCGGAAGTTTTAACGGGGGTAAAAAATATTATCGCAGTTGCTTCCGGAAAGGGTGGAGTAGGCAAAAGTACAGTGGCAGCAGGATTGGCTTTGGCATTGCAAAAATCAGGTGCATCTGTGGGGTTGCTGGATGCCGATATTTATGGGCCATCTGTTCCAACTATTTTTAATATTCATGAATCACCGGAAATGGTGGTGAAAGGCGACAAACAAATGATGATTCCGGTGGTAAAAAGCGGAATTAAATTGTTGAGTATAGGCATGATGACTGCTCCGGATCAGGCAATTGTTTGGAGAGGTCCAATGATCAGTAGTGCATTTCGGCAGTTTGTAAATGATGTGGAATGGGGCGAATTGGATTATCTCATCATCGATTTACCGCCCGGCACAGGAGATGTGCAACTTACACTTTCTCAAATTGTCCCTCTTACAGGACTGGTTATCGTCACCACGCCACAACAACTGGCCATGGCAGATGCGAGAAGGGCAATATCCATGTTCAAAATGCCCGCTATTGCAAAGCATATCATTGGCATTATTGAAAACATGGCATATTTCAGCCCCGATGATGCGCCTGACAAAAAGTATTACCTGTTCGGCAGGGATGGTGGAAAAGAACTGGCCAGGGAACAACAGGTGCCGTTTTTGGGCGAACTGCCATTAATTCCGGCAATTCAACAACAATCCGATAACGGAACTTTGGATGCCTCTCAACCTGGTTTCGCCCCGTTCGTTGCGGTTGCAGAAGAAGTTGCCAGACAGCTCTCGGTACTCAATTCTCAAAATTTGGCTAACTTTGCATCTCAAAATGTTTGAAACTACAGAACTCAATACCAGAATCAATGACGCCCTGGACACCATCAGGCCTTACTTGCAGGCCGATGGAGGAGATGTGGAATTGGTGGAAGTAAAGGCCGATTCTGAAGTGATTCTGAAATTAACAGGAGCCTGCAGTGGTTGTTCCATGAGTGATATGACCATGACAGCAGGAATTGAAGAAACATTGAGAAAAAGTATACCCGGTTTGGGCAAAATCATTGCAATCAAAGAGTAAAAACGGCGTTTGGGTGTTACACCCATTCTGGCAAATTGCAGGAGTTTTTTTTACTGCTGGTATTCTAAGCGCATTACTTTATTTTTATCAAATACGCGCCAATGCCGGAGGTGAGAATCCATGGATTTATACCATATTGTTATTTTTTGCTGTTTCCTTATTCTATTCCTTCGATCATATTTTTGATGAGTTAAAATTCAATAGAAATAACGCCACCAAAAGACAATCCCTATTGTGGAATTCAGGTGTTTTTGTTTTTTGCGGACTAGCGCTGGGAGGCTATACATGGTGGGAACAGCGCAATATAAATTTCGAAAATTTATGGTTGCCTTTGTTGCTTACCTTTTTGTATTTTTTGGTTGTTCTTATTCTTAAATTAAAAATTCGCGCCTTTAAAGAGCTGTTAATTGCAGCGGTGGTTTCTATGGCAATCTTTTACCCACAGGCAGTTATCCACGGTTGGGCGAGTTTAAAAATACAAATTCTTCATCTTTTTTTGGTATGTGTTCTCAACCTGATGGTGTTTGGCTTTTTTGAAAAAGAAAAGGATGAGGAATTCGGCTTTTCCACCATATTCAGTGGGCTTCCAGACCGTTTGGTAAAAACTATTTTATTGGTGGTTTTTGGTGCCATATTTTTATTCCAGGCCTATTATTTTTTAATTGTAAATAGTGAAATTAAACCTGTATTTTATTGCACAGGATTTTATTCAGCGATGTTGCTTTTTCCAAAAGCATTCAGATTCAAAAGAAATTACAGATTTATAGCCGACGCAGCATTACTGCTTCTGTTGCTTTAACGCGAGGTTGCCATACCTTCTTTCCAATGGGTTTCGCATCGGGCTTCATAAAGGTCTTTGTGGCCAATCATAATTTGAGTGTCATCCAGAGATTTGCGATATGTAAATGAGGCTGGTTGCCCGCAAACTTCACATTTTGCCTTGAGAAATATATGGTTGTTGGAGAACTGTTTCAGACGCGGCATCGGACCAAAATCATTGCCCATAAAATCCTTGTCTAAACCAGCTGCTACAATGCGCAATCCCTGAAGCGAAAGATCCAGAACAACCTGATAAATGGAATCTCCAAAGAACTGAATTTCATCAATAAAAATTTCTTTGATATGCTGGTTTATCAAGGTTGGGATTTCTTCAGGTTTGGATACTCTGTGGCCCGGCAATTGAATTCCACTATGTGTGTTTACGCTGCCTGCGGCATACCTGGTATCCATCAATGGCTTAATTGCAATCTTTTCAAAGGAATCAAAACTACTATACTGGTGCATTTCAATAAGACGGGTGGTTTTACCCGAAAACATACAACCGAAAATGAGGGTGAAATCTCGCATTTTGACTTAAGTTTTGTAATTTGCAACCGGCTTTTATGCAAAATGATATTTCGAATAAAATCAGGCTGCTTCTGAATGAACTGGCAATATTAAATCAACCGGAGTTGATTCAGGGAAAATATTTTTTCAATGTGGAAACTTTGATGCGTTTAAAACAGTTGTCAGCTGAGTTGTATTTGTCTGCCGACATGGCTATGGACGGGCATGTGGAAGTGAAGAATTCAAATCCTTTGCCATTGGAAATTCATGAAAAAGAGCTACAGGATTTACAGGAAAATATGGAAGAACCGGTTGCAATGGAACCTGTGGTTGAAATTCCGGAAGTGACTGAAGTGGTAGTTCCTGTAGTGGAAGAAAGAATAGTAAAGGAAGAACCCGAAATGAAACCGGTAGAACCTGTTGTGGAGATGCCGGTTCCAGTGGCACCGGTGCACGAAAACCCCGCTGCACTTTCCCATAGCAGTGGAAATGCGAATGTTTTTGAAGGGAAACTTTCCCTTACCCGGCGTTTTGAATATGTAAACGGTTTGTTCGGCGGTGATGCAAATGCATTTACTGCATTTATTAATGAAATATCCCTTGCAGGAAATTTGGATGTTGCACTGCAATTATTTCAGAAACATTATGAGGAAAAAAACTGGAAGCGGAAATCGGAAACGGCAGATGACCTGAAACAATTGATACGTAAAGTAAAATAAATTTATTCAACCTCCGGAGGGTGTGAATATTACTGGCAAAATACCGTTTCTTCGGCCATTTTTGGCTTTGACAACTGGCGTGCTTTTGGGCGCGTCGTTTCAGGAGTATATTCAAATACACTCCGATATTTTCTTATTCTGCTTTATTCTGTTATTTGTAGGGAATATATCTCTTTTTTCATGGCGAAAGTTGCGCATGAAAATATTTCAGGGAATATTGGTTTGGCTGAATGTTATTGTACTGGGATTGTTGATGTACCATTTCCAAAACCTGCAATTTTACAATTCCAATTTTGCTAAATTTACAGAGAACCAGGCTGCGATTTTAAAAGTCCATTTGCTGGAAGAGCCTGAAGAAAAGGCCAATTCATGGAGGAGCCTGGCGAACGTAACTGCAATTTGTGATAACAAATTTCAATGTAAAAAATCCAACGGTAAAGTTTTAATTTACTGGAGCAAAAAGGATTTTGCGAAAAGGCCGGATTTTAAGTATGGAGATGATATTTGGATGCGTAACCATTTGGTTTTGATACAGGCTGCATCTTTCCCCGGGGATTTTAATTTTAGGGATGTCATGGAAAAGAGAAATGTAAAGCATCAAATATTTCTGCGCAAGGGTGAATTTAAAAAAACAGGAAATTCAGGCAGTTTCATTTTTGTATTTGCCAATAGTTGTCGGGAGAAAATCATCAACCGATTTCATGAGCTTTTACCCTCAAAAACAGCAGCCATGCTGTCTTCATTAATTATTGGATATAGAGAGGAACTAACCAGGGAAGACACAGATGCATTCAGCAAAACCGGCACTACCCATGTACTTGCAGTTTCAGGTCTGCATGTTGGACTCATTTATATGATTCTGATTTTTCTGTTTACGGGAAAAATAAAATCTGTAAGAGTAAAAAAATGGCAGGGTATCATGATTCTTTTATTCCTTTGGATATTCGCATTGGTTACCGGTCTCTCTGCTTCTGTAGTGCGGGCGGCAATTATGTTTACTATTGTTGAATCGGGTAGAACATTTTTTATTCGAAAAGCAGGGCTGTTAAATTTATTGCTGGCTTCAGCATTTATTCAATTGTGTATTCAGCCAACTGTCTTGTTCGATGTTGGATTTCAACTCTCTTATTTGGCCGTTCTTGGTATTGCGGTAATCTATCCGCAATTAAATTTGTTATTTTCTCCCAAAAATGAAGTACTGCATTATTTGTATCAGGCTTCTATGCTTAGTGTGGCTGCAACATTGGCTACACTGCCGGTAACGCTGTATTATTTTCATACTTTTCCGATTTGGTTTGTTCCTGCGAACCTGTTGTTGGTACCCCTGAGTTCACTTTTGATAGTTATAGGTTTGGTGCTGGTTGCTGCGGGTAGTCTGCCCATTATAGGTGCTGCGTTAATTTGGCTGGTAATATTAATTTGTACTTTTTTTACAGATGCTGCGGCATTTTTTGCCGGCCTCCCTTTTGTAACTATAGAACATATTTTTCTTTCCAAATGGGATGCATGGATATTGGCGACTTGTTTGTTTACAGGTATTTTATATTTTGAAATACGAAACAACAATCTGGCGTATGTTTTGGTGGGATTACTGGGTTTTGTTTTTTTTAGAGGCGTTTTTCTGAATTTTGTTCGCGCTCCTAAACAATGGATTGCAGCGGATATTAAAGGGGAATTAATTCTGGTGTTCCGCCAATCAGATCAAATGATTATTCATTCAGGTATTTTGGAAAGAAATAAAACTACGGAGGTTTTAAAAGCCATGGAAAATTATCTGCATTCCGAAAATGTAAAGAATATAAAATGGTATATGTCACCCTTTTCACACGACCAATTTGAATTTAGCGCAGATGGAAATGGAATGTTTAAAGCAAGAAATACTTCCTTTTGTTTTCTATGGCACTCACCAATTTCGAATAATCCTTCGGAGGTGAAATATGTTTATAACCGCAAGATGAATCGCGGAAATATTCCGGAAAACGGAGGTATCCTGTTGGAACACAACTACTTTATTCTGGAATGATGATTCAATTTTAGGAAAAGGTTGCAGACGAAAAATAACAAATGACAAATAGCTGACAAAAAATCAATAGGGATATTTTGAATGTCATAATGTTGTAAAATACAGATATACAACTGGTTGAAAGCGGTTTATTCGAATTTTTGCTCATTATCGGAATTTTATTCAAAAAAGAGTAAAACCTACATATACAAAGGGTTACCGTGTTTTTGACGGGATTTTTAAAAAACATACTATTGTCATGGTGAAATTTGGTGATATGACATTGGGCTGCAATATATTTGTGAATCTTAATTCGGATAAAATATGAAACAATTATTACAAACTTCCTATTACAGGATGAAACTACTGGCCCTTCTAACCATTGGGCTTGTTTCGTCTGTTGTAATGGGCCAAATGAGCGGTACCTACACCATTAATTCAGGTTCCGCAGCCTCCTCTACGAATTTTGCAGACTGGCCGTCATTTTATCAGTCTTTGCAAGGTTTGACCCGCGATGACGGTGGACCAATTATGGCAGGTGGTGTTTCTGGTGCTGTTACAGTAAACGTACAGTCTACCATGAGCACCTCCAAGCAAATCCTGTTTCCATCCATTAGCGGAATGAGTTCCACAAACACTGTTACCATTAACGGTGGTGGATATGCAGTTTCCTGGGTAGGTCCTTACGAGTTGTTTTCTTTCACCGGTGGTGATTATTTCACCATCAGTAACCTGGTGATTCAAAACAGCCATGCGACAAATGCCATTGGAATTCGCTTTTCCGGAAATTCCGACAACAACAAGATAGACAAATGTACTATCGAGTTTTCCAGCATTACAACCGTTGCAACTTCAGGAAGTGCTTACATCGCCTTTGCGAATGGCCAAACTTCACTTACCGCTGCAACATCGCTGACAAATGGTTCCAACAACACCATTTCCAACAACCTGATGCGCACCACCAACACAAACAGCCCTGGTCCTGCTGCTGGTATTACTGTAATTGGAAATAATTCTGCTTATACCAGTACGGCTCAGAACAACACCATTACTACCAATACCATTCAGAACTTCTGTTACATCGGTATTTATGCAAATTATGGAAACGGTGATCAAATCCTGAGTAATGATGTATCCAGAGCAAATACAACTTTGGCAAACGTAAACACTTCGCAAATGTTCGGTATCTACTTTACCAATATGTACAGTACGAACAGACAATTGAAAGTTGAAGGAAATAACATCCATGATATACCTTATGTAGGTGCAAGCCTTGGTTCAGGTGTTACTGGTACTTCTTATTATTTGATTTGCCAATCTGTAATTGGAACATCCACAACACGTGCTTCCATTGCTAATAATACTGTTGCAAGAGTTACCGGTTACAACCTTTATCTGGGTTACAACATCAGCCATCAGTATGTGGATTATACAGGCAATACATTTGATGCTTGTTCTGTACCATCCAGCTCCTCTTCCTATTATAACTATGGAGTGCTGTTTTCCGGCGCATTAAATTATAAAGTAAACAACAACACCATTAAAAACTGTAAAGGTGGTTACTATAACTATGGTATACAGTTTCAATCCCCTAACTCTTCTTCCACAATTGCAGAGATTAAAGGGAATACCATTACCAACGGTGGTGGATACTACTACAGTTACATGCTGTATGTTACCAACCCCAATAACAACGCAACTTATCCAATTAGAATTACCGATAATACCATTACCAACTGTACCAATGATTTGTATTACATGTATGTAATTTATGCTTCAGGTGCTGGTTACCTGGATATTAGCAGAAATACAATTTCCGGTAACAGGGTTTCGAATTCAGGTTACTATGTTTATTGCATGAGCATGAACAGCGTTACCGGTGTTGCTATCAACAGTAACCTGATGTATAACAACTATGGTTACTATGGTACTTATTATATTTATACTTACCAGAGCGGAAACGGAAACTATCCTCTGGAAGTAAGTCAAAATACCATTTATCATGATGGTAGTGGAAACGGATATTACTATAGCACCATTTTCCCTATGATGTTGCAGCAATATTATTCCACTGCAAAAATGAAAGTTTGGGGTAACGTTGTACACGGTACCAATTGCTATTATGTGTATCCGATTTATGCATATTGCTATACCAACCCATTCCCATTTGATATCAACTACAACACTTACTATTTCCAGAATACATCTTATCTGTATTGGTACACTTCTTCAGGATATGCGCAGGATTTCGCTTCATGGAAATCTACAGGCATCCCTGGAAAAGAAGAACGTTATCTCGATCCGAAGTGGATTAGTGTTCCTTCCAACATGAGATCTCAGGTATTTGAAAATCAGAATAACGTTCCAACTTCTTCAACCAACCCCGGCGATGCTTCTGGTGTTGCAAGGAATATTGTTAAATCTGACCGCGGTGCATTGGAAAGCTACATGGATATTAAAGCGGTGAGTACCAATTTCACGGTTCCTGCTTCTGTGTGTTCCGGATATCAGGTAAGTGGTGGAACAACCATTACCGTTCAAAATCTGTATGCACCTGATACCGCATATGATTACTATGTAGCTTATTCTATAAACGGTGGTACACCGGTTAGAGAAAAGGTTACAACCAAACTTTTGCAAAACCAGACAACTACAGTAACCTTTTCACAGGGCTTGCAGTTGAACAAGGTTGGAACTGCCAGAATTGCGATTTTTATCGACATTCCGGATGATAACAGAACCAATGACAGCTTTATCTTTACTACCATTGTAAAACCAGCACCGGGCGGCGGAAAATTCAACTTCAGTGCAAATCCAACCTGGGCTGTTTATCAATATGGCAAACCCAATGATGTAACAGTTGTAAACCAACCGGTGTTTTATGATATCAATGCGCCAAGAGCTTATACCAATGCAGATTATGGTACCACTTGGACAGCAAGTATCACTACAGAAACTTCAGGTGGATTCCCTGTTGCAGGAGCTACTATTACTCCTCCTTCAGGATCTACCGATATGGAATTGAAGTATGTAACTTCTAATCTCGCGTTGGAAGATGAAATGCTGACTTTGAAATTAAAAATTACAGACCTGATTAACGGTTGCGATACCATCCTTACCCGCAAGGTTTTGATTTATCCTACCATTGTTCCTGATTTTACATTCCCAAGCAAAATATGTGATGGTGATGCAGTTGCATTTGATAACAAATCCACAGTGAAATCCGGTAACATGGAATTTATGTGGGATTTTGGAACAGGAAATCCTGCTGATCAAACAGAAGCACCAAATCCTGTATTCCAATTCCCTGGTACAGGAAATTACAAAGTAAAAATGACTGCGAAAACCCTTCCTTACGGATTCCCGGCTTGGGATAGCGTCATTGTTAACGTTGGTCCTATTCCAACCGTGAAATTTGCCAAATTAAATGCATGCGAAGGGAAAGCACTGGTATTTACAAACCAGACTACTCCAATAAATGCTACATACGACTGGAATTTTGGCGACAATTCAATACACTCGGCCTTGGTTAACCCAACCCATACTTATGCAGTAACCGGTGCTTACACTGTAACTCTGAAAGCCAACCTGAACGGATGTATCGCAGAAACCAGCCAACGCGTGTATCAGTTTGACAAGCCTAAAGCAGATTTCAGTCTGGTTAGCGGCAAATGCGATAACGAACAATTTGAGTTTGGAAATGCAAGCACCATTAAAGGCGGACTTTTTGGTAACAACTGGGATTTTAATGACGGAACTGTTTCTACTGAAGAAGCACCCAAACATACCTTTACCAGCTTTGGCAGCAAAGCAGTGAAATTGGTGGTTACCTCAGAATTTGGTTGCAAAGATTCC
>JAGXTF010000094.1 GCA_018333525.1 Bacteroidota bacterium | reverse complement strand
GCACTGTTAACGCTGTGATTCCAACTGCAGGTACTTATACTGTAACCGTATATAACCTGAACATGCAGGTAATGGCAAACACTGCCACCACCACCAACTCTAACAGCGAAGTGGTACAATTCAACAGCAGCAACTGGAACCTTACTGCAGGTAACTATGTAGTAGTGATTTCAGGGAATGGTGTTGTATACAAATCCAGAATTACCGCACAGTAATACAATCAAAACAGCCAGGGTTTATCCCACAAAAAAAGTTCGGTCGCCAGCCGGACTTTTTTATTGGTACAATCATTTTACAACTGCCCTGATTACTTTTGCCATCTGATGGCAGATTCTCGGGATACATTAAGACAAAAGAGACAGGAATCGAAACTGGGCGGTGGCGAAAAACGCATTGAATCCCAGCATGGTAAAGGAAAATTAACAGCAAGGGAGCGAATTGACTTGCTGCTGGATGAGAATACCTTTTGTGAAATTGGCGCGTTTGTTACACATCGCAGTTCCGATTTTGGAATGGAAAGACAAAAGATATTGGGCGATGGGGTAGTTACGGGTTACGGCAAGGTAAACGGAAGACTTGTTTATGTGTTTTCACAGGATTTCACTGTTTTTGGAGGTTCTTTGAGTGAAACGCATGCAGAAAAGATCTGCAAAATCATGGATATGGCCATGGAAAACGGGGCTCCCTTAATCGGGCTGAATGACAGTGGGGGTGCCAGAATTCAGGAAGGCGTTGTTTCATTGGGCGGGTATGCCGATATCTTTTACCGCAATGTAATGGCCAGCGGTGTGGTGCCACAAATCAGTGCTATTATGGGCCCATGTGCCGGTGGTGCAGTGTATTCCCCTGCACTAACTGATTTTATTTTAATGGTGGAACATACCAGTTATATGTTTGTAACCGGGCCAAACGTAGTAAAAACAGTGACCAATGAAGATGTGAGCAGCGAAGATCTGGGAGGCGCATCTGTACACAGCCAGAAGAGCGGTGTGGCACATTTTGCAACAGCGAATGAAGTGGAGTGTATCCAAAACATTCGCAAAATGTTGTCTTATATGCCTCAGAACTGTGAGGAAACTCCATTACAACTGGAATACCATGCCCAAAATGAAATCAGGGAAGGTTTGAAGTCAATTGTACCTGATAATCCGAATCAGCCCTATGACATGCACGAGATTATTGAAAATACCGTGGATTTGGATTCATTTCTCGAAGTGCACAAGAATTATGCAGAGAATATAATTGTTGGTTTTGCAAGACTTGCGGGCCGCAGTATAGGTGTCGTCGCGAATCAGCCCGCACATCTTGCAGGAGTTCTGGATGTTCATAGCAGCCAAAAAGGAGCGCGCTTCGTGCGTTTCTGTGATGCATTTAATATACCATTATTGGTATTTGAAGATGTACCCGGATTTTTACCAGGAACCGATCAGGAGTGGAATGCCATCATCACCAATGGCGCGAAATTGCTTTATGCCTTCAGCGAGGCAACAGTGCCGCGTATAACAGTCATTACCAGAAAAGCATATGGCGGTGCCTATGACGTGATGAACAGCAAACATATTGGCGCCGACATGAACTTTGCCTGGCCTTCAGCGCAGATTGCTGTAATGGGTGCCAAAGGTGCAGCTGAAATTATCTTTAAGAAAGAAATAGATACCGCCCCAAATACGAACGCTGCTTTGAAGGAAAAGGAACAGGAATATGGCGATATTTTTGCAAATCCTTACAGGGCCGCGGAACGTGGATTTGTGGATGAAGTAATATTTCCGGAAGAGACGCGGGAAAAATTAATTCGCGCTTTTGATATGTTGAAGAAAAAGGTTCGGAATTTGCCCCGTAAAAAACATGGTAACATTCCCCTTTAATTTTCCAGGCCTAAAAGCGATTCCACTATTGGCAGCGGTTAGTTTGCCAATAGTTGCTTCTGCTGTAACATCAAATCCGTTTGAATTTAAAAGAATTACAGACGAAAATCCGGGTACCGGGTTTGAGAAAAAACATTTCTATTTATCAGCAGGCCCCGGACTGGGGAATTTTAGTGCGGGACTGGCAAATACCATCAAAAAATCTATAGCTCCAAATTGGAAAGGGGTTACAATTGATGGGAAAACCATTTGGTATGCCAAATTGGAGTATGCAGTCGGTGCGCATCACGGTCTTGGAATTTATTACGCACACAGCGGATTCGATATTTCAGTGAATTTGGATAGTGTTACCAAATATAACGTACCAGTCACCGGCAAATTGAAGTACCGCAGTTGGAGTTTGCTCGGCAGGTATAATTTTCATTTTATAGAATCAAAACCTTTGGACATTTACCTTGGAATATCCGCCGGTTACAGGGCCAACAGGTTTAGTGTGGAAGACAATGATCCGGAAAAGAACTGGTGGGATTTTCCAATAGATTTAAAGTTCATTAAAAGGAAAATTCCCAATAGTATTGGAATACCAACATTGGGAGGAGACCTAACCCTTGGAATCCGATATGAAATTATGCATAAGATATTCCTTTATACGGAGTTGGGATTGGCTAAAACCTTTCTGCAAGGTGGGTTAGCGGTGAAATTCTGAGATTTTCAATTTTTGCTAAAATCGCCAGAATTTTGCCCTATTTTATTAAAATTTATGCAGTTTTTGCTTAAAAACGAATAAAAATGGCTTGAAATCGTGAATTTTCATTTTCTTTGCCCCCCACTCCAATCAAAAAATTTATGGATTTAAAAGAAATACAGGCATTGATCAAATTTGTATCGGTGAATGCTGTGGATGAAGTAGAGATTAACCGTAAAGACTTCAAACTGGTAATTAAAAAGAACCCCATTCAGGTGACCCAGGCAACCATGAGTCCTCAGGTTGTGAATATTCCGGCGCCAATTGCGGCTCCTGTACTTGGGTCAGCACCTGTGCATACTCCGGCGGCTATGCCTGCTCCGGCAGCTGCATCGCCAGTTGGTGAACCAAAGGCAGATAATTACATCACTATTAAATCTCCCATGGTTGGTACTTTTTACCGTACGCCAAATCCGGATGCTCCTATGTTTGTAAATGTTGGTGATGAAGTGAAACCAGGTAAAGTGGTTTGTATCATTGAGGCAATGAAGCTCTTTAATGAAATTGAGAGTGAAATAAGTGGCAGAATTGTAAAAATCCTGGTAGATAATGCCAGCCCTGTAGAATACGATCAGCCATTGTTTTTGGTAGAGCCCGCATAAGCACAAACATCCATGTTTAAAAAAATTCTGATTGCCAACCGCGGCGAAATTGCACTGCGTATCATTCGCACTTGCAAGGAGATGGGAATAAAAACAGTTGCCGTGTATTCCACCGCGGATGCCAGCAGTTTGCATGTGCGATTTGCAGATGAAGCAGTTTGTATTGGCCCACCTCCGAGTAAGGATAGCTATCTGAATATGGCGCGAATATTGGCAGCTGCAGAAGTAACCAATGCGGATGCCATTCATCCGGGTTATGGTTTTCTGAGTGAAAATTCAAAATTTTCCGCGCTTTGCAGAGATCACGGAATTAAGTTTATAGGTGCTACTCCGGAACAAATTGATTCCATGGGGGATAAGAGCAATGCCAAAGACACCATGAAAAAAGCAGGTGTACCCACAATTCCCGGTTCTGACGGATTGTTGGACAGCATTGCGGATGGAAAGAAAATTGCGAAGAAAATAGGGTACCCCGTTATCATCAAAGCCACTGCAGGTGGGGGTGGACGCGGTATGCGTATTATTTGGGAGGAATCCGAAATGGAAGGTGCCTGGAACAGCGCCAAGCAGGAAGCCGGTGCTGCCTTCGGAAATGATGGGCTGTACATGGAAAAATATATTGAAGAACCCAGACATATTGAAATTCAAATTGCAGGGGATCAATATGGGAAAGTGTGCCACATGAGCGAACGAGATTGCTCTATACAGCGCAGACATCAGAAGTTAGTGGAAGAAACTCCGAGCCCGTTTATGACTCCTGAACTCCGCGATAAAATGGGAACTGCAGCAAAAGCGGCAGCTGAAATTATCAAGTATGAGGGTGTGGGAACAGTTGAATTTTTGGTAGATAAACACCGCAATTTCTATTTTATGGAAATGAATACCCGCATTCAGGTAGAACATCCCGTAACAGAAGAAGTAATAAATTTTGATCTGGTAAAGGAACAAATTCTGATTGCGGCTGGTGTGCCAATTTCAGGAAAGGATTATACGCCGCAAAAGCATGCCATTGAGTGCAGGGTAAATGCCGAAGATGTCTACAATAATTTCAGACCATCTCCCGGAAAAATTACCAATTTGCACAAACCCGGTGGGCATGGTACACGTGTGGATTCGCACATATACGCTGGCTACACTATTCCACCGTATTATGACAGCATGATTGCGAAACTGATTGTGAGTGCACAAACCAGAGAAGAAGCGATAGTTAAAATGGAAAGAGCGTTGAGTGAATTTATTGTGGAAGGTGTAAAGACAACCATACCACTGCACCAACAATTAATGCGAAATGAAGATTTCCGGAATGGAAATTTCACTACGGCATTTATGAACACTTTCGAAATGGAATAATTGAAAAGCCCCGAAAGGGGCTTTTTTTATGGAATGATCAAACCTTTGGCCTGAAAAATTATATTGACTTCAGGACTTTGGATGGCAGCAATTACCGAATCCGGTTTTCCTTCGTCTTTTGCCCACTCCTTCAGTTTTTCAACTGAAGTGGTATCTCTGTAGAAATATCCATTTGCATAAGCTTTCTTTCCAGCACTGTTTTTAGGAATTTCAAATTTGTGATCAAAATCTACCATAAGATTTTCTCCGGTTGATTTATAATAAAACCAACAGCCCTCCGTTTGGCAAACTTGCGAAATTTCGCCCTTAACAATGGCATCTTTGGTACCATTTTCGGTAAAGGATTTTAACGCCGCTTCAACCGGTATTGCATTTTTTTGATCAAAGGTTTCCCCGAATTTACCACCATTTCCACAAGCTGAAATTGCCAGTATCAGCATCAAGCCCGCTATTCTATATTGCATTTTATGCATGTCGCAAATTTCGAGAAATTTGAGGAATTTTGAAATTATTTCCGCAATTGCTCAGCGCGATGCTGCATATAGCGCGCATGCAGCATCAGCGTTTTTTTGTAATCGGTTTTTGTACCGTTGGATTTTTTATCTTCAAAATAATTTCCATAACTATCCACTCTGGAATAGTTTTCCTGATTTAAAATGCCATAGTAAGCGTCTGAACTCAGAATAACATAAGGTCTTGACTCGGTAAATAAGTTAAATCCAAATACATCTTCCGGAATTTCTATTCCCAACAAATGGCAAAGGGTGGGATAAATATCCGATTGATTCCCGGTTTTGTGTATGATCTGCGCATGTATACCCAAGCCCGGTGCATATATTAAAAAGGGTATGTGATGGAGGCTTAAAGGCAGGGCGTAGTCCTGCTTTCCGGAATGTTGTCCATGGTCTGCAACCAAAACAAAAAGTGTGTTGTTAAACCATTCTTTTTTTGAAGCGGATTCAAAGTATTTTTTTAAACTCCAATCGGCATATAATTCTCCGTTTTGCGTTTTGGAAAGGCTTTTGTTATAAGGGAAATCTGCCGGAAAAAAATATGGACTATGATCACTTACTGTAAGACAGGTTTGAAAAACAGGTATTTGTTTTTTCATCAGACTGTCCATGGTTTTAATGGCAAATTTCAAATAAAGATGGTCACTTGTACCCCAAATGGAATTGCTACGGAAAGCGGGCACCATGGAAGAAACATCGGTAACTGAATCGAAATAATGGCGGTAAAGAAATTTGCTCATATTATCGAATGTACGGGCATGCGGAATCTGAAAAATGGTTCTGTAACCATTTTGTTTCATAACAAATGGCAAACCTTTCACCTCTGCGCCTTCCATCCAGCGAAGCATATGTTTTCCCATAATAGCACCTTCGCCATATAGACTGGAATATACCCCGTTGTAAGTGTGCTCGCCTGTACTGTAAAACGAATCGAAATAAATTCCTTCTCTGGTAAGAGAATCCAAAAAAGATGTACGTTGCAGTTTATGGGAGGCAAATCCTTCCATCAGAATAAAAACCACATTGCAGCGCGGTTTTAATTTTGGAATACCAAATACAAATGAATGCAGATTGGTGTTTTTTTTTCTTTCTTGTAAAAATGCTTCAGCTTCTTGTTCGTCCAATGGTTTTTCCAGAATATTTTCGAGCACGGTTTGCTCATAAAAATTATATATCGGACTTAATGCGAGTTGGTTAAAAAAGTAATGCTCTGAATACCAGGAATCTTTGATATTCAGAGGTTTGGCGCGAAGACCTCCACGCATACCAATAAAGAAGAAACAACTGAGTATGGCGTACATCCAAATTTTTCCGGACGTGGATTTTTCCAATTCTGCAAACCTGTACATGAATCGATGCAAAAAGAAAAATAACAGAAATATTCCCAAAATACCCGCCAAACACCAGATAAACAGACTGTCTCCAATGATGATTCCGAGCATTTCTACCGGGTTTTCGCTCCAGTTAAATACGGAAAGATTAAGATGGGTATAATAAAATTTATAATATGCTATATCAGCAACAGAAATAAATGAAATACCTAAAAAGCCCAGCAACAGGTACGTTCGTTGCAAAATTCGAGTCCATTTCGGCATGGATTTTTTAGCGGAATGGAGAAAAAATTGAAGCAATAAAACCGGGGCCAGCCAATAACAAATTACGGAAAGATCAAATCTGACTCCAATGAGGAGTGCTTGTGCAGGTGGGGCTTCCACCCATTCATGATTATTTACATAAAAGAATAAAATGCGGCATATTGCTGTAACTATAAGCGTGAAAAACGCTATAGCAGGCAGGTACCACCACTTCTTCATACCGGCAAATTTATTTTAAAGTTACGGAAATGCTAAGTTTCCGTCAATATGGTGTTCTATTTATTTAACACTTCTGAAATGGGAAAGGTTAAAAATGGAAATGCTAATAGATGGTAATTCCTTCGGATTCGTCGCAAGAATAAAGCAGGAATTTTCTGCGCATTTGAATAAATTCATCGATACCCGGTTGCCATCCAAGTCTGATTGTTTCTTCGCTTCTTCCTTCTGCCAGCTGGGTTCGCAGGCTTGCTGTTCCTGCCAGTTTATCAAAATAGGGATTAAAGAATTTGTTTTTATCCGGATATTCTTTCATCAACAAATAGAACCATTCGAGATATATTTTGCGATAATCCTGCAAGTAATTACCGGCAAAATCTGCTATATAGAATCCTTTGCAGCTATCTCCCAAATACGGAGGTTTCATTGTTTTTCCCGGAATTTCTCTGGGTACAAATTTGTATTTCCCCGATTTTACCCATGGTGCGCCAAAACATTCAAAAGGATGTGGCGTGCCGCGTCCCACGCTGATATCAATTCCTTCAAAAAGGCCCAGGGTAGGGTATGCAATTATTGCAGCATCGGAAGCGAGGTTGGGAGAAGGAGAAATAGGCAATTCATATTTCGTATTGTGGTTCCAGTTCTGCACTTTAATTACGGTTAACCTGCAGGTATCTGCCGTTTTCAGCCAGCCTTTTCCATTGATCATGCGGGACAGTTCTCCCAATGTCATACCATGCACCAGAGGAATGGGATGTACACCAACATCACTTATATATTTTTCTTCTAAAATAGGTCCGTCCACATAATAACCATTGGGGTTGGGTCGATCCAAAACGAGCAAGGTCACATGGTTTTCTGCGCAGGCCTGCATGATGTAGTGAAGCGTGGTGAGGTGGGTGTAAAAACGCACACCAACATCCTGCAGGTCAAAAATCATCAAATCAATCCCCTTCAGGTCAGATGGCAATGGTTTTCTTTTTTTACCATAAAGGGAAGTTACCGGTAATCCTGTTTTTTTATCCAGTGAATCGGAAACCTTTTCGCCATTAGCTGCAGTTCCTCTAAATCCATGTTCAGGACCGAATACTCTTAAAATTTGCATTCCTGCATGTTGCAGAGAATCCACCAGATGAATTTTGCCAATGGTACTGGTTTGGTTTGCAACAATGCCTATTTTTTTACCTTTAAGAATTGGAAAATATTGTTTGGTTTGCCAGGCCCCGGGTTTTACTTCCGCTGTTTTCTTCGTTACATTTTGCGAATAAATAGCACCATGAAACAGAAACAGGCAAAGGCCTAAAACCGTACTTTTGGGAAAAAAATTGAACTGGCCTTTTCTCATTGCAAAACACATTGCCACAAAGGAACAAAAATCGTTCTCAAAAACGATTATTCGTTTGGCAATAGTCTCTGTGGCTTTGAGCACAGCGGTAATGATCATAGCGCTGGCAACAGTTTCAGGGTTTCAGAACGGAATAAAAAATAAAGTTCTGGGCACCAACGGTCATGTAGTTGTAGATAATATTTCGAATGTGGAAGGATCGGTTCCTGCACCGCTTTCCAAACAAATGGAGTCATATGCCAAAGACATGAAAAAGCTGCCACACGTTGCCAGCGTGAATATTTGTTTGATGCGACCCTGCATTGCAAAAGGAGAAACTGAAATTGAGGGAATGGTGGCAAAAGGAGTGGATGATCATTATGATTTTACCTATTTCCGCAATCAATTGGTGGCCGGTAAACTTCCTGATTTTAAGAAGGATTCCAACCAAATTCTAATTTCCTCTGTTACTGCAGCCAGATTGAACCTGAAGGCAGGAGAGCGATTTACCGGTTTGTTTTTTAAACAGGATAGTTTTGGAAATCAAAAAATAAAAGCAATGAATCCGGTAATAGCAGGAATTTTTAATACCGGATTGGATGAATTTGATAAAACTGTGGTAATCACATCTCGCAGGGTTTTAAAGCGAATGGTGGATGGCAATGAAACTTTTACCCAGTTTGAAATTCGCGTGGATGATTATACCAACGCACCTTCCGTTGCTTATGAAATTCAACAATTATTGCCTGCCGGAAAATTCAATGTCAATACCGCTGAGCGATTTAACCGCCAAATATTCGACTGGCTCCATCTTTTGGATACCAATGTGATTATCATTCTCGTGCTAATGATTTTGGTAGCATGTATCAATATGTCTACCACATTATTGATTTTAATTACAGAAAGAACGCAGATGGTTGGAACCTTAAAATCCCTGGGGGCAAAGAACAAGGGCATTACCTCCATCTTTTTATTTCATGCAATTTTTATTGCACTCATAGGTCTGGTAATTGGAAATATCATTGGAATTGGATTTTGTTATTTTCAGGAAAAATACCAGTTCATGAAATTGAATGTGGAGACTTATTATGTTGACCATGTATTGGTTGAAATGCAGCCCTGGCATATTCCGGCTGTAAATATTGGTACATTGATAATTTGTGTTTTGGTATTGTTGCTGCCCTCTCTGGTAATAAACCGTTTAACTCCTGTGAAGAGTATGCGCTTTCAATAAATATTTTTTTTTCACATATGACATTAACTATACCACTTTTTCTTGTTTTTTATCCCGGGAATTTCCTGGATAACTTACGTGTATCGAAGTCTGAAATTAATTCGCAGGGATCTGGATTTGTTGCAAATTCAAATTACAAATTCTGATCATGAAAACCTTAAAAGAATCATTGGGGAAGAATTTATAACTTCAAGTAATTTTATTCCTGTGGTTGATACTTTTTCCGGGAAGCAGATTGTGGATCCCTATGGCACTGAATATGATCAGCCAATGGAAGAAAAAGTAGGCTATGCCATTGAATTTGGAAATAAAAAACTCGTATACTGGACTATGGAAGATGCACTGAGAAGCTCCTATTCCATAGCCAAAGAAGGCAAATGCACATTGAGTGGTATTTGCTCCCTAAAATGGCACTAGTTCTGAGTTGATTTTTGCTGCACTTTTTCAATTCGCTTGTTCAATTTTTGCATTCTATCCAGCGGTAATTTATAATCCAACCTGCCACAATTGGTGCAATAAAATGCCAGGGGTTTTTCATCTCTAAAAATACCAAAGGGTATTATAGATGAAATTTGAAACAAGGAGCGCATGCGTTGTATGGTGCTTTCGCCTTTGATTTTCACTTCAAGACCGCGAACGGCAAAAAGTTCTAATTCTAAGAGTGGATTTTCACAGTATGGGCAATTCATATTAAAAAAAAAGGGGAGTAGATACTCCCCAAAATTAATTCAAATTTGCGTTTATGCGTCGATTCTCGCGTATTTCGCATGAGTCTCGATAAATTCCCTTCTTGGTGGAACATCGTCGCCCATAAGCATGCTGAAAATGCGATCGGCCTCGGCAGCACTTTCCAGTGTAACCTGTTTCAAAGTTCTGCGTGCCGGATCCATGGTGGTTTCCCACAATTGTTCCGCATTCATTTCACCTAAACCTTTGTATCGTTGTACGTGCACGGAATCTTCTTTTCCTTCTCCGGCGAATTCCTTGATTTTACCGTCGCGTTCTACATCTGTCCAGGCATAAGCCATTTTGGTTCCTTTTTTTACCTGATACAACGGTGGAGTTGCAATATATAAATATCCGCTTTCCACCAGTTTTTTCATATAGCGGAAAAACAGGGTCAGAATCAGGGTTCTGATATGCGATCCGTCCACATCCGCATCCGTCATAATAACTACTTTGTGATAGCGAAGGTTATCCAAAATCAATTCCTTGTCACCATCTTCGTTGGTACCGATATGCACGCCCAAAGCGGTAAACATATTGCGTACCTCTTCGTTGTCGTATATTTTATGTTCCAGTGCTTTTTCTACATTCAGTATTTTTCCGCGTAAGGGCAAAATTGCCTGAAATTCGCGGTCGCGACCTTGTTTTGCGGTTCCTCCTGCTGAATCTCCTTCCACTAAAAATATTTCACAAACAGAAGGGTCTGTTTTGGAACAATCGCTGAGCTTACCCGGTAATCCCATTCCGCTCATGGCACCTTTACGCTGAACCATTTCACGTGCTTTTCTTGCCGCGGCTCTTGCCTGTGCTGCCAGAATCACCTTATCTACAATAACTTTTGCTTCCTTTGGATGCTCCTGAAGAAAATTCTCCAGCAATTCTCCTACTGTGGAATCCACGGCACCCATTACTTCATTGTTGCCAAGTTTGGTTTTGGTCTGACCTTCAAACTGAGGTTCCTGTACTTTTACGGAAATTACTCCTGTCAGGCCCTCCCTGAAATCATCCCCGCTGATTTCCACTTTTACTTTATCAAGTAATTTTTGTTTTTCTGCATAGGATTTTAAGGTTCTGGTTAATGCTCTTCTAAAGCCGGCAACGTGTGTTCCACCTTCAATAGTATTGATGTTATTTACATAACTGTGCAGATTTTCACTGTATCCTGTATTGTATTGGAATGCAATTTCAACAGGCATACCGTATTTATCGCTTTCCGCATAAACTGGTTCCGGGATAAGATGTTCGCGCGTTCCGTCTATAAACCGAACAAACTCTTTCAATCCACCTTCGGATAAGAAAGTCTTGGAAAGAAAGTTTCCTTCTTCATCGGGTTCGCGCTCATCTGTAAGGGTTAAGCGAATCCCTTTATTCAAAAAGGATAGCTCACGAACGCGGTTTTCAAGAGTTTCAAAATTGTATTCAGAAACCTGAAAAATGCTGTCATCAGGTGTAAAGGTTACTTCAGTTCCTCGAATTTCAGAATCACCGGTAATTTTTACATCGTACAGTGGTTTTCCGGCGCTATATTCCTGTTCAAACACTTTTCCTTCACGAAATACGCGGGCATGTAAATGTTTGCTGAGTGCGTTTACGCAACTCACACCCACACCGTGTAATCCGCCAGAAACCTTGTATGTGTCTTTGTCAAATTTGCCACCTGCATGCAGCACAGTCATTACTACTTCCAATGCACTCCTTTTTTCTTTGGCATGCATTCCGGTAGGAATTCCGCGCCCATCATCCAGTACCCGAACAGAGTTTCCTGGGAGTATGGTTACATCAATGTTTTTGCAATATCCAGCCAGCGCCTCATCGATGCTGTTGTCTATCACTTCATAAACCAAATGGTGAAGGCCTTTGGGGCCGATGTCGCCAATGTACATGGCCGGTCTTTTTCTAACTGCTTCCAGTCCTTCTAGAACCTGGATATTATCCGCTCCGTAATTTCCGCTATTGCTCATTTATCGATTAATAAAAACAGGTTGTAAAAATACTACGAATTGGGCCCGAAATGCCCGATTTTATTGGTAGTTTATCCACATTTTAAAATAAAATGGGACTTACTTTTCCCAAATATTCCTGTTCATTTATTTCTAAAAAAATTATTTGCTTTTTTACTAACAATTACAGACCAATAATAGTTTTAAATATTGCACAAATAATTTTAGAGAAAACCAAGATCTGACGCTTATTTTCCTCGGCCTTGCACCATGATTAGGGCGGTGTAAATCATGATTTTAATATCCAATCCCAACGACATGTTTTCCAGATATAAAATATCATATTTCATGCGCTCCACCATTTGATCCACATTTTCGGCATATCCAAATTTCACCTGACCCCAACTGGTAATTCCGGGTTTTATGCGGTGAAGTCTCAAATAATATGGGGCTTTTTCCATAATCTGATGGATGAAAAACGAGCGCTCTGGCCGCGGTCCGACCACGCTCATATCGCCTTTTAATACATTGAAAAATTGCGGCAATTCATCCAGTCGGCTTTTGCGCAAAAATATTCCAACTCTGGTCCTTCGATCATCATTTTCTGTACTTAGTCTGGGCCCCGAGTTTTCAGCATCGGTCCGCATACTTCTGAATTTATATATCATAAACGGACGACCGCGATATCCAATTCTCTCCTGCCTGTAAAAAATAGGCCCTTTGCTGTCCCATTTGATAGCTGCTGCAACCAGTATGAATACAGGAATCGCAATAGTTAATGCCAATACAGCTATCAGTATATCAAAAATCCGCTTGGCTGTTTTTTGCCAAACAGGCATTACCTCAAAGTCAACCTCCACCAACATGGCACCCAGAATGTTGTTCATCTTCACCATTCCCAGAACCAATCCATAACTATCCGGCATGATTTTCAGGTGGATTTCTTCATTTTGCACCAGATCTACAATTTCCGGAACTTTATCGTGGTCTTTGTCGTCCATGCATATGATTACATCCTCCACTTTATTATCCCTTATTACAGAAGGCAAATCTGACCAAATTCCGAGATTGGGAAGACCGTTCACTGACATTGATTTGTCTGCTCCCCCGGTTAGAAATCCTATAAGTCTGAAACCTTCTGAGCGCTTGGCTTCCTGTAATTCCCTGTACAGCTTTTGCGCATTAGCGCCATTTCCTACCAAAACAGTTGTATATCCCCATTTTCGGTTTTGAATATGGTGTATTGTACGCGACGAAATAATCAATCTGCCGGCAAATGTGAGAGTAAAATGCAATGCAAATAATGTAAATAAGGAACTATAATAATCTTTATAATTTGCAACGGAATCATCCAATAACAATGCAAAAAATATTACCAAAATTCCAATTGCGGAAATCACCAATGTATTCTGAAAATCGCGCAATCGGGACCTTCTGAAAATTTCTCGGTAAAAGCCTGTAACCGCATACAACGCAATCCATATAACCGGCAACAACAATACACCGATCAATAGTTTTACATCGTTATTTACCGGAATATCGTATCCATGTTTGGAAGCTTCTACTACATGTTTTCTGTAATTGAAAAACAGCCACCACGCCAAAGAAGCAGATATTAAATCCGATAAAATATAATATAAAATCTGAAGGGTTTTTTTCAATTGGTGAAGCTTAATCGGATATTGTCCAGTTGAATGATATGCGAATTCGCAGAAGCATTAATATTGCTGCTAAATAAGATCTGATAGGTACTTCCTGCTTCCTGACCACTGGTTTCATATACCAGATTTACATAAAAATGTTTCCATTTTTTTTCTGTATTGTAAATATATAAATATGGCACATAAGAAGGTCCACCAGAGTTTGTTCTCTTCAATGCCAATTGCACATCCACATCGCAATAAACATCAAATTCCAGTATTACATCCCTGGAGTCATTTGGTAAATTATTGAATGCATTAAAAGAGCCCAGATCTACATATTTAAAAGTGTCACTGGGTTGAATATCTACCTTAAATATTTTGCTGTTTCCAGTATACCTTCCATTTAAATCGTACCAGGCGTCTGTTATAAATCCCGAATCTCCTTTCACCATGGAAATCCCAACAATAGTGGAGCTGTTGTCTTCAAAATCTTCATTCCACGCAATTTTTGCATTACTCCGAAAGGTGAACACCGCATTGCTCCAATGGGTTGTTTTTCCTCTTACAAATTCCAAGATAGAATCTGCAGGCATAAGTACATTGTGTATAGCAATCTGATTGTTGCTGCCATTGAGGAAAAAAGCGGGAGTCAGTGTTATTTTATGTCTGCCTTCTTTTAAGACAGGAATTGTTGCCGGTAACTCAAATTGCCCCAATAATTCACCATCTGCATATGCGTAAACAAATCGCAGATCCTGAATTCTATTTCCCTGTCCGATAAGCGGGTTTAAGGACGAAGAATCAATATGAATATACGCAGGTATAGGCTCTTGTTTTCCTTTACAGGAAAACAAGAAAATGGATAAAAAGGATGTAGCAATCAGAACTCTGAACACCATGACTTGCAAAGGTAAGACAAGTTGAGCGGCTATGAGAACCAGCTTTGGATTTTTGACTTAGAACTGGTGATATTATCTATACTTCGGCATATTTCCGTTGTATCTTTTCTACAATTACGGAAGTCGCATTTGCGATGGTATCCAATTCTTCTAAACCTGTTGCAGGACTTAGATGCTTGTTTATATTTTCCAGAAAATTCCGAAATTCCATTTTCCAACTGTCAAACGGCATTACCGGTCTTGAAATTTCAATGAATTCATGCTGGGCATGGTCATCGGTTTCACTTAAAATACTCAACTGATCACTTGGGTTTAACGGTCGCAGTTCCAAAAGATAATTATCCGCAAGATCCAAATGGTAAAGCCTGTCCTGCTGAAAAACCCTGAATTTATGTATGCCGGATTCAACCGCTCTGCCTGCAGAAATATGGCAAATGCTGTCATTGTCAAATTCTATATGCACATTCAACAAATCCGGACTTTTTCCAAAAAGGAATAAAGGACGTGCGGTTATATTTCTTATTCCGGATTCAGCTATACGCAAAACGATATCCAGTTCCTGCGCGAGATTTTGAAAAAACCAGCGCTCAAATTCACCGGGTTTAGGTGCATTGCAGTTTTTTTCAATTTTGATAAATCTGGGTTTGCGAATGAATTGGGAGGCTGTAGTAAACAGCGGTTTGTTGTGTAGAATATTGGAAACCTGCACACAAGTGCCTGCCTCGTGTTTCAGACTTAACAACCTGCCGGTAACATTCGGATCAGAAATAAGCAGGCCATCCATCATGATGTGTTTTCCGAATTTGATGAATTGTTCCAGCATTTCCGGGTCCAAATGTTTGATATGGCGGTCAATAATGAAAACATCGGCCTTATCGCAGAGTTCCATGCTGTACAATAATTGTCCGTACATATCCGCATTTGCCTGGTCATCAGGGTCGTAATATCCCCGAAACTCCAGTTGTGGAAATGCAGAAATAAGGTGTTGGAATATTTCCGCCTTGCGCTGTGAACCGATGATAACCGCTGTTAAAACTGCCATTTTTTATTTGCTAGCAGCAACAAATATTGGATATTTGCCGCAGCCGAAGGGTTTGCTCTTTTTAACAGATGTTTACAACCGATAATTTTAATGAAGAAGACAGGATGCGCGGCCAGCGTACAAAGCTGGTGGTGGAATTGCGCAAAAAAGGAATCAGTTCCGAGAAGGTTCTTGAAGCCATAGGCAAGGTTCCGCGCCAGCTTTTCTTCCCCAAAGATTTTGAGCAATTTGTATACCGTGATGCCGCTTTTCCAATTGGTCACGGACAAACCATTTCCCAACCCTATACGGTGGCATTTCAAACAGAATTGCTACACATTCAGAAAGGCGATAAAATTTTAGAAATTGGCACTGGAAGTGGCTATCAGGCAGCGGTGCTTTCAGCAATGGGAGCCAACGTTTATTCTGTTGAAGTAGTGAAATCCTTGCTGGTAGAGGCTACCAAAGTGCTTAAAAATATAGACAGCAACATAAAGTTGTTTCATGGAGATGGAACATTGGGTCTTTCCTCAGAAGCACCGTTTGATGCAATTTTGGTTACCGCGGGTGCTCCGGATGTACCTGAGACTTATATGCAACAGCTGAAGATAGGCGGCAGACTGGTGATTCCGGTAGGGCAAAATCGGGAAAGTCAGCAAATGCTCAGAGTAACACGCACGTCTCAAACAGAATTCAGAACTGAAGTGTTCGGGAATTTTAAATTTGTTCCATTGCTTGGAGCAAAGGGCTGGAAAACCTGATCAGGCCCTGGCTGTGCGGCCGGTTGCCATGGCACTTTCAATTTCCTCGGTTTCTATAGGCAGGCCTTCCATAAAATCCATCAGTCCATTTTCTGTGATGAGAACATCATTTTCAATACGCACGCCTATCCCTTCTTCCGGAATATATATGCCCGGTTCCACAGTAAGTACATTTCCTATTTCAAACTTGCCCCAGCGATGCATAACATCATGCACATCCAGTCCCAGATGGTGGCTGGTTCCATGCATATAATAACGGCGAAAGGCATTTTTATCTTTCTTTACTTCATCGGTAGTTAGCAAACCCAATAAAATGAGTTGTTCGGTCATTACCTCACATACTGCATCGTGATAATCAGGCAATCGAAGCCCTGGTTTCATTAATTTTTTTGCTTCACGCTGCACATGAAGAACCGCATTATAAACTGCTTTTTGTCTGGGTGAAAACTTGCCATTGGCAGGTACACAGCGGGTAAGATCACCATTATAATTGGCATATTCCGCTCCAAAGTCAAGCAAAATCAAGTCTCCATCTTTAACCTGCCTGTTATTTTCTATATAATGTAACACACAGGCACTGGCTCCCGATGCAACAATCGGATCAAAAGCAAAGCCCGAGCCGCGCAGCCTGGTGAATTCATGAATCATTTCAGCCTCAATTTCATATTCCCAAACTCCCGGCTGAATATAGCGAAGGAGGCGTTCAAAACCTGACCTGGTTATGTCAATTGCCTTTCTCAGTGCTTCAACCTCTTCGGGTTCTTTGCGCATGCGCAAATCAGCCATAATAGGTGCGGTACGCTCCAGTTTGTGTGCCGGGTACTTTTCGCTGATAAAACGAGCAAAGCGGAGACCATTATATGGTACTTTATCTGCTGCGCGATCGTTCTCATTTAAATTGAGATAGATATTTTCAGCAAGTAAAAAAGCTGCATGAACGGTAGGCCAAAATTCCTGATACCAGAATATCTGTTTGATACCGCTGCACTGCATTGCCTGTTCAGGCGTGAGTTTAGCTCCGTCCCATCTTGCTATAGTCTCGTTGGTCTCCTTGATAAAAAGCATCTCCTTATACAAAGGATTGGGGGAATCCGGGAACAGCACCAGAATAGTGTCTTCCTGATCTACACCGCTGAGGTAGAATACATCTGAATTTTGTTTGAATCTAAATGTCGCATCACCGTTTCTCGGAGTTTCATCATTGCTTTGAAAAACTGCAATGCTCCCTGGTTTCATCCTGTCGGCCAATTTTTTTCTGTTCCTTTGGAACAACTCATTGGATAATGCGTCGTATTTCATAAAGATTTGGCGAAATAAACCAAGAAAATCTGGTTTTTAATGAAGCTTGCAAAATCATCGGTAAAAATCCCGTTTTCATGGCTGTACGGTTACAATTCGCTTGACAATTCAAACATTATGAACTAAATTTGGGGGAAACGGCCTTTTTTACCTCTTGCCGGGTATTTTGGTGTGAAAATTAAAATCGAAAATGGCAATTGGTATTTCGAACGGGGCAGAAGGTAAAATGGGTGAAAATCGGTATCCATTTTTTCTTAGATTTGGGGCAACGTTTGTTAATTATCTGTTGTCAAAAGATCACAAAGAGTTAATAAACGGAATGAATCACCGCACTTTAATAAAAAGAATGAATAGAAAACTACTGTCAATTTTCGTATTTCTGTTGGCCTTTGCACCTCGCATTCATGCCTCTCACATGATGGGTGCAGATATGAGCTACAAATGCCTGGGTAATGGCAAATACCTGATTACCGCCAAAGTATATCGCGATTGTCGTGGTATTTCTTTTAGTGGTCCTTCCGTTGGGGTTTTTGGAGGTACCAATGGTGGTAATGGTTGTGGAACCTATGGGCTTTCCGCTACCAGAACCGGCATCAGGGATGTAACGCCAAGATGTTCTACTCAGGGTAAACCCTGCAATCCTCAAAATACCTATGGAACTGGTGAAGGAATAGAAGAACATACTTATGAAATTTCTGTAGATTTCAATGCATCGCCATTGAATAATTTTACCAATAAAAGTTCTTGTTGCGAAGTGACATTTTATATTGGTCAGTGCTGCAGAAACGGAGCAATTACTACCGGTCCGGCGGGTAATGACTTTTACAGTACCTGTATGATCAATATCTGCAACATTCTGAAGACTACGAATAAATGTAACTCCAGCCCCAAACTCAGCAATGAGCCGGTTGGATTTTTGTGTTGCAACCAGGCATATTATTTCAATAACGGTGCAATAGACACTGTTGATTTTGATTCATTTTCTTACAGAGTGGTTCCGGGGATTTCCAGTCTTCCAAACAACTCCGTTACTTATTCTTCTCCGTTCACTTACCAATATCCAATGACCGTTTATTGCGTGCCTCCAACCACTATTAAATGTGCACCTAATATTAAAACCAACCCGCCAAGGGGCTTTTATATGGACTCCAGCACAGGGGATTTGGTTTTCACGCCAACCAAGTGCGATGAATCCGGTGTAATTGTGGTGGAGATAATCGAATGGCGAAAGGATAGCTCTACCGGGAAATATATTATTGTAGGCAAGACCCGACGGGATATACAG
>JAGXTF010000093.1 GCA_018333525.1 Bacteroidota bacterium | reverse complement strand
CGCCGCTAAGGTTTTTGTCGAGGGGATGAAACGATTAAATCCACTTTTATTGACAAAAACTGCAGCCCCGCCCGGTACGGTTCGGGCAAGGGCTTCCTGCGCCCTTGCTTACGCCGGGCCGCCCCCACGCATCCGCCCGTGCCGGTACGGACGGGCTAATCCTTCATCTTGTTTTTCTACGCTTTTTCTCCGGGAGGGCCAGAACCGGGTTGCAACGCTTTTAATATAAAAGTTAAAATTATAGCTCATTTTAATATTTAAAATCAGTTTCTGTGCAATAGTTTTTCCTGCTGAAAGGAGGAATCTATTTCGGGGTATTTTGTATTTTATTTTTTTACAAAATAAAATACAATTACGAGTTCGTTCCGGTAGAAGTAAATAGCATGGTTTCAGGATAGAAATTAACTTCTCCTGTAGAGATATCGTGAATACCACCTACAATTCCAATTTGTCCGCTATGCACCATTTCTTTTATTATCGGGCTGCGTTCCATGATGGATTTTACTGTGCGTTTTACATTAAGCGTTGCCACTTTTTCTACAAAATCCGAATTCTCTGAATTGCGATTTTCTTTTGTGGTTTGTTCTTCTTCCACTGCCGGACTTATTTTAGAAAGCAATGCGGTTAAATTGCCCATTTCCACATGGTCGCAGGCGCCTTTTATTGCTCCACATCTGGTATGTCCCAATACCACAATAATTTTGGAACCTGCAACTTTACATCCAAATTCCATGCTGCCTAAAATGTCTTCATTGAGAATATTTCCGGCAATTCGAACGCTAAAAATATCTCCAAGTCCCTGGTCGAAAATTAATTCGGCAGAAGTGCGGCTGTCGATGCAACTCAAAATCACCGCAAAGGGATGTTGCCCATCTGATGTTTCATTTGCCTGTTGCAGAAGGTTGCGATTGATTTTCAGGTTGTTGATAAACCTTATGTTTCCCTCTTTTAAAAGCTCCAAAGCCATGGTTGGAGTGATGGCTTCCTGCATTTCTCTTGTCAGCGTTTTCATATATTTTTTGTTTGGTTTTTATTATAACATGTAAAATTTTTCGGTTTGCATAACCTCTGGTATGTCGCTTTGTTTTAACAGTTGTTTGATATTGATTTCAATGGTTCTGGCAATTGCGGATACCGGCGTGTCCGTAGGCTTGTTCTCAAACGGATCCTGCATGTGGGTTGCAGATTTTTCCAACAGCAAAAAGGCAGAAGAAATTAAAAGCAACAATGGCAGTTCAAAATAGCTGGCAACATCATTTAAAGAAATGGAAAGCGTGATGATGAATAAATAAATAATGCCATGCAGAAATAAACTGTAGGTTACCGGAAATACGGTAGACTTAATTCTTTCCGCTTTGCCCTGTGCATCGCAAAGTCTTACGAGTGTGCTGTCCAATTGTATTTGCGCGAAAAGATCCAGTTGGTTGTTTTCCCTGAGGTTTTTAATATCGTTACCATGCAATTGTAACAGCGCCAAAGGTTTGTTTTGGTGCTGTTGTATTTCCTTAAATTCCTCATCGGAAATGTAGTTTTCTAAATTTTCCATGGGATTCAGTCCGCGCAGTGACTGTCCCAATGCCATGCACCAGGCGATTTGTCTGTGCGCTATTTTTTGAATGGCAGGATCATTGCCATTTGCAGTGAAGGTTTGCAATTGAATGACCAGACTGCGGGAGTCGTTTACAATAGCGCCCCATATTTTGCGGGCTTCCCACCATCTGTCGTAAGACTGGTTCAATTTAAAAGACAACAGAATGGAAATGGCGGTACCTATAAACGCCGGAATGGTCAATGGCATTTCAGGCAGCATTTCGTTGTACCTGTCTGTGATAAAGAGCACGATAAAGGAAACCAGCAACACATAGATCAGGTCGTATTTCACCTTGTTCAGGATGTACGATACAGGTATGGCGCGTTTTAGGAGCATGAGGCTAATAGGTTGGAAGGCAAAGATAGTAATAGTTTTTAAAATAATAGTAAAGCTATCATAAATAATTGTAAAAATATTTCCATAATTTTGCTGCCCTCGCCACAAGCGGCAAAAGCGGAAAGCATGAAGTTGCAATTGCAGATCCAGATGAACGAAGCGCTCTACCTGCGCAATCCGGAAAGTTCGGAGTTAGGGAAAAACATCCTGAAGCACAGTGTGCAGCTGATTCACAAAGCAGGTTTTGAGGCGTTTACCTTTAAAAAACTGGCCGAAGACATTGGCACCACTGAGGCCGGCATTTACCGGTATTTTGAAAACAAGCACAAATTGCTGGTTTATTTGGCGGCCTGGTATTGGGGTTGGGTAGAATATCAGATCAGCTACCAAACCAACAATATAGAGGACCCTGCGGTGAAGTTGAAACGGGTCATCCAATTGCTGGCATCTGCGGTGGAAGACGATGAGGAAACCAGTTATATCAACGAGAGTTTGCTGCACCAAATTATTATTGCAGAAGGTTCAAAGGCATACCTGACCAAGCTGGTGGAAGCGGACAACAAGCAGCAATTTTTCAAACCTTATAAAGAACTCTGTGCCGCCATCGGCAATATTATTTTGGAGTGTAATCCCAAATACAAATACCCGCGTTCCCTGGCCTCCACCATCATTGAAATGGCGCATTTTCAAACCTTCTTTATGCACTATTTGCCCTCCCTAACCGATTTTGGCAAAACCAAAAAGCAGAGTGAAATTATCGCCTATTTGAACGATTTGGTTTTTCATAGTTTGAAGAAAAAGTAAGAGCAGTTTTAGGGCATAAAAAAAGCCCTGATTATTGGGGCTTGTTATGCAGGTTAATGAAGAACTTTTACGAAATGAAAAAAATGAAAAAAATGAAGAGAATGAAGGGGCTTGCTAATTAGAGGTTAGAATCGAAATGGCTTGTTCTCTGGTTGCTTTTTAATGGAATTTTTAACGAAGAGAGTTGATGCTTGCTGTGTTCAAAATAATCCGGGTTAAATTGCGTTTAATTAGAATGAAATTAGTGGAATGTATTTGCATATTCGGCTTTGCAGTTAATGCTGCAAGCGCACAACACGCGGCCATTTCACCCGAAGAAATGTCGGTGCTTTACGTAGGTCTTAAAAATCCGCTAAGGGTGGCTATTTCCGGAGTTCCTTATAGCAAAACAGTTTTAAAATCCGATGTGGGCACAGTAGTAAAAACGGATTCGGTATTTGAAATACATGTACCGGTGCGCAACGCGAATCAAGCTATTGTAACTGTAGGTAAATTAAGGCGAAAGGATACTATATGGTGTTACAGCAAAAATTTCAGAATCAGAAATGTACCAAAGCCTGAAATAAGGATTGGTTCATTAGATATTTCTAAGCCAATTCTTAAGTCTTCATTTGTAATTCAACGCAAGATATTTCTGGTTATTCAAGGCTTTGTATATGAAGGCATAAAATTAAATATTACTTCCTATAAGGCTATGGTTTTTTCAAAAAATTTTGGCTATAGAAAGGTTGAAGTCATGGGAAGTAGTTTGGCCCCGCTAACAGCAGCACTCGAAGGTCTTCTGGCAGGTGATAAAGTGTATTTTTATGATGTTCAGTATATGGATGTCACCGGAAATTTAATCCAGGATGAAGCCTGGGCCCAGATTCAGGACGACTCCATCATGGGAATCCGATTTTTATATAAAGGGAAATTGATATTCCCCAAATATGATGAATTTAAGAAGATGGTACATGATTCCGGCAACTTTAAAATGGTTTTAGATAAAACGCCAAAGGATACCATAGACATTGAAAACCACCATGTAATTGGAGCAAGTGCGCACCCGATTTATGGAAAATTCCGCTACCATGCAGCAGATAGTTCCATCATCATTGAAAATGCCGATACGACCATAATGGGCAAAGTATTGTTGACTGAAGAATTTCACTTAATTAATGGATATGACCGTTATTTTGCTATGAGAAATATCAAAGAACGGGAAATCGCGAACATTCACCAATTTTGTTACACATTTGGTTTTATTCCCTACGGAAATTGGGATATACAAATCAAAACATCTTCAGGGAAATATGTAAACAAGGTGATTTTGGATGTCGGAAGAGGATTTGATGATAAATAAAAAATAACCCTACAAGCTTGTCTTCTTAATCATGTGTTTCATTTATCACCATAAATTTTTGCCCGATTGTAAATTTATTTTCATCCCATATACGCAAGAAATATACACCGGAAACCAAAGTAGAAATGTCAAGATCCTCATTATTGAAGGCCTTTCCATTGCAAACTACCGCATTCTGCAAATTGCAAATTTCGTATTGAAATGAATTATTTATTTGCGCCCGAATCTGGATTTTGTCATGGGCAGGATTGGGGTAAATCAACACACTTTCAGATTTTATGAATGAAGAAATCGAATTTAATTTAGTAAATTTCTGCAGAAAAATATCATAGATTCCAGCTCCTTTAATTTTGAAGGAATCCACACCCGGATCAAAATCTACCGTGCTTTGAAATGTTCCGGTAACATAAAAATTGCCATTGGGATGGGTGCAAATCTTGTTTCCTTCATCCTGGCCTGTTGAACCAAAACCGCCAGCCCAAATATATTTGCCGGCGGAATCGAGTATGGAAATAAATGCATCGTTAGAAAACATTAGTCCTTTTGCAGTTAAATTTTTTGTTGCTGAGCCCGGATCAAAATCGGCTGTACCTTGAAAAAAACCAGTACAATATACATTTTCGTATTTATCTGTAGCAATAGAGCGGACCCTTTCATCCGCTGTTCCACCAAAACTTTTAGTCCAAATTAATTTCCCGTTGCTATCCATTTTCAGCATGGCCACATCATTGTTTCCAAGTGAAGTTAGATTTGAAACTGCGGTGCCAGGATCCATGTCTTTTGTACCGCTAAAATATTGTGCCAAATACAATTGATTGTTGCAAACAGACATATAGTAGCCATAATCCTCATCGGAATTTCCTGTACATTGAGCCCACAAAAATTCTCCATTGCTCTCTAGTTTTAGGATAAAATCGTCATGTTTTCCTTTTGATTTTTTTTGAAAAACGGAATCACCGGGATCCATATCTACAGTGGCTTCAAAATACCCGGATACATAAATGTCTTTTTTTGCATCCGTTGCAATGGACAGACCAAAATCGTCCCCAGCAGCTCCGATACGTTTTACCCAATTTAAATTCCCGTTGAAGTCAAGCTGTAAAATAAAAACATCCAATTTACCTTCGGATGTAATGGCATTCACCCCAGTATTCGGATTGAAGTCTGCTGTACCTACAAAATATCCCGTTAATAGCAGTGAAGGTGAAGTAAGAATCATGTCGATAGCAAGTTCAGAACCTGCGCCCCCATATTGTTTTGCCCATTGAAACTTTCCAGAGCTATCTAACTTAAGTAGAAAAATATCGTTGGAACCAAAAGCGGTAAGACTGTTAACAGCGATATCGGGATTCATATCCGCTTCCCCTTTGAAGGTGCCGCATACATATACATTTCCGGAGTCATCCACCACTGCTTTTTTTGCTGCATCATAAAGAATTCCGCCGAAATTTTTGGCCCAAATTAATTTACCTGAGGCATCTAACTTCAATACAAAAGCATCCCCTTCGCCGTAGGAACTCAAGCCAAAAGTACCCGCTCCCGGGTCAAAATCGCAGTCTGTACCAAACATTCCTGCAACGTACATATTGCCGTATTTGTCGACGGTAACATCCAATCCATAATCGTCATCCCAACCGCCAATCGCACCAGCCCATTGCAAGGGTTGCGCATGTATTGGATTTAATGATAATTCGATAATCCAAAAAATCAAAATATAAAAACACTTCGTATAATTTTTCATTACAGGCTGTATGCTTCTCTTTTTTTGTACAATCAAAATTAGGTTATTTTAGATATCCTACTACTTTTGGCGATGCCACAAATATAAAAGCCCCGTGAAGCGGGGCTTTTAATCTCATGGCTGCTCTCTTATTTGGATCAAACTCATTTCACTGGGAATGGTTTTACCATTCATATCCCATCATGAATTGTAAACCTTTAAAATACAAGTGTTTGTTAATGTCATAGTATGTATTGCCGGTATATATGAGTGAATTTACTTCCAAGGGGAAATAATTCGTCATTTGATAATAGTTAATACCCAATACAAGTCCCTTTCCGACGGGTTCGTTCATGTGCAATCTTAATCCGGATCTAAGAATTCTAAAAATGGAAACATTTTCAACTTTCATTTTATTGTAAATAGTAACACCATTATCCGCAGTGCCGTCATTTTTATATACAGATATAAGATCTCTGTCGGTTTGCAGAAATTTCAATGTCTTAAAAGTCTCCACACCTACTAATAATTCTAGATAACTTCTGTTTGAAACAGGTGTTTTCAAAGAAATAAATAATGGTATGGATAATAAGTCATGCTTGACGGGAAAACTAACCACGCCACTTTTTATATTCGGAGCATTGAAGTTCGTATGCGTAATGCGAAAATTTGTGGATTGGTAATATAATCCAAGTCCAATTTGAATTCGTTTACTCAATGGAGTACTCATATCATATCCAATAGTATAAGTAGGGTATGTATTATCCACAATTGTTTGAACTGCACCATATACGGACTCGGCCTTACTGGTGAAATATTGGGCTTTTGCAATCCCAAAGTACAATTGATTGTTAAATTCCATTTTGTTTTTGAGAGAATCGAGTTTGTTTCCAAAAGATTCATAACTGAAAACAACAATTAAGATTAGAATTAATAATTTGGGTATATTTTTCATGTCAAAGAATAAAAGTAACTTTTGTTGATGTCTCTTCCATTTCACATCCGAAATAATTATAAGTGCGAACATAATCAATAAATTAAAAAAAGCCCCAATGATTCAGGGCTTTTAAGTGTATACCTTGTTTACTACTTCACCTTAAAGTCACATCAAAGTGCAAGATAAAGGCATCTATTAGCATCTAAGTTTACTCCCAATATTTCGGTTTGGGGTATTTCCCTGTTTTAAATGGATCAAAAATGCAAAGTGACTCTCTCATGCCTTTTGTGGTGTTTGTTGCGATTAGGGAGGATTTAAATGCATTGGATTGGATAAATTCAGGATTCAGGGTGATATTGGATTTCGGAAGTTCTACCAGATGGATTTTGAAAACGGTTATTAGAGAATCTGGTGGAAGTGCATTGGCAATTAATTCTCCCCAGGTCCAGCTGCAGGAATGGGATTGTGGGTTCCAGCCGATTCCGGAAATTATTCGTTCCATGTGGGTGGGACTTATTCGGATATCTCCAATGATGTCGAAGGAACAGGCGCAGGTGTCGGAAAATGGGGGAACGTCTTCGGAATTGTTTTTTGGTGGGACTGTTATTTCACTATCCTTATCGTTTTGAACAGAATCTGTGATTTGTTGGTTATCGTTGCTATTTTGGGGTTGGGAACAGGCAGCTAATAAAATGATAAATGAATACGAAAAGAGTTTGTATTTGTTCATCTATATCGGATGTGATTTTGAGTTCCAGACTTTCGAAATATGTGAAATATGAGGAAAATAATTAGTGTCTAAGATTGAATAGTTCTCTATGTTTCTCCAGGTATTCAAAGTTACTCTCGCTTAAGTTCTTTATTTGTTCTTTTCCAGTAACTCCGACCTTTTGAAATGCGAGTGGTTCGATCTTATTCGAAAGAATAATTTTACCAGAATTTTCAAAACTAATTAGTTCTCGGTCAAACAGAGCGTCGTAGGTTGGAGAAAGTAAAATGCCATTATGCACATCCAGCTTTTGATTGTTATCGGATTTTGCCCAGGGTAAAATATGAGAAGCAATCAGTACTTCCAGTTTGTCAAAACCAGTAACGGCACATTTGTATTCCCAGCGATGTATAATTCGTTTCCGATAAGCGCCTTGACCTACTCTTGATGTTACCAATCCAACGCGTTCCGTTTTATTGGGTTTAATATGCCAGTCTTCTGTGTGTTCCAGAACTTGTTGAAATTCTTGTGACTCAAAATAAGCGGGTTGGACATTCACTATAGCATCCTTTCGTTTGAAAAAGAATTTGATGCCAATGCGCATATTTCCTGAAGAATCTGGGGTTTCAAAATAATCCACATCAAAAAACTCCAGCTCGCAGATGAATTTCACAAACCCCTTGGTATGGCTTTCAAAAAGAAACACCCTTTTGCCATTTGCAATATGGTCTTTTAATGCCAAGTTCCCTTTGATAAATGCCATATCTCCTTTTTGGCCTTCGCCGGTATATGTAAATACATTCGGATTGTCCCAGCCATCTTCGTATCCATGTTGTTGCCCTGACTTTCCAGTAAAAATAAATATGTAAGGATATTTAGAAGAAGGACATATTCCACCTTGCCAGTTCCCGCCATATAAAGCATGGATATCCTTTCTACGGTTGTAAATGTGATCTGGTATGAAAGGGAGTTGGTCCATCAATGCCAAAAAATATATCTTAAATTATTTATTTGTTATGAAGTTGTGCTTGAATTAGAATTGAAATATTACTATTTATAACTAATAATGAGTGTTGCATAAATCACATATTTGATTGTTAGCAGGATTAGGAAAACTCCAGTCAAAAATAATTCATTCTTTTATTTCAGAGATTAAATATTTCTTTCGCTCTTTTCCAATTCTTGTTTAATATAGGACGGTTAACACTTGTATCACCGTTTGAAGGCTCACCTGAGAAATGGCAAAACTTCTCAGGATAATCTGGATCACCATATTCATTCCATCGTTTATAAGCATCATAGCTTAAAGGTTTTTCAATGTTAAATGGAATTTCTACTCCAGTGCGAATACAGAATCCGTTATGCTTTTTGTTTTCAACAGAATTTGATTTGTTCTTTGTTATTTTAATGTTTTCCTGTTTAACATAAGTGGGTTTAGTGGAATTAAGTTCAAAGTTTTGACTTGTCGCGGTTATATATTCAACCTCATTAAACGCATCTTCAAAAAGAGGTGTATCTGCAGGGTCGTTTTTATCAATTAAAACACCCATTTCTTTATTATTGGCCATCGAAAACTCATATAAATTCAATGAAGTAATAACCATTTTGTTGTCATTTACGTAGCATTTAGCATGTAAATCTTCATTGTATTTTAGAATGACGAAACGTAGTCCTTGCAAGAATTTCATTTCATCTGGATTTAATTCTTGTTTCCCAAAAATTACCGTTGTAATTTTGTCTTTGCCGTTACGATAAGTCAGGAGCTCTTTAAAATCTTTTGAAAGTTTTAGATAAGGCGAAATAAGGATTAATCTTTCTCCCGCATTTTTGATAAGTTCTTCAATTTCTGAAACTGCTTTTCTTGTGTTTATGAATTTTGCCATATATTTTTTAAAAGTCTATTTTTATTGTCATATATTATTGAATAATTCGTGTAACATATTTTCGATTTATTTTAATTTTAAGTCTGAAATGAGCGAATGTTTTATCCATATTTATCTTTGGAATCCTGCAGATAGCTCCCCGTATTATTCTTTTATTTTAAACTAATAATCTTTATAAGTAAATAGTTCTCAGTTGCCTCGTATGTTGAAATTCGCTTTTTTATTATGGAATTCAAGAAGGCCATTATATGTTTCAAGAAAATTTCCGTAGTGATTACATTTGAACAGGTACAATATCTATATGGCACCCTAAAACAAATGCTAATTTGGAAAGAATATCAAGGCCAACAGAATATTTACCTTTTTCAATTCTACTGAGATTTGCTGCGTCAATATCTGCTAACTTTGCTAAATCTTTTGCCTCCATTCCCTTTTCTTCCCGAATTTGGCGAATTTTATTTCCAATTCTAGTTCTTTCGCCTTCTCTGTCTCCAGAACTCATTCCCATAAATGACACACCATTTAGCATTAAATCACGCCAAATATTGTTTGACATAAATTCCTTATCATCTGAGAAATTTTTGTCAAAAACATACTCTATCACATGTAGTTGATAAAGACGAGTTTCTTCGTTGGTGTAAATCCCAATATGAGCCAATATGGAGAAAGCTTCACCATCTGGTGCAATAACCTCGACCATTTTGTCATCAATTATTGTTGCTTTTGACTTAAATTTAGTCGTCAAAAATTTTCTTAGTTCTTTATTCATATCATTTTGTACCGCATTTAAAGTGTTGTCGCCACTTTTAGAGTTGGGAAGCAAAGATAATGAAAAAATTCGAATTGGCAAATACGCCAATTAGAAAATTTTGCATATCGGCAAATTAACGTTAAGTGTATTATTCTGGAAAAGCTTAATCTGCTTATAGATAACGTTTTGCGATTATGAGAAGTTGGTGATTTCGGAGCCAAAACTGTCTGTACGAACAGAACTTGAATATAACCAGATTGTTCAAAGTTTTGTACCTCACCCAACCTGATGTAAAACTCGGCGCTGGCAGTATTCATTCAAATATTCTATGATTCCCAAGCATGTTTTCAATGTTTTTAATATGTTGTGTTTGCGTTTTTGTGCTATTACTATTTTCGACAGCTGCTTTTAAAATCCCAACCACCTCATTTTTATTCGTGTATTTAGCTGGAGGATTTTCGTTTAAAATGGTTTTCAACACGCGACGTATGCGATGGGGTTTTATTAAATAGGTACCTTTTGGTATAAAGCTCACATCTTTAAATTCGGAGTTTCCATAAAATACTATTACAGAAAAAAATGGTAAATTTTGAAATTGACTAGACTGTTTCCTGATATCCTCTATGTGTTTTTTATTTTGTAACACAGGGTTATAGAATCTATATTTATTTCTGCCATAAGTTAAAACTTGAGTCCACTTCTCTCTATATCCCGTCCCGTATATCCAGCCGCTGTAATCTTTTACCTCAAAAATTATTAATCCAACTTTTGTTGCAACTGCCAAATCGATTTGTGTGAATTTACCATTCGGGTTTTTTATGTACAAATCATGAAATATGGTAACTGCAGGTGTTCCTAATTTTAACAAACGTAAAACCAAATTCCTTTCAGAATTTGTTCCTCTATTCGTATTTGTGACAGTTTGCAATAATCTTTTATTACGTACCTCAAGGTAAATTAACAATACAAATACCAAAATAATCGAAGCAATAATTGCAATAGCCATATCTTTATTTAATGTTAAAATTAGTATATTTTTTTTCCTGTAACGTTTTGGAGTTTAGAGCATGGGCGGCTTTCGGAGCACAAAACTATGGATACACCACATGATTTGATGCAAGGTAGAATGTTCTAATAACCACCGCATCCGCCATTGGGCCGAAGCCTGTTTGTAGCAGATTTATATCCAGAATCTTTGTCCTGATACATTGCAGATGTGTTTATATGTTGTTCTGTCGAGTTTATCTAAAAAGTCTTTAATGTTCTCAAAATTGCGTTTTACGTCTGCAAAAGTTAAGTCTGTAGATTCCTGATGTGCAATAGTTTCTCTAACATCAAGGAAGGAGCGCAAAATAAGTTCATAGTCTTTTCTTCCCAATCTATTTGTCTCAGAAAATAAATTTTTAATTCCAATTCTGTTGTAGAGGATTTTTATGTTTTTTGGTGATGGATATTTTTTATCATTAACAATTGATTTTGCATCAACGTGATTAGCGAAAATTTCATCGTCATCAATAACAGCATATAAGGAAGCATTTGAAATTTTTAACTTTTCAAGCACCTTCGTTTCGTCTCGATTGTGAATAAAGGCTTCATATATTGTTCTCTGCTTATGAAATAAAGAAAAAGTCCTGGGATTTATTGGTATTTCTGAAAGTGATGCCCCATTTAACCTATATTTATAAAACATATCTTCAATGAAAACTCTCAAATATTCTTCTAAAGCGGAGCAAAGCAGAACCATAGATGACTGAAAAATCATATTCTTATGGTCGTATGATAGTTCAACATTCTTATAAGAAATTTGTTTTGCCAGTGAATGAAGTTCTAAATAGGTAGTTTCAAACTCCCTTCTGGCTTTGCTTCTCGAGTAAGGCATAATTAGAGGAGTTTTTTCAGAAATTCTTTGTAGTCATTTATTCTTCCAATTACAGAGTTTTTGTCTGTTGTTCCTGCAGAAATAAATTTATTGAAGTCTTCACTATCAATAAAATGTTGATTCCTTGAAAAAAAATCTTTAGTAGATAAAGAATTAATTTTTTCTTGACTAGGATTCAATTCATAAAAAGAAATCATTTGTGCGTCAAATAAAGCCGCATTGAATTTTGCATTTTTTAAAGAGGCATCATATGTTTTAAATGCATATTTACCTAGAGCAGAATTTACTTTTTCTAAAGTTTTTAGAAAATCATTTTCATATTCTAGAAGTTTAACGGTATTTGCGTTTCTATTTACTTCACTGAAATTGTTTAAGAAAGCGACAAGCGGTTTTGTATAATTTCTCCAATTTTCCGCCATCGATAGGAAGCGTAAAACAAGTTCATCGGATTTCATTCTTTTATCTGCCTTATTTAAAGTCAAATCTCTGAATGTTTTATTGTTCCCCAACTTTTCAAGTAAGTCCATAAATGGACCTGAATGAATTCCATGTCTTAATTCGTGAGAGTTAAGTTTAACAGAGCCTGTATTTAGTCTTTCGAATACATCAAATTTGATTTGAGGGTGCGTGTCTTTCAATATTACAATACATCTAACTGTTCTGTTTTGGATATGTCTTTGAAATCTCGGGTCAAGTTCGGAAAACTTAAATCCTTCCAACTCAGGATATGCAGTTAATCCCCTCAATTCAAAATCGTCTGAAAGATAAAGTTTAATACTATTTAGTCTTTGATTTCCATCAATAACTGCTAATGTTTCGTCAGGATTTTGACTTAGAAATATAACTGGAATCGGGCAGTTAATAATTAAAGATTCAATAAGCCTTGATGCCTGAGCTCTGTTCCAAACATAGCCCCTTTGAAATTCAGGTATTAGTATATGTCCGTTAGTTAGATAGTCTATAAGGGTTGAAACTGTGAAATCGTATGTTTCTGTATTTAGTCTTCGCTTTTCAGGGGGAATATTTAATATGTCCAAATTTAATTCTTCCACTTCTGGAAAAAGCTTGTCTGCTAGTTTTGATGATTTATTTTTTTCAATCATAATTTTTTACTTTTAAGTTGTATGATGGTCTTTCAAAATTTGCTGTTAACGGTTTCGCGTATAGCAAGGTAGCGGGTTTTGGAACTGCATTTATTCAGCAAGATAGGAGTTTTTAGAAGGAAGAACTCAAGAACACTTAAACAGCTATGTAATCCTGCTTTGCGTGTGTTGGCGGTAGTGCTCATTCAAAAAGTTCATCCTTAATATCTTCCGAAAGATTATTGAAATCTTCCTTATCAACAATTACAAATTCTTTTGGAAAGCCTTTTATTTGCTTTGCTACAGTTTTTATATAGGTATTTTTTTTTAACTCCGTTGATTTTATATTCAATCTTCCTGAAAAAATAAATCCGATATCTCTACAATAACTTTGAAGTCTGCTCGCAAGGTTTATACTATAACCAATATATTCTTCTTTATTGCTATTTTGATAAGTTAATTTATAAACTGAACCTGCCGCAATGCCAAATCGTATATTTTTTGGAATATCAAGCACAGGTATTATTTCAGAAGCAGATTCAATAATGTTGTCAAATCGGTATTTCAAATTATATAAGCGGTTTATTAGAACTATTAAATCGCTATGTTCGAAATCATTATACTTCCAAATATATATAGCGCCATCTCCTAAAAATTTAGAATGTATATGTTTAGGTAGTGGGTTATAGGTTTTATCCTCAGCACTCAGCCAATATGCTTCACCGCCATTTATGCAGATTGAGATTGCATCCAATACGAGATTTAAAAATTTAGGAACATATTCTTGGACATCGGGTTGACTGAAAAATTTTGAAAATCCTTCAAGATCAAAAATCATAACTACTGCTTGTTCTGGAAAAGAAGCTTTATCCTTAAATGTAGAAATTGTTGTCACGGTGCACTGTTTATTATAATTACCAACTTACTTATATGCGCCATAAAATTGCGCCAATATCCGCTCATATGCGTTTCTATTCGCTACGGATTTCCGTTTATTCTTCAATTCTTTTTTCATATTTTATTTAATTCCCAATTGCACATTCCACAGCTTCGCCCCTTCAGTCACATCCTCGTGTGCTTAGCGCATTGGGGCAAGGCTTTAAGCTGGAAGAACATTTTTTAAATATCCCACAGCTTTCCCTTTCCGGAGTGGCGCACGGCAGTGCTTGCGGTCCGCTAGGAGCCGCTAAATCTTTTTCTCAGAGGGGTCAGAGCCGTGACACGGTGGCTCCGGGAGGGGGAACGAAGAAAGGGATTTCGGAGGAGAATTGCAAATACAAGCTGCAAGCCGCAGGCCTCAAGCCTCAAGCTGCAGATTGCGGGCTGGTGGGGATTGGCCTCAAGCTGCATGCCTCAAGCCGCAAGCTGGTTTTAGCTTTGATCTGTGGGTTCTGTGTATTCCGTGCGCGCTTTAATAAATACAGCTTCAGGCCGCATGCCACAAGCTGCAGGTTGGTTATGATTTTATTCTGTGGGTTCTGTGTTTTCTGTGCGCTTTTTTTTAAATACAGCTGCAAGCCTCAAGCCACAAGCCTCAGGCAACTAGCTTTTCGATGTTCATTAGCGGGTTATATCTTATCACATTTCTTTATCTAATAACTAACCACGAATCACTGACAACTAACTACTGGATACTAGGTACTGGGTTACTGGGTACTAAGTATTTGAAAATTTATTGAACGTTTTATCTTGATAGGTGTATAACATACAAACGAAAATGAAATACATCCATCTTATAATTATCCTGGCCCTGGCAACTGTGAGTGTTAAAGCGCAGAGTCCTCAGCCGGTATACTCTTTTGCCAAAGTGCGCATGTCGCTGGATTGGTACCATCAACAACTGGATTTGTGGAAATTGGAAACCACCAAGAATCCGCAAAATGCCATGGCATGGTATTACAGATACAAAGCATCGCGAAATCTGATGCGTTTGGATACCAATGATCACAGACCTAAAAATGTGCGAAAAGCGGAGCACCAGGCTATCCTTACTGACATGGCGAAAGTTCTGCCGGAATCGTATGAATACAACCTGATTCAATGGGCCGAAGCGGGATTGGATGAAAAGAAAATAGAATTTTATAACAAGCTGCTGGCATTGGGTAAAAACCGCACGGAACATTTGGAATTTGTTTTGATTCAAAGCGAACTGGACAGAGATATAAAATTGCGAAATGAAACCGCAAAAAGAATGATGGAGGAAGGACAATACTCTGCCGGTTTTCAATATTATTGTTACAATTTGCTCATCGGTTTACCGGAAAATGCCATTGTTTTTACTGCGGGTGACAATGATACTTATGGCTGCTGGATGCTGCAATCCATGGGGGTTCGCAGTGATGTCCTGGTAGTTAATTATACTTTGTTTGCCATTAAAAAATACCGCGATAAAATTTGTAAGGAAATAGGTTCTAAATTTTTTCCGGAAGATATTTATGAACCTGGTTTGCATACCGATAGTTCCGATATCCGCTACGAAAGATTCGCACATTCTGCGGTATCCGAACTTGTAAAAAATACACAAAAACGCAGCGTACATGTGAGTGTTACCTGCAGCGATGATTTAACCAGATCTATAAGTACAAAAATGTATCTCTGCGGACTCAGCTGGCAATACAGCGATCAACCATTGGATCAAACAGCCGTTTTAAAGCGCAATTTTGAACAGAAATTTGCACTGGATTATATTCAGCATCCCTTGTATACCGATATGTCTAAAGACATTGTAAAAGAGGTGAATTTCAATTATTTTGTGGCTATGTTCACGTTGTGGGAACATTATATAGAATCGGGGGATAACAACCGCGAAAAATGGATGCGACAAATGTTGCTCACCATTACAGAAAACTGCGAGGAAGCACAAAAAGTAAAAGACAGAATTGCCCGTATCCAAAACTGACATATCTCCGGATCGCACAGATCAGTTGTTGATGCAGCAATTTGCCGGTGGAAATCCGCAGGCCATGGAAGTGCTGTATACCCGGTATTTCGGCAGGTTGGTGATTTTTCTGAAGCATGCATTTGGATACACGCATGCCGAAGATTTGGTGCAGGATTTATTTGTTCAGATGATGAAAAATCCAGATGCGTATCGCCCGGAATTTTCATTTAAAACCTGGATTTATACTTTGGCATCCAACCGCTGTAAAAACGCCCTGAGAAATGAAAAAAACAGGGAAAGACTGGTGTATGATTTTTTTGGTACAGGTGCATTAACAGAATTTGTTTTGCCGGGGAATCCGGATAACCGGATTATTCAAAAGGAATTGAACCGGGCTTTTGAATTGTTGAATGAAAAGGAGCGCTGTATGTTTTATCTGCGCTATGAACATGGATTTAAAAATACAGAAATCGCCTGGGTGATGGAGGTGCCGGAAGGAACTGTGCGAAGTACTTTATTTTATATTTTGAAAAAACTAAACGACGAATTAAAAACATTAAAAAGCGAATATGGAAAACGCTGAAATATACCAATGGCTGGATCGTGACTTTGAGCAGCTGAGCGCCGAAGAGCAGGCTGTAGTGCTGCATGAAATGGATGCGGAAACCTATAACGAATTGCATGCGTTGCATGGGCTTTCTTTGAATGAGGGGGCGGTGCATTTGGAAGCGGCAGAATCTATTGTTATTCCACCTCTGGTTGTGCCTAAGAAAACAATTTTCATTGCCAGGCGCATACCGTATTGGGCGGCAGCGGCATCGGTGTTGCTGGCCATTTTGGGGACGCGATATTTTTGGGTGAAGCAGGTGCCTGTACCTAATGAAGTGGTACAAATCATTCATGATACCGTTCGGTTACGGGATGTGGTACAGGTGGTTAAAACAGATACGGTAATATTGCCTGTGGTTCAAAAAAGCACCTATAAAATGCCGGTTTCTGTGAAGCGGAAGGCGGGTGTAAACCGAACAGTTTCGGATTTGGGGCCGGATATTGGGGAGGTGCGAGGTGGTGTTAGGGAACAAACATCCTTGCCAAGCAGTCAGCGGAGTATGGCGGAGAATGTGTTGTTGAAGGAAGTGAGGTATGTGAAGATGTGAGAAGCAGGCTGCGAGCTTCGAGCTCCGCCGCGGCGGAGAGCCGCGAGCTGGTTTCGGGTTCAATTTGGTAGTTTGTATTTCAATTGAAGGTATAGAAGAATCTCAACACAAGGACACAAAGAAACACAAGGACACAAAGGAAATTGGCTGCGAGCCGCGAGCTGTGGGCTGGTTTACGTGTGAATTAAAAGAGCTGCCAATTAATGAAATAATGAAGAAAATGAAAGAAATGAATTCAGCCACGAGTCGTGAGCTATGGCTACTGGCAGCTCGTTTCACTCGCGGACAATCGTTAGTTGGACGCTGAGCGGAGCCGAAGCGACCAACATTCGGAGCTGCAAATTTCTCTGTGGCTTTCTGTGTAAACCTTTGCCCGCCCTGCCTTTCTAGCTCAGGCGGGCGTGCCGGTACGGACGGGTGCGAGGAAAATTGCTGCGCGCCTCGAGCTACGAGCCTCGAGCTGGTTTTGATTTGATCTGTGTGATCTGTGGTATCTGTGCGCTTTTATTTATTTCTCCGTGTACCCCGTGTTTCGTGGTGTCCTCCGTGTTGATTCAGATTTCCCCACGTATTCTGCATTAAAATGAAACAGCAGAGACAGCCTCAGGCTTCAAGCTGCAAGCCACAGGCTGGTTAGGATTTTATTCTGTGGGTTCTGTGATTTCTGCCCGCCCATGCCGGTACGGACGGGTGCGAGATTTTTTCTTTGTATTCCGTGTTTCGTAGTGTACCGTGTTGATTCAGATATTCTGTGTATTCTGCATTAAAATTAAACAGCAGAGACAGCCTCAGGCTTCAAGCTGCAAGCCACAGGCTGGTTAGGATTTTATTCTGCGTATTTCTGTGTTAAAAAAAACCGCAGAGGACGCAGAAGGAATACAGCGCAAAGGGCGCAGAAAAAAGGACATATTTTCTTCATGTATTTCTCTGCGTATTCTGCGTGGTGGCGTAGACTGAGTCTGCGCATTCTGCGGTAAATGTATTTTATAAAAAATAAATAAATGAAGACAAGTCATGACTTGTCTATACGGCGTTTTATTGAATAAAGGTAACTGATTTATTCTTCGCCCCAATGTGCGAGTTCGATATCGCTCCACAAAGATGGGAAAAAGATTCGTCTTTGGTATTTCGGATGTAAATATTTTTGCCATTCACTGCCTCCTGTTGCCGCTTTATTTTCGCCTTTTGCGTTGAGGTAAAAGCGTGCAGTTTGCAGGTGTACCAATGGCCAGGTGACGTTGTACAACTGGTCAAATTCCCTTGCCGCGTTGCGCAATTCATCCGTTAAGTTTCCGGATTCCTGAATTTTTTGCAATTTATTTTCGAGAGTATTGTCTTTCAATAAATGTGCGGTTTCGATAAAAGAATTCAAATATTTTTCTTCGAATTGACGTAGCGTCAAGGTCTTATTTCCGGTACGCGGATCCGTACCAGCGTGCTGCCAATAGATATGCTGAAATTGCTCCACAATAGTTGCATTTTCAGGTGCATTACGCGCCAGATTTTTTAAAGAAGTACAATACAACTCAATCATGCGGTATTGTGCACTCTGAAAGCCGCTTGCCGGTGCCAGACTATGGCGAAATGTGTTGTACTGGTCATAATCCATACCGCGTGTCATGATATCAAATGAATTCTGCAACATATTGGTATAATTGCTCAGGCGTTTCAATTTCACCGTCATTTTTTCTGCAGATAATTCCACATAACCGGTGAGTTGTTTTAGCTCATGCAACATCAGGTTAAAAACCAATTCGGTAATTTGATGGTACACAATAAAAATATACTCATCTTCGAATTCAGTTCTGGGCTTTTGCAGGGTAAGCAGGGTATCTACCTGGGTGTAATCCCAATAATTAATGGGTGCAAGGTTTTGCAATCCAACCACACCCATTCGGGGATCCATCCCTATGGCTCTGAGTTTTTCTTCCAATATGTTTTCGTTGCTCATTATTTTATTTCAGTTTGA
>JAGXTF010000092.1 GCA_018333525.1 Bacteroidota bacterium | reverse complement strand
TGCAAAATGGTATGGCTGCTCTCTACGACCTCTTTCAGCAAGCTCCTGAACTCGGCAGTTTGCTTGACCCCTCTACTATAAAAGCCGATTTGCACACTGCCTCATTTGCCGAGTTGCAACCTGTATTGCAAAAAGCATTGGAGAAAGAAATGGAATTAAAAAATGATGAGCAGGCAGAGCGCGGTGTAATGGCTTTGGGAATTAATAGCGCAGCAAAAATTCTTTCGCAGAAGTTTGATTTGGTGATGACGAATGTGCCTTATCTCGGTGCAAATAAAATGGACCAAACGCTTTATGATTATTCCAAAAATAATTTTAGAGCATATAGTTCTGATTTGGCTACTGTCTTCATTAGTCGTATTACAAAACTGTTAGTGAAGCAAGGTTCCTTCTCAATAGTTTCACCACAAAACTGGCTTTCAATTTCAAGTTTCAAGAATTGCAGGAAAGATTTTTTAGAGCATTGCTCCATTTCTATGTTAAGTGGTTTAGGGACAAATGCATTTCGCACATTGATGTATCAATTTCATGTGATACTTATGATAGGGCAAAATAAAAATTCAAACTCTTTAGATGACTACGCGCTTGTTGATTTATCATACTCAACAGAAAATAATGAGAAAGAACATTTGATAAAATCGTGTTCAATAAATTTTTTGAGCAACAAACTTCAACTCAAAAATCCTGATTTTAGAATCTTGATAAATAATATTCAGCTCACTTCAAAAGGTGAAAAACTATTAAGTGAATATGCTCACACTTCCACAGGTCTTCAATCATTTGACAAGCCAAGGTTCAACTTTTATTTCTGGGAAGTAATTGATTTTGATTTCGTGTGGAAAAAATGTCAAACATCTTCTAAAGATATAGGTCTCTATGGTGGATGTTATGATGCGGTTCGTTGGGAAAACGGGAGTGGTCAACTTTACGATTATGTTGAACTTATGGCAGAGCACGGCTATTCAAGTGGTATTTGGAAAGCGGGCAGTCAATTTTGGTCAATGAAAGGTGTGTCTGTAAGTTTGATTGGTTCCATCAGAGCCAACATTTATTTGGGAGAAGCATTTGATACAAATGTTGGAGCAGTTGTTCCCAAAAAGGATGAATATTATTTGCCCCTGTTTTATTTTTTAAGGTCAGAAGAGTTTTTAGATAAGGTAAGAGCCCTTGATAAAAAATTGATGATTACAAATAAAACTCTTGGCAAGGTTTCACTTGATATTGATAAATGGAAAGAAAAATCTGAATTAGAATTGGCGTTACCAGCGCCATACAGCAACAACCCTACACAATGGATTTTTAAAGGAGAAATTGTAACAGCAGAAAATCCTTTGCAGGTTGCAGTGGCGCGGTTGCTGGGTTATCATTATCCTGAGCAAGTAGCCGATGAAATTTTAGATGCAATAGAAGATGATGATGGCATTGTGTGTATTCCTTCGGTTAACGGAGAACCCGCAGCAGCAGACCGCCTGCGTGAGTTTTTAAAAGCCGCTTACGGTGCGCAGTGGAACAACCACACCATTGAAGAATTGCTGGCGCAAACAGGAGTTGCCACCACCAATTTAGAAACATGGCTGCGTGAAAGTTTTTTTGAGCAGCACTTTAAATTGTTTCACCACCGCCCGTTCATCTGGCATATTTGGGATGGAAGAAAAGATGGTTTCAGTGTGCTGGTTAATTATCACAAACTCACCAAAGAAAATTTACAGAAAATTATTTTCACATATCTCGGTGATTGGCTGCGCCAGTGCGAAGCCAAAGTGCGCAACAACGAAAGCGGAGCCGATGGATTATTGCTTGCCGCCAAAGCACTCAAAAAAAATCTTGAACTTATTTTAGAAGGCGAACCGCCACACGATATTTTCATTCGCTGGAAACCATTGCACCACCAACCTATCGGTTGGGAACCTGATATTAATGATGGCGTGCGTATGAACATTCGTCCGTTCATTACCGCAAACATTCTCCGCAAAAAACCAAACATCAAATGGGAAAAAGACAGAGGTAAAAATCCACCCGGTTCGCATTGGGGTGAAGACAGAAATAATGATTTGCATTTAACGCTGGTGGAGAAAAGAGAAGCGAAAGAAAAATTTGAGCGGGAGCAAAAAGAAAAATTAAAAAAAGCAGAAGTATAAAGTGGCAGAAACATTTTTACATAAACTACAGAACAGTATTGAAGGCGCAGCGCATTTTGAAAGCGGCAGCATGACTCGTCCTGAAGTAATTCTTTGGCTTGACCCTGAGAAGCAATGGCAAAGCATCATCCCTCCATTGCAACAGCAAATGCCACACTTGCTCATTCTTGGTGATTACGATAAAGAAAAAAGAACAGGTCCTGCAATATGGTTGAAGTGCATGGTTTCAAAAACACTTGCCGAAGCCACATGGAGCGAAAGACAAACTCCCGTGATATACATGCCGGGAATTTCAAAACAGGATTTTAAAAATATCAGCAACGGCAGCACACCGCTTTTGCCTTTGATGGAATATCAATACACGGGAGTGCTATGGCTGCACCGCAATGGTAAAGAGTGGACAGTGAATGCATTTTTGATGGACAGCGACAATGGATTGGGATTAAAACTTCAGCAAGACAATGCAACAAAGGAAGCAGCAATAAGTGCCTTGTCAAAAATTGCAGAAACAGATACAAGTTATTTTCCTGCACATGTCAATTCAGAATTTCTTTACTCATTGCTGTTCCCCAACGAAACACAAAGTATTTTAAAATGGCTAAACGAAAAAGACACATTCACCAATTCATTGCAATCACCTGAACGGGCAGTGTTCACAGGCATCTGTCAATCGCGATATGATTTTATTCCTGATTCAAAAAACATAAAAGATATTGTAGAAAAATTTGCGCAGCGAAAAAACAACTGGCAAAAAGTGTGGGACACTTTTGCTGCCTCACCACAAAAATTTCCGTGGGTAGAAGATTTGCTTCGTCAGTTCTGTCCATCGGGGCCTGATAGATTTTTATTTCCCGAAGAAAGTTTTCCTCAAATAAATGAGGAGCGGGAAGAGTTGTTGCGAAAAACATTTGAAGGGTTCAATCAACTTTCAGTTGAAGAAGCGGCAAACAAAATTTTAGAATTAGAAAAGCATCACGCACAAAGAAGAAATTGGGTGTGGGCAGAAACAGGAAAAGCATCATTGGCAAATGCATTACAACATTTGGTTGTGATAGCTGAAATAATTTCTGAAACAATTCCAACTGGAAGCGTGGAAGAGATTGCATCGTATTACGAAAGCAAAGGACACAAAGCAGATTACGCTGCGCTCAAAGCATTGTCGTTTGGAATTTCTATTGCAAATAAAAACGCACTCACGGTTGCCATTGGCAAATTGTATTCAGCATGGTTAGAAAATCTTGCTGTAAAATTTCAAACACTCATTCAAAAAGATGCAACAGTTTTTACAAATCAAAATGCAGTAGAATTAAATGATGAGTTCATTTTGTTTGTAGATGCATTTCGTTACGACCTTGCATCTGCTTTCACAGAAACATTTTTAAAGAAGCACAAAACAAATTTGAGTTACACATGGTCAGCACTACCAAGTTTAACACCAACTGCAAAACCGAATGTGTCGCCAGTTGCAAAATCACTGAGCACAACAAGTGAGTGCAATGATTTTCGTCCGCAAACAATTTCAGGCAAAGAACTTTTGCATCCAATATTTAAAACTGAATTACAAAATCTTGGTTACAAATTCGTAAGTGAGTTCAGTGATATTGAAGTTGGGAAAAAACATTGGATGGAAATAGGAAAGATTGACTCCACAGGTCACACCGAACAATCGGGAATTGTAAAACGCATTGAAGAATTGTTTGCAGAAATTTCTGAAACCATAGAAACAATATTTGCAAATGGAATCCGCAAAATAAAAATCGTAACCGACCACGGCTGGCTTTTGTTGCCGACTGGTTTGCCAAAAACAGAACTCCCTGCTTATCTTACAGAAACACGCTGGGGCAGATGTGCTTTGATAAAAGAAGGAGTGAAATCTGATTTGTTGCACTTGCCTTGGCGGTGGAACAAACAAGTATTGATTGCCTATGCGCCTTGCATTTCCTTCTTCAAAAAAAACGAAGAGTATGCTCACGGTGGAGTTTCGTTGCAGGAGTGTTTTGTTCCGTTGCTTACAATTGAAAACGGCAAACAACAATTGCGAAACATCAGTGTGAACATAAAATGGGTTCACTTAAAATGTTCGTTGGAAATTTCAGGAGCAGACACCACATGCAAAGTGATGATACGCACTAAGCACAGCGACCCCGCATCAATCATTTCATCATCAGAAAAAAATGTTTCTCATGACGGAAGAGTAACACTCTTTGTTGAAGACAGCGACAAAGAAAATTCAGCAGCATTCATTGTCATTACGGAAAGTGACGGAACAGTAATTCATAAACAACAAACCATAATTGGCGAATAAAAATTTACATCATGGAATTAGATAACATAGACCATCTGTCAGCAAAAGCGTTTGAGGGAAACATTGTAAAGAAAGACCTCATCCGTCAATTCAAAAATCAATATCCCGTTCCCACTTATGTGATTGAATTTTTATTGGGAAGATATTGCGCAACAATAAAAGAAGATGAAATTCAGGAAGGACTTGAAATTGTAAAACGCCAGTTGAAAGACCGCACAGTTCGTCCGGGTGAAGAAGAATATTTCAAATCACGCGCAAGAGAAAAAGGTTCTGTAAAAATTATTGACATCATCACTGCAAGATTAGATGCGAAGACAGACAGCTATCTGGTGACCTTACCAAGTTTGCAATTGAATGATGTTCGCATTTCACCGGAAATAGTAAATGATAATGACAGGATGCTCACAGGTGGATTTTATGCTGAGATTGATTTGAGTTATGATGCAGCCATTGCACAGGAAAAAAACGGGAGACCATTTGGAGTAACAAGCATTCGTCCAATTCAATTATCGCAGCGCAATGTTTTGGAAATGCTTTTCAAAGGTCGCTCACTTTTTACTGACAGCGAATGGAAAGATTTTTTGATTCGCAGTGTAGGATTAGAACCGTCACTTCTTTCTGACCGAGCAAAGAATGTTATTCTGTTGCGCATGGTTCCTTATGTAGAACGCAATTACAATTTGGTGGAACTTGGTCCGAGAGGAACTGGCAAGAGCCATTTGTATCAGCAGATTTCTCCTTATGCTCACTTGGTTTCTGGAGGTAAAACAACGGTGGCTAAAATGTTTGTGAGTTTGGCTTCCGGTGCAAGAGGATTGGTTTGTCATTATGATGTTGTTTGTTTCGATGAAGTGTCGGGAGTTTCATTTGACCAGAAAGATGGCGTGAACATTATGAAGGGTTATATGGAAAGCGGAGAGTTCAGCAGAGGCAAAGAACCCATTCGTGCCGATGGTGGAATTGTGTTAGTCGGAAACTTTGATGTAGATGTTGAGCACCAGCAGCGCATCGGTCATTTACTTGGCCCGCTACCGGCTGAAATGCGTGATGATACAGCGTTTATGGATCGGATACATGCCTTCGCACCGGGTTGGGATTTTCCAAAGTTGAACAAAGAATATTTCACAGAACATTTCGGTTTAGTATCCGATTTCTTTGCTGAATGTTGGACTCGCTTGCGAGACCATAGTCGGCTCTCTTCTGTTTTGCCGCGAATACATTTGGGAGGGGCACTCTCCGGAAGAGATACAACGGCAGTTCATAAAACAATAAATGGATTGCTAAAATTGATGCAGCCCGATCCTGATGTTCCGATTACAGACGAGTTATTGGAATGGGCAGTGAAGTATGCGTTGGAGTGTCGCAGAAGGGTAAAGGAGCAGCAGAAAAGAATTGGTGCGGCAGAATTTCGCAACACGCATTTCAGTTATTCCATCGGCAACGATGGAGTAGAAACATTTGTAAGCACACCTGAATTGCGAAGTGAAAATACTATTGGTGAAGACCCGCAACCGCCAGGACAGATTTGGGCGTTGAACACCGGTGGACAGGATGAAAGTGCTGGGCTTTACAAAATTGAAGTCAACATGGGGCCTGGTAGCGGAGTTCGCATTTTAAATAAACCAACACCACCACCATTTCATGAAAGTGTAAGTTACGCTGAACAAAATCTCTACCGATACGGCAAAGAGTTATTAGGCGACCGTGATGCGCGCGCACATGAATATTCAATCCAGCTCCGCTCGTTTGACACAGTGAAAACAGGTGGAGGATTAGGTGTTCCGGTTCTTATGGCAATGTGCAGCGCAATGCTTGAAAAAAACTGCAAAGGAGGTTTGGTAATTGTCGGCTCATTAAATCTTGGTGGTTCTGTTGATACCGTTTACAACGCAATCAATGTTGCAGAACTTGCAGTAGAAAAAGGCGCAAGCACTTTACTAATTCCAGTCAATGCACGAAAACAACTTAATGATTTGTCAGACGAAATGATTACCAAAATCAACATTCAATACTATACTGACTTGAAGGATTGTTTGTTGAAAGCGTTGATGGAGTAGAAAATACTATATGCTGGAAATACATAATATAAAAAATAATGTTATTGACTCAGAGTATTAGAATGATAAACTGAAATGAAAGCATATAAGGTAGTTTATAAGCACGGTCATTTTATTGATGTCGAATCAGGGCAACGGCTCATACCAGTGCAAGGAGCAGAATATACCATCTCGGCAGCGGACAAAGCATTTAAATCCGAAGATGCAAAACTGAAAATGGGTGATGCTCTTAATTCTAAAGACAAAGCGGAGCATGTTGAAAAGGAATACGGCAAAGGCAATTATGCAAAGATTATGAATACCGATGAGCAACTGTTTTTCAGAGTAGGAAACTCCAGAAAAGCAGAAGGCGATGAAAATCATCAATACATTTTCGTTTGCACTCTGTTAGAAGATTTGTATCTCTATTTACTCAAAGGAAAAAAGGGAGATGATGTTGAAGATTGGCGTTTGGAAGATTGCAAATGTGTATTAGAAAAATGTTTGCTTGGTGGTTTAACCCTTACCGAAAAAATTCATGCTGAATCATTGAACAAATTATTTAGCCAAACGGTGATGTTTTATTTCAGTATGCAACGAAGCGGTAGCGCGAATGCTTTTAACACATATTTCAAATACAATCCCGATATGAAAATAACTTTTGAAGAAACAACCTATCTATGCTATGATGGATTGGCAAAAGCGCGAAAGGATTTTGTAGTAACAAGAAGGAAGAAATAAAAAATGACCGAACAAGATTTACAAATTTTATTGGAGAAGTTGTGTAGTCAACCACGTGAGCAACAATGGTTGGAATTTAAACTCAATAAAGGAAGTATCAACAACGATACTATCGGTGAATACATTTCGGCAATGAGTAACGGTGCAACCATTGCCAATAAACCTTTCGGCTATTTAGCGTGGGGAGTAGAAGATGTTACTCATAAAATTGTAGGAACAAACTTTTCATTCACCACAGCCAAAGAAGGTAATCAGGATCTGGAATTGTGGTTGCGTAATCTTGTGCATCCAAAAATAAATTTTCAGATTTTTGAATTTACCTATAACAATGTCCATATTACACTTATCAGAATTCCTGCTGCAAAAGCAGAACCGACACACTTTAAAAAGATACCCTATATCCGCATTGGCAGTAACAAAACAGACCTTCGCAATTTTCCCAATTTTATCCGCATCATTTATAATACTCTGGAAGATTGGTCAGCACAGATAATTGAAAAGGCAACCATTGCAGACCTTGATGAAAAAGCATTAAGAGTAGCACGAGAAAAATTTAAAGAGAAAAACAACAAAGCAGATTTTGCCGATAAAATTGATGGTTGGGATGAAACTACTTTTTTAGACAGAGCTAAAGTCACCATTAACGGAAAAATCACCAACGCTGCAATAATTCTATTAGGTAAAGAAGAAGCATCGCATTATTTGCTTCCTGCATCAGCACAGGTAGTTTGGAAATTAGAAGGCGAAGAAAAGGGCTACGAACATTTTGGAACTCCAATGCTGCTCAACACTACGAAAGTGATGAAGCGAATTCGAAACATTAAATATAAATTCTTTCCCGACAACGAACTCCTATCAACCACAGTAAACAAATACGAAACCCGTTCTATTCTCGAAGCACTTCACAATTGCATTGCTCATCAGGACTACTCAATGAATAGCCGGATAATCGTAACAGAAAAAATTGACCGTCTCATTTTTTCTAATGCGGGAAGTTTTTACGAAGGCAATCCCGATGATTATACAGAAGGAGGAAAAACACCAGAACGATACCGCAATCCCTTCCTTGCTCACGCGATGTTCAACTTAGGAATGATTGATACATTAGGCTACGGCATTCACACAATGGTAATGGCACAGCGTAATCGTTTTTTCCCATTGCCCGATTACATTCTCTCAGAATCTCAAAAAGTTGTGTTACAGATTTACGGTCATTCCATTGATGAGAACTATTCAAAACTACTCATTGAACGAAAAGATTTACCACTGACCAAAGTCGTTTTACTTGACAGGGTGCAAAAGAAATTACCGATAACCGATGAAGTAGCTGCGATGCTGAAAAAAGACAACCTCATTGCGGGTCGAAAACCCAATTTTTATGTGGACGCAAGTGTGGCAGCTGTAACCGATGATAAAGCTACTTACATCAAGAACAGGGCTTTTAAAGACGAGCATTACAAGAAAATGATTGAGGCGCTTATTGAGGAGTTTGGTTCTGCAACAAGAAAAGAATTGGATGACTTAGTAATGGAAAATCTTTCAGCAGTATTGTCAGAGAAACAAAAGAAGGTAAAGGTGAATAATCTGATTTCCACATTAAGGAAAGAGGGTAGGATTGAAAATGTAGGTTCAGACACAAAGCCCAAATGGGTGATAAAGAAAAATTAGAGAAAATTAGAGATGAAATTAGAGATGTTCTTGAAGATGCCGATTACGAAGGAAATTTAACTCTAATTGAAAGGAACGGAGAAAAAGGAATTAAGAGAGTTATTAGAGGCACTCATAGAGAAGGGAAAATTATTAATCAGGAGTTCAGTGAGTCAAAGTTTGAAAAATATAATCTTAAAAAAGAAAAATGGCAGAAGTTCAATTGTTTGATAACAAATACGAGTTTGTCAAAGAATTAGGCCGTGGAGGTTTTGGAAAAGTCTTTCTTGCAAAGGAAAATATTTCCAACCGCTATGTTGCCATCAAAGAATTATTGAATAAAGACGAGGAGAATCAACAGGACATCATTCGTGAAATACAAACGGTGGCAAGATTCAATCATCCCAACATCGTAACGTATCATCATCATTTTGTTCAGGAGGAACAATTATTTCTTGTAATGGAATATTGTTCGAGTGGGAGTCTCCGAGATATATTGAAGGAAAAGAAAACAGATGTCTCCAAAGTTTTGCAATGGATACAATGTTTGACGGGAGCATTACAGTTTGTTCACGAGAAGGGAATTATCCACCACGACATAAAACCGGAGAATATTCTTTTCACCGACAATGAAGTAATCAAAATTTCTGATTTTGGTATTGCCAACACTGGTGGAGGCACAAGAGCATATATGAGTCCCGATGCACTTTTTTGGGAGAGGCAATCCGTAAAAGATGCACGAGTTGATATTTATGCTTTGGGTGTTACGCTGTTGGAACTGCTAACAGGTAAGAATCCATTTTCCTTTTTATCTCGAGAACAAATTATACAATTGCACGATAAGATTGATTTTCCCATCAATCAACTTCCGAATTGGCAACAAGAAATAATCCTCAAAGCAATTAACAAAACTCCTGAATTACGTTTTCAGTCAATGAATGAATTTGCAGAAGCAATTAAAGCAAAAGCAGTTCCTATTATTTTCATGAAAGATAATATTAAAGCAGGTGATTTAGCAGAGAAAGCAGAAAAGGCATTAAGAACAAAAAAGTGGCTAAAGGTGGGTTCCTACCTTGATTATGCAGAACGAAACTTCCCCGAAAATGTAAATGTATTGAAGGTTTATGGCAAGTATTATCTGAGACACAATAAAATAAAAAAGGCAAAAGAATATTTTGAAAAAGCACTTCGATTGAATCCCAGACTCGATATTCAAAAAGATTTGGGTTGGATAAATCTTGAGTTAAAAAACTATCCTTCTGCTATTTCATTATTGAGTGACCACTTACATCGAACACCTACTGATTACGAAGCGTATAATCTTTTGCTAAGATGTTATTATGAAACCAACCGTTATGAAGCAGCGATTGAATTAGCTAAAACAATTTTAGATACAAATAAGAATCTGTCTTGCTTTGCAAATAATTCCTATATCTGTAGTGCAATACAATACATCGGAGAAAATATTTATCCCAGTGATGAATTACGAGTGAAGAACAATCCTTTCATTGATTATAATATATCGGTAGTGAATGAAGAGGAACCGACTCACTCCTTTGAAGAAGATCCGACATTAAAATCAAAATTGCTTTTTATGGATTATCATTTCAATAACCTTTCTCGAAGTACGCTTTATATTTTAGATACCACAGACCCGCATGGTAAAATTGGAGAAACAGATAAAACGATAATAAAGATTGGAAGAGAAGGATATTCATGTAATGATTTGAACGTAAGCGGAGGGACTGCAATCAGTCGAAGACATTGTGTAATCATCAATATGAAAAATGATGTTTGGATTTACGACCTTGATAGTACCGGAACGTATTTAAATGGAGAAAGAATTTTCAAAAAAGCATCTCTCATTGGCTTGAATATCTTACGCATAGGAAATATTGAATACACCATAACGACTGATAAGACTAAATTATTGTAACAGAAGGACAATGCTCTATGCAGTTTAGTTTATACTTCCATTAATGCTTCCCTACACCATCCGCACCAGCACCAAATCCCGAAACGTCAATCTAAAAGTATCCCGCACTTCCGGGCTTGAAGTTATTATTCCATTCGGATTTGATGAAACAAAAATTCCGGAAATAATTGCTAAGAAAGAACAATGGATTAAGCGAGCAATGGAGAAAGTGCAGCAAATAAAATCGACGACTATTGCTGCAGTCGAGATACCAAATCAAATAATTTTTCAGAGTAATGGAGTTACATTTGGCGTAGTTGTTGAACATCATTCAAATCGTGAGAACTATCTCACCGAAGAAAACAATACGTTAAAACTTTCTATCAATCCTCAATATAAAAAAGTTGCATATACACTACTCAAACAATGGCTTCAAAAGAAAGCGCAAATAATATTACTACCATGGTTTGATAGAGTAAGTAAAGAACACGGATTCACATACACAAAAGCAACGATACGATTTCAGAAAACTAAATGGGGAAGTTGTTCACACCAAAACAATATCAGTTTAAATCGAACGCTTGTCTTTCTTCGTCCGGAAGTTGTCGAGTATTTATTTCTTCACGAACTTTGCCATACAGCAGAGAAGAACCACTCTGGCAAGTTTTGGGCATTGGTGGAAAAACATTGTCCGAACTATCGTGAGTTGGATAAGCAGTTGAAGGGTGCGAATAAGAGTTTGGAGGGGTGGGTTTATTGAAGATTATTCCACATCTCACATTACAAATTGCGAAACCATTCTGATGAATTAAAACCGTGGAGGGACGCATTTTTTGTAAGGATATATCCTTTGCATATTTACCGAACGTTAGAAATAAAAAACAAAGACCACAACATAAAAAATTTCTCTTTAATATTTGACAATTAATTAAGTAACGGAACGTATAAAAACAACCTATTACGAGTATGGATTTTCATCATTTAATTCAAACAATCTTTAATCATGAGCAGCCTTTTTCAAAATATACTGCTGATTATTATTTTCGAAAAAAGCACCTTGCTTCTGTAGATGATTTAGAAAAATTTGATACAGAGTTTGTTCAAATTACGGAAATAATTAGCTCATTAAATTTTATCGCGCTCATCACTCCTGAAGATTTAGACAGCTTAAAACTAATCCAAGCAGTATCTTCCAAATCAGGCGTTATCGCTAAAAGTAACTTTATTATTTCTATCATATCAAAAGAATTGTTCCAGGAAATTAAAACCAAGCCGGCGTACCATTTTGGCGAAGACTTATATCCTGACAAAGATAATGACAAGATATTGTGTTTTATTATACACGATAAGGAGCATGGCTATAACCTTGACCTGCTTCATAACGAAGTATTTTTAAATAAGATTGAAGATAAAGTGTCCGCTTTAAATTGCAAACGGATTTATATCGGCCTTAATATTGTGCAAGATTTTGAGCCGAAAGTTATACTAAATTTATTTTTCAAAACCTTAATATCGATTTTATTGCCATTACTAATAGCAGGGAGAAGATCCCTCCATTATAAAGAATTGTTTTTTGAACTCGAACCAGACACAATGGTTATTTTTAACGGTGCAATGCAATCGATTCATGATTTTCTAAAAGATTACCATAAAGAACGAGTGGTAAGGAGTGGATGGATGCAGTTTATTAATACGTTTACTGTTGATGAAGAGTATCGGCAGTATTTAATGAATTTTTGCGATTCCTTCGGCATGTGTCGTTCCATAATTATTTATGGGGAATCGGGAGTAGGAAAGTCTCAGTTCATAGAAATTATATCCTTGTACACTAATAGGAGGCACTCAAAAATTGAACATATTGACTGTGCAGCATTATCAGAGAGCGAAGTTTTAGAGAGATTATCCGATGTATATTTATCGAAATCACAATATTATTATCCGTTTGAAAAGAAAAAGACGTTTTGGATAGAAAATGTTGAACAATCTACATCAAGAGTTCGAAGTTTAATCACATCGTTAATTAAAGAACAGAGAGCAACTTATACCCTAAAAAATCAGGAGCGACGATTAAATCTCCAATTTATTTTTGAAACTCAAAAAAATCTTAAACTTCTTTCTGAACAAAATATTATCGAAGAGAATTTTTATAATTGTATAAACGAATGTGTTGTAGTGTTGACTCCTTTGAGAAATAGAACCATTGACATTCTGCACTATCTCGAGCAGGCTCTTTATTATCAAAATGATGAGAGGAAGGTCACTATCGATATACAGAGTGAAGTATTGAATTTGATGCACAGATTTAATTGGTCCCACAATCTTAGGTCGGTTGAACGAGCAAGTATTGATTTTTATGATAGTGTAGATAACAACGGAATTTTAAAAATCACAAAAGAAATGTTTGAGCGATTTCAAACGAAAGAACTTGAACTTATAGCAGGTGGCAGATTTGCACTGAACAGTAAAACTAGTGACAATATCGGGGTTGTAACTAAAAAATCGCGATTAGAGAAAACTAAAGATGCGGTTGCCTACTGCTATCGGGAAAAAAGGGAAAATCCGGTCCTGTTAATGGAGGCCTTAGCAAAAGAAGCTGTCGAAAAATATTTTCCCGATTTAGCAGGTGTGGAAAAACGGAAAAAAATTGATTCAATCCGCGTAAGCACGAACAAGAAAATTAAACCCCCACGGAAAAAAACATCGCAAGGAAAGGGGAAGAAAAAGAAAGGCTACGGGGTAGTGTCCCTTTCTAACTCGGGGCATCGCGAACTCCAAAATTTGAAAGCAGTGGAACAAGAACAAAAGTTCCACCGTGGTTCCACTGACGATTCCGATTAAATCTCACCAAAAAAACAATAGTTCCAGAAAAGTTCCACTATCATTTCTGGTTATTCCATGTTAAATTATATATAGGCGTTAGCTAACGTCTACTGTTTCAAATTTATTTAACTTTTTGGAAGTCACTGGGGAAACAGCGGTGATTTCAACTATATATTATTTTAATTAAAATGGCAAACTCTCCAAAACAAATCCTGAAGTTTACTCCCATGAACAAACTTCGGGTAATATTACAAACAAAACGTGGTGCGTTTCGTCGCATCATTACATTAATAGGAAAAATCAGAAATCTCCGAAGGGACCTGATTCGTGGTTTTACTCTAATTGGAATTGGTAAAAACCCGACGAAGGTTACATTGGACGTTTCGGAAAAGGAAAATCTTCGTATGAAAATTGCTGCCCTTCAGAGTGATTTGTATTACGCGAAAAACGATTACAAATTAAACAAAGCAAGGCACAAACAATTCTGTGTAAACAATAAGCAATACCTACGACAAGGATTAGCAGCAAGGAGAAATGAAAAGATGGTAACCGCAATTAGAAAAAAAGGAGGTTTACGGAAGAAATCGAAGCAATCATAACACTCACAGAACAAGCCGAGCCTCACACCCTCGGCTTTTTTGTTTTAGCATTTGGTTCGCATTTTTTTTCGATAAAGTAGAGCGCAATGACTCTTTTCTGTATACGAATAGCGGGTTGGTTTAAACAAAATTAGAACATGAAGAAAGTGGGGCTTCGCCTTGATTTTACAAGAGAAAACTGCGGTTTTCATTTTTAAATTGACGAAATTTTTCGTATATTTAAACCATGAAATTAGTAAGAAATATAAACAAGAAAACATATAACCAGAACACAATTCGTTAAACACGAAAACGACAATTAACGCTTTTTTGTAAGCCAAATACCTCCATACATTTTAAGGGAGAACGGTCTTTAAAAGTGTTTTTTCATTTTAAAATATGAGCAATTTACAACCACCCAGGAGGTCCGACGCATAATCTGTGCGTAAAAAGAACATTCCGTGTTCCCCTCCCCTTCAGGAGTTACAATACGAGAAAATCGAATTGAGAGATTTAACAGAACAAGAAATAACAGATATAGCGAATATAATAGCAGAAATGATTTACAGGCAACGGATAGAAGTTGCAGAAACGAAAAAATTATAACAACCTTTAACCAAATATTTTATTTATGAACAAAAAAAATTTAGCAGTCGGATATGTTCGATGTTCGACAGAGATGCAGGATGATTCAGTAGAACAACAAAAGAAAGAGATTCAAAAATGGGCAGATACGAATGGTATGAAAGTCATCGAGTGGTTTGAAGATGAAAGTAAAAGTGGAACATCGTTCGACAAAAGGCCTGCATTTATGCGGTTAATGCAACGCATCGAAACAAGTTCTGGTTTTGAATATATCCTGGTTTACGATGAATCCCGTTGGGGTCGTCCCAACAATCCACGGGAGAATACTTATTGGAAATTTCACGCTGAACGATATGGTGTGAAAGTCAGAGTAATCAATAGTGGTTCGAAAAATGAAAACGACATTGGAAGTTTTGTAACAGAAGTTGTTGAAAGTGCAGAGGCATCCGAATATTCCAAGAAGTTATCACGTTCAACGAAGCGCGGTTGTATTGCAAAAGAAACAAGCGGGTATTCAAGCGGGGGGACTGCTCCCTATGGTTACAAGCGAATCGCCGTAGATATTGCGTCGGGTAATTTTCTACGGGATTTGCCGGATGGAACCTATCGAAGAAAAGGAGAAGAACAAGTAACGTTTGCACCGGGGGATTTATTTGAAGTGAATGTGGTGAAGAGAATTTTCGAAATGAAAGCAAAAGGCATTGGATTAAAAAGCATTGCAAATGCTTTGAATACGGAAAATATTTCTTGTCCGAGAAGAGGTAGATGGAAAAATGCTAATCAAAAATGGTCGAGTGGCACAATACGTTCGATCATACAAAATCCTGCATATTACGGCGACCGCGTCTATAATCGTTTTCCAAAAAATAAATTGGAAGGAAAATCCAGAGGGAAGAGAAATAATGCTTCAGAATGGATTGTCAAAGAACAGGCACATGAGGCAATAATTACTAAAGAATTATTTCAACGTGCGAACGCAATGAATCATATTGGTTTTGCATCGGGTGCTTCGAAAGCAGTTCACGGTCCTTATTTACTTTCCGGTCTTATCACGTGCTCAAAATGTGGCTTTAAATATTCGGGATATACAAGAAGCAAAAAAGATTTACGCTACTACGCTGATAGCGGCTATATCAGCAAAGGACGATCAGTATGTGATTGGAATGCAATTCCAAAAGAGAAATTGGAAAATCTGATTTTGGAGGTTTTAGAAAACGAGTTGTTAAACTCAACCATACAGGGAAGGTCGAGAAGTTGGTTGCCGAATTCTACAAGAACCGGGAACAAGGGAACAGTGTGAACGTGAAACAACTTGAGAATGAAATACAGAGCTATGGGAAAAAAATCAGTAATCTTTTGGAAATCATTGAAAAAGGAGTGAGTGTTGATACTGCCCTTCCACGCATAAAGGAACTCGAATTTCAACAAGAAAAGTTACGAGCTGAGTTAGACCAGGTAAAACTAAAACAAGTGAGTAATGGTGAAATTAAAAATACTGCAAAGCAAATTGATGATTACTTCCAGCATTTTAGTGAAAACTTTAAGGGAGCACCTTTACTGCAACAGAAGATTTCAATTAAAAAAATCGTTCAGCAAATAGTGGTTGACCGTAAAAAATCGAATGTGCAAATCAAGATGTTTAGGATTCCGAAGATTCGAAATCCCATCGTCGAATCAATACACAAATCGATTTCACAATCAAGTGTGTGCCCGGAACAGGAGTTGAACCTGCACGAGTGTGACCTCACTAGACTCTGAATCTAGCGCGTCTGCCAATTCCGCCATCCGGGCAATAAACTATTGTTTCGATTTTTTCCATCGGAGAATCTGGTGTGCTATTCCTGCCGCTGAAAATAATTTTACAAAATCCCACACCGTAAACAGTAAAAATCCCTTTTCTACCGCTTCGGAAAAATTACGGAGATAGAATAAATGAAGGTGAAGCGTTCCGACAGAAAAAAGTACCAGTAAACTTGCAAACATCGAAAAGAGAATCCAAAGATATTTTTGCGAATACTCAACGAGAAAACCGGTAAGAAATGCAACGAGAGGAAAAGCGAGTAAATATCCCCCTGTCGGTCCGAGAATTTTTGCAAGCCCAAACCCCGCGCCGGAAAAGACAGGCATCCCTGAAACTCCCACCAAGAGATACAAAAGTTGACTGATTGCTCCGTTGCGCTTGCCGAGTGTTGCCCCTGCGAGCAATACAAAAAAAGTTTGCAACGTAAATGGAATCGGAACCGCCGGAATTTCTATTTGCGCCCCGACTGCAGTGAGAGCGGCAAAACCGGTTGTTAATCCAAGTTGCGTGAGCGCCGAGTACTGTTCTGTTTTCGTTAGTGAAAGAGTTTGTTCCATATTATAAATGTGCGTGAAAAAATGTTGTTGAGAGTTCAAGAATATGTTTAACCGTTGTCGTGTCGCCGTCGTTCATTGCATTATACAGATGTCCGACGTGTTCAAGAAAAATAATTTCGGTTGTTGTTTTGTTCGAGTGTTCGTATAAATTTTTTGTTTCAGCCGCTGACGTAATCAAGTCTTCTGTTCCCTGAATAATGAGCCAGGGAATCTTCAACGATGATGCCGCGCGGTAAATATCGTACTCATTGCGATGCGTTTCAATATCATCGAGGAGTCTGATTCCTAATTTCAACGGATGCTTTTGCACATTGCCCGATGCAGGAAGAAATCCGTTTTCTCTCCATCGTTTTTTCTGATGTTCATTCCATCGCTCGAACGTTGATACCGGCGACCACGTTGTCAGCGTTTTTATTCGTTCATCACGCGCGGAATGAACGAGTGCAATTCCACAACCGCGCGAATGGGAAACGAGTGCAATGCGTTCCGTATCAAAAATTTTTTTTGTCAACTTTCCGTCGCAAACTTCGTCAACGACATATTGTAAATCCGCAAACTCTTTTGTGAACGTGTTCTGTTCAAACGCCGTGAAGTCGGTAATTTTATCGAACCGTTCCGCAATGCCGTTGTGCGAAAAATTGAACACAACCGAAACAAATCCCTGCCGTGCAAATTCCTCGCCGATGAACGGATACATTCCCCAATCTTTAAATGCCATAAACCCGTGACAAATAATGACGACAGGTTTTTTCTCGCTGCTTTTCGTCCAACGAATATGTCCCGTAATAAATTTTCCTGCGGGAGACGGAATGCGAAACGTTTCTGTGTAAATTTTCTCGTTCAGATTTTCTGTATTCTCTTTCGCCGTCTAAATAAGCGGGGCAAAAAATACTAAATTACGAGTGGTGTGCAAAACGGAGTTGCGCCTTACTTTTGAACAACAATTTTTCTCGTCTCGACAAATCCTCCTGCCGTGAGGCGATAAAAGTAAATGCCTGATGAAAGTTTTGTTGCATCAAATTCTATTTCGTGGTTCCCCTCATCCAATAATCCATCGTTAATCAAATCCGCAACCTCTCGACCGAGAACATCGTACACTTTTATAGTAACGCGTAGCTGTTCAGGCAAATCAAATCGTATAAATGTGACGGGATTAAAGGGATTTGGATAATTTTCCATTTGATGGGAAAATATTGTTCGTCTTTTAAAGCTTTGAGTTACAATATCATCCGAAGTATCTCGAATAATAAAATATGGGGGCTTTGCGTCGCGTAATCGAACAGTTGCTTTAAAATAACAGGGCGTAGTATCCCGTAAGTATGACGAATCGTGAAAGGCAAGATTTGAGTTTTGAATTACCTCAAATATACCCGAATAGACAGCTAATGAATCTTGGTTTGAGTACGTTATCATTGAGTCAGCCAAATTAACGATTTCTCGTAAATTCATACCTCTATAGGGGGAGTTTGGCTCGTTATAAATAAGGTCGCCGAGTGGAAATCCCGAAGTATAAGGGTCGGCAACAATATTATTTTCGCTCGCAGTTATATTCAATTTTAATGCAACGAGATGAGAAAAGAGTTTATTATTAAGTTTATCGCTCTTTTTGGGATCTTTCAACGGACCTTTCTTGAATATAATTGGCAAGAGCGGTCGGGGGCTGCCGGCGTGTTCTTCTTTAAAAATTTTTGCAAATGATTTTGCTTTCGTGTATTGCGCCCATATATACGCTTTTGTACTATCCACTCGTGGCTTTCCTACGATAAAGGGTCTATCTTTACTGAACGATGATTCAAAAGTACACTTTACCACATTTCCGATGTTTTGTATAAACGCTGTTCGCTTTGTCCGTTTTGCAGGTTTCGCAGTCCCCATCTCTTTCGGAGTTGGGAGAAATGTGCGAAAACGTATCGAATCAGAAAACGAATTATGAGAATTTATCCAGATTATACTTTTGGTTTGCCCATCTGCAACGGCAATCGTATCACTATTCTTACTCGAACGAATGCGAGTAGTTTCATTTCGCACATAACCAAGATGGAGCCAATTCGCACTATCTCCTTGGGTAATCACATAAACACCATCGGAAAGGTCTGATGCAATGAGTTGTTGCTGACTGCCCACGCTTGAATCAAATCCGCCGGAAAGCGAATACAATCGTAACGACCACGCTTTGGGTGTAGTATCGGATTGTGTGGAAGTAAACAAACCATCTAAATCTTCCAAACAGCGAACAGAAATTGTGTTAAGTGTTTGAGAGGAGAGAGGATGTAAAAAGATACATTCGAGGAAAAGTAAAAAAGAAAAATGTTTAAGAAACAAATTCTGCATTTTCATAACTATTGCCTTTCTGATTTTCGGCATTAAGGTAGGATTAAATTTGAAAAGCACAAACCGTATTCAAAAATTTCTTCTATCTCATCATCCCCCAATCGCGCTCATTGTTCGTTCCGGTCGCACAAATCCGGTTTGATTTATAAGATGTCCTTTTTCTTTTTCGAAAACTGCATTCACTTTTTTTTCTTGTGTTTTCCATATGATGCCGATGGTTCTTGTGCAACCAAATGTGTTGTATAATTTTTTGTGGCTTCCGCTTTCCGCTGTGAAGCATCAAGAATTGTTATACCAATAAGTTTATCTCCGCTGTAACGAAGTAACGTGCCGTTGTTTAACATTTCGGAGTTGGTCGCTTTTTGCGGTCGGCGAAAACTTATGTAAAGCACATCCGCTTCTCTATCGTAATCAAACCAAATTTTTTGCATAGGAAAATCGAGAACGTGGGGCACGAGTTGAAAAACATCGCGCATAAATTGTTGTTGCATTATTTCTTTTGCCATAAAATGGTTTCCTTGTCTAATTGTAATTTGTTTGTGAAATATGCGGTAATGATAAAGCCATCGGTGTGCGATGTTTCTTTATACACGACTGCAAAATATTTATTCTTGGTTATTACTCGTAAAGCAATAAGAGCATCGTTGTATCCTTGAATAATATAGTTCGGTTCCTCTACTGTTGTGAGCACATCATCGAACAAACCCGCAACGTCATCGTGGTTTTCGACAATGTGTATCCAGCGTTCAGCGGTTAAACGAATCGGGACATTATTTTTTGAAAAGACAGTTTCCAAATTTTATTTTACTAATGTTTATAACTAAAATATCCCAAATCCCAAATCGCGCTTCATCCACCAATCGCGCTCATCGTACGTTCCGGTCGTACGAATCCGGTTTGGTTTATGAGATGTCCTTCTTCTTTTTCTAACACTGCATTTATAATTATCTCCTTAATTTCCTCATCTCCCGCTCCCCCACGCAATAAAAATTTCAAATCAGTTTCAATCAAAGAGAAAAGACACGTTCTCAACTTTCCATCAGAAGTAATGCGCACACGATTGCACGATGAACAAAACGGCTCGCTCACCGAACTGATAAAACCGATTTCTCCGATTCCGTCTTCAAACTTGTATCGCTCTGCGGGTTCAACGTGGTTAGTGGTTAGTGGTTGGTGGTTTGAGGTTAAAGGAATAAGTTTTTTCCCCATCGCATTGATGTGCTCAATAATTTCCTTTGTGGAAACAACTTTATCAATTGTCCAGCCGTCATCTTTTCCAATCGGCATAAACTCGATGAAGCGAATGATGTACGGTTTCGTGCGAGCGAGTTCCACAAAATCTTCAATCTCTGAATCATTTATACCGCGAATAAGAACGGTATTTATTTTGATTGGACGAATACCGAGTTGTTCAATCACATTCAACGCTTCAAAAACTTTGTGCAAATAATTTCTGCGCGTGAGCGTTTCAAATGTTTCGGGATTGAGTGAATCGCAACTTACTGTGAAACGCGAAACTCCCGCGTGAACAAGTTGTTCCGCTTGTTCATCGAGAAAAAATCCGTTTGTGGTAAGAGCAATATCTTTTATTTTTTCAATACAGGAAATTTGTTGAACGAGCAAATGCAAATCTTTTCTCATCAATGGTTCGCCGCCGGTGAGTCGAATTTTTGTTACGCCCAGTTCAGAAAATATTTTGGTGAGGCGGGTAATTTCTTCAAAGGTGAGCAGTTCGTCTTTTGCCAGCCACAACATTCCTTCCTCCGGCATACAATACGTACAGCGAAAGTTGCATCTATCCGTAACCGAAATGCGGAGATTGTTGACGATGCGACCGAAATTATCTTTGAGAATTTTTTCCATTGAATTTTTTTGCGGGGAAAATATACAAACGAATTTCGTTATATGTTAATCGTTATTTGTTCATTGAGAAAGGAATAACTATGAACAAATAACCACGTCTCCTTTTCCTTTCCTCTAATTTCTTTCTATATTTTCGCCGTTTCTTTCATAAGAATAACAGACCGAATGCAAACACTTTCTAAAAAACGTATTGACACGCTGTTCAAAAATTTTCTCGGCAAAACAATTGCAGTCATTGGCGACTTAATGCT
>JAGXTF010000091.1 GCA_018333525.1 Bacteroidota bacterium | reverse complement strand
CGGGTATTATGGAAGCAGCCAATAAAGGCGCCAGAGAAGGCGGAGGGCCGTCGGTTGGTCTCAATATCAATCTGCCGTTTGAACAAACGCCGAATCCTTACCAGCATCGGGCCCAAATGCTTCATTTTGATTACTTTTTTGTGCGCAAGGTGATGTTTATGAAATACGCCCAGGGTTTCGTTATTCTTCCTGGAGGATTTGGCACCATGGATGAATTATTCGAAGCACTTACTCTTGTACAAACAGATAAAAGGGCAAAATATCCAATTGTATTGGTGGATGTAAAATTCTGGACTCCTTTGATGGATTGGATTCGGGATTCGCTTCGCGATAGTGAGAAATACATTTCACCCGATGATATGGACCTGTTCAAACTGGTGGATACATCAGATGAGGCAGTGGAAGTGATACTGAGTTTTTATGAGAAATACAGCATGAAACCCAATTTCTGATTATCACATTTTTACAGAAAAATGGTTCAAATGCAAGTTTAAATTCTTATTTTTCCGCGTATTTCCTGCAACGTACCAGGAAAATGCCGTCAACTTATTGAGAATGTTGCGATTTTATTTCTACTTGTTGTTTTCGTTTTTTACCCTTCATTCTCTGTTCGGGCAATGCACCATTGTTGCAAAAAGAGACTTTTGCCTGAATGATATAGGTAATTTCAATGCCAATGTTACAGGAGGCACAGTAGTTTCTTATGACTGGGATTTTGGAACTTTTGGAACAAGCAGCAATACGAGCCCTTCCATAAAATTTACAGCCACGGGCAAATTGGTGGTGAGCTGCACCGCTACACTGAGCGGAGGTCAAAAATATTCTGATACACACGAAATTGAAATTTTACCACTTCCATTTGCAAAATTCAAATTGGATAGTAGTGCCTCGCTTTTCTGCCAAAATAATAATATCCTTTGTTTTAATGATTCTTCCAAAAAAGCATCCAGACCATTATACAAAGTGAGCATGGTTTGGGGGGATGGAAAATTATCTCAATTTGTAGTACCATATTCCAAAAAATGGTGCCATACTTTTCCCGATTCCGGATGGTACACCAATATCATGGAGCTGGAAGACAGCGCAGGTTGTAAGAGCCAATACAGTGTGAATGTTTATATTTTTCCGTCAATAAAACACAACATTACTTATTCAGAATTTCCCTATTGTGATTCAGTAAAAGTTTGCATCAATAACAATGTAAGTGGGGGAAATTCGATTACCAATGATTGGTATCAAATGCCCGGTCGGATTCCTGTAACTGCTTCCGTACCGTTTTGTAAAGTAATTCAACCGGCAAAATCCTGGAGCCTGAAACTGGTGAGCAGTAACGAATTTCAATGCATGGACAGTACTACATTTTCTTATGATGTACCGCCTTCCAAATTTTTTATGCGCAAAAATCGCAATAAAATTTGTTCTAATGAATTAATTTTTGGCTCTGCAAAAGTATTTTCTTCCGGTGAAGATGTAGAATGGTATTTAAATGGAAATGGTGTTGGAAATAATATTGGAATTGATACGGTTTTTTATGCAAACCAGGATGCGCATGTGGGGTGGAATTATGTAATAGCAAAACGCATTGGAGGCTGCACCGGCTATATCAGAGACTCATTTGAGGTGTTGGGTATTCGTGCAATTGGCAAAACATTTAATTACAATCGCCGCAGAATAGAAGATACTGTTTTTATGATCGATCTTACTGCATACAAACCGGGCGGGAAAAGCAGCAGATTATGGAATTTTGGTGATCCTAAAGCAGAAAAATGTACTACCGATACCAAGCTCGGAATTGATATAAATAAGAACTGCAATTACAGTAAAGACAGCATAGCAAGACATTTTTACGGAGATACAAATTGTTATAATCCGCGCTTAACGGTTTATGACTCTTCTGTGGGTTGTTTTGACGATACTGCTCTTCGGGTATATCGCCAGGATTATTGCCCTGAATTTCAATTGCCCAAAACCGCTTGTACAGGACAGAGTTCGTTTTTCACCATGCCACTGAATATGCGCGAAAAAGTGGGGAATAATAATTTCTTAATTACCGATATAAATGGTACAATAGATCGAGATACACTCATTATGTATTTTGGATTTACCAGTTATAAATATAAAACCAATGGGACAAAAAGCCCGGTTTTGTGGAGGTATTATGATAATGATACCGTTTGGACTGAAAAAAATGGCAAAATCGTTGTGGACTTTATTCGCAAAGGAGACGGATGGGTTGCTGATACTTTTTTAAATGCGGTGCACGTAGATCCGCAATCCAATGGCCAATTTAATATGGTGATGGTATCGCAATGTGATCCGTTTAAAGTGCGTCTGGATTTTTTAGATAGCAATTGGTTGTATCCGGATACCTTATATGCACATTGGGGTGATACATTGGAAATTCTCACCGGATTTAAGGATACAATTCATCATTTAAAATCGCTGGAGCATACTTTTAAGACAGGAGGACTATATCGGATTGTAATACGTTTAATTCCGTATAAGGGTTGTGAAGGCAGTGGATATCGGGAGGTACGTTTTTCACATGAAGTACATTTTCGAAGTATAATTCGATGTCCGGATCAGAAGGTATGTTTTTATGATTCTATTCTGCAACTGGGAATCTCTGCACCTGACAACCGATGGACACCTATTGGTTTATATGGCGAATTATATTGGGATTTTGGAGATGGCACAAAAGATACCGGATATAAAATGTGTCATACATTTCCCGGAATTGGAACTTATATAGTTTCTCTGGCAGCAAGAAATACCGATGGATGTGATGTGATAGCCAAAGATACGATTAGAGTTACCGGGCCAAGTGCTAAAATCAGAATACCACCACCAGTGTATTGCAGCGAAATAAGACAGTATTTTGATTCCTCATTTATTGTGCAGCCAAATAATGGCCAAACCATCAACCAATGGTCGTGGGATTTTGGAGACGGAACGGCAAAATCCCCGGTAAAAAATCCGGTGCATGTTTTCCCCGGTGGCGGAGACTATAAAATCCGCTTGTGGGTGAAAACCAATTTGGGTTGTGAAGACAGCACTACAGCCATTTTTCATGTAATTGGGCCGGAAGTTTTTGGAAAAATTATTTCAGATTCAGTGGGTTGCAATCCGTTGAAAGTGGAATTCACCAATCTATCCAAACAATCGCGCACTTATATCTGGCAATATGGAGATCCGGCAAATACAGTTTACTCCACAAAGAGAGATACCAATGTGAATTTTACATATAAAAAAGCAGGTACTTATTATGCAAAATTAGTTGGTGGCGATAGCTTTTATAATCCGACAACAGGAAGTAAATATTTTTGTTCCATTACGTATCCGCCTGCGGGAAAAGAGGCCTTGAAAATTGTGGTATATGAAACATCGTTGGCCTCCTTTCAAATTCCAGATATTTTTTGTGTTCACGATTCAGTAGCCGTTTTAAATACTGCAGTTGGCGATGCTGCCAGTTTCCATTGGGATATGGGTAACGGAGATACATTTAACAGAAAAAAAGATACATTTTTATACAAATATGGTTCATCCGGAAAATACAAAATCAGAATGTATGGAAACTTAAGTCAGGCAACGTTGGAGGCATGCAAGGATACTGCAGAAAAGGAGATTCAGGTAGTGATTTTAAATCCTGATTTTAAACAGGAATGCAATCCATTAAAGGGTTCGGAACTTGTATTGAAGAATTTGTCTGATGTGCAATTAAACGGATACCAGTGGACTTTATTTGATCCGGAAGATTCTACAGAAAAACTGCTGGATTCCAGTTATGATTTAATCTATGATTTCGGAGATGAAACTGGAATAAAATGGGTTTGTTTGGGTTTAAAAAATGATAAAGTTTGCGGAGGTAAAATTTGCAAACAGGTATTTGTTCAGGGCAATGTTTTTATCGCCAATGTGTTTACTCCCGGTAAAGACGGATATAACGACACATACAAAGTTCCCATGCAAGGGGCAAAGGAATTTCACATGCGCATTTTCAACCGCTGGGGTGAATTGATATTTACTTCTGATGATCCCAAAGTGGAATGGAATGGAAACGTTTTCAATACCGGTGCATCTTTGCCTTCCGGTACTTATTTTTATCAATTGCAATACAAACCGGTTTGTGAGGATAAATTATACACGGTGAACGGCAGTATAAATTTGTTGCGGTAAAAGCATTTCACTTTTGTCATTCACCCCCTTGTTCTTCTCTGCCTTTAATTTTCCCTTGTGATTTTATTTTTTCTGCGAGCGCATCCATCGGATCTGCTTCTGGAGAAGGTGTTTCTGTTTCAAGAATTGGTTGTCCTGCATCCACCCAAGCCGTGTACCAAAATCCGGCAACAGAATAAATAGCCTTGCGCATTCTGCGTTCTACCATGCTGTTCATGGCATTTTTATATGCAGTACAGTATTCGCTGCTCACCACTTTTTGAATGCTGTTGCCCACAGTTTCAAATGCATATTTTTTATTCTCCATTTTCACTGAAAGGGCTTTTTCAATGATTAAAACTGAATCAATTTCAGAAAAACTTTCTTCTACAATTTTCCATAAATATTCATGTGGATTATCCAAATAAGAAACGGTGCCATTCATCAATTGAAAGCTGTCCAGAAACAATTGTGGAATGCGGCTTTCCCATAGTGCATGAATTCCTTCCTGGCCTGTTTTCTGTCCGTTATAATTCCCGGATGTGTGAAGGGGAACATGTGCATCTGCTATGTAGTGTCCAATATCCGCGCTGAGTTTCAAAATACGCGGAACATTTTTTTCGGAAAATGCCTTCGTGAGTTGTTTAAAAACCATATAGGTATTCCATGGTACAATGCCGTGAAGCTTCAGGGAATCTTCTCCATAAATCGCCACAGCCTTATACCATTGATGCGGAATTGTATCCAATGGTGCCCGTTTTTCATAATGGTCACAATCCATAAAATGTTTGCATCCTTCATTTTCGAATAAGTACCTTCGGTTATCGGGGTCCACCGCATGTTGGGTAATATATTCCAAATGTTTTTTATAAAAACCGAATAATTCGGGTGGTAATGCAAAAACCGCTCTGTTGTTGATGGTTTTATGACCTAAAAATCCCCATGCTGCAGTAGTATTTGCAATTGCAATGGAGAGAATACCTGCCAGTAATCTTTTCATATCTCCGGATTTGCAATTTCGTAAAATCCGGCAAATAAAAAAATTAAATAGAACCGAATTCCGGATTTAATCGGATCTTATACATCTGAACTGCATTTTGCAATCCGTAATACAATGCATCACAAACCAGCGCGTGGCCAATGGAAACTTCCAGTAATTGAGGAATGTTTTTGGCGAAATAATGAAGATTATTCAAATCCAGATCATGTCCGGCATTTACTCCAAGACCTGCATTTTCTGCTTCATTCGCCGTGAATACATAATTTCTGATGGCGGCTTCGGCATCTGTATGAAAATGGCTTGCATACTGTTCTGTATAGAGTTCAATTCTGTCCGCACCACATTTTTTTGCGCCTTCTACCATAAACGGATTTGCATCCAAAAAAATACTTACACGGCTGCCTGAACTTTTGATTTCAGAAATAATATCCTGCAATAAAGTTTGATTTGCAATGGTATCCCAACCCGCATTGCTGGTGAGTACATCCGGAGGGTCTGGCACCAGAGTGACCTGTTCAGGGTGTATTTCTGCAATCAGTTCTAAAAAACGTTTGTCCGGATATCCTTCGATATTAAATTCTGTGTTTACAACCTGTTTTAGATTTCTTACATCCGAATATCGAATATGTCTTTCATCCGGTCTTGGATGAACAGTGATACCTTCAGCACCCCAATTCTGGATATCCTTTGCAGCCTGAATGATATCGGGATTATTGCCTCCCCTCGCATTTCGGATGGTGGCAAGTTTGTTAATATTCACAGACAGCTTTGCGGGCATGGGGCAAAATTACAACTTACCCGGTTGCCTGCATTAATTCTGATAAATGAATTGCAAAAATACTCCGGATTTGTCCTGATTCGTACCGGTAACTGCGTCTGTATATTTCATGTAAGACAGGCGTGAACCCACCTTCCAGCGATAATTTAATTTATACTGGAACATGAAAAAACCGGAATACCCTGCGCCGTAAAAGGATGCTGTTCCGAAATCATAATACAGTTGATTTTCAAATGCAAAAATCCGGTTATAAAAATAAGGAACATCAAATAAAGTATACCTGATTTGAAATTTCAGACGATTTCGCAATAAAGATCTTTGGATATGGAAGAAGAACATAGAAGATTTCCATGTATTTCCGGTGAAATTGCTGATGCTGTATTCGCCTCTGAGTTGAATTTCGGTGCTTTTGTCCAATGCCGAAGAAAGATGCATTCTTAAGGATTGCATGTGATTTATGGAGGATAATTTCATTGGTTCAGTATTGTTTTCCGCCTGTGGCTTTTCCTGCAATCTATAGCGCAGATACCAATGTGTTTTTTTATTCATTTGTACTTCCAATTGCCATAAATTATCCATACCATAAGAGGAATTGTAAATTCGGTATTGTAACCAGGGATTGCGATACATATCGATATATTGGCTCAGAATTATTTTTGATTTTATGAACAATCGAATTCCTGAATAAACACCGGTTTCATTGGAACTATGGTTTCCGAAAGCATTTGAAAAAGGGGCAATAAATCCCGGATCATAATGGCGCCATATGAACGAGGATTCCATCCATTTCCCCAATGTGGTAAGTATGCCTGCAACTGCGGCCTTGCTTCGGTTTTCAGGGCTCAGCGCCCATTCGCTGAAGGCGTGAATTCTTCCAATTGTTTTGGATTGAAAAAAATGAAAAAAACTTTGCGACTCCTTATTTGGATCAAATAATTTGTAGAGATCTGGTGAAGGAATAGAAGCATTTCCGTACAAATAATAACAAACTCCAAAACCATACTGGCTGTTGCCGGACGTTTGTTGTAACCAACTGCCAAGCATTGACCGAGTGTTGGTTTTTTTTCCTGAAATTTCTTTTTCTGTCCGATGCAAACCATCCAAATCGGGATTCAGAAAAATCATATTTCCATTGGTGTCTGATTGTGTTCTGGAATCCAGGCGCAGATGTGAAATGGCCGTAATCCAGTCCAACTTTCCAAATTTCAGGCGAATGGCCATACCGCGGTGAAATTGGAATTCATTGATTCCTCGGTAGGCTTTTAAATTTACAGGGGTTCTTTTTATCATATTTACCATTGCGGATTTGCCCATGCCAAATCCGGAACCCATAACCAGACCCTGACCAAATCCGAGCACATAATCTCCTAAGGCAAGCGTTTTTATTTTGCCTTGATTTTCCAGAAACAAATGAGCGGAAATAAAATCCGGTCCGCGATTCCAGTATTTTTCACCGGGATCTTTTTCCATGCTGAATCCCATACTGAAATAATTGGGTAAATAATATCGGAATCGCAAGCTTTGAGAAAGGGTATTGCCCATGGAACCCTGAGGTAATTCTGTTGGCGTTTTTCGTTTTACTGTGGTAAACGACTGAATTTTACCAAGTGAAATCAGCTCTTTCCAACGCGTTATATTTTCTTTAAAATCAGGCTGAAGTGTAATGAATGGTAGCAGTATAATTATTTGTTCCGGTGGAAATCCCAATACTTGTAATTCATGAATATGAATGAAAACGCCGAATTTATTTCTGTGGTTAATGATGGAAATAGCCTGTGCCGGTGATATTAAAGGACATCGTACAAGTTCATCATAGTCAGCTTGGTTCAATGGAATTGGATGTTCTGTATAAAATAAAAGTTCCTCCATTAATTGAGAATAATCACCTTCAGATTCTGAATTTTCAAGCCACTTTTCAATGGCCTCTTTCGCTTCTTCAGGTATTTGAGCGTGCAATGGAATTTTCCAAATGAACAAAAAAAGGAATAAGAAAAAGTATCTTATTTTTTCCATACCAAAGTAAATGAAGGGGTGAAACCCAGATATAAATGATAATTCCCTGCAAACGAAAAATAAAAGTTATTCTTTTGATATTCCAATCCTGCAGAAACAGGCGAATGCCCGGTCTGCATGGCTCCGCGCAGTTTGAATTTTTCAGAAATGGAATGCAACAAAGCCAGACCGAACGCTGTTTCTTTATTTCCTCCGGTTTGAAATTGTGCAAAAACCCGGCTGTTTTTTGCGAGAATATATCCAACAGAAATATCGGCAGAAGCAGTATAATCGACTTGTTTTTGGTGTACCCATGGGTTTTTAATTACCATGGAAAAGGTGGATTTTTTTCCAAGTTTGGAATGCAATCCCAATTTCCCTTCCAGATAATGTCCGGATTCGAAACCCATTGCCTGGTGGATGTTGAGGTAACCAATGGAAATGCCGGCAGAAGTATTTTCATTCCATTTTTGTGCAAAATGTGTAAATAAAGAATTTCGAAAATAATATCCGGTTCCGGAATACTCATCTGAAAATCCTACCGCATAATTGTTCCCTGAAATATGGCCGGCAATTCCACTTCTTAAAATGGAAGTTCCGGTAAATGGTTTTGTACCCCAAAATCCAAATTCCCGGGATTTCGAATTAAAAATAGCGGCATTTCCGACAAGGGAAATGCTTGCAAATGGGTTGGCAGCATTTCCGCCAAGAGCAATGCAATTTGCTCCGGCCTGACCCTTTGCATTGCCCGCTGCCACGAGAAATACAGGGATCAACCAATATCTCAATCCAGTTGTTCTTTAAAATTTAATAGTAATTCTCTTAGGGATAATAATTTTTTTGCAAGCTCATGTTTGTGGTCTTCCACAGGTGAATTTCTTTTCACTTTTTTCGTTGCTTTCGAAATTTTAATTCCTTTGTCGTGGGTGAGGTATTTAATTTCTTTTAATACCTCAATATCTTTCAGGGAATAAATTCTGTCGCCCTTTTTATTTTTCATTGGCTTCAGTTGTCGAAAATCCTTTTCCCAAAAACGCAGTGTACTGGGTGGAACTTCCAGCATTTTGCTGACTTCCCCAATTTTATAATATTTTTTTATCGGTTTATTTTCTTCGTGTTCCATTAGTCAAATCGTTTTGTTTCGCGTTTGCTCATTTCCAACATACGCCTGTATTGTTCATCTGTTAAATCGTTATGATAAAAGAATGCAGGATTCAGCGGATTTCCATTTTTTCGCACTTCATAATGCAAATGCGGACCTGTACTTCTTCCTGTTGAACCAACATATCCAATTACTTGCCCTCTTTTCACCCTGGATCCGGGTCGTACGGCAATGCGGCTTAAATGCCCGTATAATGTAGTATATCCAAATCCATGACTGATGATTACATGATTACCATATCCCCATCCGTCATTCATGCTTTTTTGTACCATACCATCTCCCGTTGCATATACTTCTGTTCCAATATCACAGGTAAAATCCATTCCCTGATGAAATGTTGCAGTATGATAAAATGGGTCCATACGATATCCGAAACCACTTGCAAGCCTGTTTAATTCTCTGTTGGCAACGGGTTGTATGGCCGGTATGGAAGCGATTACTTCTTCTTTGGTTCTAATGAGTTTTTTTAACATCGCATAAGATTTTTCCTGGGCTTTCGCATCCAATTGCAATCGGTCCATTTTAGTATGAATTCTCTGAATTAATTCTCCCTGTGGCAATGTCAACAATTCCGCATAATCTTTTCCGCGATAATCCAAAGGAACAGGTGGCTCTGCTTCATACATGGCACGGTAAATTTTTAAATCACGGTCTTTTAAATCCGTCATTTGTTCTTCTATTTCTGAAATCTGCCTGTCAATCACATGAATTTGGCTCTTGAGTTCGCGGTTCTGATTCATTATAGCCCTTTCCCGTGGAGATGCAAACAATCTGGAAAACACGAATGCCATCAATACTCCCAGCACAATAATCATAGATGTAAAACCTATGAATCGCCAGGTGAGGTATTTAATATTGTCGCGCACCCTTTCAAACTCAAGGCTTTTAGGGTTAAAAAAATATTTTGTTTTACGCGCCATGTCGGAATGCAATTATAATGAATTGCAATCGAAGATGGAATGAGAAGGGCTGTACTAATCGTTTAGATTCCGGCTTCCAGATATTGAGCCGCTCTGGTTACGTATTCATCCGCATTTTTTTGAATTTTGGATTCCACTTCCGGGCCTAATGCCTTTACAATTGTTGCTGGTATGCCCAAAACCAAAGAATATGGAGGTATTTTCATTCCTGCAGGAACAAGTGCGTTTGCACCAATGATGCAATATTCTCCGATTTCCGCATTGTTTAAAACCGTAGCATTCATTCCAACCAATACATGATGTGCTAACCTGGCGCCATGAACTATTGCGCTATGTCCAATAATACAATTTTCGCCAATAATACAGGGATCTCCGGGGTCTGCATGTATGACTGCATTATCTTGAATATTGCTTCTTGCTCCTACTGAAATCTGATCGGAATCACCTCTTAAAACCGCGCCAAACCATACAGAAGCATGATCTCCCAAAGTAACATTGCCTATTGCGGTTGCTCCGGGCGCAATAAATACAGATTTGCCTTTTTTTATCGGGGTATTTAATATAGATGTTAAACTTTTCTGCACCATTCCGTTTCAAATTTGCTTTTTTTGCTGCGTATGCGCAAGTTACTACACAATATTGGTAAAATCTGGGGCATGGAAACCAGCGATAAATCGTTTTACGCCGGTGTAGAAATGTCAAAAGTTCAGTCATTGTCGAATGCATGGATTTTGATAGAAGATGGAAAAATTCTCGATTTTGGTGAAGGAGCAATTCCTGAATCCGATGAACAAATTGATATAGAAGGTAAGGAATTATTACCCGGGTTTGTCGATAGTCATACCCATGCGGTATTTGCCACAGAGCGATCCGATGAATTTGTATTGCGCATTAAGGGTGCGGGTTATGAAGAAATAGCAGAAGCGGGTGGTGGAATTTTAAATTCAGCCCAAAAATTACGCGACATGCCTGAAAGTTTGCTTTTAAAAAAAGCACGCGAAAACGTCAAACGCCTGATTGCGCATGGTACCACTACCCTGGAAATAAAAAGCGGTTATGGTTTGGATCTGGAATCGGAATTAAAAATGTTGCGCGTAATTAGACAGCTAAAAGCTGATTTTCCAATTACGATAAAAGCAACTTTTTTGGGTGCACATGCAGTTCCGCTTGAATTCAAGGGAGATAGAAAGGGGTATGTGGATTTTGTTATTCAAACCATGCTTCCCGCAGTTATTGCTGAAAGTTTAGCCGACCATATCGATGTGTTTTGTGATCGCGGTTTTTTTAGCATGGACGATACTGCCAGAATTCTGGATGCCGGTGCGGCTGCAGGATTACCCGGGAAAATCCATGCAAATGAGTTGGGATATACAGGCGGGGTGCAGGTTGCAGTAGAAAAAATGGCCTGGAGCGCAGATCATTTGGAATATTGCGGTCAAGAAGAAATAGAAGCTTTGCGAGGTGGGGTGACGATGCCAGTGGGTTTGCCCGGCACATCGTACTTTTTGGGAATTCCTTATGCCGCAGGCAGAAATATCATCGATGCCGGATTGCCATTCTGTCTGGCCTCGGATTTTAATCCGGGTAGCAGTCCTTTAGCGAACCTTCAAATGGTTTGGAGTCTTGCATGTTCACAAATGAAATTATTACCTGAAGAAGCCTTTCATGCAATCACGCTCAACGCTGCGCGGGCATTGAGACTAGAGAAGGAATGCGGCTCTATTTCCATAGGAAAACGTGCAGATTTCGTAATCTCTTCGCTCGAAAATTCCATCCGGAATATTCCTTATTACTTTGGACAGAATCACCTATATCGATTGTTCATCGGAGGGGAGGAATGGAACTTAAACCCCTGACAATTTTTCATCTGAAACCATTTGGCAATAGAATTGTTATTTTGCAGTAAAGAATTCAAAAAATTAAGACATGCCATATCCTGAAATGTTAGTGGCGCCTATGCGCAACGAGTTGACCCAAAGCGGATTTACAGAATTAAAAAGCCCTGAAGAGGTAGAACAAGCGATGAATGATTCTAAAGGAACCGCATTGGTGGTTGTAAACTCTGTGTGCGGATGTGCGGCAGGAGCAGCCCGACCGGGTATTTTGAAAAGTCTTGCCGGAAATAAAAAGCCTGATCAATTGTTAACGGTTTTTGCCGGACAGGATTTGGAAGCAACCAGCAAAGCCCGCGAATATATGTTGCCTTATCCACCGTCATCCCCCGCTATTGCACTGTTTAAAGACGGTCAACTGGTACATATGGTGGAGCGGTACATGATAGAAGGACGCACTGCAGATATGGTTGCAGACCATTTGGCAGCCGTATACGATCAGTACTGCTAAACAGTCTGGTTTGCGGATAGCTGAGGCACCGCGAATTTTCGTTATTTTTGTAAAATGAGGTTGAAGGGCATACTATTGCTCACTGGACTTATTTGTTTTCGCATTGCGGTAACCGCACAGGATAATCTTTCTCCTAATTCATCTTCCGGTACCATCACCGGATATTATGCTTTTGAAACTCAGAATCTTCCTAACTTTAATAACTGGCAGAACGCGATTCTTAACAAGTTAAATCTCCAGGGAGATTATTCATGGAAAATTTATTCTGAATTAAAAGATGAATTGGGGCAGGTACATTATCGCGCACAACAATATTATCAAAATATTGCCCTCGAAAATGGGGTAATCGTTATTCATACCAAAGAAGGGAAAATATTATCCTTTAATGGAGAAATAATTTCATTGAAACAATTATCCGGAAAGGTTGTCGTTACTGAAGAAACCGCAAGGGCACGGGCAATTGCTTTATTCCCTTCTGAAATGTATTACTGGCAGGATAAAATGCAGGATCAAATTCTCCAGGAAATTACCGGAAATCCGGATACCTCTTATTTCCCCAAAGGTGAAATTGTATATTGTCCTCAAAATTTATTATATGAGAATGAACATAAAATCTGCTACAAATTTCGCATTTATTCGCTGCAACCTTTATTTGGTAAAACCGTTTATATAGATGCGGAAACTCTGGAAATTGTGGCATCAGAAGACCTGATTCTGCACACGGATGTAAAGGGAAAAGCAGTTACTGCATATTCCGGTACAAGAGCAATTACCACAGATAGCCTGGCTCCGGGAAGTTTTCGTTTGCGTGAAAAAGCAAGGGGAAAAGGAATTGAAACTTACAATCTCAAAACAAGCACCACATATGGATCTGCGGTAGATTTTACCGATGCAGACAATTATTGGAATAATGTAAATGTTGCAAAAGATGAAGTAGCAACGGATGCGCATTGGGGTGCAGAAAAAACCTATGATTTTTTTGATTCCATTTTAAATCGCAAAAGTTTCGATAACAGCAATGCAAAAATTATCAGTTATGTACATTACAGTTCCAATTATGCCAATGCATTTTGGAATGGTTCCTATATGACTTATGGCGATGGAAACGGAAGTACATGGAAGCCGTTAACATCACTGGATGTTTGCGGACATGAAATCTCGCATGCGGTTACTACATACACTGCCGGATTGGTTTATAGCTATGAAAGTGGTGCATTGAATGAAAGTTTTTCGGATATCTTTGGAAATGCCATTGAAATTTGGACACGACCAACCAAACACAGTTGGAAAATAGGAGAGGATTTTACTACATCCGGTAATGGAATTCGCAATATGTCCAATCCAAATGCATACAACCATCCCAAATATTATTTGGGCAATAAATGGTATGCAGGTACAGGTGACAATGGAGGTGTGCACACCAACAGCGGGGTACAGAATTATTGGTTTTATCTGATCACAGATGGCGTTTCAGGGACCAATGAAAAAGGAAATGTATTTGATATAGACAGTCTTGGATTTTTAGATGCATCCAGAATTGCATACAGAAATTTAAGTGTATATCTCACCAAAAATTCTCAATATGCCGATGCCAGAATTTTCAGCATTATGGCAGCAGGGGATCTTTTCGGACATTGCAGCAAACATGAAATTGCAGTTACCAATGCCTGGTGGGTTTGCGGTGTAGGCACCAAATATGACAGCGGGTATGTTAAAGCGAATTTCTCTGCAGATACATTTGCGTGTAACATCAGCACCGGAATAAAATTCAGCAATAGAAGTGAAAATTCCGCCAGTTGTAAATGGTATTTCGGAGATGGAAATAATTCCGTTATTTTTAATCCAACGTATTATTATTCATCCTACGGAAAATTCAATATTAAACTGGTTGCGAAATCCTGTTTCAAAAATAAATACGATAGTTTAACTCGCATGGCTTATGTGGTAATCGATAGTACTTACGACATTTGCAACGCTGTTTTAATGCCGCAAAGCGGCACCGACAGTGTAGTAAAATGCAACGGATTTATTTATGATGATGGAGGAGAAGGCGAGTATACTGCATTGATTCAAACCAATTTAAAAGTAAAAATTCCGAATGCGACTTCCATTCGATTTCGGTTTTTGGTTTTGGATTATGAAAATGGATATGACAGTATTGTTTTGTTTAAAAACAATACATTACAAAGCAATAAAATTGGAAGATTTACCGGGCAGACCCTGCCGTTTGGAGGGAGCTGGCAAACAGTTACAGCGAGTGCATTATGGCTAAAACACTACAGCGACCCATTAGTAGAAGGTAAAGGATTTAAAATTGAATTTGAAGGAATTCGCAATCCATTAACGGTGGATTTGGGTGCAGATACTACTATTTGTTTTGGCGACAGCGCATTGCTGGTTCCTAAGTCTGGTGGTGGTTTTGCGCCAGATTATCGTTATATCTGGTCTAATGGTTCTACCGGAAATTCGTTACTCGCAGGACCGATAATCAATACCAAATACTTTGTAACATTAAAAGATGTTTGTACCAAACTCACTGTAAAGGATTCTGTAAATGTATTGGTAAGGCAGCCATTGGATGTGACTTTGGGCAGGGATACCACCATTTGTAGCGGAAATTCAGTAAGGCTTACCGCAAAACCCAAAGGTGGAATTTCCACCGCATACAATTACAAATGGAGCAATGGATTTGGAAATTTCGCAAGTCAGATGGTGTCACCGGTAACCTCTACAACTTACATGGTAGTGCTCAATGACGGATGCACTGCATTTCCAGATACGGCGTACCAAAAAGTAATTGTAAAACCGGCTTTGAAAATTATTTTATCTGCATCGGATTCTTTGGTGTGCATTGGGCAATTTGTGAATTTAAATGCTGCAGTAAGTGGCGGCGATACGAGTAAATATGTTGTAAGCTGGAATCCGGCAATGGGAAATGGATTTAGTAAAAATGTGCAAATTCTGGATACACTCAGATATATTGCAACGGTAAATGACGGCTGTTCTGTAAAAAGCGCATCGGATACATTAACGATTTATGCTTATCCCGCATTGCAATTAAATTTAAATTCGGATACCACTATTTGCCTTGGAACTTCTGTTAACATCAATGCCAATGTAACTGGAGGCCTTGGTTCCGGATACAGTTATATTTGGTCGAATGGTAAAAATACCGCTACCATTTTGGAAACACCAACAGTAAAAAAATATTTTTCACTCCGGGTTTCTGATGGCTGTTCACCGGATATTTCTGACAGTGTGATGGTTGATCTTTTTGCACCTTTAAAATTGACACGAGTTTCAGATACCGTTTTGTGCGATATTCAAACATTGCCATTAAATCTGTTAGCATCAGGTGGCAGGAATTCCACGTATAATATTTCATGGAATCAGGCGGTTACCGGGTTTTCAGTTAATCTGAATCCCCCGGCAGGTATTACCAATTACCGCGCCATTCTGAGTGATGCATGTACGGTGAAAAATGATACCACAAATTTTAAAATTCAAAAACTTTTGCCGTTAAATGCGCAATTAAATATCAGTCCAAAGGGTATTTGTATGGGCGATACTGCAAATATGAATTTTGTTTTTTCAGGGGGAAAAACTGCGTCGTATACCTGGACATTAAATGCAATTCCGGTAATATATAAAAATCAAACCATCAAGCCTGTTTTAAACACCAATTATACATTGGTATTGAGTGACGGGTGTAGCAAGGATGCATCTGCAGCAAATAATATTTTGGTTTACGATTCTGCTTTTGCTACGCTGGACGCAACGCCGGATAAAGTCTGTATTGGAGATCCTGTAAATTTCAAATACACCAGTCCGGATGCTTCTGAAGTTCGTTGGTATTTTTCATCCAATGAAGATGCTTTAGGAACCGCGATTGATTTGCCATGGATTTTTAAATCATCCGGAAATTATACGGCAAAAGCTAAAATTACCACTTCAAATAATTGCATTGGCACATTTGATTTAAACAAAAATATAACGATTGTAGATTATCCTGTTGCCGGATTTGATGCAGTTCCGGGTATCGCAACTTTTGACAATCCACAAATTCAATTTACGGATAAAAGCCAGAGAGCAACTTCTTATTTCTGGCAGTTTGGAGATGGGTTTAATTCCAACACTTCTGGCGATCAAATGCATATTTACAATGACACCGGTTGGTACAGTGTAAGTCTTGCTGTATCAGTGGATCCGGGTTGTGTAGACACTATCTCAAAAATGGTGCGTATAAAAGACGTTTACAAATTATTCAGGCCACTTGCATTTACTCCGGATGGAAATACAATCAATGACCAATTTGTAACTTCAGGTCGTGGTATAAAGAAATTCCATATGGTAATTTATAACCGTTGGGGAATGAAAGTATTTGAATCTGATGACATGCACAACGGCTGGACAGGTATAGATGAAAATGGAATAGCGTGGTCACCCGGAAATTACATTTATCTCATCAATATTTTAGATACGGATGAGCAGGTGCATACGGAAAAAGGTGTGGTAACTTTATTGCGATAAATTCAAATGTTAAATCAGATTGCAGAATTGTGCAGGCAGGCGGGCACCTTTCAATTGGGCCATTTTCGCTCTGTAGAAACGGATATGATAGTGGATAAGGGCTTAAACCAATTGGTGAGCTTTGTGGATATTGAAACTGAAAAAATGTTGGTTCAGGGACTGCAGAAACTGGTACCGGACAGCACATTTGTAACAGAAGAAAATACAATTGTTCAGAATCAAAAATCGGACAAATACTGGATTATTGATCCACTGGACGGCACTACCAATTTTTTGCATGGTCTTGGTGCATTTAGCATCAGTATTGCTTATGTGGAAGGTGGCGAGATTAAATATGGAGTGGTATATATTCCACATTGGAATGAAATGTTTACCGCGGAGAAAAATGGCGGCGCATTTCTCAACGGTGAGCCCATTGCTGTAACTAAAAACATCAGGTTATCCGACACTTTAATTGCCACAGGATTTCCATATTACGAATTTGACCATATGAAGGGATACCTGAAAACCCTGGCACAGTTGATGAAAACAACACACGGGCTTCGAAGAATGGGCTCGGCAGCCATTGACCTTGCGTATGTGGCCTGTGGACGATTTGATGGCTTTTTTGAATATGGTTTAAATGCCTGGGATGTAGCAGCCGGGGTATTGTTGATTGAAGAAGCAGGTGGTATGGTTTCAGATTTCAAAGGAGAAGGAGATTACATTTACGGCAAAAGCATTGTGGCCTCCAATAAGGAAGTTTATGGGGATTTTTTAGATATTATCCAATTGCATATTTCTGAATAAAAGCAAGAATTCCGCTATGGGATTGGGGTTATTCACATCGCAGGTTTGGGTACTTCTGTCGGAATAGCTGAGCTGCATTTGCGGCAAAGGTCAAACCATCGTATTTTGCGCATTCATATATGTTTTGGTTGATGCCGTTGATCAAAGGGGTCGGGCAGGGGGTTTTAATCAGCCTGCTCAGTTTTGGACCTGCCTTTTTTACTTTGATATATTCAGGTATTACAGGAGGGAAAAAACACGGAATGCGCGTGGCTTTGGGCATATTTCTCAGCGAACTTACCATGGCTTTTGTTTGTTTCATGGGGCTTTCCAGAATATTCACCTATCCTGAATTTCAGCTCGGTTTTTCATTTGTCGCTGCTGTCTCCATCATATTTATCGGTGTAAAAGGATTTTCTAAAAAATATACAGATTTTTTAGAAAGCATCCAGGTGCACGCTACAGGTAAGGAATCCTTTTTAAAGGGATTTTTGCTGAATCTGGCCAATCCATTTGTATTGTTTCTTTGGGTGGGCCTGTTGGCGGCAGTGAGCGTAAGTTATGAGCAGGAAGATGTCAATTATAAAGTATCCATCCTCATCAACCTGATTGCCATATTGCTTACTTTATTTGCAATGGATTTGGGTAAGGTATTTCTAAGTGATTTTCTGGGCAGAAAACTCAGCAATAAGGTGTATTTTTATGTAAACAAGTACTTCGGTCTCATTATGTTGTTGCTAGGGGCATATTTCTTTTATCATTTTATTATTCTGCTCCTCAAATATTTTCATATTGGGAATTTTTAATATTAATATTCTCCTGAATATAGTTTTGGCTCTCATCCTTTTTGGATTGGGTCTGTCATTGGCACCATCTGATTTTAAAAGACTGTTCAAACAACCTAAATCACTTGCTGTGGGTTTGTTTTCCCAAATGGTTTTATTGCCAATTATCGCTTTTATTATTGCTTCGCTGGCACCGGTTTCTCCCGAACTGAAAGTTGGGATTATGATTCTGAGCGTTTGCCCCGGTGGAATAACCAGCAATCTGGTAAGTTATTTCGTGAAAGGAAATGTTGCATTGGCCATTTCACTAACAGTTTGTAATGCATTCCTTTCCCTTTTTACCATACCGGTTCTGGTAAATCTTTTTCTGAAATATTTTCTTGCAGCGGATCAAATGATTTCTCTGCCGTTTCTGAAAACCATGACGGAAATTTTTATCATTACTGTACTTCCTGCAAGCCTGGGTGTATTTGTCCATCATAAATTCAAATCCTTTGCCCAACAGGCAGAAAAATATTTGAATTATATATTACCGGTGCTTTTGTTGCTTGTATTTCTTTTTAAGTTTTTTGCCGGAAAAGAAAGCGGTGGAACAGGCATGAAAATGGAGGAAATTTACCAACTCGCAGGCTGGGTAATTGCCTTGAATATTGGCAGCATGATTGCGGGATTTGTAGTAGGAAAATCATTCAGATTACATTTCAAAAATAAAATAACCATTGCAGTAGAAGTGGGGCTCCACAACACTGCACTGGCGTTGATTATAGCAGGAGACAAAATTGCAAATCCGGCTATGCAAAAACCCGCATTGGTATATGCGATGTTTTCATTTGTAATTACATTTTTAATTGCCTGGATTATGATGCGCATGTATGGCAGCCGGGTTCCGGAAAAATCGGAATTATAATTTCTGGTAGCAGCTTTTTTTCTAAAAAATCTTATAAAAATTTGATTTTACCACCTTTGGCATCCGCCCATACTGGTACGGACAGGTTGCCCATTTGTGGAGCCTTGCCCGAATGACAATGTCGGGCGGGCCATAGCTAGGCCCTTCAGACAAATTGCTTGAAAACTACAATGGCCCTTTTAGGAGGCGGCAAAGATTTTTGCGAAGGGGCGCAACGCGGTATATGCTCTTTGCAACAGCAAAAACTGCAGCCGCCTTGCACTCACTATTTGCGAATTCCCGCTCGCCCATGCCGCAGGCATGGGCCTTTAATGGCCATTCCGGGCCGCAGAGATATTTTCGCGAGTTAAATATGGGAATATTTAGAACATTAATTGCTCCGATTGAAACACGAATTTTCTGTGTTACGCATGACCCCGTAGGGGTCAAATATTATTAGCCCGGGGTTTCAACCACGGGAAATAATAATATTTTATGAAATGGTTTGGCGATTTTTTTGCGCCGCAGGAAAGCAAAAAAAATGACAAACAATAAAATGATTCATGCAATGGGAATAATGCGAGAATTCGCGAGTTAAATATGGGAAACATTTAGAACATTAATTGCTCTGATTAAAACACCTATTTCCTATATAACACCTGAATCCGTAGAGGTAATTTCTATCTAATCCCTTCATTTCATCAACAAATCCAAAACCTTTTCCGGAACCAAATATCTGGGTATTTTATTTTGATCCAGCAATTCCCGGATATAGGTGGCGGAAATATTCAAAAACGGGGCTTCATGGTAAATGAATTTTCCAGGCAAATCTGTTTTATACTTTTCAGAGCCACGTCGATTGTAAAGATGCACCTCACATTGTTCCAGCAAGGTTTCCACCTCTTTCCACTCCGGTAATTTTTCGAGATTGTCACTACCCATAATCAGCGAAAATGAATGATTCTCTGTCTTCAAAAATTCTCTAATGGTTTGAATGGTATAGGATGGTTTTGGCAATTGAAATTCAATGTCTGATACTTCAAAATTAGGGTTGTTGTCTATTGCCAATTTTACCATTTGTAACCGAAGGTTTTCAGGCATCAATTCACCTTCTTGTTTAAATGGATTTTGAGGGGATACCACAAACCGTATTTTATCAAATCCGGCAAACTGCATCATATAATCTGCAATGATCAGATGCCCGATATGAATGGGATTGAAAGAGCCAAAATACAGACCAATTTTTGCCATCAGGAATTTAGAAAATCTAAAACAAGTTTTTCGCAGGTAATAAAAGTATTATCTAAAACATCATTTACCACCACCACATCATATTGCGATTCGAAACTCAATTCAAAATTGGCTTTTGCAATTCTTTCCTGTAAATGGTGTTCTACCTCTGTGCTTCTGTTCCGCAAGCGGTCCATAAGTATATCCACACTGGGTGGACGCAAAAAAACAGCTAGCGCATCACCTTTAAATCTTCGTTTCAAATTTAAACCTCCCTGTACATCCACATCAAAAACTACCGCTTTATTTTGATTCCAGATTTTATGTACTTCGCTCCAAAGCGTTCCATATAAAATTCCTGCGTACACCTCTTCATGTTCCAGAAACTCATTATTTTCCACCTTGCGTTCAAATTCTTCGGTTTCCATAAAATAATATTCCCTTCCATGTTCTTCGCCCGGCCTGGGTTTTCTGGTGGTAGCACTGATAGAAAAACCCAGTTTGTCGGGCATAATCTGCAACAGATGTTTTACAACAGTTGTTTTGCCGGAGCCCGATGGCGCAGAAAAAATGACTAATTTTTCCAAGTCAGCGTTTGATTATTTTTTGGGTGAGATTTTGTGCACCGATTTGTATGGAAATGGTATAAATACCGGGAGACAATTTGCATAATTCCAAATATTGCAGGGCATCCAGATTTCCGGAGCGACTTTCATCAATCACTTTTTTACCAACGGTATTGTACATTTTTATATTTAAAGTTTCGGTGCTGTTTGCGCCTAAATCAATTAGAAGTGTATTTTCTGCGGGGTTCGGATAAACGCGTAGATTCGCCTGTGCAGCCTGACTTATGGCTCCCGGTCCAACCTGAAACTGATACCAAATACCTGTTCCAAAATCCACCGGGAAATTTTTAATTAATGTATTTCCACTTCCGTTTCGCAATTGAAATAAGCCGGTACCATCATAATTATTTGCCCACCATCCAAGACCGTCTTCATTGAGGGCATAAGCTGGAGGAGGTACTCCGTCATCCATCAGATTCAGAAAATAACAGCCATCCGGTAAATTAAAAGTATCGCGGTATAAAGTATTATTTACCAGATTTCCCCTTTGCTTAATCAAGGTTCCATCTGCTTTTTTCAATGTATAATAATTTTCTGTTGCCGCATTATTGGTGCGCAAAATCACCACAAAATTTCCATTGTGTTGCGGAACTTTTAACATTGGTATAGATTGAATTCTGTCATTGTTCGCATTTTGATCCTGCCTGTTATTGGTCCAGATAATGTGCACAACAAAAGGAGTTCCCGCAGGCGCTTCTCCGCTTAGAGCAGGTAATTCCACCTCAGCTGTTTGATTGTATTTTAAATTCCCTGTCCAGTGAAACCGATTTAATTGGTATCCTTTCCAGCCATATTCCAAATGCAAATCATGCAAAACATCTGCACCATTATTTCTGATTTTAATTAATGGTGCGCCACAAGAGGGATTGATACGTAAATATTGCAATTCATCACTTGGTTTTATTATTTCTTCCAGCGATGCATCAGTAGAAAAGTTCGCATCTGCCAATTCCAAAAGGTATAACGTGGTCATATAATTTCCCCCACCGGAATAAGATTCCATATCCATATCCAGTCGATGAACAGAGCCGGGATCCACTGGAATATCTAAATTGTATTCCTTCACATCGGCACCCGGACACCAATTAGCCCTGTCGTAAATCCACGTGCCAGCTTGCGGATAAACCGCATTTGCACCGCAGTCATCGCGCCAAACTAAACTGGTGTCTATCGTTTTGCCATCGAATTGAATGTATCTTTTTTTTGCGCAGAACTCTCCGCAACCATCCTTCCCATCATTGCCATGGCCGGTTTGGAGAATTTTATACCGTACCGAAGTGGTGAAATTTCCAACTTTAAAAGTATCCTCATTCATTCTCGCATCGAACAAACTGTCATTGCCATAACCCACACTTTTGCGCAGTATTTGTTGCACATTAACCACGCGTTTTGAAACTGGACCTTCTATCATGGTAAAATCAATATCTATGAGCCAGCCACGACCGTTTTTGGCCTCATATCCGGTGTGCTGGTGCCAGATTTCTATACTGTCGTGAAACAGCGACGCAAAATCTGTAATATCGAATCTCCATGTATGTTTCCAGGTATTGTTAAATTGTAATCCGTAGGCGGTAATAAATCTTGCTATTTCCCAATTCAGGGTGTCTTTGGTTTTTCCATGGCGTTTGCCAATAAATATGTAATTGAGGTAATCCCATTCACCGCATGTCATGCCAGGCGGGCATTTCATGGTGAGTTCAATATACATTTTGCTCCATGATTTTCCGGCGGATGGAAAAACAGCCCACTCGGAATATTCAGTATGACCTATAGCAGGATTGGTTTGAATCAGCACTGAATTGTGCGATCGGATTTTAAATGTATCTGAATTATTTGCACTCAATCCTGCAGCGAGGAAAATGAGAAAGGAAAAAATGGTGAATCTCATTCGGAATGCAAACTTACTGTTTTTGAGTTATCTTCGTTTCAACCCATCCCATTTGAGATTATTATTGCTTCTTTGATTCATGTTTCACCACGTACAAATCAAACCTGTTTCAGGTCTTTTCAGAACAGATAACCAGGCCTTTCGGGTAGAATTAAAAGCCGCTGTGGATGCGTATTTTAATAACAACCGCAGGAACCGTTTTGCAACATGTGGTTTTTGGATTCGCGCTATTTTAATGTTGTTGTTATATGCGGGTTCTTATTTTAGCATTTTGTTTTTTCATCCTCCTGTATGGCTTGCGATTTTATTGTGTGTGGCTATGGGACTGGGGCTTTCCGGAATTGGGTTTGCCATCAGCCATCAGGCTGCGCATGGCGCAATTAGCAACAAAGACAGGATAAATCGGGTGATGAGTTTGAGTTTTAATCTGGTTGGAATGAGTGATTATATGTGGCACATGAAGCATGATGTTTTTCACCACAGTTACACCAATGTTTTTGAATGGGATGAAGCATTGAAAGAAGACGAGACTTTTCGCTTTTCCGAGGAGGCCCGATGGCTTCCCCGACATCGGTATCAGCATATTTACGGTTTTCTGGCTTATGGCATTTTTACCATTGCCTGGGCGTTATGGCTGGATATCGATAAATGGATTAGGTACCGAAAATTTATTGAAGGTGAAAAACATCCAAGGTTGGAACGCTGGATATTTTGGGTTACCAAAATCCTGTATTTGTTTACCATGTTTGTAGCTCCGCTCATGGCAGGTTATTCGATTGGCGCAACTTTACTGGGATATCTGATCATGAATTTTGTGGGCAGCAGCCTGATCACCCATGTTTTGCAGGTAGAGCATCTGAATGAAAAAACCTTTCGCGCCGAAAACGCAGCAATGGTTAAGAATCTATCCTGGTCTGAAAACCAGTTGCTGGGCACATCCAATTTCAAAACCGGGCCAATTTTCAACTGGTATATTGCAGGTGTAAACCACCAGATAGAGCATCATTTATTTCCGCAGATCAATGCGGCGCATTATCCGGCTTTGGGCAAAATCATTCGCCCGATAGCGGAAAAGCATGGATTGGCTTATACCGAATTTCCTTCTTTTACGGCAGCAATTGTATCGCATTACAGGTTGCTGAAGGGGTTGGGGAGAAAGCCAAACATAGCAGCTGCGGTTGTATAGCATTTAACTTGAAATCCAATTTAGAATTTGGTATCTTTGCACCCCAATAAAGCCTATAACACATTCGTATACAGCAACTGACTCCCCCGATAGCTTACAGGGCAGTAAGTGCCTGGTGGATGTCCAGATAAAACATCAAAAAATTGGGCCTATAGCTCATTCGGTTAGAGCAACTGACTCATAATCAGTAGGTGCTTGGTTCGATTCCAAGTGGGCCCACCAAAGATCAGACAAGGGTTTCAAGAAATTGAAACCCTTTTGTTTTATCTTGCATGATGAATAGTTCCTATGACAAGCTGTTTCAGGACAAGTCATACTCCAGGAAAACAAATTGATAATAAAACCAGTTCTAAATGGGTGACGTATAGGAATGGCAAAAAACAATAAATTAATAGTATATATTTTGATTTTAATTGGCTGTGCCGGTGATACTAAAGTTCAAAAGCAACGCCTTGTATCATTAGAACTACCAAATACGTCAGATTTCATTTGGTTGAAGGTTATGAAATCTGATAAAATAAGCAACTCATATAAATTAAATTTAGTAGTAAATTTTCAACCGGTTTATTTGACTATTGAGCAATATGATAAGGCCCAAAAGCTATATTTAGATTCAAATACATGGAGTAAAGATGCAAATCAAGTTAATGTTATTTTAACGAAAAAAGATGTTCAATATAAATCTGATATGAAAGGGCCGAATTTATTCAATTTGGAAGCCGGTGCTTCATATATCTTAAATTTATTGTGTACAAATGATGATAAAACCGTAACCTTTGAGATTTATAAATGTGAGTTTTGTATACATGAATGGATGATGCAATCAGATTAGGGTCTTTTCTCCCATGGCTCATCTTTTCGAAGCGAAGCGAAGCCAATCGCCAAGCTGGACCAACAGAGGGAGAAAATGGAAATTGTCAAAAGATGGCTTTTTTTAAAACAATCCTATAAATTTGAATCAAACAGATTGATGTTTTAGAAATACGACATAAATTGTATAAGACCAATGCATCAATCCTTTTTCATGAATATAATACCATTTAAAATAAAAAAATGAACGTTAAAAAAGGCCGGTTCTGTCGCGCTTTTGCGATTGCCGTATTTGTTTTTATTCCATTTATGAGCAATGCACAGAAAAGTTGTTCTTTCGTTACGCATGTGAGCAATGTTAACGGTAAAGACAGCACAACTTGTGGTTCTGAAAATACGCCTTGTGCAAGCATTCAATACGGCATAAACAGGGCTAAAATTACCGGCGATACATTGTTGAGAATTGCTGCAGGTCATTATACTGAGACTATTGAGCTCGCAAACGGAATAAGCCTCTGGGGTGGATTTGATAACAATTGGAATTTTAATGGAACCACCACTATTTCCGGTGTTAAAGCAACTAATGGGGAATACTATGCGGTCCGCGCGGAGAATTTTTCTAAAAAAACCATACTTTCAGACCTCACCATTATTGCGCCGGATGCAATAGATGCTGGAAAAAGCTCCTATGGATTGCATGGATTTAATTGTAGCGATTTGGTATTTCAAAGAATAATTTTCAAAGGAGGAAAAGGTTCAAATGGCACCAATGGTGTGGATGGAAACGATGCCACTGTTCAAGCAGTAATAGGCAGTAACGGAGGCGATGCAAAAGAATATTCAGTCAGTTGTGACAACACAAATTCTGGTAGTGGTGGTTCCGGTGCTGTTACGCCGGGTTATAGTTCCACTGCAGGAGGAAAAGGTGGCAGAGGTGGATTTATGGACACAGATTGCAATCCATTTGGACCGGATTATAATGCCACTCCGGGAATAAACGGAAACAATGCGGTACAAACCGGCCCCAATAATGCGGGTTATGGAGGATTTGGAAGTTCTCCCTGCGCTGATGGCTTTGCAGGAAATCCAGGCAGAACAAATCATGGGCATGGTGGTAATAGTGCCAAAGACACCGACATAATTGTATCCAATTTTTGGGTTAGTAATAATGGAAGTGATGGCACTATCGGACTGGATGGTACTGGAGGCGGTGGAGGTGGAGGTGCCGGTGGTTGTGATTATCTGACGGATGCTTATGGTGCCGGCGGCGGTGGAGGTGGATCAGGTGGGATTGCATCCACCAAAGGTGGTACTGGCGGAATGAGTGGAGGCCATAGTTTCGCTGTGATACTCTATTCTTCATCAGCAAAATTTATGGATTGCAAAATATTTATTGGACAGGGTGGTGCAGGTGGCAATGGTGGGAAATCAGGGAAAGGTACTTTAGGCGGTAAGGGCGGCAAAGGTGGCTTGGGAATTTCATCCGTAGATGGAGGACCGGGAGGAAATGGAGGTGACGGTGGTGACGGCGGAAACAGCGGTGGCGGCGGAGGAGGTTCTGGTGGAGATGCAATTGGTATTTATGGAATCAACTCAAATATTTATCGTTCCGGTAATGAAATGGAAGGTGGATTGGCCGGGAATTTCGGTCTGGGTGGCATTGGCTCTCCGGATTCTTTGACCGGTAAAGATGGAATATCCGGAATTGTATTTTCATTAGCAGGGAAAATTCAAGATACAATTATTCCAAAAACTTATATTCAGGATCCTTGCAATTTATTTTTAAATACAGAAAAAATTACGCAAAAATATTCTTTGGAAGTATTTCCAAATCCGAGTCCTGATGGAATGGTGAGTATAACAAATAATCGGCTTCAAAACGCATCAGTTTTCGTTTATGAAATGACCGGAAAATTAATGCTACATCAGCAAATTCCTGCACAAAAAACCGGTTCTGTATTAATACAGGGCAATGGTCTTTTCTATGTTTGTCTGAAATATTCCAATGGCGAAATTCAAACAAAAAAAGTTTGGGTAGAATAGCATTTTCTTCCACGGTTGGCCTTTGCGGAGCTATACGGAGCGTGCCTGGTTGGTCGCATGAATTCATAGAGATTTTAGTTAACTTCTGTGGATTTAGATGAATACAAAAAGTGTAACCTTGAGAAATTAAACTAATATGTTCTAAAATAACAATTGTGGAGTTTTGAAATATTTAATACCTTTCATAACCATTTTATTTCTCTCGATAGGATGTAAAAAAAGCAATCCAAAAAACTCTTTTGGTAAAATCGAAGTAGTGCTAAATGGTGTCAATTACGAAAGGGTGGTTTATTGTGATCGTGGAGAAGATAGCGGGGTAGCTTGGTTCAAAATACATTTGGTAAATGAAATACCGCCAACCGATAATTTGAAAGATGAACTTTATATTTTTGGTCTGCTTAAACTTGGTAAGCAAATAATATATACTAAATCTGGAGCCAATGCGCACGAACTTCGGGCAATTGCAAACTTTCTGACATACAAAGAATCCGGAGAAATGATTAACGATATATATCGGGTAAATGATAGTTCGTTGTTTGAGAATAGAATTGAAATTGTTTCCGAAATTGACAATTTTCGTGAGATCAATGGGGATTTTCAAATCGAATTAGTGAGAAGTCGAAAGGGGGAAATTGAAACAAATCTTTCTGACACACTTAGATTTACGCAAGGTCATTTTAACTTAAAACTGGGTAATTAGCTTTTTATACCCCCGCGGTTGGTCTTTGTGCAGCGCAGCGGAGCGAGACCAACCGCCACCATGCGGGGCTCTCTCACTACCTTCCCATATTATCCTCCCCAAATACCGGTTGGTCTCATGAATTCTTGGAGATTTTAGCAAATTTCTGAGGTTTTTAATGCATTCAAGAAGACCAACCAGGGGAGAATAATCATACCAACTGAAATTTGGCTTTCCGAAAAATATGGATAACTTGCATATTGAATTTGTTTTAACTTTTAAAATTATAATGCTCAATGACCATTGCTAAATATTTTCGAAGAATCTTAAAATTCGGGATTTTATTCCTGTTTGTATATCATTCAACACAGATATTAACGTCTTGTAAAAAGAAACCTTCTTGCGATTGCGACAGTATTGCGCACCGTCAAGATCCGGAAATATTCAAATATTATGCATTTCAAAAAGGCAGCTGGTGGAAATTCCGGAAATACCCTGATACAACCGTGATGGACACGTTTTACGTTGTGGATCGTGATGAATCATATAATGGAAGTGGTTGTACAGATAAATTAGAACCTGGTCTGGATTTTTGTGAAGGAACCTGGAGGGTGAAATTTAGTCACACCAATGAATTGGAATTTCCCCATTCGAATCTTTCCAACATTACCGAAATAATCATTGGATTTGGCCCTCCAAATTATGAGTGGTTTCTGGACTTCAACACACAAACATCTGCTTATACCAGTGGGGATGGAAAATATTCCCTGAATAGAAATGACTTCCGAATTTACCGACTTATGGATACATTAGATATCAATATCGCAGGTAAAATTTACAAAAATGTGAGACATGTTGGCTGTTCGGATTCGGTTATAATTTCTGATTTTCTAAAGAATACAATTACCCAAACATGGTGGGCAAAAGATATCGGATTGATAAAATATGAGTTGAATAGTGGGGTGTCATGGGAATTGATGGACTTTAAAGTAATAAAATAGTATCCCCCGCGGTTGGTCTTTGTGCAGCGCAGCGAGACCAACCGCCACCATGCGGACCTCGACCCTCTACCTTCCTATGTTCTCTTCCACAAATGTTTGATTGGTCTCATGAATTCATGGAGATTTGTACTAATTTCAATGGATTTAATTGAATTCAAAAAGACCAACCGAGGGAGAAAAGTATTTTGTTTAGGTCTTTATTAAACGATCAATAATCACAAGAGAAATTATATTTTTTAGATTGCTAAACTTCACCAGGATTTATTTAAATGTAAAATTCATTCTCAATTTGAAAAAAAAATTCTCAAAAAAGAAAAAGCAGCCTTCCGACTGCTTTTTCACTTTGCATATCAAAACTAATTACTGAGCGATATTCTTCGTAATTCCGTGGTTCTGCCTGCGGACACCTGCACATTGTACAAGATGGTATCGTTATAACCGTTGTTACCATCAAATAATACCGTATAGACGCCGGGAATCAATCCACGAATCTTGAATTCACCGTCATCATCGGGAATTGCAGTGCCGGTATCTGTATAATTATAAACAGTAACAAATGCTTTGGCGGCGCGAGGTCCCACTTCCCCTTCCACTGCTCCAAATCTTGAAATAGTGAATGCTTTAAGATATGGTTTCAGGAAATAACTTCCGTTGTATTGTACAATGGATCTGCAGATATCAAAATCCAGCCATATTGCATATTTTCCTGAACTGAGATGTTCCAGTTCATCATCATCTAATTTTACGTAAGCATAGTGGCTTGAACCGGGGAATAAGTTTAATGGATAGGTAGTTCCACCAATTACTACTGAGTTATTTGTACCAAGTGTAAGGCGTATTTGTTTCACATTGCCAGCAGGTAAACTTCCATTCGCTAAAAGAGTATCTACTCCGTTTCTCAAATCCATGATATTGTAAACACCGGGAGATATCGCCAATGTATCCCAGACACTTCCACAGCCATGTTCATCATCATCATCATCGTCATCGCCCTGATCATCATCGTTATCGTGATACCCTACAGGACGATCATCATCATCATCATCACAATTACCAGTATCCAGCCTGACTTCCACAAATAGAATTTCGACAAATACAGAGTCAAATGGGCAGGGATGATCGGTGAGATAAATCTGTAAATTGCGCGCTCCATTATGAGTATTGTTCGTTAAAAATTCCTTCCTGCAGGCGATTACCAGAACAAGAATGACAAAAAAAGTAATTGTCGCACTCCAGATTTTGAACACTCTTGATTTCATTTTCTTTTGGATTAATTTGTTGGACTTTTGTTTTAGGTGCCGAACCAAATGGTGTGCCAGATCATCCATTTAATAAATTCAAGCATTTATTATTAGGTTCCTTTCCCGCGGTTGGTCTTTGCAAAGCTAAGCGGAGCGAGACCAACCGCCACCCCAGCGGGGCGAGACCGAACTTCAATCCATATTATTCTCCCAAAATGCCCGATTGGTCTCATGAATTCATGGAGATTTGTGTTAATTTCAATGGATTTAGATGAATTCAAAAAGACCAACCGGAGGAAAAATATTTACAGTAATTCACAAAAAAAATCCCCAATCGGGGATTTCTAAAACCATATAATGAATCGCAGTTCGTTATCTGCGGAAGTGTTACTTCATCACTTTAAAACCCTGTTTTATGCCATCGGAATCAATTGTTTCCATATAATAAATTCCGTTGTTCAAATAACTGGTATTCATGATGAGTTCTGATTCAGGTAACAAATTTTCCTGTTTTACCGTTTTCCCGGTACCATCATATAAGCGTATGGTAATTTCTTTTTTACCCGGGTTTCTTACTTTCCAGGCTTCACTCATCGGATTCAAAAAACAAACCCCATTTTCGTTTGGAGCTCTGTGTTTAATTCCAATATTAGCGGATACCATGAAATTCATTGCATCACTTTCAACATTATATGTTGCTAAAACAGTTCCTTTGTTATTGGTGTACCAATTGTAATCTGTAATTGATTCATCGTAGTCGTAACCATCCACATGTGCCCAGGATTCTGAGCCGGATTTCCCTTCCATATATAGTTTAAATTTATCTGTAGTTTTGATTCGCAACGCATCGTATTCACCATTGGGTAATTTCAATTTTCCCCAGGCATCCGCAATGGTGTTTTTGTGTTCGTGGTATACCAGTCTTACAGAATCTTTATCTACTCCCAAATCCGAGCCTTTATAGTAATAAATAAAATCGATGGAATCCATAATACTATGGTTATATGCCATAGGAAACTGAAGGTATTGAATGGGATAATAATTTATTTCTGAAAAATTCACTATGGATCTGATTTCATACATCGTTGAATGGGATTTTTTTATGTATTCAAATGTGTCTGTGCCTTCAGTTCGAATAAAGTTGGCATCGGGTTTATTTCCTGAAGATTGGTAAGCAGACAAATTGAAATTGTAAGTCTGATCTTTTTGGAGTCCGGAAAAATCCCAAACCTTATTTTCACCAGACGTGCCAATATTGAATCCGCCGGTTTTAGCGGTAGCTATTTGGTAAGTTCCGGGCGCATATACATCATCGGAATTAATTTGGACTTGCGCATTAGCAAAGTTTAAGGAGATTGCAAGTAGTGAAAAGGAGTAATGTTGAAGTTTCATGATTTTGATTTTTGTTTCCCCTTTTACGCAACACGTTTGTTTGGAGTTACAATATTTTTTTGTCGATAAACGGTCACTTCAACGATAAATAAAATCGTATATGATTTTAAATCAATTTGTTATAGACCATCTAAACTTATGTCAAATCGCCATTGCCACTCGACAAAAGTGAGGATGAATGCGATGAAAAATGATATGAATCACATGAGAATCTCTCTCACATTTTTTCCAATATTGTCTGCTATTTTTCCAGTTGGCAAATCATTGGCATCCTCACCAAATGGTTCTTCTATTTCTTCTGCTATAACTTCCAGGCTGCTGAGCGCGTACATTACAAATATGACTACTGCAATGCTCCAATAGCTCAAAATATGGTTTAATCCCCAAGGGAGAGATAGAATATAAAGAATAATGAATTTCTTGATAAATGATGCATAACTGTAAGGAATAGGGGTGTTTTTTATTCTCTCACAAGCCCCGCATATATCCATAAACGATGCCATTTCGTTGGATAAGGTAATTAAGGGCGCCTCTCCAATTTTATTTTCGCGATGCAAGGAGTAAATTTTACTTTGTATCATCGCGGAAATTTGGAAGGGTAAATGCTTTTCAGGGTCAAGTTTAGCGAGTTCCGGATGTTCGTTTTCGTCCAGTGAAAGTTGAAGTGCTTTAGACTTTAAATGTTGATCCAATGCACGCGGAAATAAGGAAATAAATGTCGTAAAATATTGGCGGTTTGTCTGGTCATCTTTGTCGAGTATCGAATGAAGCCTGATTGCCAGATTTCTACTGCTATTTACAAGAGAGCCCCATAGTTTTCTGCCTTCCCACCAACGGTCATAAGCTGTATTGGTTCTGAACACCAAAAGCATGGAAATTACAAAACCAAGGAGGCTATGAATAACAAAAATATTTTTTATTACATTACTTTCTTTTAACGCTTCAGAATTATCAATAAAATATACAACACCGAAGGTATAAATTCCCGTAAATAGTATTACAGGCCACAGAGTTCTGGCAGTATCATGCCGGTAAAAAGTAAGTACACTGAACCAGTTTTTGGTATCGTAGGAGCGCATTTTTTATTTTTTATTTCGGTAATATTCCAATAATCCCTGAACAGGTTCATTGGTGAAAACACCACTTTGTATGCCCAATTCACTGCAAACCTGCTCTAATTCCATTCGGAAATATTTCGCCACAGATCCCACAAAATGTACAGGAAACAATTTATAATTATTATAGCAAATTACATGCGCTTTCAGGAATTCACGAAAGCCTTCAAATAACAATTGCTGAACAATTTTTTCATCCTTATATTTTTTAATGGTAGTCATGAATGAAGCCAAATAGACATTCGCTCCTTCCTGCTGATACACGCGATTAAAAATAATTTCCTTAAATACACCGTTATGTTCTAATTCCTGTTCAATTAATGCAGGCAATTGATGATATAAATATAAACGCAAAAATTCCTTTCCAAACCAGGCTCCACCTGCTTCATCTCCCAGTATATATCCGAGTGCAGGAACTTTTTCATAAATTTCTTTCCCGTCATAAAAACAACTGTTACTTCCTGTTCCCAGAATACATGCTATTCCGGGATCTCCATTGCAGGTTGCAATTGCAGCACCTGCGAGGTCATGGTCGGCATGAATTTCAGCTCCGCGAAATACCTGTTTCAAAGCATTTACCACCACAGTTTTCCTTTCATCGCTGCTTATACTTGCACCAAAAAAATGTACCTCAGTAACTTTTGTGGTATGTTCCATCAACCCTTCATTCTTCCAGATTTCAGCCACAATAAATTCAGTGGAATGAAATAATGGATTAAAACCAACGGTAGTGAACGCAAGTGAATTGCCGTTTTCCTGATCCAACAGCCAATCGCATTTGGTACTGCCGCTATCTGCAACCAATAACATAGGGCGAATATAATTCTTTCCTTCTCTTAAATTTGCAACGCAATGATGCGATTGGAGGCGGCTTTTTACCAACGACCTGATGTAGTGCAAATCGCCCGTGAATTATTGGGCAAAACTTTGGTTACCAATTTGTCAGGTGAATTAACCTCCGGTATCATCTGCGAAACTGAAGCGTACGCGGGAGTTGATGACCGCGCAAGTCATGCTTTTGGAGGAAGAAGAACTGCGAGAACGGATGTTATGTTTTTCGAAGGTGGATATGCCTATGTTTATTTGTGTTATGGAATTCATAACCTGTTTAATGTGGTTACCAACTATCAGGGAATTCCTCATGCTGTATTGATTCGGGGAATTATTCCTTCAGATGGGCTGGAGATTATTGCAGAAAGACGCAATCGGAAATTGTTTTCTAAAATTGGTATTGGACCCGGCAATGTTTCAAAAAGTTTGGGAATTGATTTGCAATTAAATCAGGAAAATTTAATCCGTAGCAATAAAATATGGATTGAAAATTCAAATCTTCATATACCACTGAAGGATATTTTGGCAACACCGAGAATCGGTGTGGATTATGCAGGGGAAGACGCGAAATTACCTTATAGGTTTGTTTGGAAAAATCAGGCAACAATTAAATAGAATATTTATAAAAATAGGGCTTAAACTTTCTCGTTAGTTTGGTTTTTGTTTTTTAGAAATGGCTTAATTAAAAGTCTCAGGCTTTGATCGTATGTAATATAATTCCACAACCAGTTTATGAAAATAATAAGTCTGTTTTTTACACCAACGATTGACATTAAGTGAACAGCCATCCAAATTACCCATGCAATAAAACCGCCTAATTTTAATCCGAATATTTCTGCAACCGCGAGGTTTCTTCCAACTGTAGCCATGGAACCTAAATCCTTATAATGGAAGGGTTTGGGTTCTTGTTTTTTTAATGAACGCAATAAATTTTTAGAAAACAAATCACCACCCTGTATCGCGGGTTGTGCTACCTGCGGATGTCCTTTAGGGTATTGCAATTCTTCATTCCAGGCCTGATCTCCAATACAATAAATATTGGAAGTGCCTCGTACTTTCAAATAAGCATCCGTCAAAATTCGTCCGTTTTTTGCAATGCTTTCTGCAGGTAATCCAGCAATTGGATTGGGTGTAATACCAGCTGCCCAAATCATCAATCCATGTGGAATTTCCTTTCCGTTATCTAATATTAATACATGGTTTTCAACCTTGGTGGCTCTGGCATTGAGAATAACTTCCACACCCAGTTTTTTTAGATATTTTTCGGCGCGGTCGCTGCTTTTGGGATGCAATGCTGAGAGTATCCTTTCTGAACCTTCCACCAAAGTGATTTTCATGGTATCAAAATTCATTTCAGGATAATCGCGGGGAAACATCATTTTTTTCATTTCCGCCAACGAGCCGGCAAGCTCCACTCCCGTTGGCCCGCCTCCGACCACTACAATGTCTATGGTGTTCTGACTTTGAATTCCGGCAACAGAATCTTCGAGCATTTGCAATACCTGGTTTCTGAGGTATAATGATTCGCTTACCGATTTCATTCCAATGGAATTATCTTCCAGGTTGTTATTGGAAAAATAATGCGTTTTCGCGCCCATGGACAACAGCAAATAGTCGTAAGAAATTTCTCCTCCGGAAGTGATTAAAATATTTCTTTGAACATCCAAACTTTGAATTTCGGCTGTACGAAAATGGATATTTTTTGCTCCATGAAAAACCTTGCGAAGAGGAAAAACAACACTACTTGGCTCCAGACCGCTCATGGCAACCTGATAGAATAACGGCTGAAACTGATGGTAATTGTTTTTATCGATAATAACTACCTGAAAGGCTTTGTTTTTAAGAACTTTGGCGGCTTTCAAACCACCGAATCCGGCTCCTGCAATAATTACTCTGGGGAGCGGGGAATCTGGAACACCGAGCGAACCGGTGTGAATTCCGGAGTTAGACATGTTTCAATAATTAACAAATGAATAGGAACAACGGTTTTTATTTCGACGCGAAATTAGGTTTTTTTTATGCGGTATTAAGCATGAAACATAGATTTAAAATTACTTCATTTTGACATGGAATCCATCTTTTATTTAATTCCTAATTTGCGGCCCTGTCTGGTAAATTGTCACTTTATCAAAATCCGCGAATTGTACCAGAAAACTTTGGTTAAATCCCCGAAAAAAGCTAATTTCGCGGCCGCCTGCAAAAGCAGGCTCATTTTTTATATTCATGCTGACGGTATCAAACGTAGCGCTACGCTACGGCAAAAGGGTTTTATTCGAGGATGTCAATCTCAAATTTACATCGGGAAATTGTTATGGAATTATCGGTGCAAATGGTGCCGGTAAGTCCACATTTCTAAAGATAATTTCAGGGGAGATTGAACCCAATAGCGGTTCTGTGGACATGGAGCCGGGAAAACGCATGGCGGTTCTCAGTCAGAATCACTTCGCTTTTGACCAGTATCCCGTATTACAGACGGTTCTTCGTGGCCACCAGAAACTCTGGAGTATTATGGAAGAAAAAGATGCATTGTATGCCAAAGAGGATTTTAGCGATGCCGATGGGATTCGCGCCAGTGAACTGGAAGGCGAATTTGCAGAATTGGACGGATGGAATGCTGAGAGTGATGCAGCAACCATTCTAAGCAATTTGGGAATTGAGGAATCTATTCACGAAAAGCTAACAGGAGAATTGAGCGGTACCCAGAAAGTACGGGTACTTTTGGCTCAGTGTCTGTTTGGTAATCCGGATGTATTGCTGATGGATGAACCTACCAATGATTTGGATGTTGAAACCATTCGTTGGCTGGAAGACTTTTTAGCGGGTTTTGAAAATACGGTATTGGTAGTGAGTCACGACCGTCACTTTCTGGACAATGTTTGTACGCACGTTTGCGATATCGATTACAGTCGTATAAAAATATTTACCGGCAATTATACTTTCTGGTACCAAAGTTCACAACTCGCTTTACGCCAGCGCAACGATCAGAATAAAAAAGCGGAAGAAAAGAAAAAGGAATTGCAGGAATTTATTGCGCGTTTCAGTGCAAACGTTGCGAAAAGCCGTCAGGCAACCGCCAGGAAAAAAATGCTGGAGAAACTGGATATTGAAGAAATACAACCCAGTACCCGTCGCTATCCCGGCATAGTTTTCAGACAGGAACGCGAGGTAGGCGATCAGATTCTTACAGTAGCAGATTTGTCATTCAAAAATGGCAAGGATCTTTTATTCAGCAATTTGAATTTCACTGTAAATAAAGGCGATAAAATTGCATTTATTTCCAGAAATACTGTTGCTTTAAATACCTTTTTCAAAGTGCTGTGGGGTGAGGAGAAACAGAGCAGTGGTGAAACGAAATGGGGTGTTACCGTAAAGAATAGTTTTCTTCCCAACGACAATTCTGAATTTTTCAAAAAACCCATCAATCTTATTGATTGGTTGCGTCAATATTCTACTGAAAAAGACGAGACATTTATTCGCGGATTTTTAGGTCGTATGTTGTTTAGCGGGGAAGAAACACTGAAAATGTGTAATGTGCTTTCCGGAGGTGAAAAGGTAAGATGTATGCTCAGCAAAATGATGATACAAAATCCAAATGTACTTTTGCTGGATGAACCTACCAATCACCTGGATTTGGAAAGTATTCAGGCACTGAACAACGGCCTTGTGGAATATTCCGGGATTATTTTATTCCATTCCCATGACCAGGAAGTGATCAGTACCATTGCAAACAGAATTATTGAAATTACACCACATGGCATGATTGATAAATACATGTCTTACGAAGAATACGCAGAAGATGAAGGCATCCATGAGCGTCGCAAAGAATTGTACGCCAAAGAAGGAGTGTCTGCTTAACAGAATTTACATATGAGAAAATATAGTTATTTGGCCATAGCATCTGCATTGATTTTTGCTTCTTGCGGCCGCACCGTGAATCCGAACAAAGCCCCTAAAACTTCTTTGGATTCTTTCAGTTATTCAGTGGGTTTCCAAATTGGAAAATCCATGAAAGAACAGGGAATTGAAAAGCTGGATTACAGTTCATTCATCAAAGGAATGGAAGAAGCTACTAAAAAAGACAGTGGCTATACCATCAATCCTGAAAAAATGAATGGAATTCAACGCGATTTTATGACCAAGGCACGCGACAAAAAGAAGAAAGAATATCAGGATGCCAGCAAAAAATGGATGTCTGAAAATGCGAAAAAAGAAGGTGTTAGTTTGTTGCCTTCAAAAGGACAGTTTAAATTGATAAAAGCAGGCAAAGGGGCAACTCCCGGGGCTTATGATACAGTAGAATACCATTTGGTTGTAAAGAACCATAAAGGCAAAGAATTGTACGATAGCAAAAAAGGTCCGCAGGTTCCTAAAAGAGTCATCAGCAATATGGGCTTACCAGCCGTTGAAGAAAGTTTCCAAAAAGTTACTGAAGGTGCGGTTTTTGAGGTGTACGTACAAAATGATGCTATGGAACAAATGGGTGGGGATCAGCCTTTGGAAGATTTGTATGGCATTAGTATTTATACTTTCGAATTGATCCGTGTAATTCCAGGCAAAGCACCGGCTCCTGAAAAGGCTCCGGAAATGCCAATAAAATAATTTCGAAATTTAATATAATTTCAAAAAAGAGAATCGCAAGATTCTCTTTTTTCTTTGGTTCAAATTTGAGATTTTATGCGATGGAATTTTATCGGAAATTCCAAAAGATATTATTTATATTTTCTCTATCAAATTCAGGGATTCTCTGTAATCCATTATTTTGTCTTCATGCAGGGTTTCAATGGCCCTGATTACGCGTTCAACCTGTCGGTTATACAAGTTGGTGAGCACCACGCTCGAGCCAATCCGAAAGGGAATTTCTTTCATCTTTTTACAGTAATGGATAAGTAAATCTGCTTCTATTTCTTTGTTTGCTGCGAACTTGATATGCTTATTCGTCATTTTCAGAATTTTCCGCAATCCCTTGGCACTGTAATATGCTGAAGTGGCATTTAATTCAGAAAAAGCTGCATCTATTTCCAGTTTTACATCCACCAGATATTGGCGCAAATCCTCTTCCAGAAATAAAATAAATCCCAATAATTCCTTATTTTCTTTTTTGTATTTCGCAAGGCGCAGAAAGTGTTCTACCATTTTTTCCTGTGGCAGAATTTGAAGCGCTTTTTTAATATCATTTAATGAAGCATTGTCCATTATTTTTTAATTACCATAATGGAATTATCATCCAGTTGTACTTTCATTCCCGGATATATTTTGTTGCGTTTCCGCAATTCTTTAATTCCGTTAACCATTACCAAACCCTCGTCTATCATGGCATTGGCCTGAGCTCCATTCTCCGCCCAACCCAAAAGTTTCAGCAGTTGGTTTAATTGTATATATTCGCTATGTATGGCATGTTCTTCCATAAAATCAGTATCCGTATTTTTCTTTCCAGCGCAATTTTAGCCATTCGCGCAATTCTTTTTCGCGTGAATTATTCCCCGGTTCATAGAATTTTGATCCGGATAATTTCTCAGGTAAAAATTCAATGTCAACAAAATTACCGGCAAAGCTGTGCGCATATTGGTAGTTTTTCCCGTAATCCAAATCTTTCATCAGTTTGGTCGGGGCATTGCGCAAATGCAGCGGTACCGGTTGGTCTCCGCTATTTCTAACTGCTGCAAATGCAGCTTCAATGGCTTCATAAGAGCTGTTGCTTTTGGCAGAAGACGCCAAATAGATGGCGCATTGGCTGAGAATAATTCTGGCCTCAGGCATTCCAATCATTTCCACGGCCTGAAAGCATTGTGTTGCCATCAATAGTGCGTTTGGATTCGCATTTCCAATATCTTCCGCGGCTAAAATCACCATTCTTCTTGCAATAAACCGAATGTCTTCTCCACCTTCCAGCATTCTGGCAAGCCAATAAACCGCAGCGTTGGGATCGCTGCCGCGCATACTTTTGATAAATGCGGAAATAATATCATAATGTTGTTCTCCGCTTTTATCATAAACCGCTAATTTTTTCTGTAAAATTTGATGCACCAGTTCATTCGTAATTTCCAGCTTATTTTCCTTTACTGCTGAAGCGAGAAGTTCCAAAAGATTCAATAGTTTTCTCCCATCTCCGCCGGAAAATAAAAGCATGGCTTCCGTTTCTTTTAATTCAATTTTAAATTGTTTTAAAAATGCATCCTGGTCCAAAGCGCGATGCAACATTTTTTCCAATTCTTCTCTTCCAAATTCGCGTAAAACATACACCTGAACCCTGCTCAACAATGCACCATTTACTTCAAAACTTGGATTTTCAGTAGTTGCACCAATTAAGGTAATCCATCCCTTTTCCACCGCGCCGAGCAGCGCATCCTGCTGGTTTTTATTGAAACGGTGAATTTCGTCGATAAACAATAAAGTTTTTTGTCCAACTTTTGCTTCTTCAATAACCTTTCTGAGATCCGCTACACCACTACTAATTGCACTGAGTGTGCGAACCGGCATTCCGGTTTCTGCAGCAATCAGGTTTGCCAATGTGGTTTTACCCGTACCCGGAGGGCCCCAAAACACCATGCTTGGCACAGTATGGCTTTGTAAAGCCAAACGGATAGGTCCATTTTCACCCGTTAAGTGTTCCTGACCAATGTAATCCGATAAACGTTTTGGTCGCATTCTCTCTGCCAGCGGTATTTCAGGACTTTCAATCACGATGTAAAATTATGAAATTGCCATGGAATCAGAGTTAAATATTCTCCCTGTTGCGTGAATTCCCTGAATCTCAATAAAGCCGGAACCCTTAGCTTGTGAAATCTCTTTTGCTGCGCTATCTTTGTTAGTTCCGGTAAATTCGTGAAAATTCGAAGCATTTTAAGGTACCTGATATATATTGGGTTGCTGGCTTTGCCTGCAAGTAAAGGCGTTGCCCAATGCTCTGCAGATTTTCAAAGTGACAGTACCGGTTGTTTAGGAAAAGGAATTTCATTTCAGGCAGTAAATACCGGAAATGGCCTGAATTATCGATGGATTTTTGGAGATCCCCTTTCAGGGACAGATAATGAGGATAGCACTGCAAACCCTGTACATGTATTTTCTGCATCAGGATTTTTTCAGGTTCAATTAGCAGTTTCAGACAGTTTAGGCTGCACGGATACAGTAATAAAAACCATTCAGATATTTAAAAATCCAATAGCAGATTTTAATTATTCCAATGGTTGTGCCGGTTTACAAACCCAATTTACGGAAAACAATGTTACGGATAGTTCGGATAATATTGTGCAGAGATTTTGGGATTTTGGAAATGCTACTACGGGAACAAATCAAAATCCCAAGGTAAATTATGGATCAACCGGAAATTATACGGTTCAATTTATTCTTACTTCTTCCGCAGGATGTAAGGACACTGTAATAAAGAGTGTTCAAATTCATAAAAAACCAATTCCAACAGCAGACCTCCAGGCAGCCTGTAAAAATGGGAGCATAAATTTTACTGCGGATACCAGTTATGCAGCGCTGACTTTTAATTGGGATTTTGGAGATTCATCTTATTTTACCCAGCGCAGCGTTTCACATATTTATAAAAATTCCGGGGTTTATTATCCCATTTTAACTCTTGATTTTGGCAATACAAAATGTGCCGTAATATTAGACAGTATACGCATTCATCCTCCACCGGATCCTTCTTTTGATATTCCTTCAGATACCCAGTGTTTTACCGGAAATAATGTTTGTGTTCAAATTACCAATACCAATCAGAAAATAAAATACCGTTCCGTTTTTTTTGATGATGGATATGTAGATGATTTTACACCCTTAAACAATTATAATATCTGCCATTCCTATTCAGATATTTTTGGTGGTATTTATAGCATTACAGTGGAATTAATAGATTCGAATAATTGTACTGCAACGCTTACCAAATCAAAGGCAGTACTCATACATCCCAGAATAGAAAGCAAATTCACCTTTACCACATCTGGCGGTTGTTTCAAAACCAAAATTTTCATTACCAATACCAGCAATCAGTCACCACCCAAAGTAAATCTGTTCCGTTGGGATTTTGGAGATGGAAATTCCAACAATTCTACCTGGAATAATCTGACGTATACTTACCAAACAGATGGCAGTTTTAATGTGAAATTATGGATTCAGAATTCTGATGGATGTGTAGACAGTTTTATTGCAACACAACCGGTTAAGAATACCAATTATACAGTAGATGCCCATCTGGACTCTTCCAGAGGAATTTGCAAGAGCAACAATTATTTTATTTTCAAACAAACACCGATCAGCGGTGCAACCATCAACTGGAATCTGGGGCTGGGATTGCCCAGAAACACTTTTACAACCACAATGACTTATAATCAGGTTGGAAAATATATTCCGGTAGTTTTAATCAGCAAAAATGGGTGTGATAGTTTTCTTCAGCTGGACTCCATAATTGTGCATGGTCCGCAGGCGGTTGCAAGTGGATTTACGAATAGATTTCAGTGCCAGATAAAAGATTCGGTTTATGTGCAAAACAGCAGTTTGCTTTTTCGAAACAAAGGTGCCAACGTACGGTGGGATGCCGGGGATGGTTATGGGCCACAATGTACACAAATTAGCAAATTAACCCAGAACGTTGGAATGAATTGCCGGTATTCCCTGGATTCATTCAAATTCCATCACATGTATCAAAAAGGGAAGGAACAATGTTATTATTTGAAATTGGTAGTGGAAGACACCATTATCGGTTGTTCGGATAGCATAACTTATCCTATTCCACTAATGGCTCCTCAGGCAAAAGGATTATTTTTCCCATCAGATACCTCTCCATGTCCCGGGCCGGAAATATATAAAACCCTGTCATTTAATTATAATATTCCACAACCTACCTGTTTGAAATATGCATACTGGGTAATGTGGGATTCTCTGGCCGCAAGAAAGAGCGGTAATTTTGATTCGGGTTGGATGTACAATTCCAATTCCAATACCTATCCATATGAGCCATATGCAGGAGATTCCAATGGAAATGTAACCATAGGATTAATTGTAGAGAATGGTTATGATACCTTGGGAAAAGTATGCAGGGATACCGGATGGTTTCATGAAATTATTCATGTGCCACATATGAGTCCTTTATTTTCCAGTTCCTATGATTCTTCCAAATATTATTGTAAAAACAGCACATTTTATTTCTTTCTGAAAGACAGCAATCAGACTGCCGGAACCCAATACCAATGGAGCTTTGGAGATGGCTCCACATTGGTAACCACAGACAGTTCTTATAAGAAACATACCTATAACAAATCGGGAAGTTATTATGTACATCTGACCGTAGTAAATCCCAAAGGTTGTGTCGGTGATACGGCATTATGGATAAGTGTGGGAGTGGATAAGAATTTTACGATCAGCAACAATACCAAATGTGTAAACGACACTTTTGTAATTCAGGAAAATAACCGCTATAATTCCCGATGGGGTTATTCATATCCATACTGGAGCGATGCATCCAGGGCGGCAGCCGGAAAGGAATTGGTTTGGTATGATTTGGGCGATGGAAATGGTTTTCAAAATATTGGGCCAAATCCTGTCTTAAGTTATAATTATCCCGGCAATTATAAAATATCCATGGCAATAAAAGATAGTGCAGGTTGTAGAGATACACTATCTAATTTATATGTGGTAAATGTTTCAGGAGTTTATGCGGGATTTACTTTTCCCAAAGACAGTGTTTTGTGTCCGCAAAGTGTGAAATTTACAGCAACGGCAACGACTGTGGATTCCAGTGTGATGAAGGGAATGGCCGGTGATTATATTAAATATTACGATTGGAGTTTCGGCAATAATTATCCCAAAAGTCAGGTTCGTAATCCCCAAAGATATTTTGCAACAGGTGATTATCAAATACAATTAAAAGTTACCAATTCTTTTGGTTGTACGGATAGCATAACTAAAAATCTTGTGGTAATTGGTCCGGAATCTAAATTCAGTATTTTAAGTGATACCATTGGATGCGAACCACTTAGAATTGAATTTAAAAATGAAAGTCTTTTTGCAACGGAGTGGATTTGGCAATTTGGTGATAAATTAAACAGTTCTTTTGGAACAAAAATGGATACCAACGTGGTATTTTATTACAAAGGTTTTGGTACATTTTATCCGCATTTGATAGCACGGGGTTCATTTACGCAGAATGGAGTAACAAGAGTTTGCGATGCTATTTATCCCGATACCAGTGTAGCAGTAAACAAATCTGTAACTGTTTGGGAATTACCAAAGCCGGATTTTATCTGGAGTACGAATTGCGCAACAGGTACAACCAGTTTTAAAAATATTACAACCATGCAAAGTGGGAGTATTACCAATTATTTCTGGGCATTTGGAGATGGAAGTTTTTCCGATTCTATTAATCCTGTACATGCATATGCAGATACCGGAAATTATAGGATTGTTTTGCGAATTACCAGCGACCATGGTTGTGAAGATTCGATCGTTCGGAATATTATGGTTTCGCCTGCACCTATTCCATGGTTCGGGTATTCAGATGCCTGTTTCGGTAATGCCAACACTTTTAAAGATTCCAGTTTTGCATTTAACGACCGCATTTATTTGTGGAGATGGGAATTTGGTGATGGAAGTATTTCCAACCAAAAAAATCCAAATCATATTTTTCCAAAAGACACTACATATACGGTAAAATTACGCGTAACCAATGTGGCAGGATGCAGTGACAGCACTACACGGAATGTGTTGGTATTCAGCAAACCTATAACCAATTTTACATTGAAAAATGTTTGTGCAAATCAAACAGCAAGTATGGAGAATACAACAACGGGAAAGCAAAGTATCAGCAATTACCTCTGGCGTTTTGGGGATGGGAATACTTCTGCTCTAACGAACCCCTCCCATGTATACAATCCATCCGGAAATTATAATATTCGGTTAATTGCGACAACGGTAAAAGGATGTATGGATTCTACACAGAAAACTATCCAGATTTATCCAAATCCTGTTGCCAAAATTCATATCAACAATCCGGATCAATGTTTTACCAACCATCGATTTATTTTCTCAGATTCGAGCACTATCTCATCCGGAACTGTATTTGCCAAATGGTTTTTTGATGTTGGCGATACTGCCGATACTGCTGTTGTGGAATATATATATGCCAATGTTGGAACATATGGAGTAAGACTCTATTCTGTGAGTAATTTTGGCTGTAGAGACACCATTTCCGATACCGTAAATGTGATGTATGAACCACAGGCAAAATATCAATTGGATGTAATTGAACATTGTGAAAGTACCAATTTATTTCAGTTCACAGATAAAGGATTTATTAATGAAGGAAGCTATGAAATCCTTTGGGAATTTGGTGATGGGGATACAGCTTCAGCGGCGTATACGCAACATCATTATGCAGATTCCGGATCTTACTTATTCAGACAAATATTGTCTTCCAACAAAGGATGCAGAGATACTGCGGAAGAATGGATTGCGGTGTATCCAATGCCTAAACCTGCATTTGCAATTAACGATTCTCTTCAATGTTTGAAAGGAAATAGTTTTATTTTTAGCAATAATACAACTATAGTTTATGGCACTTTAAATTACAACTGGAAATTTGGGGATGGACAGAATTCAACTACTACAAGCCCTACACATATTTACAACAATTTTGGTTTGAATACAGTTGCCTTGCATGCAACCAGCAACAAGGGTTGTATAGACTCCATAAAAAAGGCTTTGGAAGTATATCCGGATCCAAAAGCCGGATTTACTGTAAATGATTCCACCCAGTGTTTGCGTGGAAATGGATTCAACTGGAACAATACCAGCAGCATTGCAAATGGCATTATAACGCACTCCTGGACCATGGGTGATGGAAATTCAGCTAGCAGCACCAACGCCACCCATTCATACGCTACAGAGGGAAATTACAGCGTAAAACTCGTGGTGGTTTCTTCCAATACCTGCATGGATTCTATCACCAAGCCCATGGAAGTGTATCCCATGCCGCAGATGAAATTGTTGGTGAATGCTATGAATTCCTGTATTAACAATCAAAATTTTATTTTTACAGACAGCAGCAATATTGTTTCAGGATCACTTATACGGAAATGGAAATTTGGAGATAGTACTACAGACAACAATGCCGTTGTTTCTAAAACATTTTTGTATCCAAAAAATTACAAAGTTTGGCTTACGGAAATTTCAGATAAAAATTGCAGTGATTCTGCATCTGTAACGATTCGTGTTTTTGCAAAACCATATCCTTCATTTGGAATCAATGACAGTACCCAGTGTTTTCGCCAAAACCAGTTCACCTTTACCAGTTACACCACTATAGATAGTGGTGCTTTGATATACAATTGGAATTATGGCGATGGAAATTATGGAACAGGGAGTTCGGTGAATCACAGTTATTCCACACCCGGAACTTATACCGTAAAACTCAAACCAATAAGTACCAATGGATGCACGGATTCAACAGGAATAAATATAGAAGTGTATCCAATGCCGGCGAGTATTTTCGGAATGAACGACAGCACGCAGTGTTTGCGTCAGAACCGGTTTGATTTCAACAATAACAGCATTATTTCGAGCGGGGTCATGCAATATGCCTGGGATTTTGGCGACAGCAATTCCAGTGCTTTACAGACGCCTTCGCATTCTTATTTAAAACACGGGCAATTTAAAGTACAATTAATTGCAACATCCGATTTCTATTGCGCAGATACAAGTTCACATTTGGTCGATGTGTATCCCATGCCGGTTACAGGTTTCAGCGTGAATGACAGCGATCAGTGTTTTAACAGACAGAATTTTATATTCACAGATAACAGTTATATCGCAAATGGAAATTTAATCAGAAATTGGAGCAGTGACGATAATTCCAATGCAGGAGTTTCTCCCTGGTTGCACAATTTTAATACGGATACTTTTCATATCGTGAAATTGGTTCAAACTTCTGCATTTGGTTGCATGGATTCTCTTTCAAAAAAGGTGGAAGTATTTTCAGCTCCAACGGTTTCATTTGCTGCCAACGACAGCGACCAGTGCCTGCAACAGAATTTTTATGTTTTTACAAATACCAGTAAAATACGAAAAGATACGATGGCTTTTGTATGGAATTTTGGAGATAACAAATACGATATACAAACAAATCCAAGCCACAGATACACCAATCCCGGAACATATTTCATACAGTTATCAGCGCTGTCCGAAAATGGCTGTACGGATACAATAATAAAAAGCATTATCGTGCACCCGATGCCGCAGGTCGCTTTCATTATAAATGACACAGGCCAATGTGTGAATGCACAGAATTTTATTTTCACTAATAACAGCAACATCACTTCCGGCAATCTGTTTCATTTATGGAATTTTGGAGATGGCAATATCGATGGCAATCAAAATGTAACCCATAATTATATATTGGACAGCAGTTATGTAGTAAAACTAATAGAAACCAGTGATAAAGGCTGCATGGATTCTGTTTACCACACGCTCACGGTATACCCCAAACCTTCAATTTTATTTTCATTAGATGACAGCATTCAGTGCTTACGACAAAATCAGTTTAATTCCAACAATACTTCAAAAATTAAATATGGTTTGCTTGTTTATTTGTGGAGCATGGGAGATGGAAATTCTGCTACAACGAATAATATTTCCTATGCATACGGGTTGCATGGAAATTACAATATAGGTTTAAAAGCAACATCGGATCTCGGTTGTACAGATAGTGCCGAAATTCCTGTGATTGTGGGTGCCATGCCGGTTCCGAACTTTACAATAAACGATCCTTCCCAGTGTTTTAACGATCAGAATTTTATATTTACCACTACTACAACTCTGGCATCTGGCACTTTCCAAACACAATGGAATTTCGGAGATAACCAGATTTCTAATCAGAACAATACCACCCATTTGTATTCCAATTTTGGAAATTATTTGGTGCGAAATATTTCCACTACTAATTATGGCTGCATGGATTCTCTGGATAAATCTTTGCGCGTATTTGCCAATGCCAGTGCATCTTTTATCACCAATGACAGCGACCAGTGTCAGAATCAGCAGAATTATATTTTTACCAATACGAGTAAAATTGCAGCGGGAAAAATTCAAAGTATTTTCTGGGATTTGGGTAATGGAAATTTCGATAATAAAAATGTGACAGGAAGTTTCTATCCGAATGCAGGAAGCTATAAAATTAAGTTAACCACTACATCGGACAGTGGTTGCACGGATAGTTTTTCCAATTTAATCAGGGTGTATCCGAAACCTGCCGGTTGGTTTGATTACAACGATTCTGCGCAATGTTTGTTTCAGAATAATTACATATTCACAGACAACAGTTTTGATTCATTTGGAGTAAACCAATATTATTGGGATATTAATAGTGAAAATATACAAACCACCAAAACTGCCAATTATGTTTTCAAAAGTGCCGGGTATAAAACAATTACTTTAATTGCGAGTTCTCTGAGAGGCTGCATGGATACCAGCACCAGGCTTGTGTATGTAAAGCCAATGCCGGATCCTACTTTTGAAAAACTGGATAAATTTTATTGTCAGAATACAGGTCCATATTTATTTCAACCTTTAACTGCAGGGGGAAATTATTTTGGTCACAATATTTCAGACCCGAATTACATTCCGCAAATTTTATGGGATGATACTGTGAAATATATTGTAACTGTAAATGGCTGCACAGACAGCAGCACCCAATTGACAAAGGTTTATCCGGGACCGGTAGCTGATATCGGCAACGACACTGCCTTGTGTAAACAGGAATTTTTGTTTTTGAAATTAAATTCTTTCAGTAGCAAATACATCTGGAGTACAGGAAACAACAGTCCGGAAATTCGCATCACACAACCGGGAAGATATTGGGTAACCGTGAGTAATATGTGTGGTACGAAATCAGACACCATTGACGTGCAATTCCGGGATATCAATTGCCGCTTCTTTTTACCCACTGCATTCACTCCAAACAGAGACAATATCAATGACCGTTACAAGCCTGTAGTGTTCAATCTGGACAAGATGGAGTATCTCATATACAACCGTTGGGGAGAGCTGGTATACAAAGGCGATTTGCAGAGTCCGGGCTGGGATGGTACTTATATGAATGCTAATGCGCAGGATGGGGTTTACATCATCTATGTAAACTATACATACTCCAACGGCCCCTTCAACCACGAGCAGCAAACGGCAAGTGGCAGTTTTACGCTGGTGAGGTAATTGATTTTGATACAAGAATAAATTGAAATATTTTTACTATTAATATTTATGAATTTTAGAACGATAATTTATATTTTATGTGTCTTTTTAATTTCGGGACTAACATGCGACAAAAGATGCAGGGATTGTGAAATACCACCTGATGGTAGATTTCCGCATACCGGTTTTACCTCTGTTAAGACAATTGATATTGATTCTTTCAGTGTTATCATAGAAGTAAAATTTGAAATGGATTCGTTGGATACTTTGGTTTCACAAGGACTTTATTGGACAAAAAGCATCTTGCCTAACAATACAGATTCGGTCGTATTTGTAGATACCGGACATACCGGTTACATCGTTAAAATCCAAAATTTACAGCCTAAAACCAAGTATTTGATCCGACCCTTTTTCCAGTTAAAATCGGGCAAAAGGGGAGAGGCCCAACTTGAATTTGAGACATTGCAATTGAACTATTTTGTCGGAGGAATTGGCCCGGCTGGAGGGATTATTTTTTGGATGAAGGACAAAAAAACCGGATTGGAAATTGGCCCGGAATTTACCGACTCTTTATTTCCCTGGGGGTGCAGTGGACAACCAATGACAACCGGCCTTAGCTTTGGAGATGGCCCATCAAATACAACCAATATAAGTCCAAAGTGTTATTCCCTCATAAATGCTGCTGGTTTCTGCCGTTATGGCGATTTTAACAAACTGCCTGAATGGTATTTGCCATCCAAAAATGAGCTAGATACCATGTATAAATATTTAGCAAGCAGAGGATTGGGAAAACTTAGACCTGAATATTACTGGAGTTCCAGTGCCTATGATGACGACAATGCTATTTTAGTTTCTATGAAGGATGGGAGTAGTATTAAAACAGACCGATGGCGCTATTACAGGGTGCGTCCGATAAGGAAGTTTGAGCTCCCGTAAGGTTTTTTAGTTTCCTTTTGCAAAATTAATCTAATCGCTTATCTTTGCAGCCCTAAAACGGACCTGTAGCTCAATTGGATAGAGCACTTGACTACGGATCAAGAGGTTTGGGGTTCGAATCCCTACTGGTCCGCTAAAGCATCTAATTTTTGCCCCTGTAAAGCAGGGGCATTTTTATTGGTGCGAAATCCGCCTCTGAGCTTGCTCAAGGGCAGATGAGCACAAATAAAAAAACCATTCGCAGAATGGTAAAATTGGATGTAGACTTCGCATAGTAGGGATCATTGAAAATAATCCCGTTGAACAAGTATACGGAAAACGATAATTAATTTATTAATTCAACGCACTTAATCGATTAATATTAGTTGATTTTTATCTGGTATACAGATAATTTATTTATTTGAACGCGATGAGTGAACTTGTAAATAGGCGTTACCCTGAGAGTGAATTGACAGGGAGAATTATTGGATGTTGCATGGAAGTGCATCGCTTTCTTGGAAATGGCTTTCAGGAGAAAATCTATCAAAAAGCATTGGCCATGGAAATGCATTTACAAAAAATAACATTCAGCAGAGAACATGAAATGGAGATTTTTTACAAAGGAACCCATATCGGTAATCGAAGAGTTGATTTTTTTGTAGAAGGTAAAATCATGCTGGAATTGAAAGCCGTAAAATGCCTGGAAGATATGCATCTGGCTCAGGCAATCAATTACCTCGAAGCGTATAATATGCACATTGGCTTGTTGGTAAATTTTGGTGCAAAAAGCCTCGAGTTTAAACGGGTAATGAAATGAAAAAACATTGGGGTATATTTATACCATATTTTATGCCGCGTGTTAATTGGAATATTTGTTAATAAAAACACCGTATCCTGACTGTGATTCTTTTGATTAAATGATTGGCATGATTACGATTTGTATATATTTTTATAATTGAACTAATAACCTAGCACCAAGCGAAATCATAGGTAATCAAAAAATCAATTTAATCAAAGTCCAGACAAAGAGAAAATAGCAATACCGGTGCTATTTTGCTTCTGATTGAGTAATTGCATTGATTACGATTTGTATACATCTAAGAAATTGAACCTCTAAATTACCAGTAAGCAAAATCATAGGTAATCAAAAAATCAATTTAATCATAGTCCAGACAATGAGAAAATAGCAATACCGGTGCTATATTGCTTCTGA
>JAGXTF010000090.1 GCA_018333525.1 Bacteroidota bacterium | reverse complement strand
GAAATTCTTCCAAAATTCCCAATTTGGAAAACAAAGGAAACTTTTTTTGGAGGTGATAGGGTTATTATTTTCAATAAAACAATCCTGGAAATATTCAAAAAGCTAAAATTACAAATGAACTATATTCCCTGTGAGCCATCACTAACAAATAAAATTAAATCAGAATAAATGAAACCAATTATAAGCGCTTTTGACATAAAACATTCAAATTCTTGAAGACAATAAAATGAAAAACAGTGAATTAAAGGATTACTTGACTCAGTCTTTAACATTGTTAGCTGAAAAACCTCCTGTACAACTCAAGTTACTAAATGCTCTGCCCATAGATGAGATTGCTTTGATTGCAGAAGATATTGAACCGTTTTGTCATAATTTGATCGAGAATTCACCAAAAAATAAAAATATAAGGAATGTTTATGAAATTGTTAAAATAATAAACCAGTATTTTACTTTTATGACGACAAATGATGACGAATCATTTTGGGAACCAGAAGATTTGAAAAGAACGGAATGGAATCATATTAGATTTCTCGCACAAAAAGCATTAGAGAACCTTAGTAATTCAGACTTTGACTAGTGTTAATACGGCCTAAATAATAGATTTTCATTGTTCGCAACTAATCTTATTCGTGCATAAAACCAATAATGTTGTTTTTAAATAGAAACAACGTGTTGTGCTATCAAATTATATTTGCCACCTTTGGCATCGCCCAAAGGGTGGCGCCATAGGCACACCGTTCCGGTGCGGAAGGGCAAATCCTCCATCTTGTTTTTCTACTCTTTTTCTCCAGGAGGGCCGAAACCGAGTTGCAACGTATATTAATAAAATGAAATTAAGAACGCATTTTATCATAGTATATTTAAATGTTAAAAGCTGTTTCTATTATAAAATTTTCAATAAAATGTTGCTGCTCGGCTTTAGCTGGCAGCAGCGCGCGAAAGGTCGCGTCACCCGTGCGGAGCGAAGCGGAGTAAGGGCGCAAGCTTGAGAGCGACCTGAGCTGAATTCAAACCGAAATGGCGCCTTTGCCAGCTAAGAGTTTGGGCTCCACCCTTTTCGGCAAAAGGGTGGATTAAAAAAATGTATTTTTGAAATTCAGTAATTGTATTTAGATAGCACAACAGGTTAGAAACAACATATTCTAGTTATTTCAATTCCCCTCTTTTCCCCAAAAATATTCTACCCCATAAACTATTCTTAAATCCCGTACAAAATATCTCTGTTTTCCGGTTTATTTGAATTTCTGTTATTGATATTTTGAAAACCAAAACGCATTGGCAATCCGATTATACCCGCTGGTTCCACCAAAGGGGCTGGAAAGCGCATGCCTTTCAAAAAGAATGTGCAGAAAAATACTTTGAAGGTTTTCATGGATTGTTAAATGCACCTACCGGCAGCGGAAAAACTTTTGCACTTGCTTTGCCTGCAATTCTGGATCACAAAATGCGTTTGGATGGTCAAAAAGGCTTGTTTCTTTTGTGGATTACCCCGCTGAAAGCGTTGAGTGCCGATATCCGGGATGCCATTCAAAGTGCTTCGGATTCCCTGGATGCCAATTGGTATGTGGCCCTGCGAAACGGAGATACCGATCTGAAAGAGCGCAAAAAACAACAAACGGAAAAACCACAATGCCTGGTTACCACGCCGGAAAGCTTACACCTTTTGTTGGCCACGAAAGGATATGAAAATTTCTTTAAAAATCTGGGCTGTGTAGTAGTGGATGAATGGCATGAACTGATTGGCAGCAAACGCGGTGTACAGGTAGAACTGGGACTGAGCAGGTTGCGCAGTATTTGTCCGAAAATGCGCAGTTGGGGCATTAGCGCCACTATTGGAAACCTGGATGAAGCCAGGGATATTTTAATACCTGAAGCCGAAAAAATTTGTACGGTAATTTCCAATTTTCAAAAGAAAACAAAAATTACAACGGTTTATCCCGACTCTATTGAAACACTGCCATGGGCGGGACATTTGGGAATTACACTACTTCCTAAAATTCTCCCCGTAATTGAAAAAAGCAATACCACTTTAATTTTTACCAATACCAGAAGTCAGAGCGAAATTTGGTACCAAAGACTATTGGACGCACAACCCTCATTGGCCGGAAGAATGGCCATTCACCACGGTTCCCTCACAACAGAAGTACGAAAATGGGTAGAGGAAATGTTGCACGCTGGTGAATTAAAAGCAGTAGTTTGTACATCCAGTTTGGATCTGGGTGTGGATTTCAGACCTGTGGATTCCGTCATTCAAATTGGCAGTCCAAAGGGCGTTGCTCGATTTGCGCAAAGGGCCGGACGAAGTGGCCACCAACCCGGAGAAACCAGTAAAATTTGGTTCGTGCCCACACATAGTTTGGAATTGATTGAAGCAGCCGCTTTAAAAACTGCAGTTGCAGAAAAAAAAGTAGAGAGCCGCATTCCGGTAATGCGCGCTTTTGATGTACTGATACAATATTTAATGACACTTGCAGTAAGCGATGGATTTAATCCGGAAATTACATTTTTGGAAATCAAACAAACCCATTGTTTTCAAACCATTACCAAAGAAGAATGGAAATGGATTTTACATTTTATGCATACCGGTGGAGATTCACTTTCTTCTTATGACGAATACCACCGGTTAGAATGGATCGATGGAAAATATCGCGTTACCAATAGAAAACTCGCCATGCAACACCGGCTTGGTATTGGCACCATTGCACATGAACAAAGCATGTTTGTGCAATTGTTAAACGGACAAAAATTGGGAACCATTGAAGAATATTTTATCAGCAGATTAAATCCCGGAGATTGTTTTGTTTTCGCGGGAAAAGTATTGGAACTGGTGCGTACCGACGGACCTGTTGCCATGGTACGGAAAGTGACAAAAAAGAAAGGCATTGTACCCAGCTGGCAGGGAGGAAGAATGAGTCTTTCCTCGGAATTGTCTGAAATATTAAGGTATAAAATTCACCATTATCAAACACTGGATGATAAGGAATTAAAAGTACTGCAACCATTATTTGAATTGCAGGAAGAAAGAAGCAGAATTCCGCGTCAAAATGAGTTATTAATTGAGAGCCATTTAACAGAAGAAGGGCATCATATTTTTATTTTTCCATTTGAAGGAAGAATGGTAAATGAAGGTTTGGCAATGCTTCTCGCTTACCGGTTAAGCAATATTTCCAGAAACACATTCAGCATTGCCATGAATGATTATGGATTTGAATTGTTGAGCGCAACCGAAATACCATTTGAAGAAGGATTGGAAGAAGATATTTTCAGCACCAGAAATCTGATTGCAGATTTATTAAACAGCACCAATTACAGTGAAATGGTTCGCAGGCGTTTCAGTGAAATTTCAACCATTAGCGGATTGGTATTTAAAGGCTTTCCTGGCAAGCAGGTCAGAAGCAAACATTTGCAGGCAAATTCCAGACTTTTTTATGAAGTTTTTCGCGATCATGATCCCAATAATTTGTTGTTAAAACAAGCCGAAGAAGAAGCGCTTTATTATCAGTTGGAAGAGCAGCGATTGCGCAAAGCGCTGGAAAAAATAGCAGGGATGGAATTGGTTATTACACATCCTGAAAAGCCCACTCCTCTTGCCTTTCCAATTATGGTAGACCGGCTGCGGGAGCAGCTCACCAATGAGCAAACCGCAGAGCGGATTGCGAGGATTATTCGCGAAAGCGAAAATCAGGATTAGAAATTAAAGGGTGTTTATTTTAAAAATTTTGTTATTGCAAATTGAATTTTTTCCACCTTTGGCATATGTCCGTACAATCAAAGGCCAAGGGCAGCAGGGATATTTTCTCCAATTAAAATAGAAACAGTTGATGCTTTTTTAATTCTCCGGTTGAAACATCAATTTTCTTTGAGACGCAAGAACTCGAAGGAGTTAAATATTATTTCAACACCTTTGGCATCCGCCCGTTCCGGTTCGGACAGGTTGCCCAAAGGTGTAACCAAAGGCTAGGCCCTTCAGACAAATTGCTTGAAAACTACAATGGCCATTTTCGGAGGCGTCAAAGGTTTTTGCGAAGGGCCGCAACGCGGTATAGTCTCTTTGCTATGGCAAAAACTGCAGACGCCTTGCACTCACTATTTGCGGATTACCGCTCGCCCATGCCAGTTGGCATGGGCCTTAAATGGCCATCTTGTTTTCATACGCAATTTCTCTAATGGGCCATCCCGGGCCGCAGGGATTATTTCCCAGGTATTATTGGTAACCATTGTCACATTTGTATGCTTCGATTAAAACGCCAATTTTCAATAGATGCCTGACCCCGTAGGGGTCAAATTTTATTAGCCCGGGGTTTCAACCCCGGGGCTAATAAAATTTTTTGTATTTGTTTGGCGTCTATTTTTGCGCCGAAGGCAAAGCAAAAATGATGACAAACAAATACATTTCTCCCAAAAAGCCGATTCAAACAATTCAAACAATCTCATTTGAAAAAATTATTCATGCATTCTTTCACTTATTGTACCTGAATTTGATAAATTATTTAACAGAATTATTTTTATTTTTTGCGCCAAAATAGAGATCCCCTTTTTATTATTGCAATATGCAACGTCGAAGTCTTACACTCATCTTTATTACCCTTCTCATCGATTCCATCGGTATAGGAATTATCATTCCAATACTTCCCAAACTCATTGGCCAGGTTGGTCATATGGGAATAAGCGAAGCTGCACAATGGGGCGGTTTTTTAATTTTTGCATACGCTGCAGCTCAGTTTGTATTTGCACCAATTATGGGCGGACTCAGCGATCAATTCGGTCGCAGACCCGTGTTGATTATTTCACTCATCGGACTCGGTGTAGACTATGTATTTCATGCTGTAGCACCAACCATTGAATTGCTATTTATCGGCAGAATATTCGCAGGAATTTGTGGAGCCAGTTTTACCACCGCCAGCGCTTATATCGCGGATATCAGCACCGATGAAAATCGTTCTCAGAATTTTGGTTTAATTTTTATGGCTTTCGGAATTGGATTTATTTTAGGTCCCATTATAGGCGGTGTTGCAGGAATGTTTGGCGCAAGAATTCCATTCTGGATTGCTGCGGGATTTTCACTCGTGAATGCAGCACTTTGTTTCTTTTTACTTCCGGAAAGTCTGGATCATGAACACCGCAGAAAATTCCAGCTCAAACGCGCCAATCCTGTAGGTTCCCTGATGCAAATGTCGAAATTTTCAACCGTTCTTTCTTTGATGATTCCGATGTTTTTATTGTATCTGGCATCTCACGCAGTGCAGAGTAACTGGTCCTTTTATACGACGTATAAATTCAAATGGTCCGAGGCTATGATTGGTATTTCACTCGCTGTGGTTGGTGTAATGATAGCAGTAGTGCAAGGGCTTTTGATACGGTTAATTGTACCGAAACTGGGAGAAGTGCGCTCTATTATCGTTGGCTTTTTTCTATATTTTGTAGGGATGTTATTATTCGCACTTGCAACCAATACGGCAATGATGATGTCATTTATTGCAGTATATACCCTTGGTGGAATATCAGGGCCCGCCTTGCAGGGAATAATGGCAGCTCAGGTTCCACAAAACCAGCAAGGAGAACTGAACGGTGGAACAACATCCTTAATTGCCATTACATCCATTCTGGGACCCTTAATTATGAACAGTCTGTTTGCATTTTTTACTTCTTCCAAAACGACGGTAATTTTGCCCGGGGCACCAATGTTGCTGGGAGCATTTCTCATACTACTGGCTACCATTGCTTGCATTCGTCCATTGAAAAGGATGGCACATAAAAGCGTAGAGATACCGGAAATGTGATTAATTTGCATCATGGCTGATCTGTCTTCCTCCCTCAAACTCTGGTTAGAATATGACCTCAATTCCAACAAAAAAGTATTGTCTGTAATTGAAAATAATTTGGGCCATATACCCGACGATGTTCTAAAACTTTTCAGCCATATTATCGCCGCACATCATATCTGGAACATCAGAATTACCGGAGAAGAAAGAATGTATGGAGTTTGGGAACGCATACCTGTTTCTGATATGGAAAAAGTAATTAAAAACAATTTCGACACCAGCATCCATATATTGGAAAATATGGACCTATTTAAGGAAATTTCATATGTAAATACCATCGGCGATGCTTATATCAATACTGCAGAAGACATCTTCTTTCATGTGCTTACACACAACCATTATCACAGGGGCCAAATTGCGCGAATTCTGAGAGAAAATCAAATCGATCCACCCGATACCAATTACATTGTTTTCAGGCGCTGATGCTGAAAAGACTTGCCTGGTTCCTATTGAAATCCCCACAAAGAAAATGGGTGGGCTGGTCTACTATTTTTACGGATATTTCAGGAATTTTCATTTTATTTTTTCACAGAATATTTCCAATAAAAAATGAAAAAATATGGATTTGTGTGGGTGTTAAAAATCGAGGTCAATATCTTTTGGATTATCTGGTAACCAGCATGAACAAAGCAGAACAGGCGGATCAACTCGCATTGAGTATAGCAGATTGCAATTCCCACGATATTCCGGATCTTGAAAATAAAATTCGCGAAATTTGGAAAGGAGAATTGATATTTCATTCTGAAAATTCCGCCTTTACGAGAGCAAAAACATTTAATAGGGCAATAAAAAACAGCAAAGGAAATCTGGTTTTTGTATGCGATGCAGATATTACCCTTCCACAAAATATTGTACAAACCATTCGCAGAAATACCACCAAAAAAACGGCCTGGTTCCCCATATGCCAATGGCAGCTGGAAGATACAAAACCCGAATGGAAATGGTTGTCGGCAGGAACAGGATTGTTTTCGACCTACAAAAACAATTTGGATAAAACCGGTTTATACGATGAGCAAATTCAGAGCTGGGGCAAGGAAGACTGGGATTTGTTTTTCCGTTTTTACAAATACGGAATTTTCCCTTTCAGAAGTCGTTGCAAAGGATTGTACCACCACTGGCATCAGTCTTCCAGGCCGGAGAACTATGTGAATTTGTTCTAAAATTCGATCCAATCCGTTTACTTCTTCCGTCAAAATTGTATTTTAACAGAACATTGCAAAGTTTGTGGCGTTATATTTGATGTTTTGAACCCGGTGAAATACTTTTTTCTTTTTCTGTCATGGATTCTTTTTACAGCGAATCTTCAGGCACAGTCGCAGGATGAAAAACTTGCGAACCAGTATTTTCTGGAAGAAAAATACGAATTCGCTTTACCCCTTTATGAAGACCTCAGCGAAAAACAAATAGACAATCTGGCTCTCTACGAACGTTATCTGGATTGCATGCTGGAATTAAAATATTATGATAAAGCTTTAAAACTAACCAAAAAAAGAGCTAAAAAAATCCCGAGAATTTCCCAGTTTAAAGTGGATGAAGGATATGTTTTGGAAAGAGAAGGCAAATCTAAAGAAGCTGAAAAAACGTATTTGAATATTATTGGAGATTTGGGGAATGATTACAACGAATACCCCAATACGGCAGCGGCTTTTCAAAGGAGACTCAAATTTGATTATGCTATAAAAGTGTATGAAAAAGGAGAAACCACATTTGAAGGATTAACGGATTTTAGCAGCCAATTGGCGCAATTGTATATGCAAACAGGGAACAGAACCAGGGGTATAGAAAAATACGTGAATCTGGTGTTGAATTCAGGCTTGCCATACGAGCAATCCAAAATGATGTTTGAAATGAATATTACCGACAGCATGGATTTTATTATTCTCCGCACAGTGCTTTTGAGAAATATTCAGAAAATGCCCGATAACTATGCCTTAACCGATTTGTTGAAATGGACATTCATCAAACAAAAAGACTGGAATGGAGCATTTATTCAAACAAAGGCTTTAGACAAAAGATTGAAAGAGGGCGGCAGCAGGGTGATAGAACTGGGTGAAATGTGCGTAAATAACGATGCCTGGGATGTTGCTATAAAATGTTTTGAATACGTTCGGGACCTTGGTAAAAGTGGAGAAAATTACCATGCAGCTGTAGGTGGCTTGTTGGAAACCAGATACATTCAGGTTACCAATGCAGTTACAGATACCATACAAATGCATTTGCTGGAAAAGGATTTTTTGAATTATCTCGCGGAGCGCGGATACTCAGATTATTCATGGCGAAGTGTACACCGCCTGGCTACTTTATATACCGGATATTTACATACACCTGAAAAAGCCATTGATCTACTGGAGGCATTTATTGCGAGTCCGGGAATTCGCATAAAAACTCTGGCCGCTGCAAAATTGGAATTGGGTGATGCCTATGTAATTTCAGAAGATGTTTGGAGCAGCGAGCTTTTATACGCCCAGGTGGAAATGGATTTTGCGGAAGATCCACTCGGGCAGGAAGCCAAATACCGCCGTGCGCGTTTGAGTTATTTCCGCGGAGATTTTAACTGGTCTAAAATTCAATTGGATGTGTTGAAAGGCGCAACTACACAATTGATCGCCAACAACGCCATAGAACTGGCTTTGAAAATCAGCGAGAATTTGGGCATAGACAGCAATTACCATGCGCTGGAATTATTCGCGCGCTCAGAGTTGTTGTTAATGCAAAACAAGCTGGAGGAAGCTGAAATAACTTTGGACTCCATCCCCAGTTTATATCCCGGGCATACCCTGAGCGATGATATTTTATTTGTGCGTGCAGGTATTCGTGAAAAACAGGGAAGATATCAGGATGCCGCTGATTTATATGAAACTCTGGCAATTGCATTTTCCCATGATTTACTGGCAGACAATGCCTGGTTTCAAATGGGAATGCTTTACGAAAACCAATTAAACGATAAGGATAAAGCCATGAAAGCTTTCAGCAAAATTGTTCTTGATTTTCCCGGAAGCCTGTTACAACCTGAGGCTCGCAAACATTACCGCAGTCTGCGCGGAGATAATATTTAAGCTTCAGGCTTTTGCTTATTTTCGCATTTGTGCGATTCAGAATCTCCATTCTTTTCTTTTTTACAATTTCCACTGTGCATGCTCAGCTGTATAACCGCACATTCCTGGACAAGCGTTATATGCAATCCGCTAAAGTGGGGATCTCTTTAGAAGCTTTACAATACCTCAAAAACAACGAATATTTTAACAACATCAATCCGGGTGAAACCCTGTTTGGCTTTCAGGGCAAAGCACAATTGCATTACCGCCTGAATGACAAATTCCTGTTAAGTGGCGGACTCCTACTGCAAAAGGATTACGGAGATCCAAAATTTATTAGTCATGCCTATCCACTGCTTCATTTTTATATCCAAAAAAATGTATGGGCTTTCCATTTGGGAAATATTCAACCCCACGTAAACCATGAGCTTATTGAACCCATGCTCAATTACGAAAATATTATCCGGCAGCCCGTTGAATATGGATTTCAGGCCACCAGAAGGGTTTGTGGTTCCTTTTATGATGTTTGGTTAAACTGGAAACAAAACGCACAAAAAGATCCGGGCAGGCAGGAACAAATTGTTTTTGGTCAGAGTTTCTATACCTATCGTGCAATTACCAAAAGAATTACTTTCAGTAATCCTGTTCAAGCTATTGTATACCATCAGGGTGGACAATCGTTAAACCTAAACACACACCTGAGGACGGTTGTGAATTTGGCCGCAGGTTTACATTTGGGAATGAAGTTCAGGGATAGTGGAACCGGAATGTTTATGGAAGGTTTTGCATTGGGTTCCCTGGACAATTCTCCTGCTTTGTCACAACCATTTAAGAATGGCTGGGCAAGTATGTCCAATATCGGATTTATGTTGCACAGGCACCAGGTGGTGGCCAGTTGGTGGTATGCGCGTGAATTTTATTCCCCCCTGGGAAATGCGGTATTTAACAATTTCAACACAGAAAATCCGTACGCCAACGCCAGCACCAGAAGGCTAATCATGTTGCGGTATGTCTATACAAAACCACTGGGAAATTCCGGAATAAACCTCGACTTCAGGCTGGAACCTTATTATGATATGGAGGTAAAAAAGCTGGAGTTTTCTCAATCCCTGTATTTCAGATACACCATCAGGCATGGCTTTCGCATTCCCAAATGGTTGAAATTCTGAATTACTCCACAGGCTGAAAAAAAGAAACAAAGCTGCGGAAAGCATTTACAAAACCCGGCTTGGTTTCATTCTTCCCATGAATCTGCCAGGTAATTCCCCATTCAAAATAATCTGCACTGGTAAGATGTGCTTTAAGTCTGTTAAAGAAGATTAAGTTTTTGGTTGCATAATATCTGAGACCAATTGCTTCGTAATACATCCTTTTCCTGCTGTCGGGCCGGTATATATATACTCCAAGATCGGTTACCAGACCAAGTTTATTGAATTTGTATTCATGTCCGCCGGTAATGGCAATTTCAGTAACCCTGCCCAGTGTTGCTTTCGGCATGGGTTGAAACTTTTCGAAAAGATAGGTCCGATCGTAAAACACATTAATTCCCCCGCGCCATCTGCGTATTTCATTGTGGGGATAGCTCCATACCGCATCCACCAGGTAATTCACAATATTTCTGGGATCGTCAATACTCATTTGACGTTTACCTGCTCTGAAAGAAAATTCCCAGGCCATTTTGTTCTCTAAAGGCGCCCTGGTCGGGGTATAACGGGTTCCCTTGTCTTTGTATTTAAGCCCCAAAACCAGACCAGGCAGATTAATTCCGAGATTGGGCTGGCCCCAATTTCCATTGGAATAATGGGACAAGCCCAGCCCCAATTGCATATCTACTCGTTTTCCCAAAGGACTTTCGAAATAACCCAATGCCTGCATAAAACCATTTACATGGCTGCCGATTGCACGGTTCCAACGATTGTTATTCAACTCAAATTGTTTGTCCAAATAACCGATTCCAACAGAAAGGCGAAAACGTAAGGATGTTTTGGATCCCAAAGGAATTCCTGCTTCATAAAAACCGTTCCATGCATAACCATGGCCATTTACAGAACTGCCCAAATTGAAGAAAACCAATCCGGTTCCGGCTACCGGATGGTGTTGCCTTCGATCGATATTGCCGCCGGAATCTATTCGCCATTGCCTGCCGATTTCCACACCAAATACATGTCGCATTTGGTTTTGCATGGCCGGGTTATGCGGAACCAGAAATCCGGGTAAAACCTTTGTTTCCCAGGATGCCTGAGCGGAACATAAAAAAATGAAACAAAATTGGAAAAGCCAGAAAATGGCCCTTTTCATACAACCGCTTATTGGGTGGTTTTTTTGTCTGTTGCCAACACCATTTTAATACCGAGGTTAGCGCCGACCTGCATCACATCCACCATGTCCTGTACCTTTAGATCTTTATCCAATCGAAGTACAATTACCAAACCGGCATCTTTATTTTTGGGATCGTTGTATTGGTCGCGCAGGGAGGTCAATTTTGCAGAAAGGTCTTCATATAAAACCTTATCCTGATCGATATAAACTTCCAGGTCTTTGGTTACCGTAAGTGTTACATTTTTTGGTGTAACCTGCTGGGTAGCCTTGGCTTTTGGCAACATGATCTGAATCACATTTGGATTTGCCAATGTGCTTGCAATCAAAAAAAACAGCAGCAAAAAGAACATAATGTCGTTCAGAGAACTGGTCTCTACATCTGCTTCATCCCGCCGTCTGCGTCTGTGCCTCATTGAAATGATTGAATTTAAATATTCGATTTAATTAACAATTCCAGATAATTCAGTTTTTGTTCCTGCAATCTCTCGTCAAAACGGTCAATTTTCCGGAGGTATAACTGGTGTGGAATATAAGAGAGAATTCCAACCAGAAGACCGGCAAAACTGGTAACCATTTTCACATACAGTCCACCTGAGATTGCCCCAATACTCAAATTGTTATCTACCGAAATGGAATAAAAAATATTAATTACACCCCAAATGGTTCCCACAAACCCCAGCATAGGTGCAATTCTGGAAATCAGACTTAAAAAGTTCAGGTTGCTTTCCATGGCACTCAGTTCCACATTGGCTTTTACTTCCATAGCGCTTTCAATTTCACGCACATTGCTTCCAATAAAACGCAACCCCGTGGCAATTACCTGACTTTGCGCCGTATGTGTTCTTTCACAATAGGTGAGCGCAGATTCCAATTTATTATCCTTCAGATTGTCTCTTACCACATTCATCAGGTTGTAATCAATTTTACTTCTGCCATTGATATAAATAAAACGCTCAATGATGAAGTAAATGCTGATCACCAGGCATAAGGCCAAAAAAATCATTACTACTCCACCCTGGGACATCAAAAACAAAATATCCGGAGAGGCGTGCTCGGTTGCTGTGGTATCGGCACCGGTCTTTGCGGCACTATCAACCACTGTGGTGGTAGTTTGTAAAATAAGACTGAGTAATTGCATATCTGAACTGCGAAAAAAACCTATTTATCCCTCTATAACGCAATGCGGGGGATAATATTTTTCCCCATTTCCTACCGTGTGCCCTTTTCTAAGCCCACTACACCACCTGAAATTACAAATTTCATCACATGACTGCTGTCATGCTTTACAGGTGTTATCTTAGATTTGTGCACTACCAGCATTTCGCCGGCAATGGAATAACAAAATGGCAAATAGACCGTAATATGCTCCGGCATTTCCATGGAATCCATGTTTCTCTGGGTAACAAATCCCATCTTGTAAATTCCATCAGAAAAAGTCACTAAAACAGGCTCGGTAAATTTCTTTTTTTCTCCCACAAATGCTTCAGTAACATCGCGGGTGGTGCCAAAAATAAATTTTAAACCGGGAGCTTTTTCAATAATTCCGTTTAAAAAATCCAATACCTGATGCGCAATTACCCCTTTGGTAATAAAACCAACCAAAAGAATTCCAATGACAGTAAAAATAATATAAAATGCGAGATGTTTATAACCCACGGTATCCACATGCAAAAGGGAACCAATTGCGTTTCCAATCCAGGCTATAATGCCCACAGTAAGTGCAATTGGAAGCAATACAATTAATCCGCGTAAAAAATAACTCAGCAACAATTGCCAGGTGCTTTTCGCAGGACTGGTTTCTGTTTTATCCGTTTGGTTTTGCATATTTCTTTTGAAATTGTATTAAATCCCTGCCAATATCTCTCCGGAAATATCTGCCATCAAATTTTATTTTTTCTGCCATTTGCAAACTGTTTTGCAAGGCCGATTCCAAATCTTCTCCCAGGTTGGTCAAGGCTATTACCCTGCCACCATTGGTCAGAATTTGCCCGCCTTCATTTTTTGTCCCGGCATGAAATACATGCACATTTTTGTCAGAAAATTCCGGGATTTCCATTCGAATTCCCTTTTCAAAATTTTCGGGATATCCGCCGGAAACCAGGAATATTGCAACTGCGGTTCTGTTATCAAAAACCAAATTTAACGTCTCTAAATCTGAATGAACCATGGCTTCGAATAAATCTCCCATGTCTGTTTGCAATCTGGGAAGAATGGCCTCTGTCTCAGGGTCTCCCATTCGAACATTGTATTCAACAACGTAAGGTTCTCCATCGCAATTCATCAAACCGATAAATAAAAATCCGTTAAAAGAATGACCTTCTTTTTGCAATCCGTTAAAAGTGGGTGTTACAATTTTTTCTTCCACTTTTTGCATAAATTTTTCATCTGCAAATGGTACAGGACTAATAGCACCCATTCCACCTGTATTTAGCCCTGTATCCCCTTCTCCAATTCTTTTATAATCTTTGGCAGAACCAAAAAATTTCCAACTCTTTCCATCGCTGATTGCAAATACGGAAATCTCAATACCGTGTAAAAACTCTTCAATTACCACATTGCTGGATGCTTCTCCGAATTTTTTTTGCAAAATCATTTCCCGTAATTGATTTTCAGCATCCTGAAGGTCATTGGTAATAATAACACCTTTTCCTGCAGCCAAACCATCTGCCTTCAACACATACGGGGCTTTGAGGCTATGCAGAAATTGAATTCCTGCTTCCAAATTTTCCTGATTTACAGTTAAATATGCAGCTGTTGGAATTCCATTTTTTTTCATGAAATTCTTTGAAAAATCTTTGCTCCCTTCCAACTGAGCTGCCCATTTTGATGGGCCGGCCACTTTTATTGCTGTATTGTTTTCTTTGTTTTTGGCCTGAATAAAATCCGTAATTCCCAACACCAAAGGATCTTCAGATGCAGGTATCAATACATCAATTTGATTTTCCCTTGCAAATGCATAAATTTTTTCGAATTCCAAAACACCCATATTTACATTTTCGCCGCAAGCCGCAGTACCGGCATTTCCCGGAGCTATCCAGAGTTTTTCAACCTTTGGAGATTGGGCAAGTTTTTGGGCAAATGCATGTTCTCTTCCACCGGAACCAAGCAATAGAACTTTCACACTGCAAATGTAATTCTGCGAATGACAGACAGTATTAAATTTTATCCCGAAACTGTTCGCAGCTGAATACTTGCTGCCAATGCAATCACTGCTGTTTCAGTGCGCAAAACGGTTTTGCCAAGTGTTACAGGTTTATATCCGGCATGGATGGCCTCCTGAATTTCTGTTTGCGTAAAATCGCCTTCGGGTCCAATCAGGCAAACCTCAGGCGCAGTTAAATTGGAAATCGGCTGTGCATTTTCTGCAATTGCAGCAATCCATTTTTCACCTTTTAAGTCTAACACTTCCTTCCAACTTATTTGTCGGATTTCGGGCAACCAGGCACCGTGAGATTGTTTCAATGCTGCAATTGCAGTTCTCTGCATGCGATCCAAATTGATTTTTACCCTTTCAGAATTGGTCGTGGGAACAAGGTAAATTCCGGAAACCCCAAGTTCAGTGCATTTTTCTACCATCCATTCCAACCTGTCTCCGGATTTTATGATGCCGCAAACCATTAAAAGTTGGGACCTTACAGATGTTGTTTTCGCATGTACAATTTTGGCTGTGAATGCAGTCTTACTCACTTCCTCCAATATCCCTTCAAATAAGGTTCCAAGGCCGTCTGTAAAATGTATGCTATCGCCGGATTGATATCGCAAACTCACAATTGCATGTCGTCTTTCATTTTCATCAAAGTGCGCAATTTGGCCATTGCATTGGTGGGTGTAAAAAGTGAAATTCCCGGGCACAGGTTTCAAATTTGAAGAGAAATTTCGCCTAAATAACACATCGTTGATAATTTCCCCGGGTATTCAAAAGTGGACATTTAAGCACTTTTGAAGACATTAAATATTTAATATTCAATTATTTAACACGATTCATTCAGAATCCTGCAAAACTATGATTTGCATTATGATGCAAATTGGATTGAACTTTGCACGAAATCGCTTGGTTGGTGTATACACAAACCATAGATTTGTGACAGTTCCATGACAATATGAAAACAGAAAAGAAAGAGAAAATTTTCAAAGCCGCATTGAACATGATCCGAAAGACAGGCGTACACAGCCTTGCCATGGGTCAGCTATCCAAAGATTCTGGTATAGCTGCAGGCACTTTTTATCATTATTTCACCTCCAAAGACATGATGCTGCAGGAGACCTTCCTGTATTGCCACAAGCGCGCAGCGCAAGTGGGAGCAAAAGCGATTAAGGGTGACGATCTGTTCAAAAACCGATTTGTAGCGCTTGTAACCGCCTGGTACGAGCATTTCACCAAACAGTACACAGAGATGTACTTTATTCAGGAATCCGAAGCAGGATATTCTGTAACCAACAACAGTATTCGTGAGAGCAGGGTCTTTTACAATGAAGTTTTTCATTTTCTCAATCAGGGAATCGAAAAAGGAACATTGCGAAACCTGGATCCCAAACTGATGTTGCAGATTATTTATCAGAATATTTTTTCTGTCATTAAATACGAAATCATTTTTGAAACTAAGTTTCCTGTTGAGGAGCTTTCTCAAATATTTGAGATTTGCTGGCATGGTTTGAAATTTCGGGATAAAAAAACGCAGGTGAAAGAGTCTCAGTGAAGTGCTGCCCTGATGGGCAGGTTTTCTATGATTCTCGACTCTTCAGTAGCGAATGCGTCCAACCTTTCATAAACTTCTTTTTCGGTAAAATAGCCCAAAGCCATTTTTACGAAGAGATGTGCATGTTTGGCCTCTGAAGCCCATAAGCGATGGAAGAATTTCTTCTCATCTGAATCTTCGGGCAAGCGTTCCCATATCAATTTAAAACGCTCTGCACCGCGTGTTTCAAACAAACTTGCCAGTAACATTCGGTCCAGAAAACGTTCATTTCTGCCGGTACGACAGAAGGCGAGCATTTGTTTGATATAGGGATCTTCATCCATTTCAGCCTTTAGTTTTCCTCCTCGTTTTAGGATGAGTGCATACACATCTCTGAAATGCTCCAACTCTTCTAATGCCGTTTCTATTAATTCCGGAATAATGTCGGTTCTATCGGGGTATTTGGCCACAAAACTCATAGCCATACTGCTGGCTTTGCGCTCACAATCGGCATGATCCAGCAAAAAATCATCGAAGTTTTCCATCACGCAATTCAGCCAGGCTTCCGGTGATTTACATTTGAGTTCTATGGAAAGTTGCATAAAGATGCGAAATAATCACATTCTTAGCTCTCGTCAAGAATTGTCATCTAAAAATCTGTTTTTAGCAAGGTTGAAAATTCAACATGCAAATAATGCATTGAAAAATTATATTTGAATACCATGAAATTTAGATTTCTATTCATTTTTATATGTACTCCATTTTATCTTTTATCTCAGCCACATAAAACCACATGGATGTGCGGGGTACAAACCAATTCCGGATTTATCCTGGGTGAAACGAAAATACCAAAATTCGCTCCCGGTGGAGGTGCATTTTTTCAGGCACAATTTGGGAATAAGTTTAGTGGTTGCCTGAGTTTCGATTACCTGCAATATGCAGGAAGTAAATATGAAAACCAATTGGAATTTGATGCTTTTTCTAATGCTTTTTTAAAAAAAGAGAATTTTACCTTTACTTCCAAATCCCTTCAAATGGACTTTACTTTGGGTTGGAATTTGCTTTCCGGAATTCAAAAAAAACATACCCAATTGTACCTGCTCGCCGGAATTGGGATTGCTGATTTTCACTCCAAAGCACTTTTCCTCGATGGTCGCGATTCGCTTTATGATTGGATGAGTAACCAACGCATTTCTAATCCGGCACATGGCTCAACCGTTGAAGAAACTTATGAAGGAATTCATATGATTATTCCTGTTGGTTTACAATATAATTTGCAAATGAATCAACGTGCTGTTATAGGAATTCAGGCCAAATATTTCTATGAACATACCGATGATATTGATGTCTTAAATTCCGCTATTTGGACCAACAAGTGGTTTGATTCCTTGCTACAATTTAATTTCCGGTTTGCTTATTTGTTGTAACGAAATGAAAAATAAAATATACGTTGCCATTATTTATTTGGTGTGCAATTTCAATTTTGCATTTTCCCAGGAAACCCCATTAGAACCAAAAGGGCATTGGAGTGTGGCAGCCAATTTTGGTGTTGGGCGATATCTGGGTTGGACAGAAAGCAAAGGTGTATATGACCGTCCATTGCCATACGAATTGGGATTTTCGGCCAGATACAGCGAAAAAGGATTACCGGTTTTATTCGATTTTCACGCAGATTTGGCACATTATTATGGCTATAAAGGAAGCCAACCTAATGGCTACACTTTTGGTACTATCAGCTGCAGATTTTTTGATGCCATGGCGGGTTATAATCTCATGCAAAATTCTAAACACTTTGCCGCAATTTTTTCTGCAGGAATTGGTTTTATTGTGGTGGAATCAGAAAAAGAATACAAAATTCAATCTACACCAGATCCGAAATATGTTACGGAAACCTATGAGGGACGGCATTTTCAGGTTCCATTACAACTTTCTGTTGAAAGAAATATTGTTGGGAATTTGCAATTGGGAATTTATGGTTCTTATCGCATTGTAGCAGCTACTGTTTGGATGGAAAACAATAATTCCAGCAGCAGTTTTCTCAATGGAGGAATGTATTTGCGCTGGAATATTAAGCGTTAATTTTTATTCCAGATACTTCCTTCTTTTCCATCTTTTATTTCAAAACCCAGCGCTTCCAGATTTTTTCGAATGGAATCACTTAGTGCGAAATTTTTATCTGTTTTTGCCTGCTGCCGAATATCCAAAACCAGCTTCATTACACCATTCCAGGCATCGTGGCTTTCTGATGATTCTTCCAAAATTCCCAAAATTTCACTAAAAACCACCTGAAATATTTGCTGTAATTTTGCCAGATTCTCTGCATTAATTGTTCCCTTTTTATCGTGAATAATATTTACAATTCTCGCGGCTTCAAACAATTGCGCAATGGCCTGTGGTGTATTCAAATCATCATTCAGGCTGTTGTAAATTTCATTTTCGATTTCCGCAATATCAAAATCATTTTTATCTGAAACAGCTAATTGATGTACGAGTTTAGCCGCATTAAACAAACGCTGTAATCCCTTTTCAGAAGCTTTTAGCGCTTCATTGCTAAAATCCAGTGTACCGCGATAATGCGCCTGTAAAATAAAAAACCTCAATGTCATAGGGCTGTATGCCTGCTCCAGCAGGGGATGTTCCCCGGAAAATAATTCCAGTACTTTAATGCCATTGTTCAGGCTTTTTGCCATTTTCTGACCATTGATGGTAATCATGTTGTGGTGCACCCAATATTTCGCAGGGTTGTTTCCACTACATGCTGTACTTTGTGCAATTTCACCGGTGTGATGCGGAAATAAAAGATCCATTCCCCCACCATGAATATCAAAAACTTCACCCAGATATTTTTTGCTCATTGCAGAGCATTCGATATGCCAACCAGGATATCCCTTTCCCCATGGGCTGGACCATTGCATTAAATGCTCGGGTGATGCTTTTTTCCAAAGTGCAAAGTCGTTCGCATTTCTCTTTTCTTCCTGTCCTTCCAGTTCCCGACTTTCATTCCCCGCACCAGCCATCAGGTCTTCCAATATTCTGCCGCTCAGTTTTCCATAATCGTATGATTTATTGAAATGCAACACATCAAAATAAACCGAACCATTTACTTCATAGGCAAAGCCATTTTGAATGATTTCCGAAATCATTTCAATTTGTTCAATGATATGTCCGCTTGCCCGTGGTTCAATAGCAGGGGGAATTACATTCATAAAACGCATGGCATCATTATAAGCCAATGTGTATGACTGAGCAATTTCCATTGGCTCCACCTGCTCCTTGCGCGCCTGAACAGCGAGTTTATCTTCTCCCTCATCCACATCTCCAACCAGGTGCCCCACATCTGTTATGTTTCGCACATAACGAACCCGATAACCGAGGTGCATCATATACCTGCGCAATACATCAAATACGATGGGACCGCGAACATGCCCTATATGCGGGGGACCATAAACGGTAGGTCCGCAAACGTACATGCCCACATAATTCGGTTGAATGCTCTCGAATTTTTCGATGTTTCGGGTGTAAGTATTGTACAGATGCAGGTCAGACATAAAACTGCAAATTTATGGGTTTCAGGGGATGCTAACCAAGAGGGATTGTTGAACTTGCTTTGCCTTTGTGGTGGCTGTGCGACCCCTACAGGGTCGGAATACCGGAGCAATGCTGTTCCAGCATTGTGCGACCCCTTCGGGGTCGAATCTTCCATCTGTGTGAGGTTTTAAGTACATTCGAATCCTTCGGATTCGTTATGTTACTTTTCAAATAGCACAAGCTTTATTCCCTTTTAAGGAATCGCAATTGGGTTAATATTCAATGTTCCCGAAACAATCAGGTAAATCTAATTTCTTAATCCCGAAGGGATTACATGTCCTTAAAAAACAGACAAGTGGTTAAACCAACCCTGAAGGGGTTGAATAAATTCACTGTTTTTATGATAAATAAAATTAACAATAATTTTCGCTTTTCCGTAATAACTCAAATTCAAAAATCCATATTCAACTCCTTCAGGGTTGGTTGAATTAATTTACATTTTCTATGGATGTTGAGTCCCTTCCGGATTCCCTTTTTACAAATGAACGTTCCTCCGAATCCCGAAGGGATTCAACCTCAATAGCCCCGAAGGGGCGATGGTCCGACCCTGAAGGGGTCGAATATTGTCTGGTGAAATGTAAAATTATTTTTTATAAACAAAACTGTGTACCGAATTAAATTTATCCTCTCCACGATAAATCGAAACTTTTATATTTTCAAAAATTGCCTTCTCTCCTGATTTCATGTTGTTCAATACCAAATATAATTCGTTTTCAATCCATTCACTATTCCCATGAAAGTTTTTTTTATGCCTGGAATTCAGAATCTGACAGTCAAACTCCATTATTTTGATTTCCCATCCCTGACACATCAAATCCAAATAATTTTCAGGAATTATTCGGATTCCCAATACACCGGAATCTGCAGTATCCTTAATCAACCGGAGTCCACTGCAAACAGGATCGATAGTTATGAAATTTTTAATCCCTAACAGTTCTCTTCTGCCATTTTTGATTTCAAAAATGCGTAATTCCAAAAAACCACAATTAGAATCTGGTCGGATTATATATTTCCCATCTTTTTGATTGTGTAATGGAATTATTTCAGTACTAAATATATCTACCATTTCTACATCTAAACTATCAGGGTTTACGTTTATTGGGGACACATAAACTACATTATCCACATTTCGATAAATAATATTTTTTTGAACATCTAAAATCGCGGGTGATCTTATCGCTTCGCAATGTTCTAAAAAACTATCTTGAAACAATAATTGATTATCATTGTAATAGAATGCTGCAATCTTAAAAACGTAATAGCCGGCATCCATAAAATTCACTCTGTAATATGCCGTATCAGCAATTACCTCAACCCAAACCCCGTTAGCCATAACGCGTAGTTCACATCCTGGTAATTTTGGTTCAATTGTAATTTTTTCGATATAAACCTCGCCCACCTTTACAATTGGCCCGTTATTTATGTGCTTTAATTCAAAATGTTGAGCACATAATAAATTTGAAAATAGCAAGACAAATACAATTCCAAAGCCGCGCATATACCAAACCATTTGTCTACCTGCCTGCATACATGCTCTGATAATAACTCTGGTATGCACCGCTGGTTACATGGTTCAGCCAATCTTCGTTATTCAGATACCAATCTATGGTTTTTTCAAAACCTTCTGCAAAATTTACGGATGGTTGCCAACCCAATTCGCTCATGAGTTTGGAAGCGTCTATGGCATAGCGAAAATCATGTCCGGCGCGATCCGTAACATAGCTGATAAGCTTTTCACTTTCACCAGTTTCACGGCCCAGTTTTTGGTCCATAATTTCACATAGTTTTTTTACCAGATCTATATTTTTCCATTCATTATTACCACCGATATTATAAGTTTCCCCATTTTTGCCTCGGTGAAAAATGTCATCAATAGCACGCGCATGATCCTCCACATACAACCAGTCGCGTATGTTTTCACCTTTGCCATAAACCGGAAGTGGTTGGTTGTTTTTGATGTTGTGAATCATCAACGGAATTAATTTTTCCGGAAAATGATGGCTTCCGTAATTGTTGCTGCAATTGCTGATAACTGCAGGCAATTTGTAGGTTTCATGATAACTCCGAACAAAATGGTCACTCGCTGCCTTACTTGCGCTATAAGGACTGTTAGGGTCATAAGGAGTTTCCTCTGTGAACTTACCGGTATCTCCCAATGTTCCATAAACCTCATCGGTGGAAACGTGGTAAAAACGTCCATTTTCCATATCTCCGAATTTGCGGAATGCGTTTAACAAATGTACAGTACCAACCACATTCGTCATTACAAAATCCATGGGACTTACAATGCTGCGATCCACATGGCTTTCTGCCGCCAGATGTATAACTCCGAATGGTTTGTATTGTTCAAATATGCTATTTATTTCGGCTTCATTTCGGATATCGGCTTTGTGAAAAATATAGTTTCCCTTTTTATCAATATCCCTTAAATTTTCCAGATTGCCTGCATATGTAAGTGCATCCAGATTGATAATCTGATAATCGGGGTATTTGTTCACAAACAGCCTTACAGTATGTGATCCAATGAATCCGGCACCGCCGGTAATAATTATGTTTTTCATTTAGGGCTTTGCCATTTTTACATCTGTTAATTTAACGGCCAGAGGCGTATAAGGTTTTACTATATCCAAAAAGCCATTTTCACCATATCCATAATCAGAAGTTACCAGAAAAAAACCGGATTCTCCTTCACCCAAATAACGCACAATAAAGTCAAATGCAGGGAAATTATCATCGTCTTTCGCTACTGTAATTTTCATTTTTCTTCCTCCCAGACTGCTCTGAATTATTTCACCATTTAATTTATAAATTTCGTAGTGGAATTCTACCGGGTCACCAACATCAAACCGCGGTTTATTGTTTGCATTAATGATATAATATTTAAACCACTTTACAGAGTCCAGATACCATTTTACATCGGTTTTTTTAGCAGCAAATGCATCGATCTGATTGTTTTCTTTTACTACCCTTTCAATATACCTTTCATTATGGTATTTTTCATATTGTTGGGAATTTAAAATTTTAAAAGTATGTAAGTAGAACTTTGTATTGGTTCCACTTTTCAATTTGGTTAATTTTAAATTGTCAGGATCATGAAGTAAAAGGCTATCTACCGGAACAAGCACTTCCATTACCGATTCCGGCCCGGCAGTTCTCATTGCTTCATCAATAAAGCTATTTACTTTTTGAGGGTAAGGGCGTACTTGCTGAACGCCGGTTTTCATTCCATTTTCAATGGTATCGCCATTTGCAGCCAGCCAGGCATATTCATACACACAATAATAGCCGGTTCCCCGGATAGAATCCGACTTTCCACCTTTTAAAAATCGATAAGAATACCCCAATTCCGACTTTTGATATCCGCCAAATAAAATCGAAATATTCTTTCCAAATAAAACACCCAGGGTGGCGAGCAAAACTGCAAGCGAAATCCAAAACCACTTGTTTTTCAAAAGCTTCATATTTTTTGTAATTCCTCTCTATACAATGCTATGGTTTCCTTAAATTTATTCACTGTATTTTCCAGAGTATCTTCACTTTGGCCACCCGAAGCGTTTTTGTGCCCTCCTCCATGGAAATATTTTTCGGCGTATTCATTTACCGCAAATGTGCCTTTACTTCTAAAACTCATTTTAATTAATTTGGTTCGGTCGATAATTAAAACGGAAAGCACAATATTTTTTATTCCCAGGCCCAGATTTACCAAGCCTTCCGTATCGCCGGTTACTACCTGAAAACGCTCCAGTTCCTCTCTGGTTAAATAAATCAGCGCTGTGCGTAATTCAGGAATAATTTGCAACTTTTCATACATGCAATAACCGAATAATCTGCTGCGGTTTTCCGAAAAAACATCGAAAACTTTCTCATGAATATCGGTTGGATGGATTCCGCAATCAATCAGATCTGCAGCCACCCGATGCGTTGTTGCGTTGGTATTGTTGTGCTGAAAATTACCGGTATCTGTCATTAAACCGCAATACAAATTGGTGGCTATATCTTTTGTAAAATATTCCATGCCAAAATACTCCCGTATAAAATGATAAATCAATTCTGCAGTGCTGGAGGAATGATTGTCCCAAAATGTGTAATCTTCAAAATTCTCAGGTTCCAGGTGGTGGTCAATAAGAACTTTTTCCCCTTCACTTTGGCGCACAACCTCACCGAATTCATTGATTCTGGAAAGGCGGTTAAAATCCAGGCAAAAAATCAGATCGGCATTTCGGGTAACTTCCTCTGCTCTTGTTTCATTTCCTTCATAAATGAGCACATCGTCATTACCTGGTAGCCAATTTAAAAAATCAGCATAATCGGTGGGGGTGATTACTTGTACGTGCGCATATCGTTTTAAAAATAAATACAGGCCCAGAGATGAACCCATTGCATCTCCATCGGGCTTGTGGTGGGTGGTAATAACTATGTTTTTATATGTTCCGGTTTTAAGGCCTTCCGCAACCGGGGCAATGGTATCTGCGCGCATGAATGGTTGCAAAGTTAATGCAGATAAAGGTATGGCGCCAATCGAGCTTGTGGGCATATGCAAAATATAACCCATACATGCCGACAACATTACAGAGTTCTATTTGTTTATTTTTGCCTGGATCACATGGATTACAGCCTTCATACCCTCAGCAACGGCTTGCGCATTGCTTACAAAAAAGTTACCGGAACCAGGTTGGTTCATTGCGGGTATATTATTCATGCAGGAAGCAGGAACGACGGTGAACTGCCAGGGTTGGCCCATTGTCTCGAACATATGGTTTTTAAGGGTACCAAGCGCAGAAAAACCATACATGTGCTGAACCACCTTGAAGTTGTCGGTGGTGAAATGAATGCGTTCACCACCAAAGAAATTACTGCTATTTATGCCAGTGTTCAAAATACCCATTTCAGCCGTGCTGCAGATATTCTGAGCGATGTAGTGATCAATTCCGTAATACCCGAAACGGAACTTTTAAAAGAGAAAAAAGTAATTTCTGATGAGATTCATATGTATCTGGATACACCGGAAGAAAATATTTACGACGAATTTCACGAAATGGTCTTTGGCGCACACCCTTTGGGTCACAACATCCTTGGAAACACTGAATCGCTTGAATCCATTAACAGAAAAGACATACTCAACTTTACCGGAAAACACTACCATCCGGGGAATATGGTTTTTGCAGTGGTTGGAAATATCTCTTTAAACCGCGTTTTGCAGGCCATGGAAAAATATTCGTCATCCATGCCAAAGGCATTAAATAATGGAAAAAGAAAGGACAATACCTTTCAATACCAACCTCAGGCCATTACCCGTGAAACTGATTTTATTCAGGGTTATACCATTCTAGGGATGCCCGCATATTCCTTTGATCACCCCAAAAAATGGACCCTGTTATTGCTCAATAATTTATTGGGTGGCCCCGGATTGAATTCCCGGTTAAATCTCGCGATTCGCGAGAAATACGGATTTACCTATCATGTGGAAAGTGGCTACCAATCTTATAGCGATGCCGGAATTTTTCATTGTTATCTGAGTTCAGAAAAAAAATACATTCATCGTTCAGTGGAACTGGTACTAAAAGAATTAAAAAAACTGCGGGAAAACAAACTCGGAAAATTGCAATTGGGCAAATTCAAAAGCCAGTTTTCCGGACAGATGGTGATGTCAGATGAAAACCGAAGCGGCCTGATGGTGCATATTGGCAAGGGAATTCTCACCCATGGCAAAGCTATTTCTCTGGAAGAAGTATTGAAGGAAATTGAGAAAATAAGTGCCGAAAATATTCTGGAAGTTGCCAATGAAATTTTTAATCCCATGCAATTTTCTTATTTAACGTATTTACCTGAGTGAACCGGCAAATTGCCAAATACATACAAGCCGGAGAAGGCGTAAATCTGGACTTCAAACAAACCGTATCCAGTGCATCAAAAATTGCCAAAACCATGGTGAGTTTTGCAAATACACGCGGTGGCGTTCTGCTAATCGGAGTGAGGGATAACCGCAGTATTTCCGGTGTGGAAAGTGAAGAAGAAAAATACATGCTGGAAATGGCAGGAAGTTTTTATTGCAAACCTGAAATTATTCCAAAAATCAGAGAACATGTAGTGGAAGGCAAAATGGTATTGGAGGCAATTATTGAAGAAGGAAAAGACAAGCCATATTTTGCAAAGGATGAAGAAAACCGTTGGTGGGTATATGTAAGAACTGCAGATAAAAGTTTGCTGGCGAGCAAAACGACAGTAGATTTTTTGAAAAGAAAATACAGCGAAGACAATACTGTAATTCAAATGGGAAAATTGGAAAAATCCATATTGGAATTTATGGCAACACAAGAGAAAACTACCTTAAATCAGGTATGCAACCGCTTCAATATCGGCAAAAGAAGGGCCTCCAAAATATTTGTAAACTTCATGGCCATTGATATGGTCCGCAGCCATACTACGGAAAAAGAAGAGTTTTATTCGTTGGTGGGTTAATGATTGCGACAAGTCATGACTTGTCGCTACTTGGTAATGTACCTATTAACTGGGCTACTGGGTTACTTTTTCACTCGGCCACTCGGTTACTATTAAACACTTATATTCTTATCACTTTTACACTTATTTCTCGGCCACTCGGTAACTCGGTTACTTATTCACTCTGACACTTTTCCTCCATTCCCGAATTCCATAAACCGCCAATCCTATAAAAACAAAATATACCGCGGATGTAAAATACAATTCTTTATAAATGTATACAGGTACCGAAATGACATTCACAAAAATCCACAAGCCCCAATTTTCCATGGCCTTTTTTGCCTGAAGAAAAATGGCATATATGCTTATTACAAATATCACTGAATCAAATTCCGGTAAACTCGCATTTGGTTTTAATCTGGTTAAAATAAAATACCAAATCACAGTAGAGAAAATCATGCTGAAAGCATAAGTCAACCGAAGGGGTTTGCTCAAAAAATGTATAGGATTATGCCATGCGGATTCCTTTTCCAAATTTTGATTTTTACCGGATAACTTTTTTGTCCATTGGGCCCAACCATAAATCTGAAATCCTATAAATACCAATTGCAAAAGAGAATCGGAATAGAGTTGAGAATCGTAAAAGACTATGGAATAGAGAATGGTAGAGGCAATACTTACCGGCCAGTTCCATACATTTTTCCTTGCAGCCAGCCAAACACATACCAATGCAGTTAAAGCGGCCCAAAATTCGAGCGCTGAAGTAGATAAGAAGGAATAAATGGAAGCCAAGGCCTCAAAATTAGAGGTTTGTAAAATGGATTTGGCAATCCAAACGATATGCTGCTAAATTTGTTTCTCTAATACAGTTACATTTAATACTACTATCATGTTTGAACTACCTTCACTCCCCTACAATTTCGATGCACTGGAACCGCATATTGATGCGCGTACCATGGAAATACACTATGGCAAACACCATCAGGCCTATGTTACCAATTTAAACAACGCCATTAAAGACACAGATGCCGCCAATGAAAGTATAGAAAAGATCATTGCCAATATCAGTAAATACAGCATGGCTGTGCGCAACAATGGTGGTGGGCACTGGAATCACAGCCTGTTCTGGCTACTTCTTTCGCCAAATGGCGGAAATGGACCAACAGGACCGCTATCTGAGGCTATCAACAGCACATTCGGCAATCTGGATGCTTTTAAAGAGAAATTTGCAGCCGCGGGTACCACCCGTTTTGGATCTGGTTGGGCTTGGTTGGTAGTACAAAACGGAGCTCTGGTGATTAGCAGCACCCCAAATCAGGACAACCCACTGATGGATATTGCCGAAGTAAAAGGCACGCCAATTTTGGCGCTGGATGTTTGGGAACATGCCTATTACCTGAATTACCAAAACAGAAGGCCGGATTATATTGCAGCCTTTTGGAATGTGGTAAACTGGGCCAAGGTTTCAGAGTTATATGCAAATGCTCTGAAAACCGGACAAAGTGCCTGATGAAACGAAATTTTAAAAAATCCCGGATTAGTTCCGGGATTTTTTTTTGCAATATGGTTTTTATAAATTTGATAAACCCTAGATATGAAAATACTGAATACTCTTACCGCTTTTTTGTTCTTCCTGACTTCAGCTTCATACGCACAAACGTTGGTTAAGGACATAGCAAGCGGAGCCGGTGGAAGTGATCCTGAAATTCTCGCCGTATTGCCGGACAAACGCGCATTTTTCTTTGCAAACGATGGCATCAATGGAAGAGAACCCTGGATTTCTGATGGAACCAGTTCCGGCACCAAAATGCTTATGGACATCCACACTGGTGGATCCTCGTTTTACGATCGTGTTGCAGCCCAGTATAACGGCGAAGTATATTTTATTGCGGATGATGGAACTAATGGTATAGAACTTTGGAAAACAGATGGTAGCAGTGCCGGTACCAAAATGGTGAAGAATATCGGTGCTAATTCAACATCAGGACTTGGAACTGGTCAAATCATGTTTCAGATATTTAATGGCAAACTGTATTTTCCTGCAAATGATGGTGTGGTAGGCAATGAATTGTGGGTGACAGATGGAAGCACTTCGGGAACACAAATTGTTAAAAATATCGCATCGGGAACCATTAATTCCAACCCTGAAAATTTATATGTCTCAGGCAATAGATTGTATTTCCGGGCCAATGATGTTACCAATGGCACGGAATGGTGGTATACCGATGGTACTTTGAGCGGAACAAAAATTCTAACAGACTTTCTGCCCGGAAATGGCTCCGGAACCGTGAGCAACCAGCATGCCATGACCGAATACAAAGGCTGGTTATATTTTTCAGGAATAAAAAGTACTGCAGAAGGGGTGGAATTATGTCGCACAGATGGTACCACTGTGGAAATGCTTGCCAATATCAATACAACTACCAATGTTGGCAGTTATCCTGCAGATTTTATTGTCGCCGGAGGTTATTTGTTTTTTAATGCCAATGATGGAATTAATGGTATTGAATTATGGAAAACGGATGGCACACAAAGCGGCACTGCTATTGTAAAAAACATATCCGCCGGCAATGGAAATACCACCATGAATTTATTAGGAGAGCTTAAAGGAAAATTATTATTTGCTGCACAGGTTTCTGCCTCCGGTTACGAATTGTGGGCCTCTGATGGAAGTACTGCAGGAACAGCTATGATTGTAGATGCAAATGGTGGTTCAGGTTTGAATGTGGTACATACAAACGGTGAGATATTGACTGAATCTTTATATCGCACCATTCGAAGTGAATATATATTTAACGGATATTATTATTATGTTGGCACTGATGGAACCAATGGTGTTGAATTGTGGAGAAGCGATGGAACAGCTGGAGGTACAACCATGCTCAATCAAATTGCGTCGGGAACTGCCTCTTCAGATATGAACTGGCTATTTGTTGGCGGTGGAAAGGTTTGGATGAATGCTACAAATGGAACCTCGGGTAAGGAACTTTATGTATATGATATTCCAAATGCATCTACTCAAGGTATTTTAGAAAAATATATTGTTCAAATAAAACCAAATCCAGTACATCATTTTTTGCAATTTTCTACACCTTGTTTGATTTCTGTTTTGGATATCCATGGAAAGAAGTTATTAGAACCGAATATTGCAGTGGAAAGTTTGGATATCAGCATGTTACCAGAGGGTACCTATTTGTTACTATTGCAACAAAATGGAAATTTATTTCATCAGAAATTCATTAAAAATTAAGAACATAATATTGAATTCCATGGGTAAATAATTCGAATGTTTAATAATAATATTCTTTTTTATTTCCCATTTAATTGCGAATTTTTTTGAATATGTAATAGTACTTTCTCTAATGGGCCATCCCGGGTCGCAAAGTTTTTTTCTCGAGTTTATAATAGAAACAAATGTAACATTTTAATGCACCGATTGAAACACCAAATTTTCGGTGTAACGCCTGACCCCGTAGGGGTCAAATATGATTAGCCGGGGTTTCAACCCCGGGATTAATAATATTTTATGAAATTGTTGGGCGTCCATTTTTGCGCCGCAGGCAAAGCAAAAAGGATGACAAACAATGGAAGAATAAAATCCATAATTTCCATTCCGCGATGGAAAATGTTATGGTTCCATACATAAAAAAAGCCCGGAAATTCCGGGCTTTTTTTAATAATAAATAATTTATTTCGATGGTGCACCTGCTTCGGCCTGCATCAATGCCCTTGTGGTTTTGCAACTCACAATTGCATTTTCTTTTGCATCCAAAATATCAAATCCGGTAACGGATATTTCTTTCACTTTTACACTCTGTCCAATTTCCAATGTATCAATATTTACATCAATATAATCCGGAAGATTACCAATTGCACCCCTAACGCGGAGCTTGTTGAATTTCTTCACCAGCTTACCACCTGCACGAACTCCCGGAGAGTTTCCAACCACACGAATTGGAATTTCCATAATTACAGCACTTCCTTCTTTTACTTCCATAAAATCTACGTGCAAAATAGCTTCGGATACAGGATGGTACTGAACGTCCTGCAAAATACCATTATAGGTTTTTCCTCCTACTTCAATTTTAACTTTAAATACATTGGGAGTATAGATCAGGTTTTTAAAATCGGCCTGATAAATGGCAAAATTCAAGTTCTCGCCGGCACCATACATCACACATGGCACTTTCCCTTCGCTGCGCAGTGCTTTGGATGAGCTACTGCCCAATCCGTTGCGCAATTCTCCTTTTAAAAGAATGGTTTTCATATTGTTTTTATTTTTAGTTGCTTTTTAATTCCAGATTCGTTTGTGAACCCGGATTGTAAATCTGTTTGAAAAGTGAGCTCACACTTCCGTTTTCATGCACATTGCGAATGGCTCTGGCCAGCAATGGTGCCACGGATAGTATTTTTATCTTTTCGGAATGGCTCTTCAACGGAATTGTATCGGTTACTACCAATTCGGTAATTACCGAATTGTCGATATTCTCATATGCTTTACCAGACAATACAGGATGGCAGCACATAGCACGAACGCTTATGGCTCCTTTTTCCTTCAACATGGCTGCGGCTTTACACAAGGTTCCGCCGGTATCAATAATATCGTCGATGATTACCACTTCTTTGCCCTGCACATCTCCAATCACAGTCATGTTGGCAATCTCATTGGCACGCTTTCTCTCTTTGTCGCAAATAACCATAGGCAAATTCAAAGCTTTGGCCACTTCGCGAATACGATTGCTGGCTCCCACATCCGGCGCCGCAATTACCAGATTGTCCTGGTTCAGGGTGCGTATGTAAGGAACAAAAATGATGGAGCCCTCCAGGTGGTCCACGGGGATATTAAAAAATCCCTGTATTTGCGGTGCGTGAAGTTCCATGGTGATTACCCGATCCGCGCCTGCGGTACTCAAAATATCCGCTACCATTTTAGAGGCAATGGAAACTCTGGGTTTGTCTTTCCTGTCCTGACGGGCAAAACCGTAATAGGGAATAATGCAGGTAATGGAATTAGCAGAGGCCCGCTTTCCGGCATCTATCATCATCAGCAGCTCTAACAAATTTTCTGCTGGCGGATTGGTGCTCTGTACAATAAAAATGTCGCAACCGCGCACACTTTCATTGTAAACGGGCTGAAACTCTCCGTCGCTGAACTTGCTCACCGTAAGGTTGCCCTGTTCAATACCATAAAATTCACAGATTCCGCGTGTAAGAGCTTGAGACGCTCCTCCGGAAAAGATCTTGACCTGATTTATTAATGATGACATTGCGTTTTGTTCTACTTTCACCCCGCGGTATTGCGGAATTATCATGAAACCTGCTTGTTTGTTGTCCGACTAGGGCTCGAACCTAGACTCTTCTGAACCAAAATCAGACGTGTTGCCAGTTACACCATCGGACAATCTTTGTTTTACCGGAGTAAAACACCCATTCTTTTTCAAACGGGGGTGCAAAGATAAAACAGTAATATGAAAATTTCAACCTGTTTACTGGTAAAATCAAGGCAACGGCGCTGTTAAATATTCCAGCTCTGAAATCCACTGCCGCTTTTGGGGTCGTTTCAAATTCTCTCCGGTGGCCAATACCAGCAATTCATTTCTATAGGTATATGTGGTTTGATAAGCCTGCAGCAGCTTCCCATTTTTGCGATATGTAGTGCTGATACTTTTCTGCTCTTTCCAGTTAGAATCAAAATACTGACTATAATTCGAAGAAATGTACCGCTTTTTTTTACCCTCATAATACAAACGTATTTTAGATATACCGAATTCGCTGTATTCCCAGGTAGTAACTGTTTCTAAAAGTTCTCCGGATTTCCCGGCATAAAAATATTCCGAAACAACCCGATTTATACTGTCAAATTCTGTAACCCAACGTCTGATTTTCCCTTGATACCGCGAAGTCCAAACCTCCTGCCGGTGCCCATTTGCCAAATTGCTTTTGGATTCACAAAATCTGGCTTCTTTTCTCATTTTTATTCGGGTCGCTGCACCCATGTCTGTACAAGTATAATCCCAACGGTATTCGCGTTTCCCTTTTGAGTTCAGCATTTCTGCATACATTAATCGACCGGTATCATTTTCATAATAATAATCGGTTTCTGATTGATATTGAATGGTGTCTTGCTCATAATCCAAACTTTTTATGACATTGCTTTTTTCATTATAAAATGTTTTTGTAGCACGCAGCAATTTCCCTTTTCTATAATATCTATAAGAAGTGCGTTTACCAGAATCGTTAAATTCCTGAAAATATTCGAATGCTTTTACCTGGCTGATATGATAAACCAGGTGTTCTACTTTTCCGTCAGGCCTTACAGTGCGCTCCAACTCTTCCGAAATGCGTCCATTTTTGTAAAACACCTCCCTCACCGGAATTCCATTGCTATCGAGAAAGGCTACGTATTTTGAATTCTTTTTGGATTTCCCTTTGAATTTCTTTTCAAAATGCACCACCTGTAAGGATACGATTTTCATTTGCTTCATCTGAGAATCGGGTTCAAAAGTGCGCCACATGCGTGAATTACGACTTAGTGTGGAATAGCTCCATGACAGCAAATCGGGATAATAACCGTATTGAGCCATACAACTAATAGAGACCAAACTGAAAATAAATACAGAGAAAATAGATTTCATGGCGACCCTATGGACGCAAGTTAAAACGCATCAAGGCAATTTTTATTTCACCACCAGCACTTTGGTCACTTTTTTATTTCCCTGTGACAACTGGTAGAAATAATTGCCCGGTTTCAGGCCGGTGACATTGGTGCTTACGGTATGGTCTCCCAACGGGTTCTTGCCGGAAGCGATAGTACGTATTTTGTTGCCCAGAGCATCAAAAAGCACCAGTTCCGCATTTCCACCATCGGTGTAGAAACGGAAATTTACGTCGCCCTGCGCCGGATTTGGCCAGGCATCCTCCAGATAAATTCTGCTCATCTGGTCTGCCCAATCTTCCAATCCACTGCTGCTTCCCTTGAAAATTGGCAAAATGGTAAAATCTTTTCCTCCCATTGCCGCTTTTACTTCTGCATCTGCAAGTCCAAACCAGTCTTTGAATACGCTGGCATATACCTGCCTGAAATCGTATTGCATGGGAACATTATCGTTAACCGTAGTTGTACCGGGAATGGTAGGGTTGGCACCAATGATTCCGCTTTGAACCCCGGTTCCAAAAACAAATAATGGCGCTGCGGCACCGTGGTCGGTTCCTATGCTGAAATTGCTCTGTATCCTTCGTCCAAATTCGCTAAATGTCATTCCAGCAACACGATCCTGAATTCCCATCAGGGTTAAATCGTCCTGAAATGCAGCAATTGCGTCACTCAATTGTCCTAGCAAGGTGGCATGCGCCCCTTTGGTGGTATCTGCGGCGTCTACTTGTGCACTATGGGTGTCAAATCCACCAAGATTCACCATATAAACAGGTGTTTTCAATCCACCTTTGATGAGTTTTGCCACTATCTTGAGCTGCTGCGCCAAATTGTTGTTTGTCGCATATTTCGTACTCTGATTGGCACCATTGTTTGCAGCAGCTTTAATAACAGTGCTGTATTCATTCGTCTGCTGCGCAATCAGGCGTATATAAGTGAGTTCCTTGCCGTATTTGCTGTTTGGAGCACTGTCTACCTTTCCATCCACCAGATTATAAAAACTGGTTGGATCCGTAATGGCCATCCCCATGGTAGTTGTAGGTCCCATAAAGGCCAAGCTCACTACAGAACCTATTTGTATGGCGAGCGGATCCGGCATGGCAGTGCTTGGATAACCTGTCGGAAATCCAGGAAATTCCCCATCCAAATAGCGCCCCATCCACCCTGTATTCCAATTTTCATTCGTGTCTGAACCTGTCATCCAGATATCGGTGGACCGAAAGTGCGAAAAGTTGGGAGATGGGTAACCTACTGCCTGAACTGCATTCACCAAACCATCATTATACAATCCCTGCAGTCCTGTCATGGAGGGATGGAACCCTGTTCCGGTTTTACCGCTGAGGCTGAGGACTTTGGTATCGGGTATTAACACATTGCTCCTGGCTTTGGAAAGATTGCTGTATTGATCAAGGGGAATCAGGGTGTTCAGGCCGTCATTGCCACCACCCAGATTAATCAATACGAACACTTTATCGTTGCTTGCAGCCCTGCCGGCAAGCATTTGCAGCAGGGGTGACTTTGCATAGGTTTTTATTCCGAATCCACCAAGGGTGAGGCTTGCTGCGCCGGATGCTTTGAGAAAATTTCTTCTTTTCATTTTGGCTGTAATTAGATGAGCTGGTATTCAGAAAGGTTCATAATCGATTTATACATCAGAATGAGGAGATTCTCCACGTTCTTGGTATTGGTGGTGTTCCCAGGATTTGATTTATAGGTATTCCAGGCATCTTTCCAGTTATAATCTGGAATTCCGCCAGGTAACAGTGCAGATTTGACACTTGCCTTCAACGAACTGCTGGCATCCATGGGGAGCAACAGGGCAAGACTATCCGCAACCAGAGTATCTGCAGTTTGCGGATCGGAAGTGCGGTCTGCCATGTCCAGTACACTGGCTTTGGTAGTATACCCGCTCTTGCTATATCCGGCAAAAAGTAAATAGTCTGTGAATTGATTCCGCTTGGGTAAGCTGTCGCTGTTGATCCACATTTCATAATACTGCGGCTCCTGATAATAAGCCTGCCAGCCCGCCACATTCGGCGGATCTCCTATATCCAGACCTATTATAGCCGAATAGTAATACCATAGCGCCCAATGGTCGTATTGCACCATAACCCCTTTCGAAGTATCCGGAAATGCCATTTCGGTCTGCCTTGCAAATCCAACCACGTGGTCCATTGGCGTTTTGATGTAACAGCCACGGTTTGCCATGTCATAAAAATGCTCACTTAAAAGGAGCTTTTCCAACACGGGTTTTAAATCATAATTGTTGGTGCGGAAATGGTTCGCCAAGGGTATGATTACATTGGTTTCAGTATCCGCATCTATTTCATAATATACGAAAAAGCGGTATAGCTTTCGGCAGATGAATTTGGCTACTTCATCCACAGAGAATATCATGTTCAAAAGGTCATCCAATTCAAGATCCCCCGCTGTGCTGCCGGTTTCCCCGGTAACAGTGGCATTGCTGTAAAAGGATGAAAAAACTTTATCCGTAGCATCATGTTTGGTGCTGTCAAAGCTTACGATAACCGGATTTGCGCCTCGTGTTACGCGCCAGCCTGTAAGCACCCTTGCCGCGGCTTTCACATCGTCTTCCGTGTATTTTGAATCCGGACCTTTGCCCACGCAAAACAATTCCTGAAGTTCACGTGCATAATTCTCATCGGGAGCAGCTTTGGTATTCAACGCACCATTGAGGTAAATCAGCATTCCGGCATCCTTGGTTACCAATTTCACCAGAGATTTAAAATTACCAAGCGCATTGGCCCTCAACATGGCGTTATGGTTATAAATCATGCGCGGATCATCTATCGTCTCGGTTTGCGTGGCAAAATGGTTGTGCAGAAACAACACCATTTTTTCCAAAATGGTTGCGTCTTGCTGAATCAGCAAACTGGTCCACCAGGTTTTAAAACTGGTACGACGTTGTGGGTTATAAGTAGGATCCTGATTGGCATTTACCCAGGTACTGCCAAGTGGCACATTGGGGTCCGCGCTGCTGTAGTTGTTTAGCGGCGGGTTGGGTGCAGTGCTGCTCACATTCAGAATGTCTGCAACTGCGGTGTCCAATCCCTTGGAAGTGAAAGAAGCGAGTTCCGAAGTTTTGAATCCGAAAAGCGTTCTGGAAAGCAAGTGTTTGGCTTCTGCCTGGGTCCAGCTTCCGCTGTATTTGGCAAGACCTGTGGATGTTCGGCGATTGGCCACTTTAATCCCCGTCGGTGAGGCCGCTGCCGTCGGCTTCATCGAAATAAATTCCCTTCTGTCCATTGCAATGGTTTTCCTTTAGACTTGCAAGTTCCACAATGGTTGGATGGAATTTATAAAAATCCCGGATTTTTTTTCGAGATCCGCACCTGACCGTGGTGTAAACTGTACACTTTGCCTTCCGAATTCCGGAAAACCAACTTCCCTTTTTCATCCACTTCCTCCATTTCTGCCTCCATTTCTCCTTCAGGAGTTTCCAAAATCACCCGCATTTTTCGCATCCAGAGGTTTTCATTAAATTCCTTGGAAATTAAGGAATGCTCATTAACTATATCATTGGTATAAATACATATAGCCAGCATCAACTCCCGCATTACTTTATCCAGATTAAGTTCTTTTTTAGCGGTATTCTTCAGGCTGATGGCTTTAAGGTTTGCCGGCCACTTGCTTTGATTCACGTTGATACCGATTCCGGCAAATAAATAATTGTCTTTTCCAATTTTAGCCGTTTCCATGAGTAAGCCGCAGCATTTTTTATTTTCGATTAGAATGTCATTGGGCCATTTAATGGCTGCTTCGGTTTCCGCGACTTTTTCAATTGCCTTCGCAGCAGCCAGGGTTACAGCCTTGTTAAGGGTTACCGGATCATTTCCAAAATCCTCTGGCTTTAATGCAATCGTAATTGCCAAATTCTCTCCCGGATTGCTGAGCCATGTATTGGTTCCCTGTCCGCGGCCCTTTGTTTGGCAAAAGGTGTAAAGCGCCATGGGCCCAAGATTTCCGTAGGCAGGAATCATGGAACGCAGCAGGGAATTGGTGGATTTACAATCCGGGCTGTAGAAGATTTGAAACCTCCCAATAGTTTCTTTAAAATAGAATTCTTCCAAAATGGCGTTCTTTGCAGCAAAAAAACAGGAAAATGGCGAAACAAGGAGGCACTCCCTCGGAGGCATTAGCAGAAATAGCGGTATTTGGCATGCAGGAGAAGAAAGGAATAGAAATTATTACCATGGATTTGCGGAAATTAAAATCTGCTTTTGCGGATATGTTTGTAATCTGCCATGGCAACTCGGACAGGCAGGTGGAAGCCATTGCCGACGGGGTGGAGGAAGAAATACGCAAAGCTACAGGAGAGAAGCCCCTGCACAGGGAAGGAAGCGAGCAGGCAGAGTGGATATTGCTGGATTATGTAAATGTGGTAGTGCATATTTTTCAGAAAGAAAAACGGAGTTTTTATGGACTGGAAGAGCTTTGGGGCGATGCCGTGATTAAAAACTACAATTCCTCCAACTAAATATCATTTTTTTAAAAAATATCTTTACCTTTGCACCCCCGATTCACGGCCCGTTCGTCTATCGGCTAGGACGGTTCCCTTTCACGGAACAAAGAGGGGTTCGATTCCCCTACGGGCTACAAAATATATCGCGGGATGGAGCAGTGGTAGCTCGTCGGGCTCATAACCCGAAGGTCATAGGTTCGAGTCCTATTCCCGCTACTAAAAAAGACCCCTCAACCGAGGGGTTTTTTATTTCATCCCACACCCATCCTGTGGTCGGTGTTCATGTTTCATCCGTGCAGCGATGAAACCACCGACCACCTACTTTCTATTTAGGATTTCTCCATTTCATAGTATCATCCTGCTCCCATCAAAAAATCAGACCTCCCGCCCATATCTAAGCACTTACTATGCATTAACCCCGCTATCAAATATCTCCTCCCGTGGTCGGTGTTCATGTTTCATCCGCGCAGCGATGAAACCACCGACCACCACCTTTCTACTAAGGAAATCTCCATGGCATAGTATCTTCCTGCTCCAATCAAATACATCAAACGATCCTCTCGCTTGCACCCCTAAGCACTAACTGTGCATAAACCCCATAATTAAAAATCTTAATCGATTATTATCAAGCTCAAATTTTGATTTTCATTTTTGATAAAATAACATTGTATTCAATCAATTAAATGCAACACTGGAGGGTTTTGTACAATTGGTTCGCTGCATTTTGCTTATGGTTTTTCGTATGCCTTTGGAGTAAGCCTCTAAGCGCGCAGGTATTGGCAGATACGCTGGAAAATAAAATAGAAAATGCAAAGAATCGCAATGCGTTTTCCGATGATTTGGGACAACAATTCCGCAATAAACCCAGCGGTGAATTTCTGCTTTTATCCGCCGATAAAAATCTCAAATATGCCATCATTATTTATGAAATAAATATACTCCCTGAAAAGGCCATATTCAGCGCCGGTATGGCATTTAGGGATCCTGCAAGCAATAAAAGAATTGCCTTTGCAGCAAAAAATGTGGCATTCAGTTATGCTGGTGGAATTACCGGACCCGTAAAAATGGAATTGCTCGATAGTATTTCCATAAAAATGGGAAAATTCCTGCATATTCAAATTCCCGGAAATGAAAATACTTACGCCATTTTTGATTGTTCCGGATTGCAGGAAATTGCCATTCAAGGCAACGCTGTTTTTCAAACAGAAATGATTGAGGCTGTGGATGACACAGGGGCGGTTCTCCCAATACCGGAAGTCGTTGCAGCTATATCAGGCAAAGCCAAAAACTGGGATCAGATGATCACAGAAATTCGCATTCCCCCATTCCGTTTTCACAAATTACCCGATTACATTTTTTCCGTAGAACAAGCCTGGGTGGATATTTCAGAAACGTACAATCCGGATAATATGCGCATGCCGGATGCATATAAAAACTACTTTCCAAATAGCACGGAAACCTTATGGGAAGGCATTTTTATTCGCGATGCAGAAATGCGGATGCCACATTGGATGAAACATGCTGAAAAAGAAAAACTCGCTTTTGGAGTGCACCATATTATGATGGATGAATTTGGTTTCACCGGAGATATTTATTCCAAAAATGTGATTCCATTCGATAAAGGAAATTTGGGTTCATGGAATTTTTCGTTAACAGAAATCCGAATTCAAATCTTGCTGAACCATCTGCATCAAGCCACGTTCAAAGGTGAACTTGGAACACCGGCAATGCCAGATACTTCCCGATTAATTTATGCAGCTTCTGCAGACAGAAACGGAGCTTATCTTTTCACCGTGCAGACTGCCGGAACCTTTACCATTCCTGCTCTGAAAGCGGCAGAGGTGCGTTTAAACCGCAACAGTTATATCGCCGTTTCCATTCAAAAAGGCAATGTAAAAATAGATGCAGATTTTAATGGAAGCATGTGCATTTCGGAGAAAAATAAAAATGCAGAATCCGGTAAATTTCAATTACCGGAAATAGAATTTACCGGCATGCATCTTAGAAATTACGGCGATAAATTCGACATCGCATATCTTGGAATTTCTCGCAAACCGGATTCTTTCAACTTCAATCGTTTTCCATTACAGCTTGAAAAACTTGCGTATACCAAACAAAAAGAAAAAGGTTACCTGCAAACCCAATTCGCCTTGCGCATTACCGAATATGCAAGCGCCAGCGCCTCCATGCAAATTGCCTGCAAACTGGAAAGTGAAAATGGAAAAGACAAATTAAAATTTTACCAATTCACAGTTTCATCGGTATCTGTTGCTTTCGAAAAATCAGGAATTTATTTACAAGGAGAAATTCAATTATTTCGAGAGGATCCGGTTTATGGAAATGGTTTCGGTGGAACCATTCATTTCGGTTTAAACAAGCCCGATATAGAAGGCAACGCAAGGGCCATTTTTGGCAAAGTCAATGAATTTCGATATTGGTATTTTGACGCAGGTCTCCAATGGGGAAGTCCGGGTCTTCCTGTGCTTCCGGGAATGCTCGCAAAAGGATTCTCGGGTGGTGCCTGGCATCGTTTAAAAACATGGGATGGCAAAACCAAACTGGAACATCCCGAATATGGACTAACCGGTTCCGGCGCGGTTTACATTCCGGATCCCAATTCCGGACTTGGTTTAAAAGCCGGAATTGTCGTTGGTGGAGCCAATGAAAAAAGTTATCAGGCAAATTTGGTTTTCGAAATTCAATTCAACGCATCCACCTCCATTTCCAAAATTCTATTTTATGGTGATGTGGAAATTATGCCTGAAAACACATCCGAAAATGAACCTTCTAAAATCGTAAAAAATATTCCTGTTTCAGGAAATTTATGGGACAATTACTGCAAATCGTACAACCCTCAAGCACAGCTCTGCGGACCCTTTATGATGGTTTTCGATTTCTCCAACCATTGCTATGCTGCAAATGCCGCAATCTTTGTCAAAAACGCCGCAGGAAATACATTAAACGGCATTTATAAAAACAACAAAGCCGGGGAATTTCAGGCATTTTTTGGCAAAAACAAATGGTACCTCAGACTGGGAACGCCCAAAGTTCCGCTCGCTTTACATATGACAACCGGAAACAATACGCAGATTTTGGCCAAAGCATATTTTATGGCAGGGCATGATATTCTTCCTCCAGGACCTCCACCTGCAGCAATTACCCAGGCATTGGGCAATGCAGCGCAATTAGACGGCATGAGAAATCTGGAGGCATTTTCTTCCGGAAAAGGTTTTGCCTATGGCGCCACTTTGGAAATGTTCGCCAAAGCAGGTGGTGGTGATAAAAAAATATCGGTATATGCCTCGCTTCACGCAATTGCTGCCATGGATGTAAATCTGATGTATTACGGAAATATTTATTGTTCCGGAAGAGATAAACCCCTTGGCATGCACGGCTGGTATTCCAATGGAAATATTTATACTTTTTTACAGGGAAAAATTGGCGCTGGTGTTGGCAATGTAAAAGTAGATATTATGACTCTCACCGGTGCAATGGCATTGCAGCTCGCCGCACCAAACCCCTTTTATGCCAGAGGTTCTGCCATGATGGAATTGCAAATCAGTTCATTTCTAAAATTCAGGGGCAACATTCAATTTGAACTGGGAGAACCTTGTGAAATACAACAAAATGTTATGCCGGATTCCTCTTTAATTATTTCTATTTCACCAGGGAATTCAGAAAATAAGGTAAGCACTGTTTCTGAAATAAAATTGGAATTTGCTGTAGCCATGAACAGCGCGTTTCAGCTTGCCGATGGCCATTCCTATCAGTTTTGGACTTCACAATTGTCTCTCCAATGCAAGGACAAAACTGTGCCCGGTTTATGGAGGTGGAATGCGGAAAAAACCATCTGTATTTTCACTCCAACGGCCTCCCTATTGCCGTTATCCGAATATCGGATATGGTGTGACATAGAACTCACCGATATGCATAAAAACGGCGAAGTGGTGAGAAATGCACAAGGAAATACCATGGGTGAATACCGCCAATATATTTTCTACACAGGGGGCGCAGAAAAGTCCATTCCCACCAGCAATATACTCGCATCTCTTCCCATGCGTGAGCAATGGAATTACTATTTAAACGATCAGAAAAATACATTCATTCAATTAAAAATAGCGCAAAATGAATTGGTGGATATTTTCGGAAATAAACCCATTGTAAGAATAACGGCATTGGATGGTTCTCAAACCTTGGAATTCCCGGTAACACATAAATCCGGATTATTTCAATTCCAATGCATGAACCTGAACTCCAATACCAAATACCTGTTGCGATTGCTGCGGGTGTCATCCAACTATGTATTAAATTCCGGAAGTACCCAAAACACATCGGGGACGGCATCTTCAGGTAGTATGGGTTTGGACAAAAAACCAAATAGCCCCACTGCTGTTCTGCTTTTGGAATACCATTTCCGTACCAGTTGCTACGCAAGTTTGGCAGATAAAATGAAGGACATGCAAGTCCTTACTGCAACCCAAAAAACCAATGGAATTGTAGAATATACCTTATCCAGTTCCAAAGGAGAATACTGGTCTCCCGAAGAATTGCAAACAGAAAATCCCAGCCTCCGGATTCAAAACTATTTAATCTCCAACACCTGGTACCAACAGGAGATCGCATCTAAAATGTATTCCATTTTCCAAACTTTTCGATCCTCTGATATTATTGCCAGAGATATTTCACAATATGGTTTTCCACCGGTACAAACCATGGAATTGACACAGGAAAATATTCAGAAAATGAATACTCGGACCATGTTTGCAGATAAAAATAAAAAGGCTGAATTTGGATGCAATTCTTTTACCATCCGCTGCAATTTGCATCCTGTTTTGCAATCGGATTTTTTAGATATCCAAAATTATTTGTTGCGAATGAATGGGCGAGTGGGTCCGGAAAAACAAATGATTATCAACCGTTACGTAAGCAGCATGCAGGCCAATTCCTCAGCACAGACAGGGAATACGGCAATGCAGGGAAATTCTTCCACATCGTCTAAAACTTTGGGAAATTCATACAAAACTCTGAATGTAAATTCTATTTCCGGTTCTATAAGTAATAGCACTATTGCAGCATTAAAAATGCCAATTCCCCCCAAATCATTGGATAGGCAAGTAGCAATTCTTTTGGGAAATCCGTTTCAAAACAATTTAAAAATGGTTGCATTCAAAACTATTCAAAAGCCATGAAATATCTTTTTATTATATCATTCTATTTCCTTATTTCAGGTAGCCTCAATGCCCAAAAAATACAGGTGATTCACAAAAATTATGGGGACAGCATTTGTCTTCGCTGGTACCCCCAAAACCTGACCCAATGGAAAGACATCTGCCAATACGGGATTGGGATTCAGAGGCGCACATTACTACATGAAACTTCAAATCCTGTTAGTGTTTATCAGGTACAAAAATCGTTGAAACCGGATGCTGATACTACTGCCGCATTTGCATTGCTGGATTCCATATTAAATGCCACTGAAATAAACCTGAATGATATTTCCCATTTTCAGGAAGCTCAAATAAACCAGCAAAATAATTTCCTATTCGCGATGTTGCTCTGTCAAAAAAGCTATCCGCTTGCAAAAAAATACGCATTGGGGTTTACCGATTCACAAATCGATTCCGCAGAAATATATTTCTATAAAATTTATCTTCTAAAACCCGGATTTACTGACACTCTGTTTTTGGTTGTCAGGCCTCAGGAACCAAATAATATTCATTTTGCCCCACCCGGCCTAAGCCATGAAAACGGAATGATAAAACTAGACGTGGAAACCAAGACAATAATGGAATCTTTTCCTATGTTTTACATTCAAAAAAGTTTAGACAATAAATCGTTTTTATCCATTCACCCGGAACCCTTTTTTAGCGGATTCCATATTGGAGAAAATCAAAGTTTTACCATGTATGACAGCCTTTACGGAGACACCGCTTATTACCGCCTGCAAGCCATCGATGCGTTTGGAAACATTGGCGGATATAGCAATTCTGCAGTAACATATACCCACATAAAATCAGTTAGCCTCCCTAGATATTTTCATATGGAAGAACAATTGTATTCGAAAGAATTTCAGTGGGTTTTTCCTGCAGAAGAAGAAAAATATATTTTGGGTTTCGCACTATTATTTTCAGATTCCATAGATGGGAATCCAAACCTGCTTCACCAAAAATATATTCCGGCCAACAACCGAAATCTCTCCATTTCTCCTGAATTCCAAAGCGGTTATTACACCATTGCTGCGGTGCATAAAGACAGCAGCCTGAATCCGGGATTGCCTGTATTTCTGGATGTCCCGGACAGCATTGCCCCAGAAGCACCTGTGAACGCTGCAGGTTTTTTGGATACCTGCGGCTACCTCTCACTCCTATGGAAATCGAATAAAGAAAAAGACTTTCATGGCTATCAGGTATATCGTTCGTACCAAAGAAATACAGAATTCAACAATGTCACACCGCGATGGATTTTAGACACTATTTTCTTTGATACACTGGATATGGGCTGGAATCGGGATTCCGTATTTTATAAAATTGTCGCCGCAGACCATCGTTTTAGTGAATCTTCATTTTCTGAAATAATTGCATTGGAAATTCCTCTGAATTTAATTCCCTCCACTCCTCTAATTCAGGATTTGAAATCGATCTCCGGAAAGGTTCAAATGTATCTCTACCCATCTACCGGTACCAAAGTAAAATACCATTATGTGTTTCGAAGTACGAATGAGGAACCGCCCATTCTGCTTCATCGTATGCAGACTATTACGGATACCGGAATATGGCTGGAAGATGCAGATGTGAAAGCGGGAAACCGCTATTCATACAGCATACAAAGCGAAAATTACTATGGAAAAAAATCCCTGATGTCCCCTGCTATTACCATTGAAATATCAGAGAAAGCATGCGCTTCCAAAATCCGTTTTAGCGATTTCTTTATGGATTCCTCCGCACAAAAAGTATATCTGAGCTGGGAAATTCAGGATACTGAAATCAGTCATTTTCGATTGTTGTGGAATGAAAACGGGAAATTCAAAACCATTGCCAATTATCAGAGCCACGAAAGAAATGCTACCATTTTATGCAGTGGAAATTGTAACATTTCGCAGTTTACCATTATTGCTTATTACAAAGATGGAAGGAGATCCTCACTTTGAAAAATATATTCTATTTCTGTTTTATTTTCATAACAGCAGAAACAATTTCTGCTAAGACCTGGTACTATTTACGCTTCGAAATTTCACAAACCCGCAGCGTTAACCAGGACAGTTTTTACCGCTTTGAAATGGTATATTACAACAAAACCGGTGAAAAAAGAGATACCATTGAAATCTCCGGAAATCAAATTGTGGAGAGAAATTATGTGTGGAATGACAACTTCCGGTTTCACGATTTGTATTTCAAGGTATATGACCGTAAGGGAAATTTACTGCGGTATTTTGAACCCGGAAGCGGTTTTGACAGCTATCGCTGTGAAGGCTATAACATCTCCAATCCCTTCTCCGGAAGCCAATGCGCGGATTTTTCAGATGTTGGATTGGGAGCCCTTTGCGGTTCTCTGCAATTTCAATTTACCGGGAATGAAACCGACAGCATTTATTCCAATTTTTATGGTCCGGAGAAACAACATATTTATTGCGAATTGGACTCTTTAAATAAAAATCAGGCTTTGCAACTCCGCACTTCCTGCGATTTTCATTATTTACAAAATGCAAATCAAATTCAATGGTGGCAAAGTGCAGATGGCATCCATAACTGGACTCTTATCGACAGTGGCGGTATTTTTTATCCTTCTAAAAGTGCTTCCTTGTCGCCAGAGATGTTTGGAGAAAAACGTTTTTATAAAGCGATTGTGAAAAAGAATTTTGTGAAAAATGTTTTCAATTATACCAGCGAAATATACGGACCGGTAACTTTTTGGCTTCGCGCACACAGTGACAGTTTGCGTTTGTATCCCAATAAAAAATGCCATGAGAAAAACCAATTGGTATTTTATTGGAATAAAGAAAAATATAAAAATGACTCGGCATTCCCTGCGGCAAGGTTGGAATTTCTCGACAGTGAATCCCTTTCGGAAACGCAATACCAGATTGAGGCTTTATATGATGCCGCAACCGATATAATTGGATTGACCGCGACAACTTTAGGAATCCCCGCCCAAATTCCATATCGCAAAGGGAGGTATATTGTGGAATGCAATTTTACGCCATGGACAAGCGATACTCACAATACATCCAGGGATACCATTTTTGCGAATGACGATGATTCCGGATATTTTACAGGCGGCTTGCGTTTGACAAAACCAGTAAGTTGTTTCCAATTTTCAGACGCGGAATTGCAGCCATTTTCAGAGAGCTCTGACAGCGCAATATTTCGCTATTCTTTGGATGGACTAAATTATTACGACAGCAATCATATTTTTTCAGGACTGCCGGCTGGAAAATTCTCTTATTTCATGCAAAGAGCGGATGGCTGCACTTTCAAAGGAAAAATCACCATTTCCCAACCTCCGAAGTTTTTTGTTTCTGCACCACAGGATACCACACTTTGCAACGGACAAAGTATGGAGGTTTGTATGGCACATCCGTTGGCAACGGAATACCAATTTTTTCGAAATGGGAAGGAAATCTCTGATGATAGTTGGATGCATCTGAATGACAGCGGTATTTATACCCTGATTTGGGAAGATAAAAATGGTTGTATTGCTTCCGATTCTTTTCGAATTTCTAAAATAAACAAAAACATCAGGCACGATTTTCTGGTTCCCGCAGTTGCTTTTTCCGGAGATACCATTGTTGCAGTTGTGGTCTCTAATCCGAAGCCGGATTCATGGATCTGGAAATCAGACCCTCCGGTTTCAGCCTTTGTAAATGATGCCTGGAATACTGAATTTATTTGCGCCGATACAGGTATTGTTACATTGGAATTATTTGGTAAATATGGGGAATGTGGCTTTAAAAAAAGCAAGTCTGTTCAAATTATTGCTCCAAATGATACTGCAAAAAAGCAATATGTATTTCCCAAAAATATCCGGATATTTTCTGTGTTTCCAAATCCGAATAACGGAAAGGATTTTCGGATTCTAGTCCAACTCAACCAAAAATCGGATTTTCAGATTTCCTGTCTGAATCCGATAACCGGAAAGGAAATTGCTTTAAAGGAATTTACAAACCTGCAACAGGCAGAAGGCAGCTGGTTTGATTTAAATTCCGAAAATGGTGGGATTTATTATCTCCGACTACAGGTGAATAAAGAAATTAAAACATTGAAAATAGTCACCTTTACCAATTGATGTGCCCTGTATTTTGAAGTTCATTTGTCATTTCGGTTTCTTCGTTTTCATTTTCTTGCAGGTATCCATTGCAGGTGCACAGGATTTGGAAACCCTGGTTAAATCGCCGCTGCTGCAAGCCGGAGGTGGACTGCAATGCAACCAGATATTTTACGGGAGCAATGCCGAAAGCCGGCAGAGAAAACCGTACAGTTATCAGTTTCAGGGTAATCTGAATTTCAAAATTTTGGGTGTTATTGATGCGCCTTTTTTATTTTATTTCTCCAATACCGGCAATGCCTTTACCCAACCCACCTTTAACCAAACTTCCTTTCATCCCAAATACAAATGGGTGGAAACCCATTTTGGAAAAATATCCTGCACCTGGTCGCCGTATACTTTAAACGGACATTTGTTTCAAGGGGCCGCTGTGGACATCAAACCGAGTAACTGGCGCATTTCCCTGGCTTACGGAAAATTTCTCTCTCAAACGGCTTTAAATGCAAATTCGGGCAATCATGGAACTGCGGGATATGACAGAAAAGGATATGGACTCCAGGTGCAACACAAAATATCCAAATTGGGAATGTTGGGTTTCAGCGGATTTGCAGCAAGAGATTTTGCAAATGAACTTCAAATTTTAACAACCCCGGCTATATCCAACCTGGCATTTTCCATAAAAACAGAAATGCGTTTGAGTAAAAAATTGCAATGGAAAATAGAAGTGGGAAAATCCTGGTTAACAGAAACCCAATTGTTATCTGAAATTCCATCCCGAAGAGAATTTGTATTTATACCGCAGATCAACTCCAACACCATCCAACGAAATGCATGGAAAAGCCATCTGGAATATTCCGGCAAAAAAGGGAAATACCAATTTGGATATGAACGGGTGGATCCGGATTACAGAAGCCTCGGTGCCTATTATTTCAACAACGATTTGGAAAATATTACACTTGGAATTGGCAGGGCTTTTTTAAAAAATCGGATTCGGTTTCAGGGAACTGTGGGGAGGCAGCGCGACAAAATAAGTGCAGAAAGCGGCCGCATGACCCGCAATGTTTGCAACCTGCAAATGCAGGTGCATGTTTCCCAAAAATGCCAGATGCAATTGGGCTGGTCTAATTTTTTGTCATTTACAAACAGCAGAACTATACAAGAAAGTTGGAATTTTTGGAATACCAATTCGATTATGGATACCACCGCATTCAGGCAAATTTCCAAAAACATTACACTGGGTTTAAACCTTCAATTGCGCAGTGACAGCCAGTTGCGTAGCGGCCTAATGTGCAATGCCAACCTGCAGCAATCCGCGGAAACGGGAAATATTGGCAATTTGCATTCCTCTCAATTTTTTAATGGTATGATCGGATACAACAGGCAGCAAATAAAAAAAGGGAATTCCATACAACTCACGGCTGCTATTTCCAGAAGCTCCAACGGTCTTAGCGCCATGTGGAATCTCTCTCCATTGCTGCAATACGGCTATCGTTTTCCAAATAAAAAAATACAATTGAGTTTGGGAATATTGTGCGCAGCAGTTAGTGCGGATTTTAAATACTTCCAGGCACAATGGAACCTTCGGAACCAGTGGAGTTATGCCATCAGCAAAGAACAAAAATTGACATTTTCCTACACCATGCAAATGCGAAATACTTCGCAAACAGCAGGCACTGCTTCTGTTTTTCACCAAACCGCCATGTTGGGTTACGCCGTAGCGGGTAAGTTTTTTTAGGAAGATGTGCGAATGATAAATTTGAAATTTTTGAACAGAAATAGTATCCAATGTTTTGACTTTCCTTTATGGTTCAGGCACTATTCAGAAGACGAAGTAAATTGGCAGTAACTGCATAAAACTTTGGTAGAGCCTAAATCCTTAAAATTAAATAAAATTGTCTATAAATTTTAAAGGATAATTTAGCAAAAAAATGTAGGGTAATTAAGACAGAAACATCATTTAGATTTTTATTGTCGCCTTTATAAAGTGAAACACCATCCACCAGTTTGTCTTTTTTTAACAGAATAAATATTCCCGCTATCTTCTCAAAATTGACCCAGGTCACAAACCATTTCATAAGCACTTGTTTTCTTTGAATGGAATGGCAAAAGGGAATTTCATCCATTACCTGCTCACTCCCAAAAACTGGTGGCTACCCCTGCTTCTAATTTTTCTGGTTAGCGGCACCGGAGTTTTTATCATTGGTTACCATACCTATTCCGAAGCTCCACCTATACCCAATTTTGTAAATGAACAAAAGCAGCCTGTATTCTCCAATGAGGAAATATTAAACGGACAAGCGGTATTTCAGAAATATGCGCTGATGGAATACGGCAGCATGTTTGGCGATGGCGCCAACCGTGGTCCGGATTTTACCGCAGAAGCTTTGAACCGCATCAGTGTATCCATGAAGCAGTTTGGTTATGCATCCATGCCTCAAAATTCAAATGCCACATTGTTGCAAAAAGGCTGGCAGGAACAGGTAAAAGCGGATATTAAAACCAATCGTTTTCAAAAGAAAAATAATGAAGTATTGCTCACCAATTCTCAAGTTTTTGCAGCAAATGAGCTGGTGAAATTCTACAGGGAAAAATTTACCAATGCCGCTGCGCCCGGTGCTTTCCGTCCTCAGAATTACATTAAAAATGAAAAAGAATTGCATGATTTAACTGCGTTTTTTTTCTGGGGTGCCTGGGTTTGCGGAGTAGAAAGACCCGGTGAATCTTACAGTTATACGCATAACTGGCCATTTGATCCGCAAGCCGGAAATACTCCAAGTTCTGCCATCATGATCTGGAGTATTATAGGTTCTCTGGGTTTGTTGCTGGGCCTGGGAATTGTGATGTATTACTACGGCAAAATGGAGAAGCTGGAAGACAAATCTTACACCAGCAAAGCACTGCCATATATGACATTAAATGCAGTGCAGGAATTTAAACCGGATGGGATACAAAAGGCCACGCATAAATATTTTTATACTGCCATTATTTTATTTGCAGTTCAAATACTGGCCGGCATTTTAACCGTACATGATTTTGTGGGTTTTGTGCATTATTTTGGTTTCGATATTTCCAAAATTTTGCCCATTACGGTTAACCGCAGCTGGCATGTGCAATTGTCCATTCTTTGGATCTCAGCCTGTTGGATTGGGGCCTCCTTTTTTATGATGTCTTTGGTATCTCCAAATGCTGCCAAAAAGCAAAAGAATTTCATTCAAATTATTTTTTGGCTTATTGTGATTTTGGTTGCTGGTTCCATTTTGGGAATTTTTCTGGGACCCATGAATCTATTGGGAAAGAATTGGTACCTCTTTGGCCATCAGGGATGGGAATACATGGAACCCGGAAAATTCTGGCAATCCATTTTGGCATTCATTTTTATTCTATGGGCCATTGCTATTTACAGGGGTATAAAACCGGTAATGAAACTGAAACAACCCTGGGCATTGCCCAATTGGCTGGTATACGCCACATTTAGTATTATTTTATTGCTGGTATCCGGATTTATTGCCACTCCCAAAACCAATTTTGTAATTGCAGATTTTTGGAGGTGGATGGTGGTACACATGTGGGCAGAAGCGTTTTTTGAAGTATTTACCACGGTATTAATTGGCTATTTTATGGTGATGATGGGATTGGTGAGTAAGCAGGCAGCTATCAGGGTCATTTATTTGGCTACTCTGCTTTTTTTGGGCTCCGGATTGCTTGGAATTTCACACAATTTCTATTGGAATGCAAAACCTGTGGGAACCATGGCGTTGGGTTCTGTTTTTTCTACTTTGCAGGTAATACCGCTCGTATTGCTCACCATAGAATCCTGGCGATTTAGCAAATTGCCGGCGGTGTTAGAAAATCAAAATGGGAATAAAAATAATCTTGCAAATAAATTCGGTTTCTCCGAGGTATTTTTATTTCTGGTAGCTGTGAATTTTTGGAATTTTTTTGGCGCCGGTGTTTTGGGTTTTATTATCAATTTACCCATTGCCAATTACTACGAACACGGTACCTATTTAACTGTCAACCACGGCCATGCCGCATTGATGGGTGTATATGGAAACCTGGCCTTAGCAGCAGTTTTATTCTGTTGTAAATTGCTGATAAAACCCGAATTCTGGAATGCAAAATTGTTAAAAACTGTTTTTTGGTCCATCAATATCGGATTGCTATTGATGGTCTTTCTCGATTTGTTACCTGCCGGTTTATGGCAATTTAAAATGGTAACTTCTGAAGGGTTATGGCAAGCAAGAAGCAGCGCATTTATCGAGAGCAACGGATTTCAAACCCTTACGTGGATGCGAATGATAGGCGGTTCTGTTTTTACGCTTGGTGGTTTAATTCCCTTGCTTTGGTTTATGCAAAAAAGCGCAAGGGGAGTAAAAAAATAATTGCAATGCTGTTTGGATAATTTGCAGATCAATCAATTGTCTGCATATTTTCCAATTTAAAAATGGCTATGATTTTGGCGCATGCAGTTATAATCATGTTCCCATCTTAAAACCATCTTTTTTTGCGCATATACCAGATCAATCCTCCGGTAATTGTAAGCATAGCAAGCCATATGACAGCATATCCGTATTTCCAGTGCAACTCGGGCATAAAATCGAAATTCATTCCATATACACCCACTACAAACGTTAAGGGAATAAAAATGGCGCTGATTACCGTGAGGGTTTTCATGGTATTGTTCAGCATCAAATTTTGGTTGCTTTGGTGCAGATCGGTAAGGTCGCGCAGGATTTCCCGGAAGTTGTCAAAATTGTAAATCATGGTATTCAAATGGTCAATGATATCCCGGAACAATACCTGATTTTGTTTTTTTATTAATTCGGGATTTTCCGTGCGAATGCGTTGCATTTCCTCCCGCAATGGGGCACTGATTCTGCGCATGCGATTCATCTCCGTTTTTAACTCCATGATGGTTTTCATCACATTAGCAACGGGTCTTTTTACCATTACCATTTCCAAATCTTCCATGGGTATTCGAAAGGAATCCATTACGGATAAGTATTCATCTACCACCGCGTCTACCACCGATAAAAACAAGTAATCGATACCGTTTTTTGCAAGGCGCTTGAAATTCACCTGGATTTTTTGTCTCACATGATCAAAAACATCACCTTCCACATCTTCCTGCACGGTAATAAGGGAATTGCCGCGAATGAGTATACTCACATGTTCGGAAAAGGTGGATTTGGTAATGCGGTGCCGGCGCAGCATTTGAAGACTCATGAATGAGACATTATCGAAGGATTCGAATTTTGGCAACTGGCTTTTGTTTTTTAAATCTTCCACCAACAAGGGATGCAGATCCAGTGTTTGTACCAGATTATCAAAATCTTCACCGGAAGTACCGGAAATATTGATCCATTTTAAACCGGATAAACCATTGGTACTCCAGGCTTCCTGAAAGGAAATGTCTGCACGGATCTGATGACCGGTTTCAGAAAATTCTATAAGTGCCGACATTTTGGTATATGCTTTGCATTTCAATATTCGGAACTAAATCCAGAAATATGAAAATAAGTACTGAAAAAATTGCCATGCTGGCGCTCGTTGCGTTTTCCCCTTTTGCGCTATTAAAAGCTCAGGTGCAGCCTGGTACCGGACAAACCCCTTCGGATACCGCCCGTAAAACGAAAGTAAGCAAAGTTGAAAAAGAAGATAAAGAGCATCAAAATTACCGCGATACCTTTAATGAACACAATAAAAATAAAGGTGGTGAAGCCAAGGATAAAAAAGTAAAGAGTGAGAAAAAGAGTAAGAAAAAAGTTAAATCTGCGGATAAAGTAAAAGTCAAAGACAATCATCCTGAAGGTGACGACAAAAAAGGGGATGATAAGAAAAAGGACAAAAAAGAAAAGGATAAGGAAGAAAACAAAGGCACCGGTAAAACTATGAGCAAACAGGCCCGGATCCGGGGCAATGCACCTGCCTTGAATCATTCCTAAGCCATTCGGTTGGTTATTTTTTCGCGCATTTTCGCGACGAAAAAAATCTAAAAAATAAATGAGATGCGACCCATTCAGGGTCGCATTTTCTTTTTGAGAATGTTTTGAAAACATGCCATTCATTTTGAAACAATATTTCCATTGTTTGTCATCATTTTTGCCAAGCCTTCGGCGCAAAAATGGATGCCAAACAATTTCATAAAATATCATTATTCCCGGGGTTGAAACCCCGGCTAATAATATTTGACCCCTACGGGGTCAGCGGTTACATTGAAAATTGGCGTTTCAATCGAAGCATACAAATACGACAACTGTTACCAATAAAACTCGCGAAACAATCCCTGCGGCCCTGGACGCGGCCTCAATGGGCGTGGCTTCAAAGCGATGAAAGCATCCGCGAAATGTCGAGGAAGCTTCGACCGAATGGGAGAAGATCACCGATGACATTCGGATGGTTTCAAGCGTGAAGACTAAGGCCATTGCAGCCGCTAGCCTTTGGCTCCACCTTTGGGCAATGCCAAAGGTGGTAAATAAATTCCATTTACATCAATGAATTTCTTTCGGATCTGCGGAATTTTTGCATGCCTCTTTATCGTCATTTTTGCCATACCTACAGCGCAAAAATTGACGCCAAACGAATTCTTGAAATCTGATAGGCCCGGGTTAAAACCACGGGCCTATCAGATTTGGACCCCTACAGGACAAAAAATAGAATCAATTCGGTTTATCCGGCCCCTTATTCTCCCTTGGATGGTTTTTGGGCTTTTGGTTTGGATTGGGATTCGGACCTTTATTCGGATTTCCGCCTTTAGGACCAAAATTCCTGCGCTCCTGATTTCCAGGCTTGGGCCCCTGGTTGGGATTGTTGGGGTTTCTTGGTGGTTGATTTGGATTTCTCGGAGGTTGATTCGATTGGTTTCTGTTTGCAGGATTTTTGGGTCCGCCCTGTGCACCTGGTCCAGGTCCGCCGGGTTTGGAATTTCGGTCATTTCTGGGTCCCTGATAACGCTGCTGATTCTGATTGCGGTTGCGGTTGTTACCACTCTCGTTGCGCTTTTCGCGCTGCCTGCGCATTTCTTCCTCAAACTCCTTATCCTCCTGCAACAACTGATCGTTGCTTATAATTTCTGAATCGGCACTGCCGGCAATTTGTTCCATTACTTTGGCAGCTGGCGCCAGATCACTCAAAGAAGCGGATTGTTGACCGTTTTTGTTCTGTTCCAGTATTTCGTTTACCTGTACCACGGTAAGTGGAATCCAGCTCTGGCTTCCCTCATAGGAAAACCACATAATACGTTTTAATATATCGCTTTTCCGACTGTACGCTGTGCCACCCAGGGTTTCCAGCTTAACAATTTTTAATTTCGGAAATTCATCTACTGCTTCCAGATAGGTATCCAGCTCATAATTCAGGCAGCATTTCAGGCGGCCGCATTGGCCCGCCAGTTTTTCCATATTGATGCTCAAATTTTGAACTCTGGCTGCACCGGTATTTACCTGTTTGTAATCTGTAAGCCAGGTGCTGCAACACAATTGTCTTCCGCAATCGCCAATGCCTCCAAGCCTGGAAGCCTCTTCGCGATAGCTGATGTGGCGCATTTCAATTTTTACCCGGAACTCATCGGCATACTTGCGAATCAGTTCTCTAAAATCCACACGACTTTCAGCGGTATAGAAAAAAGTGACCTTTCTGCCATCACCCTGAAATTCAATATCGCTGAGCTTCATGGCAAGGTTCAAACTGAATGCAATGGTACGGGCGCGCTCCAGAGTTTGGTTTTCCTTGGCTTTGTATTCCTCGTATTTTTCCAGTTCCTTTTCACCGGCTTTGCGCATAATGGTTCTGATTTCTTCGGAATCCTCGCGAATGCGATTTTTTTTCAGCTGCAGACGCACAATTTCGCCGCTGGCAGAAACGGTTCCCACATCATAACCAAAAGCACTTTCGGTAATTACATAATCGCCGGTGTACAATTCCAGTTTGTTTGCATTTCTATAATATTCCTTGCGACTGCCTTTATACCTGACTTCCACTATATTAAACTGTTCAAATTCATCGGGATAATCCATGTCTTTGAACCAATCGTAAACATTCAGAGCATTGCAACCGCTTGTTCCGCAAGTTCCGTTACTACCGCATCCGGTAGGCGCCAAACCATCGGTTTTCGTTCCACATGATGAACAAGCCATTTGTCAATAATTTTTTTTGTTTTGCCGTTACCGGCAAGTGGCAAAAATAGGCAAATTCGGTATCAATCGGTTGTGCACCGCTTTGCGAAACTACCCTTGTTCGCCGCTAATTTTAAATACCCAGAGTTTTTGGCCAATAAAATTAACCACCATTCCTACCAAGGTGGCACCAATAACCGCCAGAAATTTATCGAGCTTGATGGATAAAAAAGGTTCCATCAAAGCCTTGCCTTTTTCGGCAATAAACATTTGAAACTCTGTGTTGGGCAGGGTATACAAAAACAACTCATTGCTGAGTACATTTAACAATCCGCTCACCACGTACAAGGCCAGATATTTACCGAAACGGCTGTGGTCATCGTGCCCCCATGTCCAGGTTTTATTGAGGTAATAATTCAAAAAAGTTGCTGAAACCACACTCACCGATTTTCCAACAAAAGTGGGTGCACCAAAAAATTCTGTTAAAAAATAATACAGCGCCAGATCCAGTCCGAAGCAGATGCTGCCCACAATTCCGAATTTGGTGAGTTCAATGTACGTGTCTCTGTTAATCAATGGGGTTGGTATAAAATAAAACCGTCAAATTTAGTATAAGCATTCAGTTTGAAACAAGCATTTTCTTCCCCATGCCCCGCGGGAAAATCAAAAATAACCGGATAATCGTATTTCTGTGTTCTTTCTAAAATAATTTCCCGGGTATTTTTCCCAAAGGGTATGGCATTGTCTTTCATATCCAACATCTGTCCTACCAGCAAGGCTTTCAGGTTTTTAAGCAACCCCGCTCTGTCCATGGAAACCAGCATGCGATCGATATGGTACAGATATTCATCCAAATCTTCCAGAAATAATATTTTCCCATTGGTATCCGGCTGTTCCGGTGTTCCTAGTGCAGCATAAATCATGGATAAATTTCCCCCGGTTATTACTCCCTCAAAATCCGCAGGTTTATGAATTTCATTTTCGCTCAGATTCCACATTGCTGAATTTCCTTCCAGCAAATGCCGCAAGGCATCAAAATTTTTATGGGTAAAATCATTTCTGTGGAAGGTGTTGAATGCCATAGGACCATGAATGGTTTCAAATCCCAATTGGTTTAGATGAAAATGCAAGGTGCAGATATCGCTAAAACCTATCAATGCTTTTCCCGCACCCTGCAACCAGACCCCCTTCGGCACCATGTCCAACCAGCGCATACAACCATAACCACCCCGCGCAGTAATTACTGCCGACACTTCATGGTCCGTCCATGCGGAAATAAAATCCGCTGCACGTTCTGCATCGCTGCCTGAAAATTGATTTTCACGACCAAAAACATGTTTTTCTATTTTCAATTTCCACCCGCATTTCTGCACCCATTTTTCAAATGGTTCAATTTCTTCTTCGCTCACTGCACGTGCAGGAGCAATCAGTGAAATTACACTACCGGGTTTTAATGTCTGGAATTTTATTTCTCCCATTTCAAAATAATTTTTTCTGCCTGTTCCAGTTTTTTCAAACTTTGATCTATCAGTTCTTTAGCCTCTTCCAGCGTTTTTTCAAGATCATCAATCCCTATTTTTCCTGAATCAATTTCGCGCAAAATTTGTTCCAGTCTTTTGCGTGCAACTTCGTAAGTAAATTCCTGTTTCTTTGCCATTATTCTACTCTTGCTTCTATTATTTTATCTGAAAAACGCACCTCAATTTTATCCCCTGTTCTTAAATTTTCTCCTTTTGAAATATGCTTCTGATTTTGATAAACCAAAGTAAATCCTCTTTTCAGGGTATTGTTTGGATCAGCCATAGACAAGCGCTCCAGGCTATTTTCCATCCATTGTTTTTCGCCGGTAATTTTCCAGTGAAAGGATTTTAAAATATCATTTTCCAATGTTTTTGTTTTTTGACGGAACTGTTCTGTCATTCTATGTGCATGCTTACCAATTTCTGAACCGACATTTTGTACAAATGCCAAAAATTCCAGATTGTGTTCCGTTACTGCTGCCGCACATTTTGTAGGTGTTTTTTGTGCAGTATGCGCCACCATATCTGCAATACTCACATTTCTTTCATGTCCTATACCCGTAAAAACCGGAATTTTGGAAGAGGCAATTCCAAGACCCACTTCGTAGGAATCAAATGCACTAAAATCCGTGCTGCCACCACCACCGCGCACTAGTGCAATCAAATCAAATTTCGACTCCCATTGCTGAATTTGACCCAATCTTTCTGCAATTTGTTTGGCTGCATATTCTCCCTGAACCTGTGCCGGAAATTCTGCCAGGGAATAATCCAATCCGTATGCATTATTTTCCAGTTCGTGTAAAAAATCCCTTCTTCCATCGGAACCCGCTGCGGAAATTAAAGCAATTTTTTGCATCACCATTTGCAATTTTATAAATTGGTTATTGGAACGGTATTCCCCATCGCGAAGCCAAATGATTTTTGGATTTTCCTTTACCAGTTTGTCCAGCGTTTTTTGCTTGTCCTGTTCTAATTTTCCGAGTGTATATTTTTCATCTATGGAAACGATACTCAACCGCAATCCATACCTCGGATGAAACTGTACTTCCACTTCCATGGCCAGTTCCAGATTTTGATTGATAGAAACACCGGTCGCTTTTTCAAAAGATTTTATAATGTCAAAATGGTCGCGCCAGATTACACCACCTGCAGATGCGCTGATTTCTCCATCTTTTTTTTCTACCAAAGTCATAAATGCATAACTTCTCTGGTAATAAATTTTTACATCTGTTAGTTCTGCAATAATGCGATAATATTTCCCCCCAAAATCGGCATAAATCGCATCGCCGATAGCTTCCATAAAATCTGAAAGTGCGAGGTATTTTTTCAATTTACTATTTTTTTGGATAGAGCAATGTGGCTTTGGAAACTACTGTCATTTCGTTATTCCTTGTTTCTGAAAAAATTTCGAGTACCGGTAATTTAATTGCAAGTTTTTTTTCGTTCAGAATTTCTCTCGCTTTTTGATGGTGGGTAAAAGTATTTCCGGTTTCTGCATTGCACTGATATTTATAATAATCGGTTTCGGGCAATTCTATAAACCCAAATCCTTCTTCCACTGCGAACACCTTTGCCACCGGTTGTCCAATAAATATTTTCTGTTTTCCTGAAGCCGGAAAAGCAGGATAGGCAAAGGTAAGCGGGCCTATTGCTACCACCTTACCATTGCTCATCAGCAAGTTCATGTGAATAACCGTTTCGGATACTACAGGGTGAAAATCTGCTACCGAAACTTCCACATACTTTCCAAATAATATTGTCTTTTTTCTGTGTGATTCTGTAATCAGACTATTTTCCGTTTCTGCCACTGCCTCTCTGGTTTCTGCAGGAGCCTCTGTCTTTACCGGCGCAGCTTCCGTGCTGTCTTTTTTATTTTCCTGAGTAGAAGACTGGCATCCGAAAAGCACCAATGCAATGCAAAAATGCGAAATTTTATATCGAAACATCGGCGACTAAATTAGCATACAATTCCCGCATTCCTTCGGTGGCTTTTTTTGAAATGACATGAATATGCCTTTCTGCCCTGTTTTCATGCCGGTTTGGATCCAGTATATAAACCGGTTTCCCATCGCGCACATAATGCAACAATCCTGCAGCGGGATATACTTCCAGCGATGTGCCTATTACCAGAAAAACATCTGCCTGCAAGGTGGCATAAATAGCTTCTTCCATTTTGGGAACTGCCTCTCCAAACCACACAATATCCGGCCTTAATGGTGAACCATCGCTGCTTCTATCTCCCGGCTTGATATCCCGGTTACCCAGAAATTCACGTATACTTCTGTCTTTGCTACTGCAGGCAAAGCGCAATTCGCCATGCAGATGGATAATTTCATTACTGCCTGCCCTTTCATGCAGATCGTCTACATTCTGGGTAACAATGGTAACGCGGTAATGTGATTCGAGTTTTGCCAGCAGCAAATGCGCTTCATTGGGCATAACCTCATCCAGCTGTCTTCTGCGTTGGTTGTAAAAATCCAAAACCAATGCAGGGTTTGAGGCAAACCCTTCCGGACTAGCCACATCTTCAATCCTGTGCCCCTCCCACAAACCACCGGCATCGCGAAAGGTTTTAAGGCCGCTTTCCGCACTGATACCTGCACCGCTGAGAACCACCAGATGTTTCACTTCGCAAAAATAATCCTCATTTTCAACGTTTTTCTCGTGGTTGGTCTTTACACAGCGAAGCGGAGTGAGACCAGCCTCTTTCTCATGAATTCAATGAGCTTGATGTGAATTTCTTCCCGTGGTTGGTCTTTTCGCAGCGAAGCGGAGTGAAACCAACCACATCTTCAGTTTTGTTCTAGTAGAAATTTCCTAATTTCGCAGCGTGAAATTTCTCGCTGAAATTGAAATATTGCCACTTAAAGGATTGTTGGATCCTCAGGGCAAAGCGGTGTCGCACAGCATGCCTTCCATAGGGCTACAAAATGTGCATGATGTTAGAGTTGGCAAATTTATTACCATGGAAATAGAAGCCAATGACCACCAGCAGGCTGAGGAAACTGCAGAAGTTGCCTGTAAAAAATTACTGGCGAATCTGATTATGGAATCCTACCATATCCGGATTTCGCTGCCACAGCTATGATCCTGTATAATGTAACCTGCAGCATGGATGCAGCTATTGCAGATGAATGGCTGCAATGGATGATGGAGGTACATATTCCGGAAGTGATGCAATCCAATTGTTTTGAAAGTTATAAAATATTGAAATTGCTGACCAGTGCCCTTGATGATAATGGTGTGAATTATGCCATACAATATTCCGCACGCGAAATGCAGGATTATGAAAAATACAGAGACCAGTTTGCACCTGCTTTGCAGGCAAAAACATTGGCCAGATATGGGGATTCCGTACTAGCCTTCCGCACACTTCTGGAAGAAATTACAGGCCGCTGAAATGCCTGAAAAAATTTCACCGGAAAACCTGGAAAAACAATTCACGATTGACGTAAGAAGCGAAGGCGAATTTGCACATGCGCATGTTCCGGGTGCAATCAATATTCCTTTATTGAATGACGAAAACCGAAAAATTATTGGTACTACTTATAAACAACTGGGCCGTGAAGCCGCAGTAGCAAAAGGTTTTGAACTGGTGGGGCCAAATTTTGCGAATTTCTTTCGCGAATTACGCGAAAAATCCGGCGATAAAACTCCCGTTTTTTATTGCTGGAGAGGGGGGTTGCGCAGCGCAATTTCTGCAACCATTTATGAATGGGGCGGATTGCCATGTAAGGTAATTTCAGGTGGATATAAAGCATACCGCCGCAATGTTTTAAAGGGATTGCAACGCAAATTAAATTTGCATGTTTTAAGTGGGTATACCGGAGTTGGGAAAACAGAGATTCTGAAATTACTGAAACTAAAAGGTGCCCAGGTGATAGATCTGGAGAACCTTGCCAACCATAAGGGAAGCGCCTTAGGTGGTCTTGGAATGCCAGCTCAATTTTCCAATGAAATGTTTGAAAATATGTTGTATGAACTCTGGAAAAACATGAATGCAAGTGACCTGGTTTTTTTGGAAAATGAAAGCCGGAAAATTGGTTCCAATATTTTGCCGGAATCCGTTTGGCTACAAATGGAAAATTCTCCGTTAACGGATATTATTCTGAATAAACCCATTCGCTTGCAAAGAATATTAAAAGAGTATGGTGCCTTTCCTAAAGAAGATCTCGCGGCATGCACGGTGAAATTGAAAAAAAGACTGGGCGGACTAAATTTAAAAAACGCACTGGAAGCATTGGAATCGGGCAACATATCTGCCTGGGCAGGTATTTTAATGGAATATTACGACGGCACCTATTTGCATGGTAGAAAAGATAAAACGCAGGTAAATAATTCCATGGAATGGGATTGGAATCAGGCTGAAACCTGCAGCGCCAAATTAATGGAACTGGCCAAATCCATTCATTGATTTTTTAAGTGCTGCGTTATCTCAAATAAATTACAGTATTCTAAGAAAATGAGATTTTATTTTTAATCCACCTTTTTACCGAAAAAGGTGGAGCCCCGCCCGAATGACTTGGTCGGGAGGGCTGTTGCCAGCTAAAACCGGGTTGCAACACTTTTTTAAAACTTTATTATTGATACGGATTTTAACTTTTACAATTCGAAGTTAAAAGTTGTAATCATTTCTAATTTTCTATAAAAGCCTTGCGACCCGGTTTTGGCCCTTTAGAAGAATTGCGTATGAAAACAAGATGGCATTTGCGTCCGGTACAAATAAATAGTGAGTGCATAGCGCCTGCAGTTTTTGCCGTTAAATGAGCCTATACCGTGTTTAAGCTCTTCGCAAAAACCTTAGGCGCGTTGTAAAAATGCCAATCGTAGTTTTCAAGCAATTATTCTGCGGGCCTAGCCTTTGGTTGCACCTTTGGGCAATGCCAAAGGTGGCGAATATTATTTCAAAGCACAACACGTTGATTTTTTATTCTGATTTCTAAAATTTGAAACCCCTTAGCAAGCTGAATCTCATTTGGATTTCTCCATGAAATCTAATACCTTGCTATAACAAATTTCAACCCCTAATCCCTAAAAAAATGAAAACGAACTTGAACGAAAACCAGGCAAACCGCCGTGGATTTCTAAAAATTCTGGCCGGCACTGCCGCAACCCTGGGCATTACTTCTTATGTCAAATCAGCGCAACAAGCGGTAGAAGCCAATATGCCTGATGCTAAAATGCATATCGCAGATCAGTGGATGAAAACCAGTATTAAAGGGAAACACCGAATGGTTTTCGATGTCACCCAACCTCACGATGTACTTCCATTCGCATGGCCTAAAGTTTTTCTAATGACCAATGGTGCCACCGGCACTCCGGAAAAAGAAAATACAGCGATGGTAGTATTACGACACAATGCCATCTGTTACGCATTTGGACATGAACTTTGGGCCAAATACAATTTTGGACAAATGTTTAAAGCCATGAGTCCCCCTGAGCATAAAGAATTTGCAACTAAAAATCCATTTTGGCAACCAGCTAAAGGAGCATTCAATATTCCCGGAATTGGTGCGGTGCCTATTGGTATCAATGAATTGCAGGAAAGCGGTGTGTTGTTTTGCGTTTGCGATGCAGCAATGACTGTTTTCTCAGCTGTAGCCGCTGACATGATGAAAATGGATGCAGCAACCGTGAAGAAAGAATGGGAAGCTGCGGTTCTTCCGGGAATTCAAATCGTTCCTTCCGGTGTTTGGGCGGTAGGCCGCGCGCAAGAATACGATTGCAGTTATTGCTTCGCAGGCTGAGAATTTTTCTTGTAATTTTTCCTCCACAATTCTATCGGCCCGAAAGGGCCGTATTTGTGCTGGCCATAGCTGAATGTATCTGCATATGGGCCAAAAGCAATATCTGCAAATTTGGTTCCCGGGTCTGGCCAATCTTTGCTGCAGTCCATTATTTCTCTGGGCTGTGAACAAATGAATGCTGCAATGTCCCAGGCCTCTTCATTGTTTAGTTGAGGTTGCTCATAGGTGGCACCAAAAGGCATATTGTCCTGAATGAAAGCGGCAAGCCTGGAAAGACGATACATACTTGCACCGGTATTGTAAGATTGCTTCCCCCAAAGAGGCGGATATTGATATCCCGGCTTATCCGGATTCTTTACGCCCAAACCATTTTTTTGGTGGCAACTGATGCATTTTAAATAAAATATTTGCCGCCCATATGCTGTATCTGCTCTGTGATCCAACAGCGGCAGGTCGCGGGTTTGCGCTCCCTCAGGTTTAACTCCCCTAGGCACATTTTTCCCCAACCAGCTTATATAAGCAACAATGGCTTTTATTTCCCTGCTGTTAGAATCCGGAGCACTTTGTTTGTGGTCTGTTGAGAGTAAAACATTCAAACTGCGTTCAAAACAATCCATTACTTTTTGGGTTACACTTTCATATTCTCCTCGCCTGTCTTTGTATTTCGGATAAGTGGAAAATGCTGCACTAAAATTATTTCCCCAAAATTTGGTACCTGCTTCCAAATGACAATTCTGGCAATTCATACCACCGGAATATATTGAAATGCTGCCATCAGGTCCAAAATATCTGGACGTATTTACTACCAGTTCACGGCCGTATCGGATTTCCTTACCCAATGCAGAGTTTGGGATTTCCAAGGTATCCGGCGCGGTCCAATAATATTTCGTATTTACAGGAGTTTGCCTGCAGCTAAAAAAAATACTACAAACAAAAAAAATGGATATAAACCTATAGCGTTTCAGGATTTTTTGGGTTTGGTAAGCACATAACCAACGCCAGCGGTAAACTGCCATTTGTTTATGGCATTGTTGTAGTAAAAAGGAGCACTGATAATAAATCTTTTATCCTTGAGAAAATACAACTGCATTCCGGCACCAAATCCAGGTGAAATAAAAGGTCTTATTGGATCTTCACTGAATTTGATAATGGGCATGGTTATCAATGAAAGGGTGAAGTGATCAAAATTCATTTTTAAAGTTGCACCACCAATAGATAAAAAAGCGGCATACTGATTGGCGGTAATTGAAAATTGCCCCTCCATCTGAAAACTTACTCTGGATGCGCTGTCCCCGGCAATTACCCCTCGTGCTGCCATAATGGCCATGCAGCACAAAAGCGTTCTGATTGTTTTCATAGGAGGTATTCAAATGTAAGAATTATTGGCAAAATGCAATATGTTGTTTTTTGCGAAAATTGAAAATGAACTATAAGTAATTGGGAGATGGCTTCTATTGTCAAAAAATTTACAATTTCTATTTTCCATATTCATAAATTGCGCTATGGTTCGCTGTTTATATATTTTTATTTTATTTTGTTTATTTACCTCATGCAGTAAAATGATCAGGCAGAAAAGCCCTGCGTATGGAGGCAGATTCGAGACAAATACATTCCTGAAAAAGAAACTTCCAATTCAGGAAAACCCGAAATCACAATTACTTAAACCGGTTTCCCTGTCTGCAAAAAATGCATCAGGTCTGATCCAGGAAAGTCGGCATTACAAAATGCAAATCAAAAACAATCTTCCCGGAGATAGCCAAATGGTTTCGAAAAAACTTCCATTAAATAAACATGCAAAAAAAGGTATAAGACAGGTTGGAAGTGGCATTGGCGTTCTCTTTTTCGGGCTTTTGATTTTTGTCCCATTTGTTGAAACCACTATAGGTTTGTTTGCTTTTATTATTGTAATATTAACCACTGCGATACTGTTATTCTCCGGTTTCGAAAATGCTATTAAGGCTTTGGTAGAATTGGACAAAAACCACCTTAGACAGCGTGGCGTTGCCATGGCCATATTCGCCTTATTAACTCCTATCCTCATATTAATGTTGCTCCTGTTTTTTTCAATTTAACTGAGATTTATACAAGAAAAATATAATAAAATCCATTTACTTTAGAATTGAAATAAATTTAGCTTTATGTGAATATTTGGATTTTTAATTGCCCCTCGATTAAAATCTGTGGCGGGAGAAATGGATTCAGAAATAACATATAATCAATAGATTACACCATTAAATTCCGCATTTGCGAATTGAATTTTCAAAAGTCTTCTTCCCAAAATGGAAACAAAACTTAACCACAAATAAGAATTTTCTGGGAGACAAGGAGATAAGAGCCGGCTAAAACCCAAATGAAGTTTTTTACTTCATTATTTAATAAGTTGATGCGATTTTAATCCGCGAATAATCTGAGAAATAACTATATCAGATATTTTTCCGCTCAGCAGCACTTTAGATCCAATCCATAACAAAATCTTTTCCTGAGTAGAATAATCACCCAACTTTCTTAAAATAACTTCTATTCTTTTTTTCATCAATGGACGCATTTTGTAAATGTCTTTTTCAGCAATAGTGGGCCATTGTTCTCCATTGTAAAAGGAAGGCATATATGAATTGGAGGCGGATTCCCGGAATACGGGAATTATTTGAAGTCCACCGTTCGCCGATAGATATTTTTGCTTATTCTTCACTTTTTTATAGCCGAATTTTATGATTGGATTGGAAGAATGAAGCGGTACCGTAAATTTTTCCCGTAAAAATTTTTCACAATTTGCCCGACCTAAAAAATAATCGTGAACGCGAAATTCCTTAGAAAAGAAACCTGCAAATCCCCAAATACCGCCGCAGGCTATTGCGGAAGAACCGCATCGCTGCGACGGGATACCATCCACCTCCAATTGCTTCATTGGCGAAATCATAAACTGTCCGGATAAATTCTGGTTAAACGGCTTCATCATTTCAAATGGCTTCATCCTCATTTGATCCAGCATTGCCTGTAGGGTATTTGCAGCTACATAATTCCATCTTTCGGTGCAATTAAATAATTCAGGTTCACTGGGAAACGGATCTACCAATAAAACTGTGCTTTTGAATGTATCAAAGGAATTGTAATCACCAACATCCACAGATTCCCCGGTAATCTGGTTCAGCAATTGTCGCACATATTCAAATGGTTCATTATTTATTATTCCACCATCTACACATAATGCTTCATAAATTTCATCACTTACCGGAAAATGTTTGGTAATATCCCTGTTCCATTGCAGGTCGTTGATTACTTTGCCCGGTCTGCTCACAAACCGCGCTTTAAGTACAAGTGGAAAAGCCCCGGTTGCTCTGGCAGCCTGCTCCATAATATCTGTATTGAACCCCGTTTCAGGATTAACCGGTATCCATCCATCATCCAGATATTCTTTGTTTTCAGAAATATGAAAACATGCCAGATCTGCATGTTTTCCCATCACATATTTATACCTTTCCGGGTCATTGGCGTTCATGGATATATTGTATCTGAAACCTTCCAGATTGCATAGCGTTACAAATGTTTTTAATGGTTCAGAAAAATAGGGTCGAGCTTTTTTCTCCAGTGGCATCGATCTCAACGAAGCATTCACCATCTTATCTATAAAAGAAGAATTGAGAATACTATAAATAGGCGCATCTCCTTTCAAATCATTACATGCCAGTAACAAGGGCCATAGATCATTTTCTGTAAGATCTACCCAGGCATTGTAGAATGGATTGCCCGGAATACTGCTATGGATATTGGAGGGTGCCATCCTAACCGGTTTAAAGGCCTGATCTTTTTTTACTGATAAAAGAATTCCAGTCATTCCACCTGCGGAAGCCCCACCGATAACAGCAATCTTGATCTGGTGTGCAGGAACTTCCGGATCGTTTTTCTCTTTTTGTATTTCCCATTCATCCAAAGTCTCCAATAAAAAGTCAATTACTCCTGCCGTGTACGCTCCTGCGGACACAGCACCTGCAAGGCAAAGGCCAATATAAATAGTATTGTCTTTCAATTACGGGTATATTTTATTTAAGACTTTCATACAAATTCAATAATTCTTATCTATAAAATCCAGTGCATTTTTATGCATAATCCTGTAGATAACATCTTCTTTTTTCCAACCATTGTGGTTTTTGGGAACCATGCAATGGCCAGACTTCCAATATTGATCCAAATGACGAATCAGGAATTCATAGAGAAGAGGAAGCCTTTCGGCCGTTCTGAATTGATCGGGTGGATCAATAATACCATCGTAATCACTCCCAAGACAAATACATTTCCATGGATCATCGCGGAATCCGTTTGAATAGGCAAACTCCGCGGTAGTAATAATCTGTCGCCAAACTAAGTAAGCATCCGTTGCACACCTTTTTTCAAAAGAAGCAAATTTTCGCCTGGCCATTCGCAAATATTTTTCAATAAAACGATGTTGTTTTAATCCAAGAATTCGTTGATCCAATTCAATTCCAAAAAGTCCATTTGTTTCGTAAATCTTCAAAATATCCAATTGCTTTTCCATGTTGATCTGATGCGGATAAAAATCCGTAAGTGCTCCATGACTGCATATTACCGGTATTGTTGTATCCGGATATTCCAATAATATCATTTGGTAATATTCCATACGAGCTTCTTTTGACATATGTTTTACATCTATCAGAATTCTTTTGCCATTTGAATTGGAAAGCAATTCTCGAATTACTCTTTTCCCCGTTGTTGTTATTGGAACTATGGCATCTGAACTTTGTATACGGTAATCTCTCATTCCATAACTCTGATCGAGAAACCGTGAAGCTACCCCGGTAAGACTGCGAGCATGCGTGCACAATCCATTAAAAAAGTGATGCGCCAGGGTGATAAAAATGGGTCTGGATATCAGGTTTTTTATATGCTGTATACGCGCTTCAACTCCAAACCAATTTTCTGAAAGCAAAACATTATTTCCATTGCACAGCGCATGCCCCCCTTCAATGGATGGAATTACATAAATATTAAAGTCTTTGTTTAAATATAAATCTTCCGGATTTTCGACTATTTTATATGAAAAACTGCATCCATTAGCAGCCCTTTCATTAAGGCTTTCCAGGAATTCAAATTCATGGATAAGATCTTCATAATAATTGTATTTATCGCTTCTGATATGCCGAATCTTTGCCTTACTGAGCATGCTGGCAAATTGACCCAGATATGTTTCAGTTAATTCTTTCAAGAGGATTCTCTCCGGTAACAAAAAAAATCCACGTTCAATAGGATATAATGCCGGAATAATAGTTTTTACCTGACCATTCACAAGGGAAGAGAAATCACTTTGCCTATACCTCGAAAAACCAGCAATGCTTTCCAGAAACTTATCTGTTTCACTGATTCTGTCTTTCGTCCATATGCATGCCGGGTCACCGTAGAGTTTTGCATTTAAATTGGAATAAGAGGTATTCCCGAAAGGCTTTAATGTTGGATGTGCGTGAATGTCTGTAATAGGAGAAGAGACGGGCATACCGGAATTTTATTGTATTTTATTCCAGTCGAATGCAGGACCGATATCATATTTGTCGCTCCGAAAGTTTACATGGGTGCAAATACCCGTGAATTCCAGAGCTTCACTATCTGTAAAAACATCATACCGCTTTTCTTTAGGAAGGATTGTATAAGGAATTTTATATTTCCAGGTGAGGTATTTTAATAAAGATCGGAGTGCCAAATATTGCTCTGGTGAGAATTTCGCGAAATGGCTAAAGCCCCTGTAATTATTTATTTTTTCAAAATATTCATTTTCAGAATAATTGCAATAAATATCAAAAGTGCTATATGATGTCACCATCTTATCTCCCTTTTTAATAAGTGGACCTATGTTGGAAATTTCAATTGCTATGCTTGTTTTGCTCATGAGGGTATTACCTCCTGAAGCACCGGGTCCCAAATGATAAGACCAGAAATTAGACGGCCAAAGATTATAAATATGTCCGGATCTCGCGATAACAAAAGGCACTGAAACCAAATTACCGGGTTGGGTCAGCGTTGCGATATCCCCTCCAAGGTAACCTGCAGTAAAATGCAATACAATTTTCGTTTTGGTACTGATGCTTTTTACAAAATAACTTTGATCCTTATTTTCTCTTCGGCATAGAGTCACCGGCAAATTTGGCATATCGGGTACAATCACCTCGAAATTTTTAAGTATAAATTTCTTTCCTAAGGCATCAATTCCAAACCGATGAAATTTATTTTCATATAAAGAAATGTCAGAAGCCCTCATTTTAAAACTGTTACATTCAGAAATTCCTCCAATTCCTAAACGATTGTTTGCTTTGGTGCAATACAATTCTAGCAAATAAAAATTTAAATTTCAAGGGTTATTTTAATTTTTATTTATTGATTAATTTTGTCAACAATCAAAATGAAAATGAGATTTTCAATATGACAAGATTTAGAAATTAAATGTAATATTTTATTTTTTAACTCATTGTATTACAATGGGATAAAATTTCATTTTAAGAACTTAAAAATTGCATGGTATTTGCGTAGCCTCTTCTGAGGGTAGTAAATCTATATTCATTTTTGCTTCACCATGGCGAGAGGGATTTATCATACAAACGAGAATTCCAGGTCTTTATCTCAATTTCTAAATTGGAGACTTTTTCACTCTGCATTAAAATCACATATTGGGATTGTATTTATTACAAATCCGATTGGTCCGGAAAAGGATGAAGTTAAAGCTTTAGAAAGAATTTTTCGCGATAATTTCAAAATTTGTGATATACGCGTAAAGAACAACATCACTGAAATTTTCACCACCAATCATGCCTGGGTGAATGCCATGTCCAAGTATCTTATTTTGTTGGATTTAGATTGTCATGGTGTAGATTTGATTCAGATCTTCTATGAAATACAAACCCAAAAAGCGATAAATACAAACTCACAAATTTATCTTTGTACAGAAGTAATTGATCAACATAAACTCCCCTTTATTCTAAAGGATAAACATGTTTCCGGGATACTGGAAAAACCCATCACATCTGAACAGATTCAATTACTTTTTAATAGCTTTTGAAATATTTATGTCCAATTTTAATAAAAATACCAGCGTATAAATTGATGGATTCAGGAAACTTTCCGCCGCTGGATATTTTGAATTGTCCGAAAGAGAATTTATTTATCAGATCAGATAAAACGAGCTTATAAACTCAGAAAAAATAGATAATAAAATCCGGTACTTCCTTTCCGGTCAAATTGGAAAGTACTTTTAATTTTAAAATAAACAGACAGCAGCATTCCGGGAATGCTGATACATCAAGAATCTTACTGTTTCTGATTCAGATATTACTTCTTCTCACGTACCGTGAGAATCAGCAAAATACCAAAGGCAAAGCCCATTGGAAAAACGATCAGAAATCCGGGGATGTTATTAAATGAGTCCATATCTGCCAATATAGAATTTTGGTAAATCTAATATTATCCAATTAAAATACCAAATTATTTATGCAAATTTTTATTTTTTTATTTTGCGCAAGAATGCCTGCAGTAAAGGGTTTCAGGATAGTAAATACAGAAATAAATGCAAATAAATTGCGTTTGTTTTTTAACCAAAATAAATGGAGAACCGGAGTTATCCGGTTAAGAATTTTTTGCAAAAGATTTTCCGCGAGAGCCTTAGCCCTCTATTGCACATGCCTGAGAGACTTAACGATTCGAATTACTTTTTCTCGCCAACGGTGAGAACAAGCAAAATTCCGATCGCAAAGCCCATAGGGAGTACAATAAGGAAACCTGGGATGTTATTAAGAATATCCATATCTGCCACTATAGATTATAGCAAAACTAAACAATAAACTGTAAATATCCAAGCCCAGAGCCGGATTCTGCAATGATTTAGTCCTTAAAACATTGTTATTCTTAAAGATACATTTCATTTTTTGCCATTTTTCTCCGGTAAAAGCCAAAAAAATGGGCGGCAGAACCGCCCATTTTTAAAGCGTGGGGGGTAGATCCACGCTTTAATTATTTACTGTGCATTGTGAGATCGAAACTAGGTACTTTGGAATTCTCCGATCCCAAGAAACTTATGGAACGGATGTATATTATATGAAAGCGACGAAATGTTATTAAACCACTTTAAAGGCTGTTGTCCTGAAGATCATATAAGACCTGCATCAGCCGGTTTTTACTTGCCCTGCTAACTTCCAGCCTGGATGAGTCTTTAAGTATAACTGTGCCCTCCCCTTCTTCTTTCACAATTTCACGGATATTCTGGATATTGATTAAGGTGCTTCTGTTCACTGCTACAAAGTTCTTTTTGGTTTCCAATAAATCGCGGTAATAGCCCAATGGTTTGCTGCTGCCAATCTTCTTATCGCCGGTTATTTTAATATTGGTATATGGACCGTCTGCCTCAAAATACAGGATGTTTTCCAGCTCAAGCAAATATGCCTTATCATGCCTGTTTACAATAATTCGATCGAAATGTACAATGCTGTTCAATGCGTGCTCATGTTCTAAATGGTGCTTGTAGTGCATGAGTATTTGTTTAAAATGTTCTGCGGTAATTGGCTTTTCAATAAAATCCAAAATGCCTTTATGCATGCAGGCAACGGCTTTCAGTGGGTCGCGGCTGATTACAATTGTCTTGTCTGCATACTTCTCCGGAATTAAATGGACAATATCCCGGTCTTCCCCTTTTGGTAAATCAATATCCATAATTACCAGATCCAGGTTCAGGTGATAGATGAGCTCCAGGTTTTCATCCGGATTGTCCATGTGCGCAACCAACAGAATTTCACGAAATTGTTTTTTTATCAAATCATTTACCTGCTTGTATGACTTCTCTTCTACTCCGATATATGCTGCTTGTATGGCCATGCCTGTTTTTGTTTCTATTCAAACATATAGATAATTTTAGAAATTCCTAACCCCGCGTGGCTGACTTGCCCTTTTTGCAGCATTTTGCTTAAAAGCCCGTTTCCTTTTTTACCTTTACAAGCTCATTTTTCATGTCAGAAAAAAAACTCTTTCTCCTCGATGGAATGGCGCTGGTTTATCGCGCTTATTTCGCCTTTCAGCAAAATCCCCGCATCACCTCTTTTGGTCTGAATGCAAGTGCTATGTTCGGCTTTACAAATACACTTCTGGATGTGCTGAACAAACAAAAACCAACGCATATAGCCGTGGTTTTTGATACATCGGCCCCAACGCAAAGGCATATAGATTACGAAGCTTATAAGGCACACAGGGAAGAAATGCCGGAAGACCTCAAGCGGAGTTTACCTTATATCAATCGAATTATTGAAGGATTCAACATACCAGTAATTACCAAAGATGGCTTTGAAGCAGATGACATTATTGGAACCCTTGCACTGCAGGCGGGAGAGTTGGGATTCGAAGTATACATGATGACTCCTGATAAAGATTACGGGCAATTGGTCCGCAAAAATGTGTACATCTACAAACCAGGAAGACTTGGCAATCCCGATGAAATTCTGGGTGAAAAAGAAATACTGCAAAAATGGGAAGTAGAAAATGTGCATCAGGTAATTGATATACTCGGATTGTGGGGAGATGCGGTGGACAACATTCCCGGGGTACCGGGGGTGGGCGAAAAAACAGCAAAAAAATTAATTGCAGAATTTGGCAGCATAGAAAATATCCTTCAAAATACAGACAGCTTGCAGGGTAAAATGAAGGAAAAGTTTGAACAAAATTCTGAGCAGGCATTGATGAGTAAGAAGCTCGCCACCATTTTGATTGACGTGCCCGTGGAACTGCATCCCGAGGACCTTATCGTGAAAGAAAAAGATCCTGAAAAACTGAATGAGGTTTTTAAAGAATTGGAATTCAGAACCATTTCCAAACGTGTATTTGGTGAACCGGAAACCCAGCCCGTACAAGCTTCATTATTTGACGCACCGGCAACTGCCACATTTTCCAATGCATCCGATTCAGAGCCTACCCATCGCGAATACAAAACCATTTCCAATACCAAACACGAATATTTTGCTGTTCAAAGTGAAGAGGAAATTCAATCTTTATTAAAGCGCCTGAATGAAGCAAAAGAATTTTGCTTTGATACAGAAACAACGGGCCTTGTTGCGTTTGATGCAGATATTGTGGGCATGTCATTTTCCGTAAAAGCCGGAGAAGCATATTATGTTCCATGCCCTTCTGATTATCAAAGCAGTAAAAAATTAATAGAAAGATTTAAAGATATTTTTACTTCGGATAAATTAAAAATTGCACAAAATCTGAAATATGATTTACAGGTTTTGGGTCGTTATGGCCAGGAAGTTTCTCCGCCTTATTTCGACACCATGCTCGCCCATTATCTGGTAGAACCGGATATGCGCCATAACATGGACGTATTGAGTGAGGCATACCTGAATTACCAGCCTGTGAGTATTGAAGAACTTATTGGCAAAAAAGGCAAAAACCAGGGAAGTATGGCAGATGTTCCGCTGGAACAAATCAAGGAATACGCTGCAGAAGATGCGGATATCACCTATCAGTTAAAACAAAAAATGGACGCCGAACTGCAAAACAGAAATGTGCAAAAAGTTTTTGAAGACATTGAGATCCCCCTTGTTCCAGTACTCTGTGAAATGGAAAAGGAAGGCGTAAAAATTGACATAGATTTTCTGGGAAAATACAGTGAAGATTTATCCGGTCAAAGCGAAGAAATTCAAAAGGAAATTTTTAAAATGGCTGGTGGTGAATTCAATATTTCTTCGCCACAGCAAGTGGGAAAAATATTATTCGACCATTTAAAACTCATAGAAAAACCGAAAAAAACAAAGACTGGTCAATATCAAACCGACGAAGATACACTCACGGAATTGGCAGCAGAGCATGAAATTGTGCGGCGCATTTTGGATTATCGCCAAATACAGAAATTGATAGGCACTTATGTGGATGCATTACCACAATTGGTAAATCCGAATACAGGCAGGGTGCATACCAGTTTCAATCAGGCAGTTGCTGCAACAGGAAGATTAAGCAGCAACAATCCCAATTTACAGAATATTCCCATACGCACGGAACGGGGACAAGAAGTGCGCCGGGCATTTGTACCCAGAGATAACCAACATCTGTTGCTGAGTGCAGATTATTCCCAAATAGAATTGAGAATTATTGCACATGTGAGCAAAGACGAAGGGATGATGGAGGCTTTCCGGGAGAATTTGGATATTCACACTGCTACTGCGGCCAGAGTTTGGAGCTTGCCATTGAATGAGGTTGACAAAGAAATGCGCAGAAGGGCAAAGACCGTAAATTTTGGAATTATTTATGGCATTTCTGCATTTGGATTAAGCCAGAGAATAGGGATTCCAAGAGGTGAAGCAAGAGAGATAATTGACAATTATTTTGCAAAATTTCCGGGTATTAAAGATTACATGGATACCACGCAGGAATTTGCCAGAAAACACGGTTATGTAGAAACTATCATGGGCCGCAGAAGGTACATTCGGGATATCAATAGCAAGAATGCCACAGTGCGTGGCTTTGCAGAGCGCAATGCAATTAATGCGCCTATACAGGGAAGTGCTGCAGATATGATAAAAATGGCTATGATTGATATTCACCATTGGTTAAAGAACTCCGATTTCCAAACCAAAATGATATTGCAGGTGCATGATGAATTGCTTTTTGATGTACCAAAAAATGAAGTTGAAAAAGTGAAACCTGAAATTATAAAACTTATGGCCAATGCCATGCAATTGGAAGTTCCTGTTTTGGTGGAAGCAGGAGTTGGAGCCAGCTGGTTAGAGGCACATTAACGCAAAACAATGGTTTTCATTTCCGTAATATTTTTTCGGATTCTCCAATCCATCGGCCACAAATTATTCCATTGGAATTGAATTCCATTCGCAAATCCAAGAGGTATATTTTTCCAAACCGCCAGATGCATACCTTCCTTTTTTGCAGAATTTGGAATTGAATCGCGGCGCAAATATTTTATTGCATTTTCTTCCAAATCCAATTCCGGATAATATCCGCGATGCAGGTCGGCTATTAACGCAAGCTCATGATCCGGTTTAAATAGAGTCTTCCCCCTTTTTTCCAACACCCTTCCAATCTGAGTTCCGAATGAATAAATGTCCGGAAGCAAATGTAGGTATTCAAATAAAAAATCCTGGTCTTCCGTTTGGAATGAACAGACTTTATCTTCGACAAGATAGTTTAAATATTTTTCCGGTAAAGGCAATTGCGCGGTATATTTTTTAACAGATTTTTTAAACCCTGCAATTCCTTTTTTAGGTTTGAAATTTTCTTCCGGTTTGCGCAGAATGGCAAAGAAGAATCCTTCTCCAATACTGCGGTGTGGCAATAACCTGTAGCATCCGGATTCCAGTGAAAACAAATTCCAATTTTGCGGAAATTCCAATTCGAGAATTTCAGCATTTAATTCTTTCTTCAATTCCAGAATATTGTCTTCATTTTCCCTGCGATTTAATGTACAGGTGCTGTAAATGAAAATGCCACCAGGTTTCAGAGCAGGCCATATATCATGTGCAATACGTTTTTGACGCAAACTACAATGAATTACGTTTTCTTCCGACCAATATGAAATGCTTTCGGGATCTTTCCGAAACAAGCCTTCGCCGCTACAAGGCAGGTCGGCAACGATAACATCAAAGGTGGCGCCGGAATTCCCAATTCTGGACGCATCCGATCTGGTAATCAGATGATTTGCCTTACCCCATTTCACCAGATTTTCTGCAAGAATTCCAGTTCGGGAATGAATTACTTCATTTGCCACTAATATATCGTTGTACCGCAATACTGAAGCTATATGGGTGCTTTTACCCCCTGGCGCAGCACACAAATCAAGTACCTGAATATTGTTTTTCTTGTCTTTGATACATATTTCCAATACCGCCCCAATAATGGCACTGGAAGCTTCCTGCACATAGTATTTTCCGGCATGAAAAGCAGGGTCTGCAACAAATTCAGGTCTGGATTTTAAAATGAAAACATCATTGGCATACTCCATAGTGGTGAGTATGAATTCCGGATTTATTTCCGTGCTTTTTGCCTTGTTGATACGAACACTGGAATGTGGTGTCCAATTCAAACTATCCAACAAAGGAGCAATTTCATTTTCAGGCAAGGCCTTTGCTAAAATTTGTTCAAAATTTGGAGGAAGTTGAATGGGCAAGAGGCAAAAATATGCAATAAATGGAGGCTTACAAAAACCGCCATCCAATGGTATGCAACATTTGCAAATGAAACCGTGAACGTATTAATTCAGATAATTTCCGCATTAAATACACCAACATAAAATTCACACGATTTAAACCATAATAATTGCGGTTCTATAAATCGAAATTAAATGGCGTATCAGAAATATTTTGAAGAAGAGAATTGCGGTTTTAAATAAAAATAAAAGGCCACCAGTCTCCCAATGGCCTTTTGAATTCGAAACGTTATAGTAATTGGATGTTTTTAGCGAATTACATTTATCTCTCCCGTGAGCACAAATCGTTCCCCCTGATGTCCATTTGCGTTGATCAGGTATGGATATACACCGTCCATTACAGGAAGGCTTTGATAAGTTCCATCCCATTCAAAATCTGCCTGATTGGATTGGAAAATAATTTGCCCCCAGCGGTTGTATATCAGGATATTAAATCTCGCAATATTTCTTGTGGAGATGGTAAATTTATCGTTCAGTTTATCAATTCCGGGAGTAAATGCATTTGGAACAAAGATTTGTGGCTTCAGCATAATGCGGAGTGTTTTGCTCACACTATCGCGACAACCCTGCAAACTTTCCGCATAAAGCCAAACGGTATGTTCTATAGCCTCTCCAAAGCGATGTCTGGGATCTTTAAGGTAGGAAATTTCCTGATCGGCAAAATCCCACAAGTAATACTCAGCGCCAATAGATTTGTTCTTAAAATTGATCGTGTCGTCCGAATAATATGGTGCCGGACTTGTAATATCAAAAGCAGCTACAGGCTTGGGAAACAGTTCCACATTGATTTTCACACTGTCTTTACAGCCATACTTGTTGGTCACCACTAGTTTTACCGGATTCAGACCCACTTTGGTAAATGTATTTTGAATCGTCGCCTGATCATGCACGATTCCATTTTCCAGATACCAGGTATAATTCAATTCCGGAGTACCTGTGGATTCAACCAGAGTCACTGCAAGTGGCTGACAACCGCTGAAATCACCGCTGTTAATTTGAGGTTTCACAATACTATCTACCTCTACATAGAATTTAGCAGTATCGTCACAACCGGTTATGGTATTAATCTGTCGCAGAGCAACCGTATAAACTCCCGGTGCTCCCCAATCCACAGAAATGGTTGTTTCATCCATCACACTGAAGTTTACTGCCGGGAATACCATCCATTCATATTTCAAAGGACTTCCCTTTTTATTCACCAGAGAATAGGTATTCCCGGAGTAGGTGTTGCCTTTGGTATTTGCACAACCTAATGCAGGACCGTCAATTTGAGGTATGGGGAAATCCACTACCTGAATTGGGAATTTTGCACTCCCTTCACAGCCATTGCTGTTGCGGTATTTCAAATTGAGTTCATATTTACCGGCGGCAAACATGTCTACATAAATATTGCTGGGGCTTGTATTACCGCTAAACCTTCCACCTCCGTTTAAGGTCCATATATATGCCATATCGGCAACATAAGTGGATTGATACAGGTAAGTATGGTTTTCGCATACCACATTTGGTCCGGTGATGTTTAATTTAGGATTGGCATTTACCTGGATATTTCGGGTAACAGTACTATCGCAACCTAAAGGACTGGTTAACGTGAGCTGAATCCATTGTATTCCGGATGAATCCCAGGCGACTCTAACGGTATCGCGGTTCATAAATCCTACAATTCTGCCGCCACTTACTCTCCAGAAGTGACCTATGCCATTCAAGGAAGTGCCGCTCGTATATTCTGCAACATAATTTTGGCAAGAAATACCCGGGCCATTGATAACAGGTGCCGGGGTAGTTGTAATAGCAATTTTTCTGGATACAACCGAATCGCAACCGAAATTGCTGACCTGTCTGATAGTAAGTACCCCTACGCCGGCATTACCCCATTTTACAAAAACATAGGAAAGCGTATTTGTCCCAACGATGTTTCCTCCGCTTACGCTCCAGAGATAGGTATGACCCGGTATATCGCTTACTGCATATTTGTAGGTTTTATCCTGACAAGTATTGGCAAGCCCGAAGATTACCGGCGCCGGAGTTGGTAATATCTGAATCGTCTTTTTTATAGTGGAGTCACAACCCATGGGGCTGGTTTGGGTAACACTTATACTTCCATTTCCGGTTAAATCCCAAACTACCTCAACTGTATTTCCTGTTACTGAACCTATAATTCTGCCATAGGTCACCTGCCAGTTGTATAAATGGCCGGCGACAACTGGAACCGAATACATATAGGGTTTGTTTTGACATGGGCTGGCATTTCCGGTTATAACCGGGTCAGGAGTAGGCAAGATATTTACAGGCATTTGTAATAAAGAGTCGCAACCCTCCGGGCTGCTCTCCAGAACACGAATAATCCCTGTTCCTGCTGCATCCCAAAGAACGTTTACGTTATAGGTATTAGAAACACCCTGAATTGCTCCTCCTGTAACTGTCCAAATGTAATTATACCCCGGAGAAAAGTTTGCGGAATACGATGCCACCCTGTTTGAGCAAACATTGTCAGGACCCTGTATTTCGGGCTCTGGTGTTGGCTGAATATTAATCGAAATGGATATGGTACTGTCGCAACCCTGTGCACTGGTTTGTTTCACCTGAACCTGTCCACCACCACTGGCACCCCAAAGCACATTAAGGGTATTATTGGTATTCGATCCTTGTATTTTACCGCCAATCACCGACCAGAAATAAGTACAGCCCGGTATTGGAGAAACAGAATACATATTGCTCCTGTTTGAGCAAACATTGCCGTTTCCGGAAATTACAGGTGCCGGAGTTGGCATGATATTTATCGTTTTTGAAATGGTGCTGTCGCAACCAAAATTACTGGTTTGGGTTATGGACACCTGACCGCTTCCTGAGGCTCCCCATTGAACCTTTACCTCATTCTGGTCAGAAGGACCCATGATGGTTCCACCGTTAACCTGCCAGGAATACTTGCTTCCCGCTATATTTAGTACTGAATAAGTATAAACGCGATTCGAGCAGGTATTATCAGTTCCTGCAATACTTGGATTTGGTGTTGGCATAATTACCACATCCAAACTTACCAAACTGTCACAACCAGCTGCACTGGTTTGCTTTACAGACACCAAACCCTGACCGTCTGCACCCCAAAGTATGCGTATAGAATTACCTGTTGCGCTTCCAACAATACTTCCCCTGGTGATTATCCAGTCATATGTGCTTCCCGGGATTGCAGTAACACTATATGTATAAATGCGGTTCGAGCAGGTGCTGTCCGGACCGGAAACAACCGGAGCCGGGGTAGGCTGAATATTGATAGTCCTACTCAAAGTGGAATCGCAACCTTTGTCGCTGGTTTGGGTAATGGTAACAGTACCGGAACCGGTAGCACCCCACTGCACATCTATGATATTTGTGCTTTGTCCTTTAAGGATGGCACCACCAGTTACACTCCAGTTGTATGTATGACCGCTCACCGCGGTAACAGAATAGGTATATATTTTATTGGAGCAGGTAACTCCCGGGCCAACCAATATAGGATCCGGACTTGGTTGAATGTTCACAGAAATGGTAGCAGGGGAATCGCAGCCGAAAGCACTGGTTTGAATGATGTTCAATGTGCCTGTTCCTGATGCTCCCCATCTTATGGATACAGAGCTGGCATTGTTTGACCCAAGTATAGCCCCTCCACTTACACTCCATTGGTAAGTGCTGCCGGCAATTGCCGATACAGAGTAGGAGTATATTTTATTGGAACAAGTAGTTGCAGGACCTGCAATTACCGGAATTGGAGTAGGCATAATAACTGTGGATTTGGTTATGGAAGAATCACATCCAAAAGCACTGGTAACAGTAACTTTTACGCTACCAGAACCAGGGCCTGCCCAACGAACCTGCATGGTATTTGCGTTATCGGCTCCCAAAATGGTACCGCCGGTAACTACCCATTTATATTTCCAGGTGTTGTTAAATGCAACCGAATAGGTATATGGTTTGTCTGCACAAACGCTGTCCGGACCTGCAATTACAGGAGCCGGTGTAGGAGTAATGACAATGGATTTAGAAACAAAGCTGTCGCAGCCGAGATTGCTTGTTTGTGTAATGCCGACGGTTCCTGTTCCTGCTGCGCCCCAAAGTATCTGAATGGAATTTGTTCCGGTACCGCTTGTTATTGTTCCCCCGGTTACACCCCAAACATAGGAAGAACCGGCAATAGCAGTTACCGAAAATGTGGTAGTTCTATTGGAACAAACACTATCGGGGCCGCTGATTACAGGCGCCGGAGTTGGATCAAATACAATTGTTCTGTCTGCGGTGTCTGGGGGACAACCATTATTATAAGTAGTTGCAAGCGAGATTTTTGCAAATCCCGCAGCTTTTTCCGCATTGGTAAAGGTATATAGTGTATTTAAATTGGTATCTGATGGAGAAAAAGTTCCGGATCCAGACCATTTCCCACCACCCGCTGATTGTATTACCCCATTTAAAAACAAGGTCCCCTGATCTGAACAAACCGAAGTATCATTGCCGGGTAATGCCAGAATTGCCATAGTATAAGCATTTACAATGGAGGTATCCATAGCAATGGAGCAATTCATGGAGTCTGTTAAAGAGACATGGTAAGTACCCGCACCAACTGTTATTGACGCAGTGGTCTTACCATTTGACCATAAATATTTATAAGGAGGTAAGCCTCCGGATGGTGTTGCTGTAAGGATGGCCGATGTATCGCCAAAACATATGTACTTATTCTTGGGAGCTATATTTACACGAAGTGAATCCACAAATTTCACTCTCACAGTATCACAAAATTTATTGGAGATGCATCCGCCCAACACGGTACCACATCCGCGATACAATACGGAGGATGGAAAACTGCCATATGGCAAAACGTCAACCGTATCACATCCGCTGGTACAGCTCAGATAACTGTTATATGTAGAATTACTGGGAACAGAAGTCCAGGTTACACTATCCGGCTCCAATCCTTTTACAAAAAGCGTTTGTTTGCAGGTTTGAGATGCAACAACATCAGGGGAAATGGATGGTTTGGGAGTGGACCTTATATAATATTGGTTATAATTATTACCAGGTTTGCAAAATGTTACCTTATGCGGGCCAACTCCTGACAGGCAAATAGGTTGTCCTACCGGATAGGTGCCAACACAACCAATACTATAATAGAGCGAGCCACCCGGGGCGGCACCGCTGTAAATATCCAAAATAAATCCCGTGGACCCGGTATCCAGAGTAATGATGAATTCAATACACACATCCGGACTGGTCGCTCCGCAGCAAAGTCCTGCGCGCAAAACGGAAGGACTAATCCACATACTGTCTGGTCTGCCAGTGAGATCTACAGCAAAGGAAGGAACAGATCCTGAGCATTGTGCACTCAGTTTACCCGTATCCGCCAGCTGAGAAGCAATGATCGCAAGCGTAAGTAAAATTGCCTTAGGGTAATTTTGTTTCATGTTTTTTGGATTATGGTGTTACTACCGGAGTCCGTTGAACTCCAACCTGAATTTGGGAAGGAGAACCGAATTTTTGGCAGTAAAAGTCATAATCCATCAGAGGAATCCCTATTGGGGATTGCAGAATGCAATCAAAATAGATTTTTTCCAAAGTCCTCCTGTGGATTTCCTGAACTGTGCCAGTCGTTTTCAATAAGGCATTGGAGCCTGTATTGGACAGACGATCGATTCTCAGGGATCTGTTGGAGGGTAAAACCGCAGTAATACTGCGCTTTTGGAACTTCAATGAATGTACTGCCATACAATTCTTTTTGGTTTCGGGAATACGAAAGTAAAAAGAATTTTTGAAAAAACAAGTATTTGTAAACTATTTTTTCACAATGGTAAATTCAAATGTGACTTAGGTGAAATATTGATATTTTTGGCATGCTTTTTGACAAGAGCCTACTCATCATATCCAAATTGCCTGAGCATATTGGGATTGTTGCGCCAGTTTTCACGGATTTTAACAAACAACTCCAGATAAACCTGTTTTTGAAAAAATTCTTCCAGCTGTTTTCTGGAAGAAATGCCCAATTGTTTGATTGCTGCACCTTTGGTTCCAATAACTATCTTTTTTTGTGATTCGCGTTCCACAATAATTTCACAGGATATCCGAATTATTTTTTCCGCTTCTTTAAACGACATAGTTACCACTTCACAGGAATATGGAATTTCTTCGCTGTATAAATTTAAAATATTATTGCGCACCATTTCATTCACAAAAAATCGTTCACTTCGGTCAGTAATATCCTCTGAATCAAAGTATGGCGAGTGTTCTGGAAGAAATTCAATTACAGATCTTTCCAGAATTTCCAAATTAAATTTATTGGAAGCAGAAATCGCAAAATATAAATCCGCAGCTATTTTTTGTTTCCACAACAACATGGCCTCTTCCACTTTTTGCTGATCGGAAATATCTATTTTATTCAGACAAAAAATTTTCTTTCCGGAAAATTGATTAAATCTATTTTGAATATCCTCGGGAATTTCCGGCCTTGAAACATCGCACATCAAAATAAGCACATCACTGTCTTCCAAACTTTCATTTACAATCCGCATCATTGTTTCATGCATTTTGTATGAAAGGTTTTTCAATATTCCGGGAGTATCTGAAAATATGATCTGGTAATCATTGGTTGTTTTAATGCCTAAAATACGATGTCTGGTTGTTTGTGCCTTTGGGTTTACAATGGCCAGATTATCTCCCATTAGTGCATTATAAAGCGTGCTTTTACCGGCATTTGGCATGCCAATGATGCTCACAAACCCGCTTTTAAATTCATTGTTCAATTCTGCAAAGTTAATATGTACCAAGGGCATTGGCCTCTAAATTGCCCTAATTTTGCAGACGCTGCATGGGAAAATTGTCGATACTACTTATTTTTATCTGTACAATTTGGTACAGCGCAGGCGCGCAAAGTGCAGACTCGACGTTAAAAAGAAAGCAACGGGGGAAAGCAGGTATTTTTTTTAAAAAGCATTTATCCATTCGCAACAGTGGCAGTGAACGCAGGTATCGCAGAGAAGAAAAATCGACAGAAAAACTCGCATTCCCGTTTGATTCTGAAGGATATCATTTGGTATTTGAAGATCCATTTGACAGTCTGAACTCCAATATTTGGGGAATTGGACAACCCTGGGGTCGTTTTCATGCACAGTTTCCTCATCAGTATTATGGCGATTCAGAAGTATTTGTAAAAAACGGAATGTTGCATTTACAAAATCGATATGCACCTAAAACATTTCGGCATGCTGACAGTAATTTACTTATCCCTTATGGAACCGGTCTGGTTCAAACCTTTTACAGCAAAAATTTTACTTATGGTTATTTTTCTATCAGAAGCAAAAACCCTTCCGGCCCCGCAACCTGGCCTGCGTTCTGGCTTACGGGTAGGTACAACTGGCCACCGGAAATTGATATTTTTGAAATGTATGGCAAATGCGATGGTAAAAACGTACACGAACAAACCATGACCCTGCATTACGGAAAGATAGAAAACAGAACAAAATCATTGCTCTCTAAAAGCGTACAACTTCCATCAAATACAGATACAAGCTTTCATATTTACAGTTGTTTGTGGGAGCCGGGGCGAATCATTTTTTTTACTGATGGGGTTTTATTAAAAGAAATTCGATTGAATGCATGGATGGAACAATTTTTTAAAGAGCCCATGTATATTCTACTCAATAATGCTGTCGATCACCGCTATTTGCAGTGTTTGAAACCAGAAATGCTGCCTTGTGATTTTGAAGTGGACTGGATTCGCGTGTATCAAAAAAAATAAATCTTCTGCTCGAATGTGCAAATTGGACGAACAGCGCGATGTAGTCGACAATAGAACACCAAAACCCGCATACGTCCAATAATTACAACAATTCGTGGATGCGCGTAGAACTGAGGCAAGGGCGCGGCATATCTTTGCACGATTTTCATGAAAGGAATTGTATTGGCCGGAGGGTCAGGTACCAGGTTACATCCGCTTACTCTTGCGATGAGCAAACAGTTGATGCCGGTGTATGATAAGCCAATGGTTTATTATCCATTGTCGGTTTTAATGATGGCACAAATCAGAGAAATTTTAATCATTAGCACCCCTCATGATCTGCCACATTTCAAAAAACTTTTAGGTGACGGAAGCCAGTTTGGTTGCCGATTTGAATATTGTGAACAACCAAAACCCGAAGGACTTGCACAGGCATTTGTTTTGGGTGCCGATTTTATAGGTACTGATAAAGTTGCATTAATTCTTGGAGATAATATCTTTTTTGGAGCCAATTTACAGGAGATTCTCTACCAAAGTGCAGACCCTGAAGGAGGTATTGTTTTTGCCTACCACGTAAGCGATCCGGAGCGATATGGTGTTGTAGAATTCGATAGCAATTTACAGGTACTAAGTATCGAAGAAAAGCCAACGAATCCGAAATCGAATTACGCAATTCCAGGTTTATATTTTTATGATAATGATGTTGTACAAATATCCAAAGATCTCAAACCGTCCGAGCGTGGAGAGTTGGAAATTACAGATGTAAACAAAATTTATCTTCAAAAAAATAAATTACAGGTTCGCATCATGAGCCGCGGAACAGCCTGGCTGGATACTGGAACATTTTCTTCTCTGATGCAGGCAGGGCAATTTGTTCAGGTAATTGAAGAAAGACAGGGTCTGAAAATTGGATGCCTGGAAGAAATTGCATGGAGAAATGGATTTATTTCTTCAGAACAATTGATAAGATTAGCCGCTCCATTAGAAAAAAGCGGATATGGCATTTACCTAAAAAAACTACTCCAAAAATGAAAAAATTAATCGCAGTATTCGCCATCTGCCTGGTTTTTCAAGGATTAAAATCACAATTCATATTTCCAGGATTGACGGATTCTTCCTCGCAAAGCATGAATCCATTTGCCCTGGATACCCCTCAGATAAAAAAACAAATTCAGGAAATTCCACAACAAAAACAGGTTTCAAAAGACAGCGAAGTGATTGTAAATGAAGCTGAGATAAAAAAGCTGGAAGTGCAGGCACAGCGATTAAAACTGGAAAAAGAAATCAATGATTTAAAGCAAAAAACCGAACTCAGTCCGGAAGAAAAAGAATTGCTCCGGATTAAAACAGACAATTTGCGCATTGTAGCATTAAAAGAGAGAATTTTACTGGAAGAAGAATTTGCCCAAACAAAAAAAGAGGCAGGATCTAAAAAATATCCTGAGGCGGTAATTTATGGTCAGCAATTCTTTAGAGATGGGACTTTTAAATTTTATGATAAAACCGATGAAATTGTGGCAACAGAAGGATATGTTCTAGGCAGCGGAGATGCCATCCAGCTGGAAGTTTGGGGCTACAGGTACTGGAGTAAATCCTATGTAATTTCAGAATCGGGTTCCATTGATATTGCAGGTTATCAAAAAATATTTTTAAAAGGATTATCCTTGCGTCAGGCGAGAAATATCATTGCTTCCCGATTGGGATTAACGGGTAATGAGAGTTCCTTTTCTGTTACGGTTACACGTCCAAGAATGGTAAGTATTAATATTCTGGGCGAAGTATTCAGACCCGGAACTTACACCCTACCCGCTACCAATTCCGCATTTAATGCGCTGGTGTCCATGGGAGGTCCCAGCAATATTGGCTCGGTGAGAAATATTTATATCAAACGCGATGGGGTAATCCGGGATAGTTTTGACGTATATGAATATTTCAAGGATATTGCGCACCAAAGGGATATTTATTTGCAGAACAACGATTATGTAATCGTGATGCCAGCCGGAAATGTGGTGCAGGTTAGCGGCCATGTTCGCAGACCGGGAACATATGAAGTAAAAAATAGCGAAACCCTCTCTGAAGTGCTTGAATTTGCCGGAGGCGCATTTAGCAATACCTATCTAAAAGATGTAATCATTACCAGAATTTACAACAGCCAATATGAAGTAATCAGTGTTAACCTGGACAGTTTGCGCAGGAATAAAAAGGATTTTAAAATGGCGGGAGTGCAAAGTGTTAATTTTAAATCCATTTCTTCAGACAATCAGTTTGCTGTGTTGATCCATGGTGCTGTTAGTGTGCCGGGTACTTACCGGGTGAAACAGGGCTTACGGATCAGCAGCCTGATTAAAAATGCAAACGGACTTACCAGCGATGCCTATTTGGATAAGGGGTATCTGGTGAGAACCAATAAAGATTATTCTAAAAAATACATCACATTCAGCCCTAAAGAAGCCCTCGCAAAAAAGGGGACAGAGGTAGATTTGTTGGTTGAAGACAGGGATAGTATCTACATCTTCAAAAGACATGATATACAGAAATTTTACACGGTGCAGATTTCAGGTGCTGTATATAAACCATTCACTACAAATTATATTGCCGGATTGCAATTGAGTGAACTCCTTTTTATGTCGGGTGGACTGACTGAAGAAGCCGATGAGGACAGAGGGTTTGTAATACGCACCAATGCGGATTTTGAAAAGCGATTAATTCCATTTTCACCTGTAAAAGTGATGAATAAAACAGATGGATTGGATTTGGAATTATTGCCAAAAGATGAAGTAATTATTTATTCCAAAACAGAATTCCTGCGCAAATATCAATTGTCTATTCATGGCGCGGTTAAAAAACCGCAATCGCTTGCATTTAGTGAAAACACCCGTGTGAGTGATTTGATTTCCATGGCAGGTGGATTGGAAGAAAGCGCTTTTAAAAGACGCGCGCTTGTTACCCATACCGATATTAAAACTGGTTTGCGATCCTCCAGAACAGTAGATTTGGAGATTGCAATGGCAAATCCGGAATCTGATGCCAATTTAGTTTTGGATAAAAATGATATAGTGATGGTGTTTGATCTTTCCCAGTTAAAAAGTGATTTTTCTGTGGCTATTTTTGGTGAAGTGAGAAATGGCGGAGAGTTCCCTTACAGTGACAATATGACTTTGCAAAATCTGGTTGATGTGGCTGGTGGCGTTGCGTTTGTTGCTGCCGGAACAGAGGTGGAAATTGTTAGGAATCTCTTTGTAGAAAATGGAAATTATGTATTTCTGAAACCACAGATTATTGTTAGCAGAATATCAGATAATTTAACACTGGATTCAGGACTTTCAGATTTTATTTTACAGCCATTCGACAAGGTATTTATTCGCAGAAATCCCAATTTTATTGCATCCAAAATGGTGTATATTGATGGTGCTGTAATGTATCCCGGATATTATGCCCTCAAAGGCGAGAATGAAAAATTAAATTCCATTTTTTCACGTGCAGGTGGATTTAGAACGGATGCCATGATAAACGGAATCCGCATCAGCAGAAAACGTTCCACAGGCGACAGTATTACACTGGTGGTGAATTCGAGAAAGGCCATTCACCGCAGGCGTTCGCATTACAACATGATTGTAAAGGGAGGCGACAGAATTGTGGTTCCTTATGCAGAAAATGTAGTAACCATTGCCGGGGATATGAACAACAGCGGGAAAGAAATTGGAGCATATTTTATTCATGGAAAACGCGCCAAATATTATATTCGAAATTTCGGTGGTGGCTTCACCAGAACCAGCGACAGACGACATGTAGTCGTAGTTCATGCAAATGGTGCAAGAGTGGCAACCCATCATTATATTCTGTTCAGGGTGTATCCGAAAGTCAAAGCCGGATCGAGAATTGAAGTTGTTACCAAACCTTCAAAAAACAGAGACGGAAACCGATTCGATTTTGACATATTTCTCACTAAATTTTTAACCAGGGCAACTGCCATGCTCTCCATCATTGGTTTGTACAAGGTTGCAATCAGCAAATAATGGAACAAAAAAAGTCTGTAAATATTTTTGAAATTTGGGAATCAAAAGTGATTCCTATTCTCAAAAGAGTTCGCAAATTCTTTTATATTCCTATTTTAATTGCGCTTCTTTTGTTTGGATATTCCTATTTTAAAGAATCGAAAAAACAACCGGTTTTTTCAGCAAAAATTACATTTATGCTGGAAGACGATATTTTGAATGAGCCCCAAAAACTAGGTGCAAGCAATCAATTGCTGATGGCTTTAAGCGGGCAGGCTCCCCAAAGCAACAAAGCCATCATGGTAGATCTGGGAGTTTCCAATAAACTGGTGGAAGAAACTCTTTTGCGCCAAACCAAAATTGATGGTAAATCTGTAATTCTTGTAAATTATTATATGGACAAAATGGGATATACCAAAAGCTGGAAGAACAGTGGTAACCAAGCTTTGTCTGAATTGTCCTACTCGGATACCTATAAAATCGGAACGAATAAAGAAAAGGATTTTTGGTTGCGAAATTTTAGCACCCAGATCAAAGCAAATTTGAAACCTTCCGTTATGGAATCAGGGCTAATTGTGATGACATTTTCCAGCAGCGATGAAAATTTCACCAAATCTTTCGTTGAAAATCACCTGACCACTATCAGTGAATTTTACATCAACAAAAAAGTAGAACGAAGCATAACCCTGGTTACGCTCGCTAAAAGAAAAAGAGATTCCCTGCTTTCCATACTTACCGGCAAAGCATACGGGCTGGCCAATTTGCAGGATAACAGTTTTGGGTCTGTGATGCGCAGATCCCATGTGCCGGAAATGCAACTCACCCGAGACCTGAACATCGTAAATCAGCAATATGCGGAAAGTGTTGCTGCATTAAATGCTGCAACGCTGGATATGGAAAGGAAAAAGCCTTTTATTTCTATTGTAGATGACATCAGATTGCCATTGGATGCGGTTTGGCCGAATCCATTAAACAAGTCTATAACGTTTTCTATTGTTTCATTGGTTTTGGGATTTGCCGCTGTTGCTGGCGTAATTTTAGGATTGGACATCCTGAAAACACAGAAAAAGGAATTTGAAAAATTGCATCAGAACTGATGGCTATGCCACTGGTATCTGTAATCATTGCTGTTAAGGATGAAACAACCCTTCTTCAAAGATGCCTGAACAGTTATTTGGTTCAGGATTATTCCAACATTGAAATTATTGTAGTAAATGATGGGTCGGGCAAAGAAACCCATGACATACTTGAGGGATTTATTGACAACGAAAAAATACAGATTTATCATTTTGAGGATTGTCAAGGCCAATCTGCGGCAAGAAATTTCGGAATTTCTCATTCCAGCGGTGTTTATATCGCGATTGCGGATGCCGATGACTTTGCTTATCCGAAAAGGATTTCAACCCAGGTAAAAATATTTCAAAATACTGCAGACCTCGATATTTTAGGTTCCCATTTTACAGTAGATCCAGGTTTCAAAACCTGGGAATTATTTAAAGATGACGCATCCATCAGATACCAGCTTTTGCTGAATAATCCAATGGTTCACAGTGCTGTTATGATTCGGAAATCTGCAATACGCAACAGCAATTTATATCGCTCTGAAATGGACACTGCAGAAGATTATGATTTGTATGCGCGTATGCGATATCACTGGAAATTCCGAAACTGTAAACCAAAGCTGGTGCATTACCACATAGCACTAAAAGATGAAAAGGCGATTGAGAAACAAAAGAACCTTGCAAGAAAAATCAGGGAACAGATATTGAATGAGTTCATTCCCGAAGCGGGTGACGAAGCAATTGCCTTACATCACGCATTTAGTGAATTGTCAAAAGGACCTACCCTTTCAGAATTAATAGAACATATTGCCATAATTGGTCAGGGATTAAATTCTAAGGACCTTAAAAAATTGAACAAAATACTATACACTCAGATATTTCTTTATTGTTCAAAATTCCAGCAAAAACCTGCATTTGCCGTGCGGTTAAATATTATTAAAAAGGGGTATGGCAATTGGATTACAAAGGCAAAAAGAATTTATAATTGGCTATAATTCAATTACTTGGAGATTTTATTGCACGGCATATTCTGTTACAAGGCAAGATTATTTTCAGGAATTTCAATGCTACATAAGCGTTTAAAACAGGTATTTTTAATTTGGTTCAGGAAAGGAAATTGTCCACAAGGAATTCAATTTTTTAGGTTATTCCTGAGGTTGGTTTTAAAATTGAAACAAATTCACACGATTCCTCCATCGTGAAATTTCTAATTTCAAATATGCCGCTTAAACACCAAATCTGTGTGTGTGATTTCTTTTTGGAAAAAGGGAGGATTTTGATTTGAAATATAGTGAAACAGACATAAGGGAAGTAAAAGAACAACTGCTCTGGAACAGGCAACACAGCCATTCCACCATTTTTCTTTTGGGATCAGGCGTATCTGTAAGTGGTGGTATCCCTGATTCGGAAGGCATTATTTCCAGAATTCGTCAAGATTTTTCCAGCCTTTGCGCCAGGATGCATCCGGTTACTTATGAGGATCATTTGGAAGTTTTAACTCCCAGCCAAAGGCAGGAATTGATCAAGACTTATGTGCAGGAATCGCGGGTGAATTCAGCACATTTGTATTTGGCAACATTAGTAAAAGCCGAATATACCAGAACCATTTTCACCACCAATTTCGACACTTTAATTCCAAGAGCTCTGGCCCTGGAAAATGTTTTTCCCACTATTTACGATTTCCAAACCATGAATGTAGAAATGGTGCGTGAATTGGAAAGCCCGTCTGTAGTGCACCTGCATGGCAGAACCGATGGGATTTTAAGGTATAACGGTGAAAACGGATATTTTGCACAGCAGGAGAAACTAAAAACCTGTTTTCAGGAAATGTTTGAAAAACACACTGTAATCGTTGTTGGCTATAGTGGCGCAGAAGATCCTGTTTTAGGCTTCCTTGCGGATATACGAAGTTTTGAAAACCGGTTGTATTGGATTGGTAACGGCGATGATGAGCCCGAAGAGCATGTATTGCATGGAGTGTTGAATAAGCCGAGCAAACATAGCTGTTTCATAAAAGGTTATGATGCTGATCAGTTTTTCATGGCGCTAAGTGATGAATTGCAATTGCCTGTTCCGAGAATACTGAACAATCCATTGGATTTGGTTGCAGAAGTACTTGGAGATATTTCATCCACACCAAGAGAGATTCAGATCAGTGCACCTGTCATTCCAAAGGTTCAAATACCTGAAATAAAACCAGCTGTTCCGGAAGAATCGGGGAAACCGGTGCCAGTAAAGAAACCGGAGTTAGAGATACCAGAAAAAAAAACCAAAGTAAAATCTGAATCTCCGCTGGGGGCAAAAAGTTCCTTTATAGAATCTGCCCGAGAATCCTGGACTTCAAAAAACTGGTCTCATTATGAAGCTCTAAAAGCAGCTTTAGAAAATTCAGAAGAACCTGAAGCCAAAAAATATTTTGCATATTTTCTGTTTCACTGGGGAGAAGCCATACAGAAAAGTGCTGAAGGTGCTGCTTCCGGCGAAGCCAAAAATTTACTCAATGATGCCGCAAATCGATATCGCCAGGCATTAGAAGCAAGTGAAGAGGTAAGTGAGGTCAATTTTAAACTTGGCACCTGTCTGCTTCAATTGGCGGCGTTGTTGGACTCAGATGATGCTGAAAACCTATATGAAGAGGCATTTCAGAGATTTGAAGATGCCATGGCCGGAGATCCAAAAGATTTTGAAACCCTGCATGCCTGGGCGCAAGGTTTAATACGGCTCGCCGAAACAAAAAATGAGGTTGAAGCCCAAAGGCTTTATTTCCAGGCCTTTGATAAATATAAAGCTATTTTAAAAATCAATCCGGAGCTTACAGACATATATATCCATTGGGGAACGGGATTGTGTAATCTCGCTGCAATGAAGCGGGATGAAGAAGCGGAACTTTATCTGGATGAAGCATTCGCCAAGTTTGCCGCAGCTGTTAAAAGAGATTCAGAAAATCAGGAAGCATATATTCGATGGGGGATTGGTTTAAGACAATTGGCAAGAATCAAAAGATCCGCAGAAGCGCTTGCGCTTTATGAAGAAGCTTGCAGCAAATATGCATTGGCACAGGAATTAAATCCCACTTCTTTTGATGCTGCAATGAACTGGACGCAGGATTTATGCAATCTTGCCATGTTAAAGGGTATTGAGGAAGCACAGAGATTGTTGAAAAGCGCCTGTGAGAAATACGAAACCATTGCATACACCTACCCGCAGAACTACGAAATTTATAACAACTGGGGTATTGCGCTTTGGAATCTGGGAAATCTGAAATCAGGAAAAGAATCCCAGCAAATTTATAAGCAGTCTTTCGAAAAATTTGATCATGCATTAAGCCTGGATCCTAACAGTGCCGAGGTTTATACCAATAAAGGGATTTGCATGGGCAAGGTGGCGTATATGGCAGAAATGTCTAAAACCAAAGATCTGTATTTTCAGGCAGGGGAATGTTTTAAAAATGCACTTGCTATTAAACCCGGTTTGTTTGAAGCATATTATCATTGGGGAATTACGTTGAGGAATGAAGCGGAGACTTTGCAAAATGCAAGAACAGAAGAACTGTTTATTCAGGCTCTGAAGCAATTTGAAAAGGCAATGAAAACCAAACCGGAAAAACACAAATTGCACAGGGAGTGGGAAGAAAAACTGGTAAATCTGTCACGTGCAGTTTTTGAAGAAGAACCTGAAAAACTCTACCATGACACTTTTAAAAAATACCAGGAAGCCATTTTTACCGAACGTAACAGTTTGGAATTATACAACAATTACGACATCAATCTCACTATGAATAATGGCGAAGAAGGTGATGGAGAATATGAAAAATTATATTCAGAAGTTGTAATAAAATAACCTGTATTTGTTTGGGTTATTAAATCAAAAACCAACCAATATTCCTGTTTTAATTACACAATTTCAATCACCATAAAATTGGTTTTCCCTTTTTGCGCAATCAGATATTTTTCCTGCAATAAATAATCCGGATTAATTACTGTAGCCGGGTCGTTTATTTTTTGTTTGTTGAGGCTAAAACCATTGGCCTGTATCATTTTTCTGGCTTCACCTTTGCTTGAAAACACTGAGGTTTCACCTGCCAAAAGGTCTAACAATGAAATCCCCTCATTCAATTTATTGGAATCCATTTCAAATTTGTCCATTCCCTCCATGGCATCCATGAGCGTTGACCCTTGTAATGATTTTAAATCATCGCTATTTCCATTTCCGAAAAACACATTTGTTGCTTTAATTGCCTGCTGTAAGGCATTTTCTCCATGCAACCTGGTGGTGAACTCTTCTGCCAGGCTTTTTTGCAACAAACGCATGTGTTCATTGCCTGTATGTTGTGCGATTAATGTGTCCAATTCTTCGCGATTTTTCAGACTGAAAATTTTGATAAATTTTACAATATCTGCATCATTAATATTTAACCAAAACTGATAAAATTTATAAGGATTTGTCTTATTTCCATCCAGCCAGATATTTCCACCTTCGCTCTTTCCGAATTTGGTACCATCAGATTTAGTAATAAGCGGGGCAGTAATGGCAAAGGCTTCTCCCCCCACTTTACGTCGAATTAATTCTGTTCCGGTGGTAATGTTTCCCCACTGATCGCTCCCACCAACCTGAACTTTACATCCAAAATTTTCAAAGAGATGCAGAAAATCATAGCCCTGAACCAGCTGATAAGTGAATTCGGTAAATGACAAACCGCCTGATTCCAGCCTGTTTTTCACAGAATCTTTGCTCATCATATAGCTCACGGTGATATGCTTACCAACGTCACGGATAAATTCTAGAAAACCGAATTTCGAAAACCAATCGTAATTATTGACCATAATTGCTTTGTTTTCTCCGGATTCAAAATTCAGAAAACGCATCAACTGTTGTTTCTGGCATTCCAAATTGTGATTTAAAATATCCAGGTCCAGAAATTTTCTTTCATCGGATTTTCCACTGGGATCACCAACCATGCCTGTAGCTCCACCAACCAAAGCAATGGGTCTGTGTCCGGCACGCTGCAAATGCAATAGCAACATTATGGGCACCATATTGCCAATATGAAGAGAATCTGCGGTTGGATCAAAACCCGCATAACCGGTTACCATTTGCGATTGCAACAGTTCTTCGGTACCGGGCATCATGTCATGCAACAACCCACGCCACTTGAGTTCTTCGATATAATTAAATTCAGGTTGAAAAGCCATAAAACGGCAAAATTAGTTCAAAGCAAGGCGCCCGGCAAAATGTTCGTGCATTTACACACTGCGAGCCTGTTCCCCGAGAACATCTGAAATTGCCTGTTTGATTTTTTCGGCCTCCGCTTCATCAATTCCACTGGTTGGAAAAGAAACTACCTGACCCGTTTCCCGAATCATAAAATTGATTTCGAACACGAGATAATCTACTCGCTGAATATAATTCCAAGGTATAAAAATATATCTGGATAATATACTTTGCCTCCATGAAATTCCCTCTTTGTTAACCTGAACAAAATAATTTCCTCTTCGTTTAAAATAAACAAAAACCAATGCGGGAATTGTAGCAAGCATCCATATAAATCCACCTTTCCAGGAAAAGAATCCAAAATGAAATGCCCAACCAACAAAACATAAAATGAATGTTACAATGATGGCAGGTAATTCCGCTTTCCTTTTTGGAATTTTAATATAGACTTCAGTCATTTTTTCCTAAAACCAAACGCTGCACCCCAAGTTCTGTCTGCACCAAATAAATTCCTTCAGCCAGGTTTTTTAAATCCAAAACCATCAAATTTCCTTCTTGTTTTATGCTTACAAATTGTTCCACCCCATTTATTGAAAACACTTTAATAAGAGCAGGATTTAATTGTGACCCGCTGGCAATATAAACCTTTCCGGATGCGGGGTTTGGATATAAATGGACTCCGGGTTTTGTGTGGTCCAACAATGAATTAACGCCTCCGTCTACAATAAGCGTAAAACGCGTGATAGAATCTTTTTGAGCAACTTTAAAGGTACCGGCAAGTAAGGCGTAATAGGTTACCATAATTCTCAGTGGAAATACACCACCCTGCGAAGTTGTGCCATGAAGTTCCACGCATCGTACTGTATCCCATAAAAAAACACAGCGCGGATGTTGGCAGGTATAAATGATACCTGAAGGCAATCCTTTCACATCTGTGGCTTTAATGGAATCCACTCTTGCAGACACCAAATTGCCGTTAAAATTTACCGTTGTATCATGTGGGGTTAATACACTGATAGATTGGCTATAAGCCACATTTGCGGTAACATGCTGCAATGTATCCGGCGAATATCCCGGTTTGGTCAGGTTCGTATCCGGAGTGCATTGGGCATTTAGTTTTACTGCAGATATTGCCGCAGTTAAAACAAACAATGTAATTATCTTGCGATTCATTTTAAACCAACAAAATTACAAGCAAATGCAATTGGTTAAAGGTTTTGCTGCGATTTTTTTTATACTCTCAGGTGAGGTGTACGGCCAAACCAAAATCCGCATAGAAACAGAAGACCACTTTGTGGTAAAAGATATCAAACTCAGGGCCTGGACTCCATTTGGGCTGGAAGTACTGGTAACCAGAGACAGCAGCACTCATGTTTTTTTATTGGATAAACCCGTAAATCGCATACGTGTAGAAGGTGAAAATTATTTTACTCTGGATAGTATTTTAAAACCGGAAATTCCGGTAGGTTCTGGGTTGGTATTCATTGTAAAAGTGAATGACAAAATATTGGAGCAGATTGTAATTAGCACCTCCAAATATGCAGCAAAACTTAAAGAGAGCCTTGTAAGTATCAGTATATTAAAACCTTACTTAATTGAGAATAAGATTACAACTGATATCAGCCATGCATTGGAACAAGTGCCGGGTGTGAGCATTGCAGATAACCAGATCAACATTCGAAATGGCAATGGATGGAGTTATGGTGCGGGCAGTCGGGTAATGGTATTGGTGGATGATTTACCCATGTTAAGTGCGGATGCCCAAACTGCACAATTCAGTTTTATGCCCGTAGAAAATGTGGGGAGTGTGGAAATTGTAAAATCTGCCGGTTCGGTATTGTATGGATCATCTGCCCTTAATGGCATCGTAAATATCCGTAGTGCGGAACCAACAGAAAAGGTCAGCGCCAAAGTTTCGGCTTTTGCGGGTTTTTTTGATCATCCGGCCAACGACAGCCTGCATTGGAATACCAGCCAACAAAAAGCATATGGTTTGAATGGATATTGGTCTCAGAAAATTGGGAATAATGCATTTACTGCTTCCGCAAACTGTTTAAAGAATGAAGGTTACAGGATGAATGAATTTGACAACCGGGCGCGGATGACCTTGAAATGGAAGCATTTTGACAAACATTTAAAGGGACTGTGTTACGGGTTATCCGCAAGTGGTCAAAAAGGAGAAAGCGGTTCTTTTTTGCTTTGGGAGAGTTTTAGCCGGGGTTATAAACCTTTGGACAGCGGACATAATTATTCCAAATCGGGTAAATTGGCCATAGACCCATTTCTGGAATACAAAGGCGTAAAATGGAAGCAACAATTGTTGCATCGCGCATTATATTTAGACAACCGGATTGACAACGGGGACACCAGCAATAACCAAAGCAACGGCAGCAGTTTGTATTATACGGAATATAAAGCAAGCACAGATTTATTCCGGCATCAGGTAAAATTCTATACCGGTGGCATTTGGATGCAAGGAGAAACGCACAGTCCATTGTTCAATGGAAAACAAAAAAGTCGCAATCTGGCGGCTTACCTGCAATTGGATTTCAAAAGAAATCGATTACATGCTCAGGCAGGCGCCAGATTGGAGAATTATAAACTGAATCAATTTGAGCAAACCAGACCGGTTTTCAGAGCCGGTGCGGGATATACACTGGCGAAATACACCATGTTAAGAGCAAGCTGGGGACAAGGATACCGATTTCCGAGCATGGCAGAAGCATTTATAAGCACTACCGCAGGAAGTGTAAGTATTTACCCCAATCCAAATTTATTGCCTGAAACAGGCAGCAATGCGGAAATTGGCATCAAACAAGGCATTCGGATAGGCAGGTTTAAAGGTTTTGCAGATTTAGCCGCCTTCCAGATGGATTATAAAAATCTGATGGAATTTACATTTGCCCAATGGGGGCCAATTGCTCCTCCATTGTTTGGAGCAGGATTTAAAAGTGTAAATACGCCCAAGGCCAGAATACGTGGAATTGAAGCCGAAATTACGGCCGAGGGAAAAATCGGGATTACCAGGTTGGTGCTATTAACCGGGTATACCTATACTTCCCCGATAAATACAGCAGTAGCTGTTGTTTTTGCTACAGATAGCACCGGGAATAAGTTGAGTTTTGAAAATACACGGGCACAGAATAACAACTATCTCAAATACCGCTATAAGCATTTGTTCCGCTGGGATTTGCAATGCAATTACAAGCATTTGGAATTTGGATGGAGTGTGCGGTATAATTCTGCATTGTTAAATTATGACAAGGCGTTTATTGCATTTCCGCTGAATACTGTTATTCCGGATATTGAGCGGGCATTTAAAACGCTGGATCACGTATTGGTAACAGATATACGCATGGGTTGGAATTTCAATAAAAACTGGAAGATGAATTTCCAGATCCTGAATCTGTTCAATTCACTTTATATGAATCGGCCGGCAGACCTGCGCCCTCCAAGGAGTTTTCAACTTCAGGGCGTCTGGTTTATTTAAGGGAGGTTGGGTTGTACACCCCCAACAAATTTTGTACTTTTGCGGCCAATTTAAGAACCTCTTAAACATCAACAATGAAAGTAGCAATTAACGGATTTGGCCGAATTGGCCGTCTGGTTTTCCGCCAGATCCACCACATGGAAGGTATCGATGTTGTCGCGATAAACGACTTAACGAGCCCGGCAGTTCTTGCCCATTTATTAAAATACGACAGCGCTCAGGGCAGGTTTCATGCTGAAGTTACAGCGACCGAGAATTCTATAATAGTAAACGGACGAGAAGTTAAAATTTATGCGCAGAAAGACCCTGCCCAAATTCCCTGGGGAAGCCACGACGTAGATGTGGTAATAGAGAGCACCGGATTTTTCACTGATAAGGACAAGGCAGCGGCCCACATTACCGCCGGAGCAAAACGTGTGGTAATATCCGCCCCAGCTACCGGAGATTTAAAAACAGTGGTTTTCAATGTGAACCATCAAATTTTGGATGGCAGTGAAACCATTATCAGTTGCGCAAGCTGCACTACAAACTGCCTCGCTCCTATGGCAAAAGTGCTGCAGGATACATATGGAATTCTGGCGGGAAGCATGACCACCATTCACGCGTATACCAATGATCAGAACACGCTTGATGCTCCACACCCAAAGGGTGATTTGAGAAGAGCAAGAGCTGCGGCGCAAAATATTATTCCAAACAGCACCGGTGCTGCCAAAGCAATTGGTTTGGTATTGCCTGAATTGAAAGGCAAATTGGATGGAGGCGCACAACGTGTTCCAACTATCACCGGTTCTTTAACTGAACTCACCGTAGTTCTGGGAAAGAAAACCACTACTGAAGAAATCAACGCAGCCATGAAGGCAGCAACCAATGAAAGTTTTGGCTATACAGAAGATGAAATTGTGAGCTCAGACATTATCGGTATGCATTTCGGATCTTTGTTTGATGCCACACAAACCAAAGTAGTAACTGCGGGAGATACTCAACTGGTAAAGGTTGTGAGCTGGTACGACAATGAAATGAGTTACGTGAGCCAACTGGTGAGAACTGTCAAACACTTCGCAGGTTTGATCAAATAATTGAAATTAACAAAAAAAAGCCCGGAAATTTCCGGGCTTTTTTTTGTTCCCTGTAATTTTTTGGGAACTCATACGTTTGATATCCAAAGCCATGAAATACACATACATATTATTTTTAACAACTTGTTGTTTTATCGCCTGTAACTCTGCCGAAAAAGCAGAAAACAAAGGAATTGCCAAATATCAAATCGATAAACGTCTGGCGGCACAGGCGCCAAAATCTGAAGAATTTGAAGTAAGCAGCAAGGGAGGCATTTTTACCAGTAAAGATGGAAGTAAAATTTTGGTGCCCGAAGGTGCATTTGTAAACAACAAAGGAGAAAGCGTAAATGCAAAATTGCATTTTACAACCTATCGCGGATCCAGGGAAATTATTGCAAGTGGAATTCCCATGCAGGCGAATAATCAGGGAGAAACGGGACAATTTATAAGTGATGGTATGTTTCAGATACAGGCAAGCGATGGCGCCAATGTATTACAACCTGTGAGTGGAAAAAGTATTGAAGTGTATCAACCGAGCAGTGATGCCGATAAATCTTTTCAACTCTGGTTCTTTAATGAAACAAAAGGTCAATGGGAATCTATAGCGCAACGGGATACATTGGCAACAGCAGAGAATATCGGGGAAAAAGCCGAATCGATGAACCTCCGGGATGGTAATTCCAACTCGAATTCCAATAAAATTGCTGTGCCGGTTGCGTATAATCCTCAAAAAATGGTTTTAGATCTGGAATTTGACGCCATTGAATATCCGGAGCTTACAGATTATAACAGCATTATGTGGCAATTTGCTGGCAGCAATCCCTCTCAGGATCCGGAAAAAAACAAATGGGTGTTCGATCAGGAATGGACCAATACGAAATTGAAAAAATCAAGTGGTACCAATTTTAATTACGATCTGGAGATTCAAACTGCAGGAGGAACATTTACCACCGTTGTTACACCTGCATTATCCGGTAATGATTTAAAAAATGCACGTGCAAAATTTCAAAAGATGATTTCCAAGGTGGAAGCCCGTAGAAAAAACAAGGAAGAAGTAGCAGCTGCAGAAAAGGAGAGCGAAAAACTCTACAATAAATTTTCGGTTACCAAAATGGGAATTTACAATTGCGACAGGTTTTACGGAGATCCATCTGCCAAAGATTTTATTCCACAAGCCATGCTGGAACACAAACCGTTGGGTCAAAACCAAAGCTTGTATGTGGTAACAGAAAAGAAAAAAAATGTGATGCAATACACCAATTTGCAGAATATGAAAATTAAACCTGCCATTATTGATGGAATTATTACTGTAACTGCAAGTGGAGTCCTGGCAAAGGCCAGCGCTGAATCCATAAAAGAGATGAGGCAAAGTAAAGGCGGAAAAATAAAATTGATTTTCCAAAAAATAAGTGGCAATCTCGATTCCGAATTGGGAAAATTATAACCAGCTGTCAGCCTTTTATTTCAAATGATGGTCAGGAGTTTTGCTTTTTTATTTGTTTTTCTTTTATGCGAAATGCTAAGCGGCCAGACCAATGCCAAAAATTTATATCCGGTTCGCAAGGAAAGTTTATGGGGTTTGATTGATGAAAATGGCAAACAAATAGAGCCATGCAAGTATCTGCAATTCTCCAAGGGTTATGATGAGAATTATGCCACTTGTATTAAATTATGGGATGGAAATCGCATTACTTTTTATCGGGAAAATGAAAAAAAAGCCATCTGGCCTGATGGGGTTACAGAATTTAAAAAACTCAATGATGACCGCTATGCCATGATTAAGAATGGCAAATTTTTTCTTTCTGACCCGGCAGGAAAAACCATTACCAATAGGGCCTTTGATTATATCAGAAAATCACAAATCCCCAATATTTTTGAATTCAATGTTAATGGTGAAAATGGTTTGATGAACAGAGATGGAAACAGTATCATTCGTCTAAAATTGGTACCTGTTTTCTATTGTAATTCTCAATATTTCTATACCAGAAACAAATCCGGTATTCAAATTTATAACCGATTCGGCAACCCAATTGCATCTGATTCATTTGTATCTGTAAGTCCCGCTGGTTTTGGATCTTCCAACTTCATCGGGTATTACAAAAGTGGTGTCGGGCGCATGATGGATTCAACCGGTAACACCTACTTTAAATTTCCAAAAGGGTATCAATTCCGGATGTTGGGAGAAAATTTTTTGTACGTTTTTGGAAAAGGAAAAGATCGCATTTACGATTTACAACAGAATAACTTCCTCGCCATGACACCCAATTTTGTGCGGGAATCCCCGAATCCGGAATATTTAATTTTTGATTATGAAAAATATTCCATTTTATATTCCAGAAATATGGATTCCGTAAATATGCCTAAATACAAATCTGTAAATGGTATCGGAAATGGAATGGTGGTTCAAAATATGGAAGGGCGATACGGATATCTCGACAGTAGTATGCAGTTGAAAATACCCATGGAATATGAGTCGATTTCTTTACTGGAAGAGCGTTTTTTACAACTGAAAAAGCCAGCTGCCCTTTTCGGAGTGTACAACCTGACTTACAACCAAATAGAAACTCCTTTTCAATATACCCATTTTATTATGGGTGCAGATTATTTAAAAGCTTACAACGGAAATACCCTGGATGTTTATGATATTGAAAATAATTCTTTGGTGAATAAAATGTCTTTTTCCGGTGTGGTTTCTAAAGCAGTAAGCCAGCGTAACAACCCCTGGGATGCAACTTCTGTAAGAAATACAACGAACAGGAGAAACATCAGAGCCGGATCTTTACAATGGAGGTATACTGAAAATAAACAAGGAAAAAAAGTGATGTTGCTTTCTCTGGATAGTCTGGGATTTGTTCAAGACACCATGGTTCCTGCCTATTTTGACAGCGTCGCTATTACCACATCCAGTTTTTCTGCGGTGATGAAAAAAACCTTAATTCCGCTGAAACCAAATAAATCGGGAAAGATTTCATACAGGGAAATACAACAATTTTACCTGCTCAGGCATAGCGATTATTCTGTTTTGGACAGTGCATTGGATTATATTTCGGGGAATGATTTACGCAATAATTTCGCTACTATCCGGGTGATTAAATCCAATGGAAAATACTGTCTGGTTCAGAGAGACAGCTTCAGACTAACGGAGGAATTCGACTATATCACAGCATTTAAATCCGGTGCCAGGCGGGCTGTTTTGGGAAACTGGTCCAACAACCGCGAAGATTATAATCTATTTGAAGGTATTTCTAACAAATACCGTGGGAGCATCAGTGGTGCGTGGTATATTTTGAATGCGTCAGGCAATGTAATGCCCATAGAAGGACTGGACGGAAAAGGTGCATCCTATCTTTCGGAATTCTATTTGGGACAAAGCGTAGGATCCGGGGTTTGGGCCTTTGTTACAGATACTTTGGGTAAAATGGTATTCCCCGGAAATTTCCAAAGTATTCAACAAATTACCACAACGGGCAATACCCCATTATATTTATGTTTGAACAAAACCACCGGAACTTTTCTTTTCCATCCCGATGCAAGTTTAAATAAAACAGCCAGGTGCGAAACAGCGCGAAAATTTGGAGATCACATTCAAATTCAGGCGAATAATAAAATGTATTTGTTGCAATCCCCCAGACCTGACGATGCAGTAATCATACATGGAAGGGTTTTACCTATACATTTCAACAGAACTTTTATTAAAGAAAAGAAATTCTGGATTCCAACGGACGGCAATTTATTACCTGTTGCAGATAAAAAATTCGAATCGGTCTTCCCATTTAATTCTACCAGAACTATCGCCAAAGCAAATGGAAAATGGGGAATAATTGACACCTCCATTTCCTGGATAAAAGCCCCAACTTTAGGTGGAAATTGCGGGCCTGTTTTCTACTCTTCCTTTATTCAGCAGCAGAATGAACATGCAGTATTTATTGGATTGGACGGAGTAAAAATTCCGTTACCGGGAGACAAGTTTTTTGCAATTGAAGAATTGTCACCCGGGTATTTTTTATATCAAAAAATGAAAGATTATTTCATTGCCGACAGAAGTGGGAAAACCGTAATTTCTTATTTGCAGGAACAACCTGAAAAAATATTTCCATATGCAGTTTTAAAAATGAAGGGCGAATCTGTGATGATGGATTTGAGAAATGGGCGGCTGACAAAATTGGAATCTACAACGGATATCCGCGACATAAAGGAACACAAATATATGGCCCGGGAACTGCATTCTAACCGTTTGGCATTCTCTGCCATACAGAAAGAAATATCCCATTCAGAAACTGATATACAACCAGTATTATGGAAGGGTGGTGAAGTGAGCAGAAAAGAACATTTAAGCTTGCACCAGATGGGTTTTGTACCTGTAAAATCCGGGGATGCATTCAGCCTGAATTTTATGGATGGCAGCAAATCTGCATTACCAATATTGCAAACTATAACTTATGCGGATAGTGAATATATCCTTGTTCGCAATTTAAAGGGCAAATCCGGGATTATCTCCAAAAAAGGCATGTGGATGCTCCCACCGGTTTATTCCTCGGTTCAGAAGCTGCCCTTTGATTTATTCAGCATTGAGCAATCCGAAAATCTGAAATTTTACTTTGGAGATGGAAGTCCTATTCCCGGAGATTGGAAAAACTATGAGTTATCCGATGAACTCGTATTTTTATATAATGGCCCGGAGATGGCGGTGTACAACCTCAATCAAAGAAAAATTATATGGTCTACGAACCCAATAACTGAATAAGGTTCAATTTTACAAACCTGTTTTCCATATCAGGTATTCAACATTTCATTCCTGAATTCGCGCATGCTGTGAACCAATTCTTTCGGTCCTTCAAAAATAAGTGCGGAGAAAAAATAGAAAAACACCAAAGGGAAAAACCACCAAACTAAAATGGCTTCCCGGAAACTTCTGCCGGAATCGCCGGTAAACTGTGTTACAATGGCACCTAAAGTACAGGTGATGAGATAAACAATGAAGAAAACAATTGCGTACATGGTATTTAATTTTAAACGTTTTACATCGCAGCCCAAAGCTGCCTTTCTTATATAGAACGTTTATACGCCAAAACGTGAATCAGGTAAATGTCAGTAATCGTTGTATGACGAAAAATAGACAAAAACTGTTTATTCCCTCAAGACTTTTACATGATATGAACCTTCAGAAGTTTTCACATTTACGTAATAAATTCCAGGAGGATAAGATGTAAAATCGAGGGAATTATCTACTTCTGAAGTATGAAATATCATGCGTCCTGAATTGTCAAAAATCCACAAATCCAATATCGGCTTATCGCTCTTCAGATAAACCAATCCGGAAGTTGAATTTGGAAACAACAACAATGAAGATCCTTTTTTATTGGATGCTACGCTGAGGAGTTTCTTATATCCTAAACCTTCAACGTACAACCAGGAAAAGCTGTCGTCAGCGTTCCAGTAAGTGAGCACGGAATCCCAATATGTTAAAGTATCCACAGGTTGAAATACTATCTGGAAATTCAAGGAATCATTTGGTAAAATTACATAATTCATTGTTTTGGTTTTCCAATGAAAAGCTCCGGAACTTCCAGCAAAAAATGGAGCGGAGCCCAACAAAGTATCGGAACCTGAATTTCGAATGGTAGCGTTGGCAGCTGCGCTGTCTCCGGTTAATACTTTACCAAACTTCAAATTTCTGGTGAAATGCCCGATTGGATAAATCAATTCCGATGTAAGTTTTACCTTGTGCGGGCTTGGTTTTCCATGTTCGTAAACAAACAGATCAGTGTTTGGAATATGGGTTAAACTGTTGCCTGCTATTAATGTAATTGCCAAGTCTATATTATTCCCTGCTGCAATGATTTGTGGCCAGAATTTGGATTCCACAGTATAATTAGAAGGTGTTTTCAACTGCACAGAATCTATCATTACATCGGCATTCCCCGTATTTTTTAATACCAGTGTTTTTTGTCTGGTTGCATATCTCTTTAATTTTCCAAAATCAAGTATGGTATCCAATTCCAGAACACCCATAATACCTTTGCCGGAAATAGCGAGCCGGGCTTTTAATATCAAACCATCACTAAATAAAGCAACGGTATCCGTATAATCTTTTGCAATTGTAGGTTTAAATTGAATATTGACATAAAATATACCACCCGGAATAATGGTTTTCGGTGTTGAATTTAAAGAAATATCGAACTCTATTTTCTTTTCTTCCAACACCAAACTATCCAATACCAAATCTCCATTACCAATATTTTTGAACGGAATATCCGCAGTCAAAGTTTTCCCAACCAACGATACCAAATTAACAGCTGTATCTTTTGGGGAAATTATACCTGAAATACCTTTGACCAAAAATCTTATTTTGGTCGAATCCCCGCTTCCATTGTGAAGCAAATAACCCAGCGACGATTGATTTCCGTATTGAACATTCACATATTCGAATGTGATATATGCAGATTTCCCGGATGCCAGATTTAATGGGAGGTTTGTTTTAATATTTACACTGGCAGAAAGGGAATGAAACGCGTTGATGGTTACTCCTGCAGAGCCGGAATTGCTTAACAAAATGCTGTCAATAACCGAATTCCCGGGCTTTTGGCTTTGGTATTGAAGGGTTAAGGAATCGGTCAATTTACCTTGTATCGCTGATCCGCTCAGACTCACATTTTTTGCAGGTTTGTAACTGTTTCCATAAATTCTAATCGCATCAAAAAGCAATCCCGCATTTTTCGGAACAAACTTACATTGATGGGAATATTGTGAAAAAGGCGGGATTTTTATCCCATTTACCGGAAGCACATTTACAAAATGAATTCTTGTATTTAATCTCACTGAATCCAGTACCAGTGTATCGTTACCAATATTATTCCATTTAAGGAAAGTAGCGGCTGTATCCCCAACTTTAATGGTAGGAAATTTAAATAAAATTGGACCTGTGTATAATCCCGCTTTTGAAACCGCATTCAATATCAAATAGGAATAATTTACAGGTGCGTTGGATTTTATTTGGATATATGCAGGATGAAGACCGATGGTATCGGTAAAATATCTGAATACCACGCGCATGGAATCCCCTGGAGTAAGCGGATTCTTCATGTTTGCCAATGAATCTCTCCAAAGTATATATTTGGATCTCTGCATCCATTTAATGGATTGGAAATTCAGATTGTAATTTCCGGTATTTTTGATCCAGATGGTATCCAATAATAATACATTTGGTTTGTTTTTTATATCCAATTTAAATGTATCCGAAATTCCGGGAGCCATTCCCTGACAAGTAACTCTAACCATTTGATATCCTCCGGTGAGGTTCATCGCATTGCTTTTAATTTCTATAGAGTCCCAAACTTTCTCTGTACCTTTTGGCGAATAAGTAACATTCAATACCAGCGAATCATTTCCTTTTATTTGAACCGGAAAACTTAAGGCAGGTAAATTAAATCCAATGGAATTTTTTAGTGCAAGGGATGTGATTTTCAATGTATCATTCCCTTTATTATAGATTCTTAGCTTTTTAGAACCGAGGGTGTTATAAAGAACATTCCCCAAATTAAGGAAAGTATCAGAAGCCATATATTTTGCCATTCCTTTTCCCTTTAGCCAAATGATAGTGGAATCAGGGTATCCGTTATGCTTCAGAATTACATAGGACCATTGATCAGCCAATGCAAGTGGTTTAAATGCAAATCTCAATTTTTGTTTTTGCCCGGGTGGCAGTTTCAGATTTTTTAACACCGCCGAATCCTGCACTACATAATACGGACTTCCGGTGTATCTCCAGGAAGAAAATCTCAATGTATCATTCCCTTTGTTCCAAAGATACAAGCTGTCGTAATACGTGAATCCAATGGTTTTGTTTTTAAAGTCCAGTGTATCTCTGTATTTGATAGCACCTCCAACTCCATTCCCTTTGAGTGGTATTTTAACCAAAAGACTGGTATCTTTAATAGTTACCACAAAATACCCGCTATGGCTATCTGTAGTGGTTGTTTTATATTTTACATTCAGGGAAATACTGTCCCCCGGTTTGAGTGTTCTGTTCAACACCGTATCCACTTTAAATTGTGTATTTCCCGTATACACCACTTTAGAGACTATTGCATTTGCAACTCCTTTGTTCCAAATTTTCCATTTGGCAGTTACTTCGGAATTTAAACCGGTATTTTTAAATTCAAATTTATCCGGATTCCAGGTGAGTTTGTACATCAGTTTCCCGTTTGTTATAAAAGGAATCCTATATGGCTGGCTCATGTTATGGATATGCACATAAATCGCAGAATCCACATTTACATTTCTGATTGTCTGATATGCCACGCGAATTTGTATGGTATCCTTTGGTTTCATTTTTATTGGAAAATGCAACAAGGAATCCGGCGCTCCCTTTTTAAACGCGGTGAGATTATAACATTTCAATTCATAAGGAATTTTCATGGAATCCAGCACCAGGGAATCCAACCCATTGGATATAAGGTTTACTGTTTTGGTGTAATAAACGTAAGATCGGATATTATTGAGAACGATTGAATCCGGGTTTGAATAAAACTGCATTTTGGAGCCACGGAATATGGAATAATCTCCATTGGTGAAAGTGACAAACAAGTCGGGAGTTCCATCTGCATCTACATCACCATAACCTATTGCCCGTGGGGTTTTGCTCATCTCCATTTCAATTAAATTATTAAAGGAATACCCGGTATCCGATGTGTTTTCGAATATCATAATGGTATCTTTAATTTTATTGATCAGATTGGTTTTAATACATGCAAGATCCAATTTTCTGTCTCCATTAATATCGGCAATAACAAATCCATATTGCAAGGAAATATTGCGATTGATTTTTACGGTTTTTTTCTGAAATCGGAATGTATCTCCAGATGAATTATTAATGTAAACCACCCCTTGTTTATAACGTCCAGACAAGAACATAATATCCTGTTTCCCATCATCATTAAAATCATTCACAATGGGAAACATTTCCAGAGAGTCATTGCATGATATTGCAAATGCCGAATCAAATTGAAATTTTGCAGGGGAAGCGTTATTTCTAAAGAAGGTATACCGCCTTTCTTTAGGAACAATCATTTTACGTACTGCTACAATATCCACTCTTCCGTCTCCATTAAAATCAGCAAACCTGTAAGCCATATTGCTCACAGTTCCAACTTTGTTTCCGTAGAATTTAAATGCCTCACCATATTTACTTGTTTTTCTGTTTCCAAAATAAAAAGGTGAATAGGTAGATGCAAGCATGCTATCCGTGGGTTTCCCCCAAAGCATATCCGCCAGACCATCTTTATTCAAATCCTGTACAGTGATACTTTGTACATTGTTATTTACCTCTCCCTGATGCCCGCTTCCAAAAAAGCTGGATGAGGGAGAATATGGCGGCCCCAATTCTGTCCGGATATATGCAATTGGTTTTGGATATGAACCATGAAATGGATTTACATAAAACGAAGCATCAATATATCCATCTGCATTGAGATCTCTGAATTGGTGGGGCATATCCTGAGTTCCTGCATTACCCCAAAATTCTCCACCCCCTCTGGTTTCAAAAACCGGATTTATTCCGGGTTTTATATTTTTAGATAATACAGATGAATTTGTATAGGTTGTTCCTGAGGCTATGCCCCTCAAATCCGGATTTCCATCATTATTCAGATCTATGGTTCCTAAAAATAATTTATATGGACTAGGGTCTTTTAATTTATACTCAGCACCAAAAAATTCTCTTTTTAAGGTTCCGGTGTTATTTATCGCGATTACATTTAACAAATTCGGCCCAAATGCCACTGTTTTTGTTAAAGTATCCATTACTTCCACATAATCGGTAATGGCTCCAAATGGGACTACAAATTTGAGGTGATTCTGAGCCCTAAATACAACTTTACAATAAAACCCGTTCATCAATACCAAATGGTTTCTCCCTGTATCAATGTTGCGTCCGTAAAGCGAAACTGTGTCTCCGGGCCTCACCCGGTTTACAGATAAGGAATCCAATGTGATGTTCTTTTTATACATGGCTTCCACCAGAAGCTTGCGAACATAATTGCAGGTTTTAACAGAAATCTCCACGTTTCCGGATCTGTAAATCTGATTTAAAGTATGCGAGATTCGAAATACCCGCACAGAGTCTTTTTTCAATATGAAAGGGAAACTTACATTTTGGCCTGAAAAACTTTTCAGACTTAACCAATTTGGCACTCTTATGGTATCGATCTCGGTTTCAAAATTTCCTTTATTAACAATTGAAAAAGTATCTGAGATTATTTTCCCGAGAGAATCTGCATATAAGAGTTGCGGCCATTTGTTACCCAGATATACCCTGCAACAATTGTTGGTATAAAAGTTTGTACCAGCGCGGTATAAATCAGGATAACCGTCGTCATTGATATCTGTAATTCCACTGGGCCAACCATTTAAATTGTGTTTGATGTAATAAAATGAATCTGCTGATGATGCAGACTGAATCAACATATAGCCCTGACTGCCATAATTGGAATTGGCATCAAAATCCATTCGCCCATCCCCATTAAAATCGCCCATTTCGGCATAATGAAAAATGGTATTTAATTTTATCTTTTTCTGATTAAAAGAAGGTGTTCCTGTTGAATTATTCACCCAAATATGGATGAAAGAATCCTGGTTAATAAAATATATATCCATACGGCCATCGGCATTATAATCGCCCAGCTTAAAGCCGCCGACGGATTTTTTAAAAGAAGTTGGTGCGCCAAACATCACCTTTCCCAATCGGCTATTATTTGGAAATACCTTTAATTTATCATTGGCAATACAAATTAATTCAGGTTTGGCATCCCCTAAAATGTTTACAAATACAAAAGCGGGTTTGGTGTAATTTATACTATCGCTGGCCACTTCATAATGAAAATTATTTAAGCCCGGTTTCATGGGATCTCCTGTATGAAATATAACCAATGCAGGAAGGTTTTCACTGTGCGAAGCAAATTCAGGAAATCCATCTCCGTCCAGATCTGCTGCTACAAAGTCACTGCCCGGGTATTTGGCATATTTAAAAGTATCGTTGGCTCCTGTCAAAAATCTATTGTATGTTTTGCTTCTGTTCAGGGAAGCCATAAAATCGCCATAAACAAGGTCCATTCTGCCGTCATAATTCATATCCATTCCCTGAAACTTTTGGTATTTAGCACCAAATTTATTTTTCACATACTCCACATACAATTCACCTGTATCGCCCAAAAGACCATTGCGAACATGCACTGCAGCAACAGTATCCATTGACATTTGGTGTACAAACAAAAAATCGGGAGTGCCAAATTCCGGGGATTTTAAAAAATACGTTTTATTCGGAATAGTATTCCCTCCGCGCATTTTTGCCAATTTAAATTCATTACCATTATACCATTGGGTTTTTTTTCCGGAAAATCCCAAATAAACAGTAAAAGGAGCACTGCACATAATATTGCGCAAGGTGTCTGTAATCGTTACATTACACTGGCCAAATGTACCGGGGACTTTCACATATAAAACAGAATCACTGCCGCTAAATGGAAATGTTACAATCTCATTCCATTTCACTACACAATTCTTTCCCCCATTTCTAAAATTTGCACCACGGATAATGATCGTATCTCCTCTGTTGCAGTAGTATTTATTTGCGGAGTTTATTATCATTCTTTTGGAGATATGACTGGTGGCAATTTGTAGCAGTTTGTACGGACCATATCCATTTATTTTGAAAGATATATCTCCCTTAACATCGGGATTCATGGTATTATAAACCACTCTCACCAACAAATTGCTGTCTTTAGATAATGAAAACGGGGTTTTGAGTTTGGATCCATCGAAACGGGTAAGAAAAACCGATGAAGGATTATAAATGGAATCAATTTGCAAATTCAGATCACTTTTATTGGTTATGCGAACAGTATCGTAAATTTGGTTTTGAGAACTATCCGAAATTAATAATATTTTGTTTGGATACACATTTGGAATCTGTCGAATTCCTTTTCTAAATATTCCATATCCTCCCTGGTAATAGAGCATGTCCAGCAGTCCATCATTATTATAATCTATCAAATACTGATCAGACAAATAATATCCCGAAGGCAAAATACCCAGATTTTTAGAAAAGTATTTCAGCGATTTCCCGGTATCCGAATACACCATTTCCTTTGTGCCACCGCCAGAAAATGCAGGTTTGCCGCTATTACAGATATCTCCTATGCCATAATGCGGAAGAATGGTTCCCAAATAAGAAACCTGCGTTTTTCGGGAAGAAAATCGCGATGCGGGTCCGGTTAAATCAAATATCACAGCTATAGAATCCTGATTCATAGATCCTGCTTTTGAATACACAAAATCAGGATTCCCGTCCCGGTCCATATCCATTAAAAACTGTAATCCAACTCCAGGAATATATGCAGAATCCCTTGCAGTAAAGCTGTAACTTCCTGAACTGTATTTGCCATTATACCAATACAAACTATCGTTGCCATATCGCACAACAACATCCAAAAGGCCATCTGAATTGAGATCCAACATCTGACCGGCATAGTATTTTCGCTTTGCTCTTAGTTTTATTTCTGTTGGATCGCTAAAATTAATTCTGGATGTGTTGGAAATATTTTGAAAATACTGGATTCCGTCTGTTGCAATATTGGATAAAAATATATCCGGTTTGCCATCATTGTTCGGATCTGACAGATTAAACCTGCTTGCACCCGCTGAACGATATCTAATGGTATCCTGAACCTGATACTTTGTAAATATTCCATTTTTTATCCCCTTATAAACATAGATGAATGAATCCACTTCTATGAACAAATCACTCCGTCCATCCAAATCAAAGTCGTACACGAACAGATCGAGAATTGATTTCTTTTTATTTATGGAAATTCTGTTAAATTGATTGATATCGAATGCACTATCCGGATTTCCTGTATTAAACCAAATATTCAAATCGCTACCTGATCCCGAAATCATGTCCATCAATCCATCATTATTCAACTCAGCAGCTCTTGTGAAACTCGACATGTAAAATGCCGTTCTGGGATTTGTAAATGACCGCCCGGTAAATGCAGTATCATACGGTACCCGAGATTTTGGAACAAGAAATAAACCACAGTGCAAGCTCTTTTTATTGGAGCTATCCACCACTGAAACCGGTGAATAGGCAAATCCGGATTGTATCCGGATTTCAAGGTAATTGGTATCCGTTTTTATTACATTCTGTTTGGCAGTACCCAGTAAAACGTAATAGTTTACAGATTTGCTAAAATTATGACCTTTAATTCGAATGGTGTCTCCAACACCTGCATAATTTGCAGAAAGTCCGGTGATTTGCTGTGCCCCAAGCCTTTGAGGTAACACATGAATCAGCCAGAGAATTAAAAATAAATGTGCCTTGTTTCGAATACTATAGAAAAAAGGGTCTAAATAAGGCATTAAGTTGTTCATATTCAATCAAATGCTAAATTAATATTCCAAATAATTATTGAGAAGTATCGCGAAAATACTTGTATTTTCAATTCATCGGATTACCAGATAATACAATTATAACTTAAGGATGCACAATTCGTTCACTGAATATTCCCAAATTGGTAACCAGTTGTATGGTATAAATCCCGGGAGCCAGATTTGATAAATCGGCAACATTTTCCGATTTCCAATTCATGGTCATTTGCTTGCCGGTCTGATCCAACAAATGATATTCTTTGATTTCCAAATTGTCATGGAGAATTATTGTCATTAAATCGGAAACTGGGTTTGGCTGAATTTTAAAATACTTTGAGTGCACGTCTGTAACGCTATTTGTCTGTATTTCAAATACTGTCCAAAGTGTATCATTTTCAGGGAAAGCATCATTCGCTTTTACAATTACTCTGGCCTTGTATATACCTACTATATTCATTTGCCAGCTATCCGATGTAGAAACCGAAGTAGTATCTGCATATTTAATATTCGAAAACGAACCAGAATCACTAAAAACCAATCCTCCTGTTGTTTTTTCTATGGTAAAATATACGGTACCACTCACATGAGTTGCTGTATCCATACCTGCATTTAAAACTGCAATTGTCGGTTTTAACCAGGCAGTTCCCTCTATAAATGTACTGCCTGAGGTGGGTTTTTGCCATAAAAATGCTGCAGCATCGTATTTTTTTACAACCTGAAATTCGCCAAAAAATGTGTCGTTATAAATATTCTGATCATCGGCTGCATAGGTATAGACCAATAACTGGTATTTGCCAGTGTCCTGAGGAATAAATGTCTTTCCAAACAAAATATTTTTGACTTGAAATGCATTTAAAGAGTCGTCTTTTTTATCAGTAAAAACCAGTTTACCTTTATAAAAAACATCGACATATACCCTAATCTGGGCCATTTTTAAATTACCGGCATTGGTGATTTCCGCTTTGAAAGGAATGACGGAAGTCCGGGCTTCGTAAAGCCAATTGGCTACAGGTGTATCAATATCGGAAGCATAGGCATCTCTTCCAACCTTGACCCAAAATTCAGAAGTCAATGTATCGTTTTTGCGATTGACATCCGACACATAATTGGTAAACATTACCACCTTGTGTTTGCCCGAATTCAAGGGATTAAAATTATTGGAAAAATCCAAATCAAATTGAATACCTGTATCCAGATTTAATGTTTTAATATCCTGGTAAATGCGAATGTTATTTCTCCAAATTTGACATATTACAGGAACCAGATCAGAATTGCGAATAAATCCATTGTTTTTGATTTTTGTTTTAACCTGGTAAGGACCGCCGCCCACGCTCAGTGTGTCGCTTGAAACAGGATAAACAATTTGTTTGGATAAATAATCGTATGGATATCCAACATTGAATTTAATTCTCAAACTGTCGTTCCAATGTACATTATCCGATGGATGAAACAGTTTTACAACCAATGTATAAATCCCATTTTTATCCGGTTTAAAGAACTTTTTAAACTGTGCAAAATACTGCGTTTTTGCGTCGATGGTAAATGAAACTGTATCCGCGTAAGTATAGGTTGTATAATTACTGAAAATATTAATAATAGCCTGGGTATTTGCTGCGTCTAAAATCCCGTCATTATACGTTCTGATGGACGGTTTAAATGCGACTCCGGCAACATAAAATTTATTTTTATCCGGCAATGCAATGGAATCCACCCCTGCATCGTAGGATTTAACTACAGTTACATTCCGTATTTGTGTATCATTTGCTTTAAATACATCCAAAGAATATTCTGTGGTATATATTACCCGTAATTTACCGGTATCGTTGCATTTATACGTGGGCCATACCAATATTCTGCTATTGAATTTGGGCAAATTAATGGTTTGCGTTCTGTTGTATAAAATGGTATTCCCCTTCACAATTTTACAACGGGCAACTACAGTATTTATATCGTTATAGGATGGATTCTGAATGGTTGCAACCGGCTGTATGGTGTCCACAAAACATTCCAATATGGCATTATTTGCAGGTTCGTAAACGGTTGCCACCATCGCATCATTTTTAACACCTACATAAAATTTTCTCCTTGCCGTATCGTTATCGCGAATTTGATCTGAAGTAAGGCTCGTATAAATTAACAATTCATGTTCTCCAAAATTCTTGGGATCAAAAGTTTTCGGAAAGGTGTAGGTTCTTTTAACGCCCGATGACATGGTATCCCGATAAGTAAATTTATAAACCGATTTTCCTGAAAACAAAATTTCACAGGTGACTGGAAAAGAATCCAATAAATCTTTTGTTCCCAAATTGGAAATAGTTCCCTGTGGTGCCAACAATGAAATGGAATATTTGTCAAGCGTATCCTTGGGGTAATCTGCCGAAACCGCTGTCAAATCTGTATCTCCCTGTAATCTTGGTTCCATAAGAAAGCGAAAAGGAATATCCGGATGAAAATCCACCCAATTGGTATCTCCGGCCGGGGAAGTATAGTAAAACGTATTCGGTCGAACGATATCTTCAATCTGATATCCAAAAGCAACATTGTTTCCATTGAGTTGTCTTACCCCAACGAAAAATGCACCATTTACACTTACAGGTTTTTTGAGATTTAAAATATATTTGCCTGCAGTTGTAACCAGAGAATCGCTTATATAAATTAAATTTCCGGGGCCTTCTCCATAGCTTTTACTCTCCCAAATTCCCACTTTAAATGATCTGCCGGAAATTGCAAATTCCACAGTTACCTGATTGATAGATTTGGATTTGTTGCTAAAAAATCTCCCTACAAAATCACCGGTTTGTCCATTAAAACCAATGCCACCGGGTGCCGCGGGCTGAGTAACATCTTTATAAGAATAAATATTTTCGTTCCCAAGCCGGTAGGAAATGCTCGTATCGTTAATGGTATTATTGTCTGCATAAATACATGCATAAACGGTGTCGAGCCCTTTTTTCTGTGGATTTAATGACGGCAGATTGATGAAAATTTGTTGCCCTGTTCCAATAGAAAAAGTACTGCTATCCACTTGTGAATTAAAACCTTTGGACCAGGTTTTTACCTTTACAGCCGATTGTTGTTTTTTACCCACATTTCGCACCATTGCCTTTACGCTATCCGGGTTCCCTAAAGGGATAGGCAATTTCCCAAGCGTATATAATTTAAGCAGTGCAATGTCATGGTCATATCTGGGAAAATTAAAAATAATTGTGGGATGGTTATCGGAAGAAGTTTTTAATGTATCGTTTAAAGCAGTTCCCAAATAATATTTGGTTTGATACATTGCATAACCTGAAACTGTTGTGGAATTTTCATAGTACCAATATATACGTGCCGGTTGAACTGCAGTTTGGCTGTACTCCACCAGAAGTTCCAGATTTTTGCCTTTTGTTGTATCGAAAAAAAATAAATTGTTGTAAAAAGGAATTTTTTGGAATCCTTCTGATGTGGTGATTTCGGCTGCGGGGTTTTGATCATACACCAAAGTTGCTGTGCCAGTTCTGGAAGAAAATAGCAAATTAGAAGATCCGTAATCTGTGAGCGTAGTATTTCGCAGGTAGATTTTTAAGTTGCAATTGTTGTTTACGGTAAGCCCTGCTTCGCGGGTAAATTCAATGCTGTTGATGGTGTCTCCGTGTTGCATATTTCCCAATACAGAAGCAGGAAAAATATAAGCAAACCTGCTGTTATAATTCGCGAGGTTGTTTGAGTTTACCATAGGTCCGCCGCCCGATCCAAGATAATTGCTCTCCCCTATTTTAAGATATTGAGAAAAGAGAGTAAACCTGCACAATGAAAAAAGAATAAAAAATAGGCACCATTTCCGCATCTAACAAAGATACCGAATCGCTCTGATGCTTACAATCTGCAACTATGAATTTGATACATGGTTGACAATAATTGCAGTATCGTGAAAATTGGAAGGCCGGAAAGTGGGCTAAGGGTTTAATTTTGCACTATGGACAGATTGCAGTTGTCTCATACCATTCGAAATAAACAGAGCTTTTTATGTACCGGGTTGGACACGGAAATGGCCAAGCTGCCGAGGCATATTCAAAAAAACGGAGAAGGACTGATACAGTTTAATAAGGGAATTATTGAAGCAACCAGTGACTTTTCTGCAGCATATAAAATCAACACTGCCTTTTATGAGCAATATGGAAAAGAAGGTTGGAGCTGGATGGAAGAAACCCTGGCTCAAATTCCCGGCAATTGTTTCAGGATAGCTGATGCCAAAAGAGGCGATATTGGCAATACCAGTTCCATGTATGCCAAAGCATTTTTTGAAACTTTGGATTTTGATGCGATTACGGTTGCTCCCTATATGGGAGAAGATAGTCTCAGGCCGTTTCTGGAGTTTCCTAATAAATGGGTAATATGTCTGGCATTAACCAGCAATCCGGGGCATAAAGATTTTCAAAAGCTGCAAATAGAGGGAAAAGCGCTTTATGAGCGCGTGATTGAAACGGTTTGTAAATGGGGAAATCCGGACCAATTGATGTTTGTAGTTGGAGCCACCAGAAGTGAAGATATTTCCGTAATCCGGAAATTAATTCCGGATCATTTTCTTTTGGTTCCGGGAGTTGGAGCACAGGGTGGGGATCTGGATTCTGTGTGTAAAGCCGGAATCAATTCAGAAGTAGGTTTGCTTGTCAATGCTTCCCGTTCCATACTCTATGCCTCAGGTGGTGAAGATTATGCGATAGCAGCTTCCAGGGAAGCGGAAAAAATGGCCGGTCAAATGAAAGTGTTTCTTTAAATAAGTAGCCCAAATATTTAATATTATATGAGATATGTAAGAAACTACATACTGTATCTGGTAATTGTATGTGTTACGGGAATTATTGGTTGTCGGCTTATTTTTTATTTCTTGATGGTAGAAAGTTATAGGCCGGAATGGTTCATCCTGTTTACAGGAGTCGTTTTTATCGGCGCCGGGATATGGGTTGCCAGAGAATGGTATAAGTTACAAAAACGCAGACAGGCTATTTTCGGACCGGGCTTTAACAGCCAATTGATTAAAGACAGATTTGGCTTAAGTAAATCAGAAACGGAAGTATTGGAAATGCTGGCGAACGGACAAAGCAATTCTCAAATTGCAAATACCCGGCATGTTTCCATTAATACCATAAAAACACATATTTCGAATATTTACTCCAAGCTAGGAGTAAAAAACCGTTTGCAGGCACTTTATAAAATTCATGAGAACCAACCTCCAGGGTGAGGCTTGGTGCCATATCTTTTTTAAAACCTCAATGGGTGAATGCTAATTTTTGCAGTGCGGGTTCGACCTTCTTAATACTTACGACATAAATTAAAATCGCAAAAGGGGTGCATAAACATGCGCAATTCCCAATTTATGCATGTCCGTTTATTTGCTTTACCAAAAAAAGTCAGAAAGAGCACATTCTAACATAATCCCCCCAAATCATTAGCAAATACATGAAGAATCATCCCAAAAGATGAGAGAAAATTTGAGATTGCCTGCCATATTTGCACCTTATGCTGAAACAAATACTTCGATACGGAATTATTTCCGGTGCGATTTTGGCGCTTTATGTGGCCATAACATTTTCTATTATGGATTGCAGTGAGAATATGGAAGGAAGCCAGATTTTTGGTTTCACCATGATGATTCTTGCTGTTGCACCTACTATGGTGTTGGCGGTGAAAGCCTATAAAAGGGAAATGCCTGCCGGCCTGGGAAAATCCATATTGCTCTGTATTGGGGTTGGTTTTTTGGCATCCGTCCTTTATGTAATCGGCTGGGCTTTTACGCACCATTTTATTGTTCCCGAGTTTATGGATCAATTTATGGCCTTATACCAGAAAAAATATCAGGCAGGAAAAATGTCTAAAGAAGATTTTGAAATGGCGCAATGGATGGCCGATCATTACCACAATCCATTCTGGTTTTTTATTTTTACCATGGTAGAAATTTTTCCGCTTACCATTGCTTTGGCGATATTAATTCCGGTGATTCTCAAGTACATCCCACAGAAAAAAAGCTAATCTTTATTTCTGGGACCTTTGGGTTGTAATGGGCGAATTTCCAGATTTACCGTATGAAAATTGGGAGGGCTTTGAAGGGCATACAAAATATGCTGCGCCACATCTTCTGCCTTTAGCATATAGTCATGAGGTGAGATACCGGAATGGTGCCGGAAAAAATCTGTTTTTACGCTTCCAGGATACACACAGGTAACTTTTACTCCATAATCCCTAACTTCCTTGTACAACGCATCGCTAAAGCCTCTAACGGCAAATTTTGTTGCGCAATAGCCCGAAGTTTGAACGTAGCCTTCCAGCCCGGCAGTACTGGCAATATTAATTATATGCCCCGTGCTTTTTTGTTTCATCCCGGGTAAAACCAGCCGGCTGAAATAGAAGATTGCATGGATATTGGTTGCGAACATTTCCTGCCATTTTTCCGGTTCCAGTTCATCACAAAAACCGAAATATCCCAAACCCGCATTGTTAATCAAAATATCCACTGTGGAATGGTTCTTTAGAATTTCTTTTACCACTTCATTTACTGCTCCAATATCCCCAACATCAGCGTGTTTTATTCTGAAATCAGCGTGGTCTGAATGGAATTCGGACCGGCAAATTCCATAAACTATGGCTCCGTTTTGCAATAGCAGCCTGGAGCATGCCAAACCTATTCCCTTATTGGCACCTGTAACAATAGCCACCTTTCCATTTAAATCCATGATGCTTCAATAATACTATAATCATGGCAGACAGAAATTAAAATATTCGTCGGGAAAAATTAAATGTTCTTCGAAAAATGAATTACTCCGGTTCCATTTAATCGATTCAGACAAAAGGATGATAATGGGAAATTTAGCTTCGTAAAATCAAAAAAGGCTGCACAATTCCAAAATCTTCGTTTTCGCCTATGAAGTATCTATCCATTGTACAGCCTGCAACCAATGGTTACAGGCACAAATTTGCATGTACGTTATGGGAATAAAAAAACAGAATTGATCAACGGTGAGATTTTGAATATGAAATGAAATAATTGTTTGTTGAAACCGAAATAAGATAAAATTAAAAACACCCATCAAAAGGGTAAAACCAAGAATATAATTATTAAATATCACATGAAAAGACACAGGATTTTAGTAAGACGAGGGGTGACCTATACTTCAATTCCTCTGCAAGATGTGGCTTATTTTTATTCAGAAAACAAACTCACTTTTCTGCGCGATATGCAAGGTGTAAAATATCTCTGCGATCAAACACTCACAGATTTGGAAAACGAATTGGATGCACAACAATTCTTCCGAATCAATCGTCAGTATATTTGCCGGATTCCGGCTATAAAGTCTTTTAGAACATTTAACAAGGGAAGGTTGGTAGTTAGTTTAGAACCAACTGCAGAAGGGGAGATTTTTGTGAGTCAGGAAAATGCGAACCGCTTTAAGAAATGGATGGATGGAATTTATGATTCATCCATTGGAATCATCAAATAATTTTAATTTAACTGACTGGCAAAAATTGCAAGACTTTCTTCAAAGCTATGGGGTTCATATCCGAGAATTTTGCGCGCTTTTGAAATGTCCAATCCTGTAATAGGCGGCCGTTTTGCGGGTTGATTCAGACTTTCGCTTGAAACTATGGATATTTTGTCGAGCGGAAAATCAAAATATTTTCCTATACGTTCCACCATTTCCAGAATACTCATAAAATCCATTCCGCAAATATTAAATATACCGGCTACCTCTTTGGATTCCACCAACCTGCAACCCATTGCCAGATCCTCGGCCAATGTCGGAGTACGAAACTGGTCATCTACCACATTTGCCGCTTTACCCGCTTTTAATGTGTCATAAGCCCATTGAATTGTATTTCCGCGGCTCAAATTATTTGCCACGCCAAATACTATTGCTGTTCTTAATATGGACCATTTTTCTGCAAATTCCATCACCTTTTTTTCACCTTCCCATTTGCTTTTCCCATAATAACTTAAAGGTTCTGCAATATCCTCTTCTTTATACATGGCCTTAGTTCCCGGAAAAATAAAATCCGTAGACAGATGAATGAAATGCGAATGCATTTCTGAAGCCAATTTAGCCAGATTCTCCACCGCATGAACATTAATTTCCATACATAATTCTCTTGCCGTTTCACAAGCATCCACATTGGTCATGGCCGCAGTATTTATAATAGTATCCGGCGAAAACTGCCGAAGAATTTTCGCAGTTTCATCGTGATTGGTAATGTCCATTTGAGTATAAGAAAATACAGAATTATCCGGATATCTGTTTTCCCCAATTCCGGTTAACAGAACATCTGCATTCTCCAAAGACCTGTATAAATCCGTGAGCTTTTGGCCCAACAACCCATTGCTGCCTGTAATTAAAATTCGTTTCTTTTGCATATAATAAAAAAATTTAAATAAGTCCTTTGGCCTTTAATTCCACATACTTATTCAGGGTGTTTATGGTCAGGTCACCAGGAGTAGTAGCTATACACTGTATGCCGTGTGTTTGCAATCTGGCAACCATCTGCCGTTTATCATCCAACATTTGTCTGGCAATCATTCTATTATAAATTTCACGCAAATTGGAAGATGCCTCATATGCATACTTTTCAATTTCGTCATTTTGAAACAAAATTACAACCAATAAATGATTTTGATTGATTTTCCTTAGGATGGGTAAAACCCTGTCCAGCGCGTTAAGGCTGTCAAAATTAGTAAACAAAAACAACAGACTCCGGTTATTAATAATGCGATTAATCGCATTAAACAGAAATTCAAAATCCGGTTCAGACTGGCGATATTTCTGATAATACAAATTGTCCATTATTTTTTGGAGCACTCCGCTTCCCGAATCGGCTCTGATGGCTGTTCCCACTTTATTGCTAAAAGTAATCAATCCAGCTTTGTCGCCTTTCAACAAAACATTGTTGCTGATTACCAAACTGGTATTGATAGCAAAATCCAGCACAGACATACCCGAGAAAGCCTGATTCATATTCCGGCTTTTATCCAAAACGCAATAAACCGGCTGGGCTCTTTCTTCCATAAAATGATTGGTTTTCAGGTTTTGTGTTCTTCCTGTAGCGCGCCAGTTTATGTGTCTCAGGTCATCGCCCTGTACATAATCCTTTATTTGTTCAAATTCATAACTATGTCCAAGTCTTCGCATCTTTTTCAAGCCATAATAAACCGCTAGTTTATTTACCGTAAAAAGAGAATACTTTTTCATTTGCAAAATGCTTGGATAAACCGCCACTTTTGTGGGTTGGTCAAAACTGCAGCGGCGAGAGAAAAATGCCAAAGGTGTTTTGATAAAAACCCGAATTTTACCAAATTGCAAGGCCCCTCTGCGCAAAGGCCTTACCTGATAATCCAATTCGCGATATTCCGCAGATCCTAATATCAGATCCAGCTTAAAATTTCTTACTTGTAATTCAATGGGCAATTCATCCAGAACACGAATAAACCAGGCAAAATAGGTATTGTTTTTTAAAGATATTCCAACCTTATTTTCATCTCCCAGAGACCATTTTTCATTACTCGTTCTGGATGCGGTTATTGGATTGGTAAATGCCATTAAAATCAATACATCCGCACATGCCAAAAAAGCCAGAACCAGGGCTGTTATTTTAGAAAAGGAAAATAAAACCGGCCAGATATATGCAGCCACAAACAATAAAAACACCAGTACCAAAAGCCAATAGGTTCTGGAGTTTATATACAAATCAAATCTTGCAAAAAAATTGCGCATCAGCGTGGAACTTCCACTGTTTTTAATATTTCATTTACCACATCCTGAATCTGTATTCCGTCCATTTCACTTTCAGGTGTAAGTATTAAGCGGTGGTTTAGAACGGGGTAAGTTACATAACGAATATCATCCGGAGTAACAAAGGGTCGTCCCTGCATTGCAGCTACTGCTTTGGAGGCTCTCATCACCGCCAGTGAAGCCCTCGGCGATGCCCCCAGGTACAAATCCTTATGGTTTCTGGTAGCAAAAATTACCCTGGAAATATATTGCAACAATGCATCCTGTATGTGCACTTTGTCAACAAGTGCCGCAAGTTTTTTGATTTCAGAAGCCACCAAAATTGGTTTTAAATGTTGCATTTGGTCCATTACATCATTGAAATAAAAACGTTTCAAAATCTCAAATTCCTCTTCCGCATTTGGATACGAAACAATGATTTTCATCATAAAACGATCCTGCTGGGCTTCAGGTAATTTGTAGGTGCCTTCTTGTTCAATTGGATTTTGTGTAGCCATTACCATAAAAGGTTCATCCATTTTATGCGTAATACCATCTACCGTAATTTGTTTTTCTTCCATTACCTCAAACAGTGCAGATTGCGTTTTGGCCGGGGATCTGTTGATTTCGTCAATCAAAACCAAATTGGCAAAAATGGGTCCTTTTTTGAAATTGAACTCCATATTTTTTTGGTTAAATACACTGGTTCCGGTAACATCTGCAGGCATCAGATCCGGTGTAAATTGTATCCTGCCAAATTTTAAATCCAGCGCAGCTGCCATCAATTTAGCTGCCATTGTTTTTCCTATTCCCGGTACACCTTCTATTAAAATATGTCCGTTACAAAGAAGCGCGGCAAGCATGAGTTCTACCATTTGTTCCTGTCCAACCAAAAAGCGCTGCATCATGGCTTTCAGCTCTGCCACTTTCATGCTCAGCGGTGCAAGATCCAGGGTTGGCGCCTGTTCTGCGGTAGGTTCCAATTCGTTATTTTCCATTTTTGTTGTAATATTCCAGATAAAATTTTGAAATTGTTTTATTGATTTGAATCATTTCATTCCCGGATAATTCCGAAAATATTTTGTATTTTTCGTACATATGAAATATGTCCTGTATGGTGTTTAAAGCTACACCTGACTTGTGGCTGATACGCTGCATGGTATCCTCATTTACCATATCTGTATTAATTCGCAAATGAAAGCGAATGAAATTCAAAAACTGGTTCCATTCTCTTTTAAAAACCAATGCGTTCTTATTTTGAGTAAAATAAAAATATCCCAGTGATTCTACCAGTGTTAAGGAATTATTGGACGGAGTCTGAATAATTGGAATGCTGCGTTGCTTGCGCCTTCCACCTGTAAACAAAAACAATAAAACAGAAGCGACAAGAATCCACCAGGCATATTTTAAAGGTTTGTTCTGATCCAGAAAATCAAATACAGATTTTTCCGTATAGCCTTTTTTTGCATCCGGTTTTGGAAAGGAGGCAGACATATCCAACCACAATGGCTGGCTGGGAATATGCTTCAAAAAGTAGGATGCGTATTTTCTGCCTTCCTGGCGTTTTAAATAATAATTTGCCAAAAAAACAGGATTTGAATGTATATAAAACCTACCCTGACCAAATTTCAAATACACAAAATCCGTAAATACATTTTGAATGGTTGAAATATGCACCAAAGTTTTGTCATCTCCATTAAATATTTGTCCCTGGTTTTCTGATTCCATTCTATCACCAATGTATTGCCAATAAGTGTTTTGGGTTTTATCCTTCACTTTATTTTCAAATAAAAAAGTATCCTTTTTAAGTGTGGCATGGCTAAATTTCAATTCGATTGAATCAGAATAAATCGTAGTTAAATATCGTGTTTCCAGACCCGGGAATTTTTCAAACAGCTCTTGTGGAATGGAAGAAGCAGAAATAAAAGCGGTACCCCCGGATTTTACATGCATCACCAAAAGGTCCATTTCTTCATCGGTCAAATACAATTCATCTCCAATAAAAAAATAGGTGCCTTTGGTTTCTCCGTCTTGCAGGGAATGCCATGCATTTTTAAGTCCGGAATTGTTTTGAATGGTGTGAAAATCAGATCCCAGGCTTTTTCTCAATGCGGCAAGAAAAAGCGAAATATCATAAGGTTCCTTGTTTTTGGTGTGCAATGTTCTGCTCCAGTTGTGTGTGGTTTTTTTGTCCTCACGAGTCAGAAAATAAAAACCGGTGGCAATACCAACGGCCAACAACAACAATATCAACCAGGCTCTGGTGTTCATGACTCCAGTCTCACTTTATTATAAAAGTCCTCATTTACCTTTCTTAATTCGCTGAAGTGCGTTTTATCCGGCTGTAATTCTCCATACCAAAACCATTCAAAATCACGGGTAAGTCCTCTCCAATTTTGCCTGATTTCCTCATTGCGCAATTCGCGCACATACTCACCATTGGTCTTTTGTAGTCCGAGTTTTACATGTCCTTTTTGAATTAAAATCTGTAAATTTTTAATATATAAAAGACGGAGGGCCATCCGAAAATCCCCTCTTTTTATTGCATTTCCAAGCAAATCCTCCACTTCTGTAACATGCAAGTCCAGCCCTTCCAATTCCGGAGGAAGTGCGCCATTGAAACTCATGTTCTTTTGCACCTCCACATCGGATTTATTCAGTTTCAACATAATAAAAACAACCAATGCAACCAATAGGACAAACGCCAGGGTAAATGAAACTGCTTTGCCCATGTCTCCGCGCCAGAAACTACTTCCTGTTTCCTTCTTTTCCTGCACTTCTTCTAATGGTTTTTCGGTGTTGTTTTCCTTCGGTTTTTCCTTTTTCTTTTCTTTAGGTTTTACCACAGTTTCGCTGTAATCCAGATGATCGGCTTCTTCCTGCAGGTACTTTTGATCCGGATCTATACCATCGGGCTCTGTGGAATAATAGTTTTCCGTTTCGGACGGCTCCGGCTCATAGGAAGGAGATCCTTCATCTGAAGGTAATTCTAGATCCTGCTCCGGGTATTCTCCCGGACTTATCTGTCCATTTAATGGAATAAAGACGGATGATACCAGAAATATCCAAACAAGAAATGCGCTATTCTGTTTCCACCCCATACACATCTTTTTTATAAGAAAATGACCGCACTTTTTTTAACAAACCAATTCCAAACCGGGCTTCAAATAAAGAAGTAGCAACTAATGTAAAAAAGTAAGTTACCATCACCAGAAAAAATGGCAATAAAAAGTAATTCATTACCACGTGAAATTTCATAATACCCGCACTTATCCATTGGCCACCATGAAAGCTTCGTGTAATTACAACCAATTGAACGGTAAGATAATTAATGCCAAACATGATTACAAAATATAAGACTGCGATTATGAATATTGCACCGAGCATTTTGCCCAAGGCATTCAACCCGATTCCAATTGACTTTACAGCAGATTGAATGGGATTGGACGACAGATTCAGATTATATTGTACACAAATCAGCAGGTTAAAGGGGAAAATGAAAAACATCGCAAGGGGCCACCAGGATTCAAAAAGATAATTAATAAAGACCTGAGAAGTTGCACATAAAATTGCTGCAAGAATGGCTTTATTTCTATTGTTTTTAACTCCGGCTGTTTCATTTAAATAGTTTTCACAAGCCCTTAAAACAAAGTATACAATTCCAGCAATAGCAATCCAATTAAATATGAATATCCAGTTTGATATTTCTGCAGAAAAAAAATATCGCGCTGCATAAATATTAAAAGAGAACCACTGAAACCCCTGCATCGCTGTATTTCTGGTATCATCCATATACCTGTATACGCCGCCGCGATTCCATTCGTTTAAATGTGCCTCCAGATCTGAAACAATTGCATTTCCACTCACCTGGTTTATCAACAACAGAACTAAAACAGAACTTATGGAAAACAAAAGAATGCGCGAGCCATGTTGTTTTAAAAAATCGAACACAAGCAATAAAATTGTATTGTTTTTGTAGATTTCTCCAGGTTCCATTTTGTTGTCCTGTTCGGCTTCCAAAAGGTCGTAATTTCCTGTTACCTGTTTGGCATTTCGAAATTTCCAAAGCGGGAATATTACGAAATAGTACAGCATAATTAACAAGGATAATAAGATAATCGAAATTCGTAGAGCGAAATGTATTTCTGTGAAGCGGGTGAGAAAACTTTCTATGAATGCGGCAAGAATAATTACCGGCACGCATACCAAAAAAATAGTAACTGCCTTTTTAGCTGCGACCTGCATGGAGCGGGCTCTGGTTAATGTGCCGGGAAACAGAATTCCGGAACCAATCATGAGTCCGGCCGCACCTTCTACTACCATTCCCAATATTTCCAAAGTGCCGTGTTGGTAAACCGTAAGCAGATACTCCGTAGTAAGGCCTCTGCTGGTAAACAGCCAGGTAAAGGCGCCCAAAACGATTCCGTTATACATCAATAAATATAATGTTCCGACACAGAACAAAGCGCCAAAAAAAAGAAACAACGCAGCTACATATAAATTATTCAGTGCGATATATCGAAACATATCCCCGGCATCCTCGTGTTTGTAAATTGCCAATGGGTCTCCACGATTGATGTTATCTTCGGTAATTCGAACGTATTCGGACCCTAAAATGGAGGATGCAAATTCCCTGTCTACACTGGTTGAAAAAAAACCAATACACACTCCAATAAATACAGCGACAAAAGAAACCAACAACATGTATCGGGCAGAATAATTAATTGCCGGTGCTTCCACTGCAAAGAAATTAACCGCCTTTTTCCAATTCCATTTTTTACCTTTATAAATTGCAGAATAAACCGGCGTAAGGAGGTTATTCAAAAACAATCTTACCGCGCGATTTTTATAAAAAGTACGGGCATAAGCAAGATCATCATTCAGCTCCACAAATGCGCTTTCCATGTCTTCCGGAGGCAATGAACCCTGCTTTATCCCATCCTCATACCTACGCCATTTTTCAGCGTTAACTTTTATGAATTTGCTCTCGCGCATCCCTATATGCAAGAATACATCATTTGATAGAAAATTTTTGATTCCTTTCAAAATTGTATCCGACGCAATCCCACTATAATTATCCTATTACAAATCAGCAGGATAGATAAATCTTTAAAGGTTTCTATTTGTAAATGCACAAAAATTATTAGGTTTGAGAACTTGGCATCCAGAAATATTGATATTATCACTTCGCAAAACGTGGTGATCACCTATGAACTCGCTACGGTGGCAAACCGAATGGTAAGTAATCTTCTGGATACGATTCTGGTATATGTAATCAATTTTTTAGTGGCTCAGTTTGGAGACGGTTATTCCAACCCCGGTTATTATATGCTGAGCAGTATTGGTTTTGTGTGGTTATACCATTTGATAGTTGCAATTTTTTTCAGGGGAATTACTGCAGGAATGCGTGCAACCGGATTAAAACCAATGAAACCCGGTGGAGGAAATGTGGAATTTTCGGATTTGTTTTTGCGATGGGTAACCCGGCCATTAGACATCACATTGTCTTTTGGTGCATTGGGAATTTTTCTGATGCTCGGTTCTGAAAAAAGACAAAGACTTGGCGATATGCTGGCAGGTACTGTAATAGTTCACAAGCGACACAGCATGCATTTCAGCCTTAGAGATATTATTTCATTTCATGAAAAAACGCATACTGAAGATGTGAAATATCCCGGTGTTAAATATGTGAAGGAATCCGATATGTTGCTGATTAAAAATCTCCTGTATAATCAAGCCGGATACAACAGACAAACCCAGGAAATGGCACTTCAGGAATGTGCCGGGAAAATGACAGAATTGCTGAATCTGGATATCCAGCCTGCGGATAATCGCGGGTTTCTCCAACAATTGGTCAATGATTATATTGTATTAACCCGATAGTTTGTGCAAAATGATTACAGCATTGTAATTTTGCACTGTATGAAACTTGTAACATTTAAGAACCATCATGGATCAGAAATTGGTCTGGTTCTGAATAATCACATATATTCTCTTAACCGCATAGACAATACGCTACCGGATTCCATGGCGCTTTTTTTAAAAAATTGGGATAGAAACAGCGATCATGCCAGAAAAATTGAATCTGAAATAGCTGCAGGTAAATATGGTGAATTTGCTACTCCTTTTCAGGAAGATGTCTTAATGGCGCCAGTTCCACATCCAACCAGCTGCAGAGATGGTTATGCCTTCAGACAGCATGTAGCTGCTGCGCGCAGAAACAGGGGGGTTTCTATGATTGAAGAGTTTGATATGTATCCGATCATGTATTTCACCAACCACAATGCGATACAAGGACCGGGTGAAATATTCTGTATGCCGGATCATTTCGAAAAACTGGATTTTGAACTGGAAGCCTCCGTTGTATTGGGTAAAACAGGAAGGAATATTCGTGCAGAACATGCGGATGCTTATATCGCAGGATATATGATTATGAACGACATGAGCGCGAGAAGACTGCAAATGGAGGAGATGATGTTAAATCTGGGGCCTGCTAAGGGCAAAGATTTCAGTACCGTAATCGGGCCATATTTGGTAACACCGGATGAATTAAAAAACAACCTGATAACCGCAAAATCCGGCCATGTGGGTAACAACTACAACCTTAAAATGACATGTAAGGTAAATGGAATTCAGGTGAGCGAAGGGAATATGGGAGATATGGATTGGACATTTGCAGAAATAATTGAAAGATGCGCATACGGTGTAGATGTATATGCCGGTGATGTCATTGGCAGCGGAACCGTTGGAACCGGTTGTTTTCTGGAATTAAACGGAACAGGCAAATTAAACGATCCAAATTACCGGGAACAATGGTTACAGGATGGCGATGTTGTAGAAATGGAAATAGAGGGATTGGGTAAATTGAAAAATACCATTCGCAAAGAAAAAAGCGATTTCAGCATCCTTGCTTTGAAGAAAAAAGCCCTGCAAGCGGGTTGATTTTCTGAGGTTGAATTCAAACAAATAAATTCCACGGGTTTTATGAATTCCCGGAACTTCATATATTCGCTATTCTTCCCAATACCCTAATTCATTGTATACATTTAGAAGTTACCCGATCAAGCTCACGCTGGGATGGACGGCAAAATTCATTTTGGTTTTTGCTTTAATCAGCGCCATTCCTGTGTTTCTCCATATTATTTTTGAAGTTGACCGGATTATTATTCCATGGTTGCCCATTGCTTTAATAGGTACCGCTTTGGCATTTTATCTGGGATTTAAAACCAATGCCAGTTACGACAGGTTGTGGGAAGCCCGGAAAATATGGGGTGGTGTTGTAAACGAGAGCAGAAGTTTTGCGGTAATGGTTTCCACTTATATTACCGGAAAACCTGAAGCTGAAATTAAGGAAATCAAAAGACAATTGGTAGTGCGTCATATCGCCTGGTTAACTGCCTTAAGATTCCAATTGCGCGAAAGAAGATCCTGGGAGCACAACAACCTACGCGATGACGAAGCATATCGAAAAGGAATGAAGATTGAAGAATTTGACAAAGAACTTTTGGAGTGTATAAAACCCTATGTAACGGATGCAGATTTAAAGGACATTTGGGATAAAAAGAACCGTGCAACCCAATTGTTGCACCTCCAAATGCAGGATCTGGCAAGTGCCAGTGAAAAAGGATTTTTAGACACTTTCAGGCAGATGGAAATTGGCAATGTTATTCGCGGTTTATTCGATAATCAGGGCAAAGCAGAACGGATAAAAAATTTCCCGTTTCCGCGACAATATGCCTCTCTCAATTTTTATTACGTTTGGATATTTATTATTCTGTTGCCATTTGGAATGATTGGAGAATTTATCAAACTTGGTGAACATTTTGTTTGGTTAAATATCCCGTTTTGTGTTTTGGTTTCCTGGGTTTTTTATACCATGGAAATGATTGGAGATTATAGCGAAAATCCGTTTGAAGGAAGCTTTAACGACATCCCTGTAACGGCGCTATCCAGAACGATTGAGATTGATTTGCTGGAGATTATAGGAGAAACTGAAATTCCCACTGCGAAAACTCCAAGTAACGGGGTTTTGTTCTGAAAAATTATTATTCACCCTTTCATTTTGAGTTTATCGATTTCAGAATTGCGTTTAACGCAATATGAAATCCATGTTCCAATATGTATTTAATTTGAAATGTAATGAGAACCAATCATGAAATAGATTATCGCCTTTTTGGCGAAGAAATGCAATGTGTGGAAATAGAACTGGATCCGCAGGAAACGGTAATTGCAGAGAGCGGCAGTTTTATGTATATGGATAGCGACATCGGTATGGAAACCATATTTGGCGATGGAAGTCGCAGCGGTGGCAATAGTTTTATGGACAAAATACTTGGCGCCGGAAAGCGATTGCTGACCGGTGAAAGTTTGTTTATGACTGCATTTACAAATTTGGGAAGCGGAAAAAAACAAGTTGCATTTGCGGCGCCTTATGCCGGTAAAATTATACCTCTCGATTTAATGGAACTTCAGGGTAAAATTATTTGTCAAAAAGATGCTTTTTTGTGTGCGGCAAAAGGAGTTAGTGTTGGTATTCAATTTCAGCGCAGACTTGGAACCGGATTATTTGGAGGTGAAGGCTTTATTATGCAAAAACTGGAAGGTGACGGTTTGGCATTTGTACATGCAGGCGGACATATTATGGAGCGCATTTTAGCGCCGGGCGAAGTATTAAAAGTAGATACCGGGTGTATTGTTGCATATACCAGCGAAGTAGATTTTGATATAGAATTTGTGCGAGGGGTGAAGAACGCCATATTTGGAGGTGAAGGATTGTTTTTTGCAAGGCTTCAGGGACCTGGAAAAGTTTGGTTGCAAACCCTACCTGTGAGCAGACTTGCAAGCAGAATTTTGTCTTATGGACGCGGATTTGGACGCAAGGAAGAAGGCTCTATTTTAGGAGGCCTTGGCAATCTGATGGACGGAGACGGATTTTAATTTTTTGGAAATGGATTGCTATACTTCGTATCACTGGTATAACTTTTATCCGTAAGTGTTTTGAGAAAAGCAACCACTGCTTCTTTTTCCAATTGTGTTAGATTGAGCCTTTTGGGTAAGCCATCTTTGCGCAAATTATCATCCAGATTTGGATGGTTTTTAACGCCGGAATTATAATGTTCAATTACGTCTTCCAATGTTGCAAAGCGGCCATCGTGCATATATGGAGCCGTAAGTTCAATATTTCTTAAGCCCGGTATTCTGAATTTTCCGTTTTCCTTACCGTTGTCTTTATAATTTAAATCCAGACCAATATTGGCGGTGCCTTTAATAATTGGTGATGAATAACCGCTTCCCGGTATCTCCCCTGCACTGAAATTTCTTCCCGCATGGCAGGCAGTACAATTCAATCTGCCTGAAAAGAATAAATCTTTACCTGCTTTTTCCATTGGAGTAAAATCCTCGAAGTTGTTACCAGAAGCAATATCAAATTTGGAATTTAATGTAACCAGTGAATTTAAAAAATGCGAAATCGCCTGACTTATTTTCTCTTTGGTGATTTTATTGGAACCAAATGCATTTTGAAATAAGGATGCATAATAAGATGCATTATTAATCTTCTTTAGCAGCATTTCATCACTTTCCATACCCATTTCTATATGGTTAAATACAGGCCTTAAGGAGAGGTCAAACGCAGAACTGGCGCGTGAATCCCAAAACAAATTATTTTGTGTAATGGGATTGATAATTGACATACTGTTTCTTCCGGTAAACTTATCTCCAAATCCACCTGAAGCTGCTTTTCCATCTGAAAATGCTTTGTTTTGTTCATGGCAGGAAGCGCAGGCAATGGTATTATTGATGCTCAGTTTTTTGTCGTAAAACAAAACCCTTCCCAAGGTAATTGAATGGTTAGAAAGCCCATCCAAGCCCGGGTTTGAGTTAAAAAAAGTTCCTGAAAAAACATTAAAATTATTGGAAAGTGTTCTCAAATCTACCTCACCATCAGGGGTTTGAACTTTCATGTATTCCAATGGAGTTGCAGGTAATACAGGAGTTCCCTGATCTGCAACTTCAGTTAGCTGAAATTTTTTGCAGGAGGTATATCCGATTGCAATTGCTGCGAATAAAAAAATGGAAACGCCGCCGAGTTTGTTTGTCATAAAATTAAAAATTCAATAAGTATGTATTACGAATATAGCTATTTTTTTGAAATATTAAAGTGAACAGTCAAATTGATAGGTGGCACAAGAATGAAAGACGCATCATCGTTTCCCGGGTCCACCATCATGCGGAGGGACGCTTCTGAGCTAACGGAGATAACTTTGTTAAACGCATATTCCACACCCCAATGTCCTCCAATTCCTATACCCTGAGCATCTCCCGTTGCAACCGGAAAATTGGAACTCAGGTCTTCAGAGAAGCGCAATAGTAAGTCCACTCCATTGAAGTAGTACCAGTGTTTATTTAATGGAACACGGTAATCATACCCCAACATAAATTGCAAAAAATTGACATCCAGGGCATCTCCGAGTCCCACTCCATAGGATGCCCGTAAACCATGCCTTCCCCAATAACGTCTGGTAGTAACTGCAAAAGTATTGCTGCTTACCACCACTCTGTTAAATGGCAAAAATTGGGATAACATCGGATTTGCATCAAAGCCCAGATATTTTTGTGAGGTGCTGTCCTGTGCCTTTGACTGATGCGGGAACAAGCAAAAAAACAGAGAAAATAAAATAAGGATTTTTTTCATCTGTTAAAAATTAACGGCTAAAAATAAGGAAGTAGGAATCACCGGATTCAGGGTGATTTTTTTGGAATTTTCCAGAATGGTTTTGGTCATTCCGTCATCGTATTGCCGTTTTACCAATTTATAATTTATATAAAAATTGGCCTCGGTATACAGCATCACTCTTGGATTGATTTTCCATGCGAATCCGCAGAAAGGACCGGCACCATAAGATGTTTCATCTTCTATTATTTCCTGCCTGCCAAAATTGTTAAAAAAAGAAACTGTAGTATTTTTTTTGGTTCCTGTTCTGCCGTCCAATCCAAAATAAAACATAAAATGTTTATCGAGTTGTACCCTTTTTTCGATGCCAATTAAGGGTGAAAAATACCATTCTCTCGACGTTCTGGAGCCTCCAAACAAATCTGTGGTTTGTGTATTGTAGAATTGATTGAAACCCAGGCGTAACGCTAAATTCTGTTTTTTATTGGTCCATTTTACAGCAATAATGTAAGGATCTTCTGTGACATTTTTTGCGCCATTCCCTGCAAATCTGCTAATGCTGTTCGTAATATTTAACGCAAATTCAAAGCGGCGTATTTTTTGGCTTTCAGCAGGCTGGATTTGAGAAAACGAAGTGAAACGAAAACAGAATAAACTGCATAATAATAAAATATAACGGGTCATTTTTTAATGTTTCCACTTGATAGAGCAGCCTATTGCTTTGGTAGATTTTATAGCTACTTCTTTTCCTGCTATTAAATTGTCCAGTGCATTTTCGGCATATTTTTCTGTAACCAGAGCAGGGTCTTTATAATTGTTATCAATGGCGCCAACGTATTTTACCATCCAGCTTGCTGCCATTTTCTGCAAGATATAAATATGTGGCGTTTTTTCCGCTCCATAAATCTTTGCAATGCTTTGGCTTTCGTCCCATAAATATGGGAAAGTAAAGCCTCTGGATTCAGCTCGAATTTTCATGGAATCCAGAGCGTCTTCACGGTATTGCGCAGTATCATTTGGGTTTATTGCAATTACCGGATATCCTTTGGATTTATATTTTTTGTCGAGATCAATGATGCGTTGTTCATAGGCTTTTGCATAAGGGCAATGGTTACATGTAAAAACGATAATAAACCCTTTGGCATCTTTGAAAGAAGACAGGCTGTAATTTTTGCCGTCAACACCGGGAAGATTAAAGTCTGTTGCAACATCACCCGGAACATACGCAACTGGTCTAAAACCTAATAAAAGAAAAACTACAACAAGGGTAGCGAAGCCAAATCTATTCCGATTCATGGGTTGCAATTAACAAATCAATTTCGTGAAACAAGTCATGGGATTGTTCAAAATTCTGAAACCAGGGCTTTCTGTAAAGCGGTCCAATAAACCAGGTAGCCGGCAGTGCGCCACTCCAGCCGGAATCTATTTGTTGAATCAGATCGTTCATATCTGTCTCGTCAATCAACAAAACAGTTCCCGGGATTTCCAGCTTTTTAATGGCGGAATGCACTTTTAGTGAGTCTTCAAGCATATCAAAAGAGACAAAAATGAATTTCACTTTTTGTCCATATACAGAATCTGCTTTTTTAAAAACCGGCATTTCCTGCAGGCAGGGTTTGCACCAGGTTGACCAGAAATTTATTACCAGAATGGAGGAATCCGGTTCAAATATCTTTTTCAATTCTGCCTTATGAATGATAGCCGGAGTTTGTGAAAATAAGCCTCCGGAAAACAGCAGAGAAATTAAAAGTAGTTTAATCTTCTTCATGGTGCACCTGCAATTCCACTTCTTCAAGTTTTGCCCCTTTGCTGCGTGTAACCAAAAATTCGAATTTCCCCTGGCGAATGGTTTCGCGAACTCTGGGTATTTTACCACAAATAAAAATGACAAAGCCTCCCAAGGTAGAATAATCTCCTTCCGGAATTCCCAAATCATATTTTTCATTGAGGTAGTCAATTTCCAGCCGCGCGTTGAATAAAAAATGATATTCGGAAATTTGTTTTTCTGTAAGCTCCTCCACGTCAAATTCATCTTCTATTTCTCCGAAAATTTCCTCAATTACATCTTCCAATGTCGCAATTCCGGCAGTGCCTCCAAACTCATCTACAACTACGGAAATACTGCGCCTTTTTTGAATAAAATCGCGCAAAAGACTGTGCGCCTGCATACTTTCATTTACAATAAGTACGGGTTTTAATGCCCGGAGAATGGTATCGGGATCGTCTAAAATTTCGCTTTGGTGTACAAAGCCAATAATGTGGTCTATATTTTCCCTATAAATAAGAATTTTACTTAAGCGGGTTTCAATAAATAATTTCTTGAGAACCTCCACCGATTCATTGATATCCAGTGCAATTAATTCCGTTCGGGGAATCATAAAGTCGCGAACTTTCAAGTCGCTGAATTCCAGTGCATTTCTAAAAACCTCCGTATCTACTTCCTGATTTTCCGCCTGCCCTGTATTCTCCAGGCTTGCGATATAATTGTCCAGATCTACTTTGCTAAACACGGGAGTAGAATCGGTAATAGTTGTTTTGGTAAATACTTTCAGTAAAAAAGAACTTACTTTTTTAACAAAATAAATGAGAGGAAATAAAAGCACGTGTATCAACCTGAAAGGCAGAATCAGTGCGCTGAGAAGCACGTCAGGGTTGATTCTAAAAATACTTTTCGGCAAAAATTCTGCGGTAATTAGTACAATAAATGTGCTGATTACAGTAACCAAAGAGAATTTTAATATCGTGGAATGAATCAAATCTCCAATTCCCACATCTAAAATTCTACCCATATAAATTCCATAAATAACAAGTGCCAGGTTGTTTGCAACCAACACGGTACTGATAAAGTCTGAAGGGTTTTTTACATAACGGGCAAGAATTTTTGCAGTATAATTTCCTTGTTTGCTTTGCAATTCGATGCGGAGTTTATTGGCGCTCAGGAAAGCAATTTCAAGGCCGGAAAAAAAAGCACAGGCTAAAAGACAAAACGTAACAACTACCCAATCTGAAGACAGGATTGCTTCCGGAACATGTTGAGACAAAATAGGGTTACTCGCAGGCAGCGGGTCGGGCATGAATAACAAACTTAATTAAAAAAACCGGATTTTCAGGAAGGTGTTTTATGGTTTTCTGTTAAAAACCTCCACTTTGCGGAGCTTTCTGGCCCGGAAATAGACCAGAACTGCGCCAATTACCAAAGCCACCATGAGCCAGCCTTTTACGCTGGTAAACCATCCCTGTCCGCGCAATTCGGCCACATAAAACTGGAATGCGGCTTCAATTCCGGCGATAGCACTAATGGCCAAACAAAGCAATCCTACAACATGGTATTTAATCATTTCCTGAATTTGATTTATTAATGGTGCCTTTTACATTTCCTATTTCCCAATCATTAAAGGATTGGTCGCTTTCCATTCCATAGCCAAAGATGGTTTGGGTTTTGGTGCGAATGGTAACAAATTTATCGGTAGTAATGCGCTGGGTTGCCTGATTCCAAACCAATTCTTCTGTGGTCATGGTATCCCCTTTTACATTGAGTACTTCCACATTTTGACGAACAATAATTTTCTTTTTTTCGGTATAGCTAATCGCATATTCTGCAGTGAGATAACTTTCAATCATTCCGTCTTCGCGAAAAAAATCCACCCTCACCCCTTTTGTCATTTCTACAAAGGGATTTTTCACCTGTTTCACCGCAACCATTTGCGGAGATTTCACTTTTGCCTTTAGAAATCCGCTGTCCGTATATTCGATAGTAACATTATCCGCCACTTCACGCGAGGCGGCTGCATCGAGTTTTTTTGATCTGTATTTTTCAGTATCCCTGTTGCTACAAGAAATTATTAAAACTGGTAAAATCAGTATTAAAATCAGTCGCATATCAATCAAATTTTCTGCGCTGAAACCAAATATCTCCCAGATTGAAAGTAATTGTACCTACGAGATATTGCTCTTTAACCAGGCCATTATTCAAGGTCCCTCTTGTGGTATAATCCACTCTGAAATTTATCATGCTTCGCAATACCTCATTGTTGTAATATCTACGAACAAAAGGAATACCAAATCCCACAAATACCGATTGTTCCTGAATGTTTGTCTCTACACCCGCATTGGTAAAAACATTTTGGGTATTGCTAAAACGGGCCCCCATGCGGAATGGGATTGCCATTCTTTTCGTTCCAGCGAGCTTTTCATCCACCGGATTTAAGATAAATGTAATACCATAATCGGTGCGGTTTGCGAGTTTTTGATTTTGCTGAAAAAACGCATTGTAATTGCCCCAACGCTGGTGGTAATAATCCAGGCCTATGCTCCATTTTTTGCGCCATTGGAAATTATACCCAAATCCATATGCAGATGGAACTGAAAAATGTTCGTAAGGAGTGGAGTTATCCAAAACCGTATCCACACTGGAAACAGAACCACCGGAGTATCCGAAAACCTGGGTAAAACGCTGTCTGGATGCAGCCATGGCGCTAAACCATTTTAAGGAAGCCCCGAATTTGTGGTAAGTACTATCCAATTGAAACTGGTACAAAATTCCTAGTTGATTTTGCAGGCCGTGTATATAAACACTTTTCTCATCATCCACCAACATGAGGTCAGCCGAATCCGGAGCAGTGAATACGGAACGATCCGAAATCTGTCCAAACAGGTAAGAGGCAGAATAGCCAATGGCGATATTTTTTCCAATACCAATACCATTGCCAAATTGCAACGAGTTGATTCCACCTTTACCGGAATGCAACGCCCGGGTAAGAAATGGTGTGGTATCTTCAGCGGTATAATTATAGCCAATGGTAGTAACAGGATAAATGCCAAGGCTGCTATTCCAATGAATGGGAATGTTCTTTTTCTTCTTTTTTACACCTGCCGAATCGGTATAAACCGGAATGGATTTATTTACTGTTCTGAATGCCAGATTTAAATAACTCAATCCACCGCCATAAAAAGACCTTTTGGCGTCCTGAGATTGTATTAATCCCTGTTTCAGATTTAGTCCAAAATCAAAAGTAGTGTATTGCAAATTGCACAAGGTAGCGGGATTCATAAAGCTATGGCTGTACGAACCGCTGTAAGTATGATGGTTATATCCGGCCTCTGAAATATTAGCATTGGTAACTTCGCCAAGCCCAAAATTGCTGTAAGGGCTAATGGTAAAATTCTGTCCGCTGGATTGCGACAAAACCGCGAATGCCGGCAGGAGCATGCCGAAGAGGGAAATGGTTTTTCTAAGTTTCATTTAAAATAAAGCAGGATAGTAATCCGTAATGAATTATGAATGGTTCTGCAAAGATGCTGAATTTGAGCTTATCGGCAAAGAAAGGTCCATCACCACCCGTACCTATAAAAGCAATATCCGGATATTCGGTGTGCAACAGTTCCATTCGATGATTTAATTCTCCAATAATACCGAGTGAAACCCCGGATAAAATGGATTCTTCTGTATTTTGACCGATCAGTGGCGCATCCGCACGATGGCGAATCAGAGGCAATTTTTCCGTAAAGGTGTTCAATGCTTTGTATCGCATTTCCAATCCGGGAGATATGGATCCACCTTTATAAACACCATCTGCCGTAACCACATCGGTTGTAATGCAGGTTCCGGCATCCATCACTGCCACCGTTTTACCTGGGTGTCTGTGCATTGCTCCGGCAGCTGTGGCCATTCTATCCCTGCCTAAAGTAGAAGGTGTTTTGTACTCATTTACAAAAGGCAATCGGATTTTGGGTGTCAGCTCCAGGCTTTTTATTTCCAGTTGGTGGAATTTTTCCGGCAAATCTCCAATGGTGCTGCACCAGGCAAAGGCGTCCACATCTAAAACTCTGTGATACAACTCTTCGAAATCTGCCGGTTGGCCGGTTTCCACAATAATTCTATCCTCGTTCCAAAGGGCATATTTGATGCGGGTATTGCCGATGTCTGCGGTTAAAAACACTTTTTGAATTACGAATAATGAGGCCTCAAAGTTACAACGCACATGCATTGCTGTAAAATGTAAAAATCCGGCAAGGGTTTTACTGCCTTTATTGATGGTTTGGTTTATTACTTAATTTTGAATCTGCGAATGAAACTATTTATTTCTATTTTTCTGATGCTTCTGTGCTCCCAGCTGCATGCACAAAAAAGCAGCAATAAATGGCTAAAGAAAGGCGATGATTACTTTTATTCCGGTAATATGGAAAGTGCCTTGAAATGTTACGATAAATCCATCAAAAAAAACAGGAAAAACATACCTGCATATTTTCAAAGGGCGCAAGTTTATGTATTAAGAAAAGATCCTGTAAAAGCATCGGCAAATTATACTGCCATACTTCAGTTGAATCCGGGCCACTACGGTGCATTGGCCAACCGTGGAAACGCGTATGCCATAATGGGCAAATTCGATTCTGCATTGCGGGATTACAACCATGCTATTTCTATTAATCCACATAATTATTCCACTTATAAAAATCGCGCATCTGTTTATTTTAAAATGCATTTGTTTGAAATGGCTTTGCGGGATTATAATACCTGTTTGGAAAACGACAGCCAGAATTTATTTTTATTGTCGCGTAGGGCTGAATTATATAACTACATGGGACTATTTGATTCAGCCCTGCGGGATAACCTGCACATATTGAAAATAGCTCCGGAAGACACTCTGGCTATGATGAACACCGCATTTTTATTTTCGCAAAAAAACATGTGGGATTCATCCGCTGTTTTATTTGAAAGATTGCTGGTGATGAAGGGAAATGATCCATTCCTATTGAATAATTTTGGATATGTTTTGTTTAAAAAAGGGGATTCTGAAAGGGGAAAAAGGTATATTTTGGAATCCATTCGCCTGTTTCCATCCAATTCTTTTGCATATAGAAACTATGCTTTGGTGATGCTGGAAGAACAACAAAACGAAACTGCCTGTAAATATATACACTTGGGTCTGGAACGCGGATTTACCGCGCAATTCGGCCAGGAGTTGGAACAATTAAAATTGCGTTATTGCAATTAGTTCCTACACAATTGGTGAATTACTTTTTGCCATTGCGATATATCATCCATATATATATTCGCATGAAACCCTCTTATTCCTCCCTCCAATTGAATACCTCCATGCTGCAGTTAAAACTCAGTCAAAGAATCTCCTCCAGAAATCCGGTATTTCTGGTGATAGATGATGATCCGGGATACAATGAGGTTTGCAGGATTATTATCAAAAAAGTATTCAGGGATGCGGAAATACTCACCTTTCAGAATCCCACTGAGGGCCTTGATTTCATTGGCGGAATGGCACCTGAAAATTATTCAGACAGGCAAATCGTTTTGTTTTTGGACATTCACATGCATGGTTCCGATGGTTTTGCGGTGCTCAACAGCATGATGGATCAATCTCCGGCGATGATGAATAAAATTTACATTTACATGTTATCTTCATCGATTGAGCCCAGAGATATGATACGTTCATTGGATTATTCTATCACTTCGGGGTACATCAGCAAACCATTAACCATAGAATTACTGGAAGAGTTTTTTGTAGAACCTGCTGCTTGTTAAGTGTCGCAAGGAGCTATTCAAAGCCCGATATTTTCTTCCAAATAATATGCCGCATCCGGGCCCAGGTTAAACAATAAATCCAACGCAGATAAATCATCCCGGAAACCAAATTTATCTTCAAAAACCTGCGAATATCCTGGCAATTTGGAATATTCTATTTTATCGGAGGTCAGGTTTTCAAATACGATTAAGGTATCCGGCAACAGTTCTGCGGCAAGTTTCAAAATAGAATTTCTGATAAGCGTTTCTAATAGAATCGGAGCATCTTCCAGAACAGGAAAAATTCTATAATCATAAAATTCAAAGAATGGCGCTTTTCCATATGCACTTTTGATTGCATGGATATGTTCCCGTTGCCATTTTTCCTGGTATGAAACTTCTGTATTTAAAATTGTCTTTTTACTTCCGGTGTGCTTTACGGGCACAGTAAGGCATTGGGTTTTGTTAGGTCCACCAATAAAATATCTGCTGTGCGATGATTGTTTTTGAAACATATTTCCCATTGCCACAGTAATTTCCGGTTTTCCTGCTGCTCTTAAAAACCATGCAACCGTTGGAAATATGGATGCTTCCTGAATCAAAATACAGAAACACTTAACGAATCCTCACATTTTTCGAGGAGTTGTTTTACGCTTACCAGCAATTCGGGATGGATAAAATCGGGAGCTATTTCACATAAAGGCATGAGTACAAAGCGTCGGTTTTGCATCTGAGGATGCGGAATCTGCAAGCCTTCCATATGTATGATGTGGTCACCATAAAAAAGAATATCAATGTCAATAATTCTCGGCCCCCATTTTTGAATTCGCGACCTTCCCATTTTTATTTCTATATCCAGAATTTTTTTCAGCAGCATTTGGGGAGATAATTTGGTTTCAATTTGAATTACCTGATTTAAAAAGGTCTCCTGGTCTGGGTTGCCCCATGGTTCCGACGAATAAATCTTTGATTTACCGATTATTTTTCCCAGTTCGAGAGCGATTTGTGTCTCCGCAATCTCCATTTGATGTTGCGGATTTTCCATATTACTGCCGGTACACAGAAATGCCTGATTTGTCATTTTTAAGCCCCGCGAAATAACAACAGATGTTTCATAACCAAATGGTGCCATAGCATTCAGGTATATATTTTGCCATTCCTAATCTACTTTTGTAACCCTAAAAATGAAAAGGTATATCTTTAATTTTCTGATTTGCACTCTTGCGTTTAATGCAAGTGCCCAACAAAGGATTTCCACTTACCACATTGAAAAAACTGAGAAATGGACAGTGCGAATTTATGATAATGATCCGCTGGCGGTAAGGGAATATACCCTGAATAACGGGATGCAGGTAATTACTTCTGTCAATAAAGCGGAACCCAGAATTTATTCGATGGTAGCCGTAAAAACCGGTTCAAAAAATGACCCTTCCACCAATACCGGACTTGCGCATTACCTGGAACATATGCTCTTTAAAGGAACCGATAAATACGGCACATTGGATTGGGAAAAAGAGAAAGAACAATTATCCAAAATTGACGCACTGTATGAAATCTACAATAAAACTACTGATGATACCAGACGCAAAGAACTTTACAGGCAAATAGATTCTGTTAGCCAGCTGGCTGCAAAATTTTCTATTGCAAATGAATATGACAAAATGTGCCAGGCAATGGGTGCGAGCGGCACCAATGCTTTCACCAGCAATGAACAAACCGTTTATATCAACGATGTGCCTTCCAACATGCTGCACAAATGGCTGGAGCTGGAAGCAGAGCGATATCGCAATCCCATTTTAAGGTTGTTTCACACAGAATTGGAGGCAGTTTATGAAGAAAAAAACATTGGCATGGACAATGACAACAACAAAGTTTGGGAAGCTTTGTATGCCAAATTGTTTGAGAACCACAACTATGGAAAACAAACTACAATTGGCACCGTAGAGCATTTAAAAAATCCATCATTACTCGCTATCCGGGAATATTATAACAAATATTATGTGCCAAATAATATGGCAATTATCCTCAGTGGGGATTTTGATCCGGATGCCGCAGCAGACGGAGTTGCGGAACATTTTAAGTATATGGGTACTAAGGCAATAGACTCATATACTTTTGAACCGGAACAGCCACATGCAAATCCGAGGAAATTGGATATTTACGGACCTGATGCTGCATTTGTAACCGTAGGATACAGGCTTCCCGGCGCAAATTCCAGGGAGGCGCTTATTGCCAAACTCATCCAACTGATTTTGAATAATTCTTCAGCGGGTTTGATAGATATCAATCTGGTACAAGAACAAAAAGTACTATCGGCAAATGTATATCTGGATATTTTAAACGATTACAGCGCATTCGTGCTTACCGGAAAGCCCAGAGAAGGGCAAACCCTGGAAGAGGTGCGCGAATTGCTCACCGATCAAATGAAGTTGGTAATGGAGGGTAAATTTGATGACGACCTCATTAAGAGTATTTTATTAAACGAAGAGATTTCAAAAATTCGGGAATTCAAAAGCAATGAAACCAGGTGCGGATTTTTGCTGGAATCCTATGTAAATGGTGCCGGATATCAAAAACATTACAACGAATTATTCGAAATGCAAAAAATTCGCAAAGAGGAAATTATGGAGTTGGCAAAGGAGTTTTTGAATCAGGACAGAGTGGAAGTCTACAAAAGAGAAGGCAAAGACAGCGGTATTCAAAAAATAGAGAAGCCTTTGATTCATCCGGTTGAATTAAACAGAGACAAACAAAGTGAATTTGTAACGGAATGGCTTGAAGAAGAGGCCACTCCGATTCAACCTGTATTCGCGGATTTTAAAAATAAAATTCAGAATAAAGACTTTGATGGGTTGCAAATCCATTATGTAAAAAACAAAGAAAACAGATTGTTTCAATTGGAATACCGCTATGAGTATGGCCGTTTTCACAACAAAAGTCTGCCATTGGCGATGGCATATATCAATTTGATCGGAACCTCTGAATGGACAGCGGCTGACATCAGCAAAAAAATGTATGCGTTGGGTTGCAGCTTTAATGCATACTGTGGTGATAAAAATTCTTATCTCACCCTAAGTGGACCTGAGGAAAATTTTGAGAAAGCGCTCCAAATATTCGAATCCTTAATCAACCATCCAAAGTCAGATGAAGTTGCATTTAAAAATCTGATTGAAAATGAGATAAAGAGTCGCAATGATGCCAAACTCAACAACCGGATTATTGCTTCGCGTCTTTCTCAGTATGCGTTGTACGGGACTGCAAATCCATCAAAATGGATTTTAAATTCTGAGGAATTAAAGAAACTTTCCGCAGAAGAGTTGATTAAAATTATTACTTCATTATCCGGAATAAAGCACAGTGTGAATTATTATGGTCAAAGGGCATTTGCATTTTTGGAGCGATCAATAAACGAGCAACACCTTTTCAGCCGAACTTTAAAAAGCCCTGTTGCTGTTGAATTTATTCCCAGAACTACGGATCAAAATGAGGTTTATTTTGTAAACTATGACATGGTTCAGGCGAACATTTTTTGGACAGGAAAAAGCAACAATTTTGATATTCGGGAATCAGCAAAAATTATGGCGTTCAATCAATATTTTGGCGGAGATATGAGCAGTGTGGTTTTTCAAAATATACGCGAATCCAAAGCGCTTGCATACAGCACATATGCTTATTACAATCAGGCCAGATACGCGGATAAGCCAAATTCCATTATCGCATTTATTGGTACACAGGCAGATAAATTTTCTGATGCCGTTGCGGCAATGAATGAACTCATGCAACAGCTACCGGAGGATTCAAATGTATTTGTGCTATCGCTTGAAAGTTTAAAAAACCAATTGGAAACCAAGCGCGTTTTAGATGAAGAGTTAACTGCTTATTATTTTCAAATGAAAAACCTGGGTTTGGATTCGGATATCAATGAAATTATTTATCGCGAACTCCCGGGAATTGATCTGGCGGCGGTTGCGGCATTTCACAAATCCCGGATGGCAGGGCGGGTTTTCAGTTACGGAGTATTGGGAAATAAAGAAAAAATAAGCAATGCATCCTTACAAAAACTAGGCAAGGTAACTACGTTAAATTTGGAAGATATATTCGGTTATTAATCTTCGAATTTGGAAGGTTTTTTTCCGCGCATTCTTTTGAGTTTTTCTACATAGCGAATTTCTCTGTCATTTAAAAAACGCCATTTCCCACGACCGAGTTTCACGTGATCGAAATCTCCGAGCATCACCCTGTCTAGCGATTTCACTTCATATCCATAATGCTCAAACATGCGGCGAACAATGCGGTTTCTTCCACTGTGAACTTCAAGACCCAAAACGGTATCATGTTCCTCATCTACAAATCCAACCTGTTCAAAATTCATAAACCCATCTTCCAGTTCCACCCCATTCACCCATGCAAGCATATGGTCTTTTGAAGGTTTTCTATCCAATCCTGCTTTGTAAATTTTTTTGATTTCAAAACTGGGATGCATCAGTTTTTGAGCGAGTTCTCCATCGTTGGTTAGCAACAATACCCCTGTAGTATTTCTATCCAATCGACCTACAGGATAAATCCTTTCCTTGCCCGGCAAATCAATTAAATCCATAACTGTTGCACGCTCCGAAGGATCTGCTGTTGTGGTTATGTAACCTTTAGGTTTATTAAGCAAAATATAAACCGGTTTTTCCGGATTAATACGCTTGCCATCGACACGAACATCATCGGATTTTTTTACTTTAGTTCCAAGTTCGCTTACCACTTGTCCGTTAATCGAAACAAGGCCCTGAGAAATCATAACATCCGCTTCTCTCCTGCTGCAAAGACCACTGTTTGCTATGTAACGATTGATTCTGATTTCTGCATTTTCGTTCTCCTGGGAATCCAAAAGAGATTCGGAAGTTTTATGCAATTTTTTACCTGACCCCTTGAAGTTATTCGGTTTGCCTTTCCTCTCCCATTTCCCTCTTTGGCTGTCATTTTCCTGAGGACCAAAAGTGCGTTTTTTGTTTGCATCAAAACGAGATTTCGGACCAGCATAATTGCTTCTTTTATCCTTCGAATCTTCGCGTGAAAAACGATCGGATTTTTTTCTGAAATCTGTATTGTCTGTACCTGCGTCTTTTTTGCCGTATTTTCTATCTGAAAAAGATTTAGGTCCGGGTTTGCCTGCATACCCTGAATCTTTTTTGTACGGGGAATTATATCCTCCGGTGCGCTTCTTAAAATCCCCGCTTTCGCCGGAATCTTTTTTCTTATATTTATTATCGGAAAATGATCTGGATCCCGGCTTGCTTCCAAATCCCGTGTCTTTCTTATACGGTGAATTGTATCCTCCGGTGCGTTTTTTAAATTCTCCGGTTTCCCCTGAATCGCCGCGGTCTTTTTTAACGTATTTTCTGTCGGAAAATGATTTCGGTCCGGGTTTCCCGGAAAAATCTCCATCTTTTTTAAAGCCTGATTTAAAGCCCCCTGGTTTGTTGCCGAAGTCGCGTTTTCTGTCTGACGATTCGCTTTTGTTTTTGGTATTTTTAGTTACCCTTACTCTTTTTTCGGAGGACAGTCGGTTTTGAAATTTTTTGCCTCCTGAGTTGTCTTTTTTATTTGCCATATGTTTGGATACCGCTTCCCAGCGGGATTAGAATCTGCAAATTTACGGTTTTCCCCTCATTTTTTGCCCAAATGCTTGGAACTGCCCATTTCAAAAATATCTTAGCAAAAAATAGCAATTGAAGGTACTGAACCGAACCATAGTGATTTTGTCCTTTGTAAGCCTGGGAACCGATATGGCTAGCGAAATGTTGTATCCGGTAATGCCGGTTTACCTTCGGCATATTGGGTTTTCGGTTTTTTTTATCGGGATTTTGGAGGGAATTGCCGAAGCAACTGCAGGCTTAAGTAAGGGTTATTTTGGCAACCTGAGCGATTTATGGGGCAAACGATTGCCGTTTGTGAAGTTGGGTTATTTTCTCAGTGCGGTTACCAAGCCACTCATGGTTTTATTTCAGCAGGCTTCCTGGGTGCTCGGGGTGCGAACCCTGGACCGACTTGGAAAAGGAATGCGCACTGCTCCGCGTGATGCCATGCTTTCGGACGCATCAGCTGCAGGAAAAAAAGCCACGGTTTTTGGATTTCACCGGGCAATGGATACTATCGGCGCCATATTAGGGCCTGTTTCTGCATTGATATGGCTTTGGTTTTTCCCGGGTGATTATCTCTGGTTGTTTTTGCTCGCATTTATTCCCGGCATCATTTCGGTTGGTTTGTTGTGGACGCTAAAAGAGGTTCCACGTGTAAAAAGCGTGAAACGGGCTTCATTTTTTTCTTTTGTCTCTTTCTTCCGGAATTCAAATCCGGAATTTAAAAGAGTGGCGGGAACCTTGCTTTTTTTCGCCATTTTTAATTCCTCGGATGTATTTCTCCTGTTGAAAATGAAAGATGCCGGATTTGCAGATCACGTGGTAATTGGGTTTTATATATTCTACAATTTGATTTACGCACTCGCGGCATATCCATTGGGAAAAATGGCGGATCGCATTTCGCCCAAAAGACTCATTATGGCCGGGTTGTTCTTTTTCATTTTGGCTTATGCCGGTTTGGGCGTTTTCAGCAGTTTTCCGGCAATTGCGGCCTGCATGCTGGCTTATGGCTTGTTTGCAGCCTGCACGGAAGGGCAGGTAAAAGCATGGTTGTCCGAGGTTTGCGATAAAGGGAAAACCGCAACAGCGCTTGGTTCTTTTCTTTCTTTTCAAAGTATTTGTTTGCTTATTGCCAGTTGGGTTACCGGCCTACTTTGGTGGAAATTTGGGGCAACAGTAGCATTGCTTTACGGAGCAGTGGGTGCATTGTTAACAGCTTTGGTATTAATTCGCAGAAAAGTATCTTAAAATTACATCAACTAACAGATTCAATAACGGCATTTATTTCTATTTCCACTTTCATTTTAAAAGATTTCAAAACCTTGCTTAGAAACCTCCATTTTCAGGGCAATTCCAATAATCAGGGCATTGACATGGTTGAAGGATACTCCGTTACCCGGGGCCTCGGGAATCCGTTTAAAGCGCGTAGATTTGCGCTGTGATTGAATTTTCAGGTTTTACACTTGACAATGGCTTAAGGGTAATACACCATCCGGACCCCAAAAGCACTGTGGTTGTCTTAAATATCTTGTACAACGTTGGCGCCAGAGATGAGCAGGAGGACAAGACAGGATTTGCCCATCTGTTTGAACATCTGATGTTTGGCGGAAGCATCAACATACCGGACTACGACAAACACGTGGAACAGGCCGGTGGCTCAAACAACGCATTTACCAATAACGATTATACCAATTATTACATCACAGTACCCCTGGAAAACGTGGAAACCGCATTTTGGCTGGAAAGCGACCGAATGCTGCAGTTGGCATTTTCACAAAATTCGCTCGACGTTCAAAAAGGAGTGGTATTGGAAGAGTTCAGACAGCGCTGTTTCAATGCGCCGTTCGGAAAACTTTGGCACCACAGCCGGTCTCTGTTGTATAAATCCCATCCTTACCGCTGGCCG
>JAGXTF010000089.1 GCA_018333525.1 Bacteroidota bacterium | reverse complement strand
CTACCAAAAAATAATCGCGAACCGGCATCACACTACCCGCATCACCACGCAAAATAAAATAGGACAACGACATAAATACCATGCCGCCTAACAGACCCTCCCAGGTTTTGCCGGGACTGATTTTTGGCACCATTTTGTGTTTGCCCAAAAGCTGTCCAACAACCTGAGAAAATCCATCAAATACAACCACGTTGGTGTATAAAAACAACAGTCTTTCCGGAGATAAAACTACGCTGAATAAAAATCCGGACATCATGGCCAAATAAACCAATGCACCATAAAGTATCCATCGGGAATTTCCGCGTTTTCTCAGGTTTCCCGAAATACTGGCGAGCTCTCTGATACAGAAGAAAATAAGAATGGCCACTACCCAAATGTAAACGGTAACGCCCGCTATAATGCATGCCGTCATCAAAACTATCAGCAACAAATACATGAAGTATTTAATCCGGTTTTCGCGTTGTTTTATGGGATCCAATTTCCCGGAAGCCTTTAACAGTCCTATTCCCCCAACTATAGAAAGCACCAGATAAATGGATATATATTTCCAGAATATCATTGCTTATTTCGAATCAAATGAAAAATACTTTTGCAATTGGACTGCATTTCTTTTAACCATATTAACACCAGAAATTCCTCAGTCCAGGCTACCATTCCCCACCCTATTGCAATCCAAAACCACCAACTCACATGCAAGTATGCGAACAGCAGAAAGAAATAAATCCCCTGTAAATACCCTGTGATTTTTATAGAGTACAAATGCAAACTGGGAAAGGTTTTGAATTTAATCAGGGCTACCAAATGGGTGAAAATATACATGCCTAAAAACAACCAAACACCCACCATATCCATTCCAAGTTCTTCTCTTTTAAAAAGGTAAAGAGCCCAGAAAACCAAAATATAAGTACCCACATCTGCCAGTGAATCCAGGCGGGCACCAAGTTTGGTTTGCATATGAAATACGCGTGCAATGATTCCATCCAGAATATCTGTAACCAGGTTGATACATATTAAAATGGCCACCAAACCTTCTTTGTTGTTTAAGATGAGTAACAAAATGAAAGGAAAAGAGAGCAGGCGATAGGCACTCAAAAAATTGGGAATGGTAAAAATCCTTTCTTTATTCTGTGGCATAGACTCTCAGTTTGTCGTAAAGTATTTTGCTATGGTGCCTGGGATCCATCGGAATTTCCTCCACATATACAAATACAGGTTCCAGGTTCCATCGCTCCTTAAAAATCTGTAACAATTCGGTTTCAATCCCTTTTTGCTTTTTATCCAAAACCAGTGTGGGTCCCTTATCTGTTTTAATCAGGGTTCCTGCAGAATAACCGAACATCCTGCGCAACAACATTTCTGCTTCAAAAGGGAATATACTTCCATTTTCATGGTCAATCCGTTCTGCAGCCCTGCCCAATAAAAACAACATGTCTCCAACGAATAAACCGGCATCTCCGGTGCGGTGCCACAGCATGTCTCCCACCCTGATTTTATTTGACAATTCATGCTCAGAAAGTCCAATATAGGAAGTTAAAACATGGTCTCCTGCAACTACTATTTCCCCGGCTTTTTCATTCTGAACCATAGACTCCCAAACAGCATCTGCAATCGAATGGTAACCGGAATCCAGAAACGGAATAATCGCAACATTTGTGTTTGCATCTACACGCCCAACTGCCAATCCCCTATGCATTTCATATTGCAGTAAATCATGCGCATTAATGTGGCTTACAGGTTCGCATTCTGTGGAACCATAAAATATCGTAAATTGAATTTGTTCGGATTTTGCCAGCCATTTTTTGGCGTCTTCCACAAATACCGCTCCGCCTCCGGTAAGTACCAGTTCCAGAGTTCCCGGAAATCCCATATTGGCAAGTTCATGAATATAAAAAGGAGATGAAATAATTTCAGCAACATTATTTTTCACCATATTTTCATACATTTTTCTCACCTGGAATTTGTGTTGTTTGAGTGGAAAATTGGGCAACACCGTAGTTTTCCCGAGGGACAAATTCAACAAGGTAATTACCGGCAAGGTGCATAAAACAGGATGGGAAATGTCTTTAGGAATGTATGGAATTAAAGCATTTAACTGCGCATTTAAAAATCCGTGTGTGCGATTCGCAGCCTTTGGCAAACCGGTACTTCCCGAAGTAAAGGTTATCAGCGCCTCTTCATGATCCAGCATGTTTTCCGTTTCTGTTTCAACACTTTTTATTCTTCCGGGAATTATTTTTTTTAATTTCCAGAATTGGGGATTCCAATAGGATATCCATCGGGTAACTTTATTGCAAATCATGGCCACACAAGGTGCCGCTATCAAACAGTTTTTTACCCTTTCCTGACTCGCCCATTGATCTACCAATACTACCACTGCGCCCATTCTGAAAATGGCAAGCACTGCGATATACAACTCAATTCCCATGGGTACAAATACCAATATTCTGTCCCCTTTTTGAATACCGCAATTCCGCAACGAACGTTCCGCTGCGCGTATGCGCGATTCCATTTCACTATAGGTGATTTTGTTTTTGCCATGAATCAAAGCAATTCTGTTTCCGTAAAGGACAGCCGATTTCTCGAAAACAGAATAGATATTCATATCATATAAAAAATAAATAATCCAGAATTGCTGCTACCGCAACAATTACAAAATTGTCTATGCCTTTGGTACTGATGAATTCGGCTACTGCAGTTACTACACCGGTTACCAATAAATATAAAATACCAAATTCTTTCCAATAATATTCGCCAAACACATAATACAAACCAATGCAAATGGTAATGGAGGTTATGCAAAATGCCAAACTCCCTGCAATGGTTTTTGTATGGCCAAAAACTGTTAAAGGAATCCATTGAAACCTTCGTCCCACAAGAGCAGCAACCGGATCGCAGATAGCGAGAGTTAACAAAGGATGGTAATACAGATATAGCAGTTTATAGGATAAACCAATTTCTGGTGTTGCACTTCCCACATTTCTTTGGTACCATAAAAACAACACGTAAACCGCAACCGGGAATAAATCACTTCCATATGTAATGCGATCTACGCCATTAATGGATTCCAAAAATCCGAATTTTTTGCTGGATATTAAAATCAGATAAAAAGATCCACAAAGTCCAAGCACCCACCAGTGGTTCTCAAATACCAAAGGGAATGTCAATGCCAACAATCCGGAGCCAACGTGCACCAGTTTCCGGGTATGTTCCGCATCCCATTTTCTCCTTCGAAACAAGTATTCTCCAATTGCAAACAGCAATAAAAAAATACTTCCTAATATTAAAAACCAGAGCATTTCAGACATGTTGTTTTTCATTTAATTTTATCCCTTTGTAAAAAAATCCCTTATCGGTTTCTGCAAGTTCCTGCTCCAGATTTTCCAGCTTTCCCAATTCCCCTTTAAAATTTGCCAGATTCCTTTCTACCATCAGATTCCAATATACAACCCTGCCTCCGGGATTTAAATGATCTGCTATATTTCTGGCATGAACAGCAGTTTCTTCCTCACTCATGTATTCAAAAATATCCGACAAATTGCATCCATCCACTGCACCGGTTTTATCCAAAACTGCGCTCAAATCCCCCAAAAACCATTGTAGAACATGCAACCTGTTTTTAATATTGGCGAAATTTTCTTTGCGCATATAAACCGGAAGTCGCGGAGAAAAAAAGCCCTTGAAAATAAAATGCAGGTATTCGTTTTCCTGACATAAAGTACTCCGTAAATGTTTTTCAGCGCGTTGATAAATAAAATCGCCGACATTAAACTCCACATATTTATGAAACCGCGGACTGCGACCGAACAAACCCATAATGGTACGGCTGTAAAACAAGCGGAATAACCATTTCCAACTCCTGGTATTCCAACCATGGTTATAATAATTCTCCTGCATTTCAGCAGATTTGAATGTCAGCAGTTTTCGAATACTCCTTTTGCTGTGAATCCAAGGCATCAGGTATTTGCGAAATTTTTCAAAATATCTTTCAAATTTTCCGCATTTAATTATTCCCTTTTTGATGCTTTTTCCCTGTTCATCGAAATAATTTCTCGCTTCTTCCGATAAATATTCCCGTATTTTCTGATAAGTTTCCCATCGATTTTGCGATGCTGAAAAACCCAAAAATGCCACGCAGGATTCATATTCCAGATGTTTGATTGCAATGGTTTTTAATTCGCACAAATGCAATTGCACCGGGTTGAGATCAAAGCCCACAACCAATTCTGGTTCCAGCAACAGCAATGAAAAAGTATTGTCACCACCGGAGGCAATGGATACATATTTTTTCCATTTTCCCATTTGCAGGGCGCGCAACAAAACAGATGCGTCCTCCCAGCAATTGGCATATCGAATGATTGGTATGGCTAATCCCCTTTTCAATTTAGTTTTCCATTTTAAGTATCATTCCCGTGCTTCCATCCATCATCACCAAATCTCCATTTTCCAACCTGCTCATCAATTCCGGTATGGCGACAATACAGGGAATGCCCATTTCTCTGCTCACAATGGCAGCATGACTCAATAAACTTCCCCTTTGTACCAATATCCCGCCGGCTGTTGCAAACAAAGCTGTCCAGCCCGGATCTGTGGATTCGGTAACAATGATATCTCCGTTAAGTGAAGCAACTGAATATGGATCAGTGATAAAACGCACTTTTGCGGTTACCACTCCCGCACTACACGGAATTCCTTTCAAATCCCCGGTTAACACAGAGTTGTGCCATTTGCTTTCAAAATTATTACCCAAATAAACTGGTAACCATGTGGTTATTCTTTCCGCAGGATGTTGTGTTTCAAATCCGATGTAGGACTCTTTCCGCAATTCAACCAATGACTTCAGATTTAAATCAGGAGTTTTCCCTTCAGTAAAATCAAATATTTCTTCCTTTTTTAAATAAAATATATCCCTTGCATTTTCCAGCTGTCCACTTGCTTTCCATTGAATTCCAATTTGCAGAAATATCTCGCGCACCTTGGCAAATCCACGCGTTCTCTCATATCGCAAATTCTCCCTGTTGCTCACAAAATATCCCGCTTTTTTGGAAATATAATGAAACCACCAACGTTTGATTGGTTTGCCCCGCAAAGCCATTGCAACAAACTCCTCAGCACTTTTTCTGGAATCATCCCGATACCCGTTTTGTTTCATTTCGCCATCCAGCTGGTTGCGCAAAACCCGCACCAGAAGCTCAGGTTGCATGCGGTAGGTAATGGTTTCCAGCTTCAATTCTGCCACCGTTCTGTCTCCCCATTTTTCAATATACTCCTGGAACAATTTCCCAATTTTTGATGAATTTTTCAATAATTCCTGAGATAATATTTGTTCATTTTCTTCTTCAAACTTATTCTTCCAATCCACCGAACTTTTAATTTCCTTTAGCATGTTTCTTATCAGTTTTACAGGCTCTGCGGAAACTACATCCTTCGCGCCCGACAACAGATCGTTGTGCAAATTGGGATATGCATCTCCCGCAAGTTTTACAGCCTGTTTCTGAAGCAATCCAAAATAGATCATGCAAAAAAAATCATTTACCAACGGAGCTTTCCATTTGGATGTGAGCGTAGTTTCGAATTCGCGGTAATCCTGCACCAGTTCCCAAGTCCCTTTGCCTGCAACATTCGAAAATCGCGGATGGTACAATACTTCATAAAATTCTTTGTAAAAAATATCCCGTTGTTTCTTTGCGGTTCTGAGGTTGCCCAGGATTTTGCGAATGGCAAATGCTATATCCAGAATTTCCCGTAAACCAGATTTTGGTTTTACCCGTATATCGAGCTTTTCCTTCACCCCCATCATCTTTTCCATAAAACCCGCATTCAGGGTATAGCCCGGCAACAGTGCCAATGCCCCGTACCAACTGTTGAGGTTATAGTATACCCCGCCTTGAATTAAACCCAACATATTGCGGTACAGTTCCGCATTTGCCTGAATGGTTTTTTTCCGAATTCCCATTACTGCACTGAATTCCTTATACACCGCTTCATAAACACCGTTGATAAAAGAAAATGTTAATGGTAATGTCAAACCAGGATAACTCTCTATAATATTGCTATTATCCCAAACTACTTCGGCACCACTTTTATCCGGTATTTTATTTAATGTGGTTATAGGCCTGCATTGCAACAAATACATGCGATTTTTATCGCATGCAAATTCGATATCGGGATACGTTCCGGTCAATTGCAACAGTTTCTGTAACCAATTGGTTACTATTTTCAGATGTTCCGTTTCCAACGGGGCATTTGATGTTTCATCCTGAGAAAGTTCCATGGCTTTTACACCATATCCCATTTCAGGATCTAAACGAAATGCCTCTATTCTTTCAGCCGGAATATGCGCCATTTGATTGCCTTTTATTCTCCATACATCGGCATTCAGGGCTCCACTAACCAAACCTTCTCCCAAACCCCAAACCGCTGAAATCACAGCAGTATCTCTGGCTCCGGTTACCGGGTCTGCACCAAAGGCAACTCCTGAAACTTCTGCATTTACCATTTCCTGTATAATTACAGCCATTTTTGGAGTTTTAATATTTCCGTATTCCGATTTCAAAACGGAATGAACGGAATCCACCACACGCAAAACAGCCTCTTGCAGTTGCTCTTTTTTCACAAATAGCTCCGTGCGGAATTGCCCTGCATAACTGAATTCCGGATTGTCCTCTGCATTGGTAGACGACCGCACTGCGAAAAAAATATTTTCTTGAAAACGGTTTTGAATTTTGGATTGAAATTCCTGTAAAATAAATTCTGAAGTGAATTGTCCTTTTGCATCAAATGCAGTTGCGGGAAGCACAATAAATTCAGGTACCGGAAAGCCCCAATCGCGAAGTTGTAATAATGAAAATGCCTTATTGCCATAAGTTTCAGAAGAAATATTTTCCGGATTAAAAAGTGATTTCATAAGAAAAGTCTATCCATCATTGGGGCGGCACCCAAGGTGAGATACATTAAAATAGTCCAGATTCCCGAAGCATGCTCTATCCATTTTCCGCTGAATTTATCCTGTCTTTTTTGAAATAAAATTACCGGTATCAAATTGCAAATAATTAATACGCTGAAAACCAGGTATACCGTCATACCCAGATGCGCAAAATATGCAGCTAGGGAAGCCAGAATGCCCGTTGCAACCAAAATCAGATACCAAATCCAGGGTGCTTTTTTCCCCATTAAACCGGAATAAGAAACTACACCCGGTTCTTCCAAATGTGGTGCTTTTATTTTTCTGCCAATTTCCAAAACTACCCCATTGCAAAACGAAACAGCAAAGAATAGAAGCAGACCCACCGGGGCCTCTCTGCCACCAAGTATCCAGTCATAACCACTTGCATATACATCCACAAACGGAATGATCCACATATGGGAAATCACATACCAAAACTGGTGTTTTTTGAGCCATTCTGCAACCCAAAATTCTCGCAGCATGGCGTACATATAAACCAATATTGCCGCATATGGAATTAACATGATGGGATGCAAATATGCCTGCAATGCTATTTGAAGAATGATAATAATATATGCCACATAACGCAATTCACGCAATTGAATTATTCCTCGCGGAACCGGTAAGTATTTTCTGTATTTTAAATCGTCCTCAGCATCTTTATGCTCATCTGAAACACGCAGTAAAAAAAATAAAGTGATGGTATTAAAAATGGCGAGCAGATAATCCTGTATTGGAATAAAATTCGAAATTCCTGCGCTCAATCTCGAATAAGAAATAGCGGAAAATGTAAAAACTGAAATTAATATTCCATGGGAAAGAAAAGGAAATCTCTCCTTTTGGTAGATGTAAAACCTGACAATAAAATTCTGTTTTTTCATCAGGATTTTTTCTTTCTTCCGAATATTTTATGCGCTTTGGAAAAATGACCTCCGGCCAGTGCTGCTGCGATACTCAATTCCCCACATAAAACAGTTGCGCCACAAATTTCCGCCAATTTTCTTGCAGATCCGGGGCCCTGACAATCGAGTAATTTCAAACATTCATTTTGCGTGGGCAAACCTGTACCTCCGCCAACTGTGCCCACCAATAAGCTGGGCAATGTAACCGCAACATATAAATCTCCAGATTTGGTAACTTCCATTCTCGTGATTCCAACATAAGCCTCAGCCACACATGCTACGTCCTGGCCGCAGGCGAGAAAAATAGCTGTTAACCCGTTCGCAAAATGTCCCTGAATCCCAATAGACCCGCTTTGCACCGCAGCCACAGAACTGGTTTGCCAATATTGTGCAATGGATTCCGGAACAGTTGAAAGTACATTTTTTACCACATCTCTGGTAATTAATGCTTCAGCAGTTACTTTTTTTCCCCGCACTGTACTGAAGGAAACACTGGTCGCTTTTTTATCGCCCGAATAGTTGCTTTCGATGTACCACTCTTTGGGCTGAGTAGGACAATTGGCCAAAATATGTCTGCATAAAGCATCGGTGCAAATAGTGGCCATATTTTGTCCGGCCGCATCACCTGTGGTGTATTCCAGAATTACCAATACCTGATTGCCTTCCATATTCAAGCGCAGATCCTGCAATTGCGCGAATCTACTATGTTGTGAAATGATATCCTGAAACGAGCTATGATTTTCAAGCAGCCATTGCATGAACTTTCCAACTTCGCTTAAGGAGTTAAAACGAAAAACCGGAGCGCGCTGCACCGCTTCTGTCAGGCAAACACTGGTGACACCTCCGCACAATCTGGTAGCCCTTGCACCTCTGGTATAAGAAGCAATTAGTGCGCCCTCAGTAGTTGCCATTGGAACATAATAATCACCGGAAGCGAGGGTTCCATTGATACTTACAGGTCCTGCTACACCGGTCGGAACCATGGTCATTCCTATATATTGTTCAATATTTCCGCGCAAATCTTCTGTATCTGTAAAAGTTTTTTTTCCGCAAATCCAATCCAGCGAAATATTTTTTTCTGCTTCCAAAAATGCAACTCTTTTTTGTCTGGAATCTTCAGTCCAGCTAATAGGTCCGGGTATTGCCTTTGCCTCCAGATCCGCGGGATTTTTTTGTTTTATTTCTTCTAAAATCTGTTCAAAAGGTTTAATTTTTGAAAATTGTGCAATGAGTTTTTTTGCGCGTTCGGTGGAAGTTGACATATCTTAAATTCAATGATAGAGAATATTTTTATTACTAAAACGGGTTTTGCGATTTCTGCGAAACAGTTTTTTCCCGTTCCGAAATTATCTCAATTTCAGATAAAATCAGATAAAAAAAAGTAATTTTTCAGTCCTTATTTGCGAAAGCGCAGGTAGGTTCCCAGAGGAAGATTCTTTTTGAAACCATCCTGCAGGTATATTTCTCCGCTTTCAAAGTTCTCCGTGCGAAATGCATTTTTTACCAAATTTTCAGTAATCATTGCAGAAAATCCCATGCTATATAAATTAATTAGAAAAAATGCATCTGTTTGCTCTAAAATTTGAGCGCACATTTCCAACAATTCGGCTATTTGTTTTTCCAGAAGCCATTTTTCACCATCAGGTCCGCGTCCGTAAGCAGGCGGATCCAGAATAATCCCGTGGTATTTTTTATCGCGTTTTAATTCCCGCTGAACAAATTTAAACGCATCTTCCACCACCCACCGAATGCCGTCCAATCCACTTTTTTCCATATTCTCCCGACTCCAGGTAACCACTTGTTTCACAGAATCCACATGGGTTACGTCGGCCCCTGCCTGGCAAGCGGCAAGCGAGGCCCCTCCGGTATATGCAAATAAATTTAATACTTTGGGTTTGGAAATTTGAATATCAGAAATACAATTGGCAATAAAATCCCAGTTTTCTGCCTGTTCCGGAAATATTCCTACGTGTTTAAACGAAGTGAGACCAAGGCGCATCTGAAAATCCAGTTTGCCATTTTTATATTTTACCCACCACCGGTCGGGCATTCCCTGTTTTAAATGCCAGTTGCCCGTCTCGGAATCCTTTTCTCCTTTTCTCGAAAAATATGCATGGCATTGTGAATCCCACTCCTTTTCATCCAGTGTTTTCCTCCATACTGCCTGTGGTTCCGGGCGGCGCAAAATATACTTTCCAAATCGCTCCAGTTTTTCAAAATCACCGCTATCCAGCAATTCATATTCGGGGAGATTAGGTGGTGTAATTCTTTTAAATTCCATGGAAAGTATTGGATTAAATTAGTTAAAAATGAAGAGTAGAATTTCTCATTTGAATTTACAACAAATTCAATTGATCGCCGTTTCCGCCGGTCTTTTCCTTATTTTCTTCCGCAAATTGTTTTGCAACGGTTTGCGGTTGAACAACAGGTGGCAGACCAATTCTTTCGCCTACCATTATAATTTTCTTTACCGGTTCAGAAGCCAGTTTGCTGCCAACTGTTTTCCATCCCTGAACTTCCATAAATTCGTCGAAAGTCAACAACCATTCTTGTCGGTTTTTCTTTTTGTCTTCGGTGAAAAAATTCGCTCCTGCTTTGCTGTCCGTGCTTGCCAGAGTAAGAGAACTTCCTTTGGCTTCGCCTATAAAAGGGAATTTTTTAGCCAGAGTTGTGGTCTCAATTTTAAATCTTTTTACAAAATAACTTTTCGATTTGCCATCCAGATATACGCAGTTTAATACCTGTTCCGGATAAAATTTCTGTATGAAATAAATATCCTCCGGTTCATAGCGGTTGATTAATTCATAATTGGTCAATTCGTAACTGCCATCTTTATAAACCACCAGAATTCTGTCCTCGCCATCAAATTCACCCAGAAACTGTCCTCGCCCTTCTCCGTTGAGTCTTCCGGTCATGGAATCCCACCATATTTTCACTCCGCCGAGTGTAGAAATTCCTTTTTCCCTTATTTCCACTTTTCGAACCGGATATCTGGTAAGCAAATTCCCTTGCGCATTTTTACCCTTGATGGCAAGTTGCGCAAAATCATATTCAAATTGTTTCAATCTGGCCGAAGAAATATTGCTCAGATAAACCGTTACTTTTTCCGCTTCTCCGTTAGGATTTGCAGAAAAATATAAAATTTCACTGTTCTTATTTCCCGAAGTTACATCGTATTCCTTGTCGCGTATCAACCCGGTGGCGTTGAATCTCTTAACCATGGCTTTTTTCGCGGAACCATCCCAGTAAATCAGATTATAAGTGGTACGCTCATCATTTTTCCGCCATACATCCACGTGTATTAAATCTTTTCCATAGAAAGTTTTATCGGATACTTTAGATATCTGGTATTTCCCGTCTCTTCTGAATGCGATGATATCATCGATATCACTGCAATCTGCAATAAAGGTTTCTTTTTTAAGGGAGGTCCCCACAAAACCTTCGCTGAAATTGGCGTACAATTTCACATTGGCAGCGGCAACTACGTTGGCTTCAATTATATCAAATGCGCGTATTTCTGTTTTGCGCTCTTTTCCTTTTCCGAATTTTTTGATGAGATTCTTAAAATAATCCACCGCAAAATCCACGAGATGATCCAGATTGTGCTTGACATCTTTAATATCCGCCTCCAATCCGCGCATAATCTCATCCGCTTTAAAACTGTCGAATTTTGAAATTCTTTTGATTCGAATTTCTGTAAGTTTTACAATATCTTCTTCTGTTACTTCGCGCAACAATTTTTTCTTGTGAGGCTTAAGACCGCGATCAATAGCCGCAATAACCTCTTCCCAAGTTTCACATTCTTCAATATCACGATAGATTCTTTTTTCAATAAATATTTTTTCCAGCGATGAAAATTGCCATTTTTCTTCCAGTTCGTGAAGGCGTATTTCCAACTCCCTGCGCAACAGTTCCAGCGTGTTTTTTGTATTCTCTCTTAATATTTCATTTACCGAAAGAAATCTGGGTTTATCCTCAGAAATAACACATGCAAGTGGAGAAATAGATATTTCACAATCGGTAAATGCAAATAGTGCATTTATTGCCAGATCGGTACTCACACCAGGTGCCAGGTGAATTTCAATATCTACATTTGCTGCAGTATTGTCTATCACCTTTTTGATTTTTATTTTACCATTATCATTTGCCTTGATAATGCTTTCAATCAAAGATCCTGTTGTGGTTCCAAAAGGAATCTCACGAATGCTGAGGGTTCCTTTGTCGCGCACTTCAATTTTTGCACGCAATCGAATTCTTGATCCTTTTTTTCCTTCATTATATTGGCTGAAATCCGCGAGACCTCCGGTTGGAAAATCCGGAAATATTTCTGCCCGCTTGCCTTTGAGTATATCGATACTTGCCTCACAAAGTTCCAGAAAATTGTGGGGCATAATTTTGGTGCTGAGACCTACTGCTATACCTTCCACTCCCTGAGCCAAAAGCAAAGGAAATTTCATTGGCAGCGTCACCGGCTCCCGTTTTCTGCCATCATAGGAAAGTTGCCATTCCGTGGTTTTCTCATTAAAGGCTACTTCCTTCGCAAAGGTGGAGAGCCTTGCCTCAATATATCTGGGTGCAGCGGCACTATCTCCGGTTCTAACATCACCCCAGTTACCCTGGGTTTCAATGAGTAGGTCCTTCTGACCCAAATTTACCAGTGCATCACCGATTGCCGCGTCTCCATGCGGATGGTAGGCCATGGTAGCCCCGATAATATTTGCAACTTTATTGAATCTGCCGTCATCCAGCTCGTACATGGCATGCAGAATTCTGCGCTGAACCGGCTTTAAACCATCCTCAAGTGCCGGAACGGCGCGCTCCAAAATCACATAGGAGGCATATTCCATGAACCAGTCCTTGTACATGCCACTTACCGGCCTTACTGAGCCAAAGTGGTGCTCCTCCTGCATTTCAGGTTCCAGGTTGTCTATATTATCCTCGGGAAAATCGGCCATTTACGGGAAGGCAAAAAAAGCAAAATGCGCCCAAGGGTGCAAGCAATGTTGGCAACAATTCCATTTTTAGGGCATTTGGAGGCCTGTTGGAAGCATTCAAAAAGCGATCGAAATGCCCGTCTGCAGTAACAAACCCCAAGACCTTCCTTTTCGCAGAAGCTTTGGGTTTAACGCGTAACACGGGGCCAACCTTGATATTGGAGCCATCTCCCCAGTTTTTCCTTATAATTTACATGAACAGAATTTTCAAAAACCATTCGGTTACTTATATTTGCGAACGCATGAGACGCGATACTTTTCAAGCAATAGCAGATCCCAACAGAAGGGAAATTATCGAATTACTGGTAAAAGAAAAACTGAGTTTGAATAAACTGGCAGCACATTTCAATATTAGCCGACCGGCAATTTCCAAACATGTAAAAATATTGGAAGAATGCGGAATGGTTAAAGTTACCAGCAAAGGCAGAGAGCGATTTTGTGAAGCGCGTACCGGCGGATTAAAAGATGTAACGAAATGGCTTTCAAAATTTGAACAGGAAACCCCGGCCAAGAAAACCAAACCTGTTACTGAGGTTCCTTCTGAAAAGAAATCAAAAAAGAAAAAAGGCAAAAAGAAAAAAAAGTAATTGCCACTGGATTCTGATCCTAAATTCAGATTTTAGAGATCTGCTTTTTTGGAAAAAAATTATATTATCCAGAATAAATTCCATATTCTTTATTTAAAAAAAGCCCGGCTCCTAATATGACAATTGGCCAATGACTTCCGTGCACATTGGAAATTGCAGTAGCTCCGAACTCTAATTAAAAAGATTTTAATATTTTTTAGGATAAGTTGAAATATACGGCTTTTTCAGTCGTTTAAAAGTAAATACCTGCCATGAAAAAACTATTGGTTACTGCTGCCTGCGCAGCGGGTGGAATTGTTTTTGCCTATGCAGAAAATTCCATCGAAACTCTTATTCAATCAGGAAAATTAAAGGTTAATTTAACAAGCCTGGGAGGCCACAGGGGAGATTGTGTAGAAGCGGAAATCGAAAATCTCACTGCTGATTCGCTGGAAGTAACCTTTGAAGCCGGGAGAAGGCTGGTAGCCGGCGACAGCTCCGAACAAGATATTTTTTTAGTAAAGGAAAATTCTGTGAAATTGGCACCAAAAGAAAACAGAAAACGAGCGCTTTTTGGATTTTGTTGTCAGAGTCATGACCATTCTCCAAAAAAAGGAGGGAAGTTTTCCATAGGTTTTTTAGCGCCTATTGCATGGTTGAAACTGGCAACAATAATAAACAAGGGAGACTACGATGAAAGTGCAGTACAGCAAGCCGTTTGGGCGATATCCAACAACCATCCCACTGCATCCATTCCGGTAGGTATAAGACATGAAAATTACCCATTAATTGCTACAGTTGCAGGAATAAAAGGCGAACCCATTCCATGGTATTTCATACAATATGCCCACGATCCCGATCAATTATTTAGCAATGTTCCGGTACAATTGAAGGGACAAATCAAATACGAGGTTACCAGCTATGGAGTGGTTACCATTTCTGTAACCAATGAAAATGCCAAATCTATGCAAACCATTGAAGAAATCATGCCTAAAATGGTTGGGAAAAGGGTATATCGTGTAAATCTAAATGTATACAAATGGCCTCACGGCAAATACACAGTAACCATACAGGACCATACATCGGCGGTACTCGCAAGAAAAACATTTGAAATTTGATTGTGTAAATATGCATTTTCAATGCTAGCAATGCATCTTTGCAGCGCATGAAAGTATTTGTGACAGGCGCGAACGGGATGCTGGGCTCTGCAATAACCAGATCTTTGCTTGCAAAAGGATATGAAGTAAAATGCCTGATCAAACCGGGTACTGAAAATGAAAATCTTAAAGGACTGAATATTCAGGAAGTTTATGGAGATTTATTAGACACGAATTTACTGGAGGCCGAAATCAGCGGATCAGATGCTGTAGTAAATGTTGCAGCCAGTACCCAGATCTATCCCAGAAAATCGGATTTTATATGGAAAATTAATTTCGAATGCGTGCAAAAACTGGCAACCATTTGCGAGAATTTAGGCATTAAAAGATTTATTCAAATAGGAACAGCAAATTCGTTTCCGGAGGGCAGTAAGGAAAATCCGGGAAATGAGAGCGGAATATTTAATGCAAATCGCTTCGGCATGGATTATATCGACAGCAAATATGCAGCGCAGAAATACCTGCTGGACTTGTATGTAACCAAAAGGTTTCCTGTAATTATTATCAACCCCACTTACATGATTGGCCCATACGATTCCATTCCTACTTCCGGAAAAATGTTACAGGCTTTTGCACTTGGAAAGTTGCCCGGTTATACTGCGGGAGGAAAAAGTTTTGTTTGTTCTTTGGATGTGGCAGCTGCAGTTGCCAATGCTATTACCGGCGGAAGTGAGGGTCAGTGCTATATTGCAGCGGGCGAGAATTTAACTTATCGCGAATTTTTTAAATGTGCGGCAGAAGTTTTAAATGTTCCATTTCGACTCAAAAAAATTCCGGGTTTTTTGGTGAATTCTCTTGGATTTTTTGCGTCAATTTTAGCACGAATTACCGGCAAAAAACCACAACTCAGCTTTGGAATGGCAAAAATTTCCGGAGTAGGACAATATTATTCCAACGCCAAAATTGTAAAGGAATTAAATATGCCACAAACTCCTGCCAAACAAGCGATTCAATTGTGCTTGGATTGGTTTCGGAAGAATAAATATATATAAGTTAGTAACCGAGTGGCCGAGTAACCGAGAATACAGAAGATGGTGGTAAGTTGCATGTAGCGACAAGTCATGACTTGTCGTTTTCCCAATAATGTTGCGACAAGTCACGTCTTGTCGTTTTCGCGGTGATAAACGAAAAGGTGATTTGTATTTTAATTCGTATTCATTCGTGAAATTAGTGGCAATAAAATATTTGAAATAAGGTCGTTGTAGGTTGCTTTCAGCCGAATAACCAATGACACTAAAAGCGCAAACCGAAAACGAAAAGTAAGTGAAGAAGTGATAAGTGGGTAAGTGTAAAACAATCTTATAAATTTCAAATAACCGAGCGTGAGGCTTGAGGCTTGCAGACCATAAACAGCTATCCCCTCCCCAAACCTCCAAAACCTTCCACACAATTTCTTCTATCTTCGCAGCGTTTCATGAATTTTAAAGATAAAGTTTTTGTTATCACCGGATCTACGCGAGGAATTGGAAGAGAACTGGCCAGGCAGGTATTGGTGGCAGGTGGTAAAGTTTGTTTGAATGGAAGGAATGCAGAAAGTGAAGCGGCATTGCGCCATTATTTTTCAGAATATAAAGATCAGATTCATTTTGTTGCAGGAAATACATCGAACAAAACCGAGGCTGTACAGCTTATTCAACAGGCGATTTCGCATTTTGGGAAAATCGATTTTCTAATTACAAATGCAGGAATGTCGGGTACCGGAAAATTCGAAGAATCTGATATTTCTGTTTTCGAAGAAATAATCAATAGTAATATTTACGGAAGCATTTTTCCAGTTCATGCTGCACTTTCAGAATTGAAGAAAAATAAAGGAAGTATTCTTTTGATTTCCTCCCTTGCTGCATTGCACGGGATTCCGGAATATGCAGCCTATAGCTCCGGCAAAATGGCCTTAACCGGATTTTGGCAAAGCCTTAGAAAAGAACTGCATCACAGCGGTATTTTTTTGGGAATTGCATATGTCGGTTTTACAGAAAATGATGCAGAAAAAAGAACCTATGATACTTCCGGGAATCTGGTTCAAATACAGGATAGAAGGCGGTTTAAACCTGCTACGCAGGAACAGACAGCAAAGCGAATTCTGCAGCAACTCATGAATAAAAAAACATTATCAGTGCATTCCCGTTTGGGAAAATTTGCATATTGGATGAGTCGGATTTTCCCAACTACAACCCACCGGATTTTTTTGAGAAATTACCGAAAAAACAAACCCTGATCCTTCCATCAGTATTCAGCCGACATGAGGCATTATTCATCGATTCGATGGTATGGAGCAGTATTTCAAAGCCTAAATCCTCTGCCATAATGTCAGATTGGTAGTATATTTGCAAGAGCAACCAAAATACAATGGAAGCCTGATAGGTCTTTCAGTTGTGCGAAATATGGATTTACAACAGGTAAAACAACGTTTCGGCATTGTGGGAAGCAGCCCCATGCTGAACAATGCGCTGGAAACCGCCATTAAGGTGGCTCCAACGGATATGAATGTGTTAATCAATGGTGAAAGTGGTGTCGGAAAAGAGAGTTTTTCCAAAATCATTCACCAGCTTAGTGGACGCAAGCATGCTCCCTTTATTGCGGTAAACTGCGGCGCGATTCCGGAAGGCACCATTGACAGTGAGCTTTTCGGCCACGAAAAAGGAGCATTTACGGGCGCCACAGACAAGCGCAAAGGCTATTTTGAAACCGTAAACGGTGGAACTATTTTTTTGGATGAAGTTGGAGAATTGCCATTGGGTACTCAGGCCAGGTTACTTCGAATTTTAGAAAATGGTGAATTCATCAAAGTAGGCAGCAGCGTGGTTCAAAAAACCGATGTGCGTGTGGTAGCAGCTACCAACAGAGACCTCTTAGAACGTGCAACTAACGGTAAATTCAGAGAAGATTTGTATTACAGGCTTGCAACCGTTCCCATTCGCGTTCCAAAACTGTCTGAAAGAAAAGAAGATATTTATCTGTTGTTCAGAAAATTTAGTGCCGATTTTTCTGAAACGCACCGCTCCCCAATGATGGAATTGACCCCGGATGCCCAGCAATTGCTAATGGCTTATCCATGGCCCGGTAATGTGCGACAATTAAAAAATATTACAGAACAGATTTGTGTACTGGAGAGTGACAACCTCATACATGCAGATACGTTTCGCAAATACCTTCCTCCGGTTCCTTCGGGGTTGCCGGTATTGCTGGGAAAGGGCGATGCTTATTCTGACGGGATGAGTGAGCGCGACATTTTTTATAAAGTGCTGATTGAATTGCGAAGGGATGTGAATGATTTGAAAAAAGTGGTTTTTGGTTTGCTCGATGGGAATGCCGAAATGCCATCAAATTCCATTCCCGTTACGAATTCAACGGCCATGAAGATGCCACAGGATAATAATTTATTGAGTTCGGGTGCAGAATACAAACATCAGGCGGAAACGCCGGTAATTCTAAATCCAACAGCAATGGATGAAGATGAACCGGAATTTGTGGATGCGGAGACTTTTCATCACATTCCCATCGATGATTTAAGTCTGGAAGCACAAGAGCTTGAAATGATAAAGAAAGCGCTGACCAAAAACAAAGGAAGAAGGAAGAAAGCGGCACAGGATTTGGGTATTTCCGAGCGCACCCTTTACCGCAAAATCAAGCAATATGAATTGGATTAAAAAGATTTTATTTCCCGTATTTTGTCTGTTTTTACTTTTTGGAGCAGTGGCATGTGGTATCTATGATTTCAAGGGCTCCAATATTTCAAAAGATGTAGAAACTTTTTCTGTTGATCTGTTCGGGAATGAAGCCCAGCTTGTAAACCCCCAGTTAAGTCTGCTTTTTACAGAAAAACTGAAGACCAAATTTCAGAGAGAAACAAAATTGCATTTGATTACGGAAAATGGCGACTGGCGATTTGCCGGGGCCATTCGGGAATATAAAATTGAACCGGTGATTATCGACAACAATACCGGAGCTTCGCAAAACCAATTTACTATTGGGGTACATGTGGTATTTGAAAATGAAAAAGATCCGACGAAGAATTTCTCCAAAGACTTTTCATTCAACCGCACTTTTGATGCTTCGAAAGAATTTTCCAGTGTTGAGAATGAACTTTCAGACGAAATTACTGATAATATTGTGCAGCAAATTTTTGCAGCAACTGCGTTGGACTGGTGAATCAGGAAAAACTTAATTATATAGCAGAAAATCCTTCGGCAATTAATGCCGAAGATGCGCGCGAGCTCGAAGAGCTCACCAAAACTTTTCCTTATTTTTCCTTACCGTTTGCATTACTCACCAGGTATTATTCCAAACAAAATGACTATCGTTTTGAAGACCTGCTGCATAAAACCGCTTTGCGTGTTCATAACCGGGAATGGTTGTACCAATTGCTTCACCAAAACGATGCAGAACTAAAATCAGAAATGGGGCAAATTCCCGAGGTCACCACAGAAGCTCCAGGAATTTCGGTTGTATTGGAAACAGAAGTTAGCAATACCGAAATTCATGAAAAATCCGAGGGGGAAGCACTTTTGGAAGATGTGGTTGAAATTCTGGAAGAACAGCATCTGAATTCTTCAACAATTGAAGAAACGGAAGAAGTACTACCTGAAATAGCTGAATTTCAACCTGAAGTTTCCATCACTCTTGAAATCCCGGAGACAAAAACAACGGATCCAATTGGGGAACTTCCAGAGGCTGAAAAAACCGAATTATATATAGACCTGGAAACTGAAAAACCAGGAATTCCGGAATTGGAAATGGTTAAATTGGAGCCGGCGGAAGAACATCAAACCCTTGTGGAACCAGCCCAAGACAAAGATGTGGTGGAAGAAGATGCTGTTTTTGAGGAAATCATGCCCTTTGAGCATGAGAATCCAATGCCATTGCTGATGCAGGATGACAATGAGGCGCTTGAATTGCTGGCTGAATTTGAGTTGACACCATCTATGGTAGAACCGGATTTTGAAGAGGAATCTGACGTAACGGTTCAGGAGCAAGAAGAAAGAAAAATGCCGCAGGTGTCGGCAGTTTATAATATTGAAGACTACTTCACCGCAGATGAAGATCAAACGGGCCCGCCTTCCGATTTTTTCAGTTGGTTAAAAAACCCTGAATACAGTGGAACGATGCCACCACCGCCAATAGTTGAGGAGAAAGGGAAAAACGATCTGATAGAAAAGTTCATACGCAATCCGGTGGGCATTTCAAGGCCCAAAAGCGATTTTTTCAATCCGGCGGATGTAGCCCGAAAAAGTGAGCAATTTCCGGATGATATCGCTACGGAAACTTTAGCAGGAGTCTACCTCAAACAAGAAAATTATAGCGGTGCAATACGTATTTATGAGAAGCTGATATTGAAAATTCCCTCAAAAAAGGCGTACTTTGCAGCCCTTATTGACAAAATAAAAAAAGAACATCACTTATGACCTGGATATTGATCATCGGAATTATAGTTGCTTTCCTACTCATGCTGGTAGTATTGGTACAAAACCCAAAAGGCGGCGGATTGGCTAGCAATTTTAGTCAGGGCAACCAAATTTTCGGAGTTGAAAAAACTACCGATATAGTAGAAAAAATCACCTGGGGTGGTGCACTCCTGTTGGTTTTAATCTCTTTGGTTGCTGCATCTTATAACGGCAATAGCAAATCGTCTAAGAAGCAACAGTCTGCGAAACCTTCAACGGAGAGCAATGAAAAGTTGCCGGATTTGAAGAAACCGAAATAAAACACCTAAACCAATGAAAAATGCCACCGTTTCCGATGGCATTTTTTTTTACAATGCACCTATAACACCAAAAAATAATAAAAAAAGACTCTGTGTGTAAAAGCAGATATATAACGCAAGGGGTCAAAAGCTGTTACATGAATTTTGTGTAAAACAGCAGTTCCATTTCACCATTGTACATATTTGCCTGTTCAAAGCGGTGTTTCAACAGTTTTTTGATATGCCTGCTGACCTCGTGTTTGGAGAAAACCCGTTAATTTTGAAGAAATTGAATTGAGGACTATTCTGATTATAGGGTTATTACTTCTTCCGGCTAAGGTTTGGTCTCAGTCCGGTAAATCTGAAATTTCAGATTCATTCAGCAATTACAACATCAAGGGGAAAACGGCAATTCAATTAATAAACGAGGCGAATAAGAAAGCGCTTTCTGACCCTGTAAGCAGCAATAAGCTGGCTACAGAAGCATTGGAACGCAGTTTTAAGAGTGGAGATAAACTTGCTGAATACAGAAGCTATCAGACATTGGGAACCCTCTATTACAATTCTGCCAATTACACAGCAGCCATAAAATATTTTGAATTGTCTTCAGCCGGTTTTGGGGAACTTAAAGACAAATCCAATCAGGCATATTGTGATAAATACCTCCTATTATCAAGAAAGAAATTGAATGATTTGAATGCCTATGAAAAATCATCGAAAATCAGCAAGTCGAAAGAGTACAAAACCAAGTCTTTATCCAAGTATTCCAAAAACGCGTCAGGGAGCGACCAAATTGATATTTACAGCGAGTTAGGGAATTATTATCTGGAAAATAAAGACACCACTCAGGCCCTGGGATTTATAAACAGGGCAGCTGAAGCCACATTTCGCGCATCGGATAGTGTGGTTTTAGATAAGGCTACTTCCTTAAGTACTTTTTATAATGCAACAGGAAATTATTCCGAGAATATCCGATTTCAAAATAATGTTTTGGAAGAAGGCAAAAAACGCGGGAAATTAAATATTGTAAATCTTGCATCCTATAATTTGGGTAGTACCTACGTTGCAACGCAACAACCGGAGCAGGCAATTCCATTTTTAAAGCAGAGTATTTCACTATCCAATAAAAGCCAGAACATTGAATTAAAACAAAAATCCGTTAAGGAACTTGCTAAGGCGTATGAAGATATGGGGCAGTATGATAAGGCCTTAACGGTGATTAAAGACTATGTTCATACGCTGGATTCCCTTCAAAGTTTACACGATAAAAATTTAGATGCGAGTATTTCTTTGAACCACGAATTTGCCAAACAGGAAGCGCGAATACAAAAACTAATAAGTTCCCAAAAACAAAAGGAAGCGGATATAAAAAGGCAAAGGACAATTCTATGGAGTCTGGCAGCTGCATTGGGTTTGTTCGGCCTGCTCACCTGGCTTTTAATACGCAGTATACGCCAGAAACAAAAGGCAAATATGCAAATAAAATTGCAGTCATTAAGAGCCCAAATGAATCCCCATTTTATTTTTAATTCTCTCAATAGTGTCAATAATTTTATTTCCAAAAATGATGAGCGCAGTGCAAACAGATATTTATCTGACTTCAGTAAACTCATGCGTACTGTATTAAAAAACAGCGATCAGGATTTCATATCTCTGGAAACCGAAATTCAAACCTTGCGCATTTATCTGGATTTGGAGCATTTTCGTTTTGGAGAAAAATTTGATTATACCCTGGAACTGGCTGATGATATGGATGCAGCACTGGTACAGGTTCCGCCTATGCTCATCCAGCCTTATATTGAAAATGCCATTTGGCATGGGTTAAGATACAAAGAGAACAAAGGCAGGTTGGAAATTCGATTTTATACCGAAAACGACAAATTGTTTTGTACGGTAAAAGACAATGGAATTGGCAGAGAAAAGTCAGCAGCATTGAAAACCGAAAATCAAAAGACCTATCAAAGTACCGGAATAAAGAATACAAAAGAGCGCATAGAATTGCTCAATAAATTGCATGGAACCAAATTGCATATTGCTATTTATGATCTCACTGAAAATGGCCTGCCTTCTGGAACCATGGCCAAAATATCCATACCTTATATTATGCAATTAGAAGAAGTATGAATCATGAAAAAATAAGGGCAATTATTGCCGATGATGAAAGCGCAGCCCGGGAAACTTTAAACAATTATTTAAGCAGATATTGCCCTTATATTGAGGTAATTGCTGAAGCCAAAGATGTTCCTGACGCAGTGGATAAAATCCAAAAACTAAAACCTTCACTTTTGTTTCTGGATGTGGAAATGCCCTTTGGAAATGCATTTGATGTATTGGAACAAACTGCAGATCAGAATTATGAAACCATTTTTGTAACGGCCTTTAGTGAATACGCCATTCGCGCTTTAAATTTTTCTGCTTCTTATTACATATTAAAACCGGTATCTATTGAGGAATTGATAAAAGCAGTAGAAAAAGCCAGAGAAAGTCTGAACGATGACAAGCGTATCAACAGAACTGCAATTATTGCACAGAACATGAAAAATCCGCAGGGGAAAAAGCTGGTTCTCCCAACCACCAGCGGATTTGAAGTCGTAGCGGTTAAAGACATTATTCGTTTAAGCGGCAGCGGAAATTATACCGATATTTTTATGGTTGACGGTAGAAAAAAAGTCGTGAGCAAAGTGCTAAAGCACTTTCAGGATTTACTCGAAGACCAGGGTTTTATGCGCGTGCATAAAAGCCATATGATTTGTTTGGAACATGTACAAGCTTACCACAAAGGCCGCGGTGGTGTTTTAACCATGATAGACGGCGCCGAAATTGAAGTCTCCCCTACCAGAAAGCAGGATATTTTGGACTATTTCCAATAGGAAGAGGATATCCGTCAATGTGCACCCAATCTCTCAATGTGCATATTGGAGGATGGTTGGAAACATTTATTGAAAATACAGATGGTACGTTTCGAAAGACTTTTTTAAATCCTGTATCAGCGTTTGCGCTTTTTCAGTATCTTTTTCCTGTTCAAGTGCTTTAATTAATTCCATATGCGGATGCAGCCATTTATGCAATTCTTCATGGCTTTCACCATCCATTGTGCAACTTTTAATTAAACCAGTATTTTTCTCCTTCAATTGCATCGAAAGCACTTGATAATCGGTTTTCTTTTTGTCCAGATATTCATTTAAAATAGCTTCTGATTCCTGAACAAATGGTTTCATTTCATTATTTACCAGCCATTTTTCTCCATGATTGAGTTTTATACCCACTGAATCCGGGGTATGGTTTTGATGTCCGGAATGGTCATCTTTCATATCTGTTTTTGTTTGATTGCCGCAACCCCAAACAAAGAATAACGCCAAGATTGTTATCAAACTTATTTTTATTATTTTCATTATATTTTAAATTAAGGTGTGTATTTCATTTGGATGCCCTGCATTTTTTTCGCGTTCTATTTAAGGCCATCGCTATTTTCTCACACAACAATTTACAGTAGTTCCATGAGCATGTTGTTCCACCTTTGGACTGATGCCCGGTATACCTAAATTGAGTCCGCGAATAACCAACAGAACCGCCAACACTACCGTGATTACAGGGGTTACTTTCTTAAATGTTTTTCGAATAACCGGAGAAAATTTTTGACCGGAAAATGCAATAAAAAAAAGTACTGGTAAATTTCCCAATCCGAAGAAAAACATAAAAAATACCGGTGACAAATATGGCATACCAGCGAGTCCCGCTGCGAGGGCTACATATACCATTCCACATGGTAAAAGACCGTTTAAGAACCCGGTAAAAATGGTCCAAATCGGGTGCTTTTTTTGCATAAAGTATCCCAATGCACGATTCTGAAAACCAATTGCTTTATTCAGAAATTTAAATTTCAGGTTTTTGTGAATGAATGGAAGCGCAACACCAACCAAAAGCAATATCCCAATTGAAACTGAAATATATTGACTGATTCCAATCCAGTTCATACCTTCCCCAAATAAATATATCAGAATTCCTAACACCATATAAGCTCCTATCCTTCCGGAATTATATAAAAGGATAGATGGTACCAGCCATTTTTTTCCATTTAAATGAAAAGGCATTGACAGCACCAATGGACCACACATGCCTGCACAATGCAGGCTTCCGCCCAATCCCAAAACCAATGCTGATATGATTGCCGCAATTGCCATTAAGGAATAAAAACCGTCTCTTCCCTGTAATAAGATTTGCCATTGGATTCAAACGAAAGTTTTAGGGTGTTCTTTCCTTTGGCCAGATTTTTTCTGTCAAAACTATAATTTCCGTCATCAGATTTACCTATTGGAAAAGTTCTGTCATTTTTAGAATTTGCAGCGAAATAAAATTGAGCAGTACCATTTTCCAGGCTTCTGGATAAGGTCGTGTCCAACCGGATATTTACTGTTGTACCCTCCAAAGTGGTATACAGGGTATTCTGAACCGCATTGAAATTACTCCCGGCTTTCATTAGTTTTTCATATTCCAATTCTTTCTCGTAATAGTTGCTTTCTACCATTTCAGTATTCACCTGAAAACTTCTTACAACGAAATACATGATGAATGAAACTCCGCATAAAAAGGTTATCAATATTCTGTATTTCCAGCTCATCTTAATAATCGCTTACGAATATGGCTTCCTTTACCGCCATTTCTTTATCGTTACTCATCAATTTAATTTTAAGTCTTTCCTTTCGGTTTTTAATTTTATCTTTTGGTATTTTGATGAAGAATGTTTCTTCCGCCAATACCCTTCCCTGAAGGCTGTCCAAATGCTTACCCACGTAACTCAATTGCACTTCCGGATCCACAGGAACCAACCTGTAAGGTAGTGATTTATTGCTTTTATTGGTAACCTTGATGCGATACATATTCCCTATGGTACCATCAGAATTGTTTTGCATCAATTGACCGGGGACACGTAAAATAGTGGCATCGAAAGTGGTTCTGGTAAACAACAAAATGGTAAGTAAGCCCATCAAAACAACCAATACTCCTGAGTAAGATTTAATGCGCCAGGAAAACTCAAAAGGTTTGCCACTTGCAATATTATTTTCCGAAGCAAATGTGATTAATTTTTCCGGTTTCCCGATTTTCCGCATCATCATGTCGCAGGCATCGATACATGCTGTGCAATTGGTACATTCCAGCTGGGTTCCTTTCCGGATATCAATATTGGTAGGACATACATTCACACACATATTGCAGTCGATGCAATCACCAACATCTTCACTGCGCTTTTTGCTCCTCGGTTCCCCGCGCAAATAATTATATGCAACTACTATGGAGTTTTTATCCATTAATACGCCCTGCAATCTGCCATAAGGGCAAATTACTGTGCAAACCAACTCACGCACAAAGGCATAAACAGAATAGAACAAAAGAGTGAAGAAAATGATCGCGATAAAACCACCCAAATGTGCGGAAACCGGTTCTGTGATTATTTTCCAAAGCTCATCAATGCCTATAATGTATGCCAAAAAGGTATTGGAAATTAAAAAAGAAATGGCCAAAAACAGAATATGTTTTATTGTTTTTCTAAGATATATTTCAGTGGTCCATTTTTTCTTATCTACCAGTTTTTGGTGGTTGGCATCCCCTTCAATCCAATATTCAATACGCCTGAAAACCATTTCCATAAAAATGGTTTGGGGGCAAATCCAACCGCAAAAAACACGGCCGTAAATCAGGGTAAAAATGATAATAAAGAACACAAATATCAGCATCCCCATTGCCATCAGAACAAAATCCTGGGGAGTAAACAATACGGAAAAAAAAGTAAATTCCCCATTCAAAAAATCGAATTTGAACATGGGATTCCCATTGTATTTGATAAATGGGAGAGCAAAAAATACAATGAGATAAAAATAACTCAGGTATTTTCTGTAATTGTACAAACGCCCCTTGGGCTGCATTGCATAGACCCAGGAGCGTTTTTTATTTTCCCTTCCGGTTTTATTCGAATTTGGTATTTCCTGATTTTGAGTCATTATTTAGCAACTGAAGAATCCGCATTGGATGTAGTTACACCCTCCGCCGGATCCTCCCATAATTCTCCTTGTTTTTCTTTTGGTTTTGCAGGATTGCTGCCTTGTAAAGATTTCACAAAACTTGCTATTTGGGCTATTTGCATTGGTGAATAATCATCTTTCCAGGGTTTCATTCCTTTTTCAACCCATCCAAATTTAATGGAATAAAAAATGTCTTTAATCCCACCTTTATGCAACCAGTATTTATCTGCGAGATTTGGACCAATTCCGGGATTCCCGTTTACAGTACCGCTTCCGTCTTCTCCATGGCAGGTGGCGCATGCCCCTGGTTTAATAAACATCTCTTTACCGGCTGCAATATCCGCAGCGCCCAACATGGTGACCGTATTTTCGTCTATACTGTTTTTTTCATCTTTTAGGATTGCCGCTTTTTTTGATTCCGCATTTGACAGTGCAATTTTTAATTCCTCCTGTTGTAACGGCATCAAGTTTCCAATATGATATACATACAAATAAACTACTGCAACTACCATACTGGCGTAAAAACCAATTTTCCACCAACCAGGTACATCATTGTCCAATTCCTTAATTCCATCGTAATTGTGTCCCAAATCCAAACGCGCAATATCCTCCTCTGAATTTTTCTTGTAAAAGAAATTGGATAGCCATCCGGATTTCTTTTTCTCCCCGGCAACCACGGTTGCATCCAGCGGTTTCAGGAAACTGAAAATCATGGATGTAAAATATAAAACAATGCACATCTCCAGCAGAAGAATTGCACCCAGCGACCAAATCAACCATGCAGATACAGTGGAAGGGACTTCCGGTACAGGCGTTGGAGCTATCGATGTTGCTTCCTGAGCAAACAATCCGGGACTGTAAACGAGCAATGCAAATGCAATTATTTTGGCAACATTGCCACCTGCATTTCTATTTATTTTAATATTTGCAGATAACACTACCGCGCGACTCAAAAAATAAATTACGAGCATCAGCAAAACTGCCACACCTAACATTACCCAGGCAATAAATGCAGAATAGCGTTTTTCCGGCTCCGGAGTGGTTGCAACCACATCAGCCGCCTGTTGTCCAAATGCAAATAATGGCAGCATCAAAGACAAGAATGTAATTCCTTTTTTACCCGAAATTATGTTTTGAATTCCTGCAATATTTTTTATTGAAAATATATTTTTCATGTTTATTTTCATTTATTTTTTAAATGGGACATTGCTTAGTTCATCCATTTCACTGCGGCTTTTGCTAAATACATACCAGGTAACCACAGCAAAGAATATCACGAAAATGATAAGCGATACCATTGGGTAAATGCTTACATTTTCTATACTGGTTAAATAATTTTTAAATTTCATGTTGTTGATTTAATGGAGGTCTTTCACTTCTTTTTCAGGAGCTTTTTTAATATCTGTACCCATACGTTGCAAATAGGCAATCAATGCAATGATTTCCTTATCACTGGTAGTGTTAATTTTGTCCTTTTTCAGGTTTGAAACAATTTCTTCTGCCTGTGTTTTAAGGTCATCATTTGCAGTATTGTCGTAACCTGCAGGGTAAGGTACACCAAGGGTTTGCATTGCCCTGATTTTAGCAGGTGTTGTGGAAATATCCAGCGAATTTTCCAACAACCAGGAATAACTCGGCATAATACTTCCCTGAGATAGCAACTGTGGTTCATCCATGTGATGGTAGTGCCAGCTGTTCGGATATTTACCGCCAATTCTCGCCAAATCCGGACCGGTACGTTTACTTCCCCATTGAAAAGGATGGTCATAAACAAATTCACCTGATTTGGAATAATCACCATATCGGGCTACTTCATCGCGGAACGGACGAATCATTTGTGAGTGACAGGTATAACAACCTTCACGGATATAAATATCACGGCCCTGTAATTCCAGCGGAGTATATGGTTTCACTGCGCTAATGGTTGGGATATTGGATTTTACCAGGAAGGTCGGAATCAATTCAATTGCACCTCCAATTCCAACAACAATTAAACTGAAAATAAGCATTCTTACCGGCCTGCGTTCAATGATGGAATGCCAGAATACTTTACCTTCAGGCAAGGGCACAGAACGAAGCGCAGGTGCTTCTGCTTCTTCACTTTCAACAAATTTACCCACACGAATGGTTTTGACAAGATTTACCACCATCAATACCGCACCTGCCAAATAAATGGTGCCACCCAATGCGCGTAAAGTGTACATCGGAACAATTCTGGTTACTGTTTCCAAAAACTGATATTTTAATTGACCTGCACCGGTAAATTCTTTCCACATCAGAGCCTGTGAAAATGCAGCCCAATACAAAGGAATTGCATATAAAAGAATACCAACAGTTCCCATCAAAAAATGTGTATTCGCCCATTTTTTGGAATATAATTTTGTATTGAACAATCTGGGAACAAGCCAGTACAACATTCCAAATGTCAAAAATCCATTCCATCCCAAAGCACCAATATGCACGTGAGCAACAATCCAATCTGTATAGTGTGCAATGGCATTAAACGTTTTTAAAGAGAGCATTGGCCCTTCAAAGGTGCTCATGCCATAACAGGTTAAAGCAACAACAAACATTTTCAGAATAGGCTCTTCTTTTACTTTTTCCCAAGCACCGCGAAGCGTAAATAATCCATTCAACATTCCACCCCAACTCGGTAAAATCAACATCACGCTGAACACAACTCCCAACGACTGTGCCCAGTCAGGCAGTGCGGTATACAACAAGTGGTGAGGACCAGCCCAGATATAAATAAATATTAATGCCCAGAAATGGATGATACTCCAACGGTATGAATAAACCGGCCTTTCAACAGCCTTTGGAACAAAATAATACATCAATCCCAAATAAGGTGTTGTTAAAAAGAATGCTACTGCATTGTGGCCATACCACCATTGTACTAACGCATCCTGAACACCTGCATACCAGCTATAGGAATGGGTAAAAGAAGTAGGGAGCGTAAATGAATTTACAATGTGCAGCATTGCAACAGTTACCCAGGTACCGATAAGAAACCATATGGCTACATATAAATGTCTTTCTCTTCGGGTGAGAATGGTACCAAACATATTGATTCCAAATACTACCCAAATCAGCGCCACAGCTATATCTATAGGCCAAATTAATTCCGCATATTCTTTTCCCTCAGTTAAACCAATCGGTAACGTAATTGCTGCCGAAACAATAATGAGTTGCCATCCCCAAAAATGGATTTTGCTCAACATATTACTCCACATGGGAGCCTTGAGCAAACGCGGAAGCATATAATAGGTTCCGGTAAAAATACCGTTTCCTACAAATGCAAAAATCACCGCGTTGGTGTGAAGGGGTCTAAGGCGTCCGAATGTTACTTCAGCAATACCCAGATTTAATTGCGGGAATGCCAGCTGAAAGGCGACAATAACGCCAACCAGCATTCCAACCAAAGCCCATATAACAGTGGCATAGCCAAAGTTTCGGACCATTCGGTTGTCGTAATGAAATTTCTCTAATTCCATGGTAATTTATTTATCTTTTTTTGAGGTTTTGTTGTCGAATAATATGCGATTTGCATCGGCGAAATTGTCTTCAAACTGACCCGTTTTGGCGCTCCAGATAAAAGCGATCAAAAAGGCCAGCGCCACAGATAAGCTAACGGCAAGAAGCAGTATAATGATTTTCATGATTTCTTTTTGTTGTTTTTGATGGTGAAATTTTCAATAAATCCGGAACCAAGCATGGTTGCCAAAACAATGCTGATGGTACTTAATGGCATAAGCACTGCAGCAATTAATGGCGACAATTGTGCGGTAACAGAGAAATAAAGACCGACAACATTATAACATACCGATATGATAAAAGTAAATATGATGAGGTTTCTGCTTTGTTTTGCAGCTTTTATAAAATGATGAAATTCAGATAATTTTTCTGCCAGCAGAATCCCTTCACAGGCAGGTGAAAACTGCACGGTATTCTCAACCACTGCTATTCCTGTATTTGCACTCCTGAGTGCACCGGCGTCATTCAATCCATCACCTACCATCATTACATCGTATCCCTCGGATTTTAATGCATTCACATAATGAAATTTATCTTCCGGATTTTGTTTGAACCGATATTCCATCCTCCTTGGAATTTCCTTTTCAAGGCTGGCCCTTGCAAATGAATTGTCTCCACTTAATACTGTAATTTCCGGTTCTAATGCCGCTATCATATTTCCAATATTTTTACGCAGTACATTAGAAACTTCAAATTTTCCAAATACATGGTTGTTTACACTCACCCAAACTTCTGAACCATTTCCCGCTGCTCCTGTGGCGCCTGCAAAATCAGCTGATCCAACGCGGTAATGGTTGTCATTAAACCAGGCTTCCATTCCGTTCTCCAATTCCTTAAAATGCTCTAAGGAATATCCGGAAATATGGAAATAATTGGAGATAGCACGACTTAAAGGATGCAAACTTTGAGCAAACATTCCCGCAAGCACCAATCGCTGTTGTGGCTCAAAAGCCTTTCCCAGGTATTCCACATGCGATTCTGCAGGTATGGTAAGTGTTCCTGTTTTATCAAATACAATTTTATTTGCCCTGAAAAGACCTTGTAATACGGTTCCATTTTTTAAATAAAAACCATTCCTGCTGAAAATATTTAATACAAAACCTTCGGTAAATGTATTTGCCAGTAACAATGCGCATGGGCAAGCCACAATCAACACAGAAGTTAATGCCTTCCAAGCAAGAGAGGCATTTTCAAATTGCCAGAAAACAAATGCGATAATTGCCAGAGAAATTACTGCAAAACTGAAGTATTTACTTATTATGGTTACAAAAGAAAAACTATCTTTTTCCTGTTTTCTAAATACCTCTTCGTTCCATAATCTGGTGAATTTTCCCTGTGAAAAAGGTTTGATTACCAACAATTCCACATTGCCGGATTTTTGCCTTCCACCTGCATACGCTATACCACCAATTCCAACCGGATGTATGTCATTTTCACCGGTAATAAAACCATAATCCAATTCTGCTTTTCCGCGCAAAACGATTCCATCTACTGGAATAATTTCATTGCTGTGAATAACAATCACATCATCTTTCTGAACATCCTGAATTCTTTTGTAATTCTCACTTTCATCGGATTTTACACAAACCGCAATTGGAAAATAGGAAGTAAAATCGCGATTGAATTTCAGTGTTTTGTAGGTTTTATTTTGAAAGGCCCTACCTACGAGCATAAAAAATATAATTCCGCTTAAACTGTCGAAATATCCGCTTCCTGTGTTGGAAATTACTTCATAAACACTTCTGACAAATGTAACTGCAAGTGCCAATGCGATTGGGGCGTCGATGTTCAATACCTTTTGCCTGTAACTCAATAATGCGTTTCTAAAAAATTCCGAGCCGGAATAAAACAAAACCGGAATGGATAATGCCAAATTCAATATGCGGAATATCACCGGGGAAAGCCCGTCTTTCGTCAGACTTTCAAAACCGAGATATTCCGGAAAACTCAGCAACATGATATTCGCAAAACAGAAACCTGCAATTCCTATTTTAACAATTCGGTTTCTTTGTTCTCTTGTATCTTTTTTTTCTTCTTTTTCCCGTGGAGCGAAATAGGGTTCATAACCAATATTAGCCAACAATTCTGCCGCATCGCGAATGCTGAATTGTTCCGGATTTAATGAAATGATTATCTCTTTTCTTTCGAATTCTACGCGGCTGAATTGAATTCCGGAGTTTATGGTGTGTAAATTTTCAAGCAACCAAATGCAGCTACTGCAATGAATATGTGGCAAATAAAATCTAACCCGTATTTCTTTGGAAGTTGCAAATTCAAGATACTCAGCTGCTATTTCCTTGTTGTCCAGAAATGCAAATTTTTCTTTGGAAGATGCATTTTTCCTGCTTTCTCCCGGTGTTGCATTCAGGGTATAATAATCGCAAAGGTCATTTTTATTCAGTATGTCAAAAACCGATTTACAACCGTTACAACAAAAATATTTATCACCGGATACTATCGTTGTTACATCACAATCATCGCCGCAATGGTAGCATTTGATTTTGGTTTTGGTTTCTGTCCTGTTCATTTAAAAGCAAGCTGAAGAAGTGAAATTCCATTGCGTCTCGGCCACATAAATGGGACTGTAATGAGTAATCCAGACCATTTTGAAATCCTATTTAGATAGCGAAAGACCATGATTTTTACGCATACAAAAATGCTCGCACAGCATTGCGTAAAAAATGAATTCGCATAGTTAAATGAATGATAAATATCACGGATTCACATCCGTAAATGTGTAAATCCATGACTGAAGTCATAGATTGATAAGTGGTTGGTCTGAGAGAGAAGGCGCCTAAAGGCTCAGGATGTCAATCCATAGATTGACGTTGGAAACTTAAGGTTTACCTTGAAGACGATCTTCCAAAGAAAGCCCGTGTTTTCTGGCAGTTTCCTTTGCAATTTCATAGCCTGCATCTGCATGGCGGATTACGCCCATTCCCGGATCGTTATATAATACTCGTTTGAGTCGTTTTTCAGCATCTTCGGTACCATCGGCAACGATTACCATACCCGCGTGAATGGAATATCCCATGCCAACACCGCCGCCATGGTGCAGACTCACCCAACTGGCTCCTCCTGCTGTATTAATCAAAGCATTTAAAATCGGCCAATCCGCAACAGCATCACTGCCATCCATCATGGCTTCCGTTTCCCTGTTGGGTGAAGCTACGGATCCTGTATCCAAATGGTCGCGGCCAATTACAATTGGTGCTTTTACCTGTCCGGTGCGAACCATTTCATTAAATGCCAGTCCGGCCTTTTCTCTTTCCCCCTGGCCGAGCCAACAAATGCGCGCCGGCAATCCCTGAAATGCAATTTTATCATGAGCCATCTGTATCCAGCGTTTCAGGCTTTTATTTTCCGGAAATAATTCCAATATTTTTTTATCCGTTGCATAAATATCTTCAGGATCTCCACTAAGTGCCACCCATCTAAAAGGACCTTTACCTTCGCAAAAAAGTGGTCGAATAAAAGCGGGCACAAATCCTGGAAAATCAAATGCATTTTTTAATCCTTTTTCAAATGCCCGACCACGTAAATTATTTCCATAATCAAAAGTAACACTGCCTCGATTTTGCAATTCAAGCATCAGTTTCACATGATGTACCATGGTTGCATAACTCAGTTCCACATATTTTTCCGGATTGTCTCTTCTCAATCTGTCTGCAGATTCCACATCCATTCCTTCCGGGTAATATCCAATGAGCGGATCATGCGCAGAAGTTTGATCTGTTAAAGTTTCAGGAACAATATTTCTGGCAACCAGTCTTTCCAATAAATCTACGGCATTGCACAGCACTCCGATAGAAACAGCATCTCCTTTTTCCTTTGCTGCGAGTGCCATATCAATTCCCTGATCAATATCTCTGGCCATCATATCCAGGTATCTGGTTTCCAGTCTTTTTCTTATACGCCACTCCTCTACTTCTGCAACCAGCGCAACGCCACCATTCATAGTAATTGCAAGCGGCTGGGCCCCGCCCATTCCACCTAAGCCGGCAGTTACATTTAATGTACCTTTCAAAGAACCCTGAAACTTTTGGCGTGCACATTCAGCATATGTTTCATAAGTGCCCTGAACAATACCCTGAGAACCAATATAAATCCAGCTACCCGCTGTCATTTGACCGTACATCATCAGTCCCTTGGCTTCCAGTTCCCTGAAATGGTCCCAATTGGCCCAATTCGGAACCAACTGGCTGTTGGAAATTATCACACGAGGTGCATCTTTATGGGTGGGCAAAATGCCCACAGGTTTGCCACTTTGCACCAATAATGTTTCATCATCATTTAAATCACGCAATGCTTTTAAAATATTATCAAAAGCTGGCCAGTTACGCGCTGCTTTCCCAAGGCCACCATAAACAATGAGTTCTTCGGGTTTTTCAGCCACATCCGGATCCAGATTGTTTTGAATCATCCGGTACGCCGCTTCCTGTACCCATCCTTTGCAATGCAAAGTATTTCCAATTGGAGCAATAATCACGCGTTTTCCGGTTTCGGCTTTAATTTCCATGGGGCAAAATTAAGAAATTGGAAGGGAAGGTGGTTCTATGTGGGATGTTAGATGTGGGATGTTAGATGTTTGATGTGGGAAGTGGAAATACATGGAATTCGTCCAGGGCTGCAAGCCTTAAGCTCAGTAAGTCTAAAGCTATAAGAAGCGTTTTCATCTTCGCGCTATACCAAACATTAAACGCTTCACAATAATCTCGTATTATATTTCACTTAACTCTAGATCATTAACAATTCAATTGATCCTTTTGCACTTCCTTACTTTTTCACTTCATCACTTTTTCACTTATTCACTTAAGTGGTTATTAAATTTGCATGGTGATTCAATTTTTCAGAACCCAATCGGATGATGTAAAATTTCTTGCTCTGGTTCACGAACTGGATAAAGACCTCGCCATTAGGGATGGAGAGGACCATGCCTTCTATGCGCAATTTAACAAGGTAGACCGCATCAAATATGTGTTACTGGCTATGGAAAATAACGAAGCCGTAGGCTGTGGGGCAATTAAAGAATACGACGTGCATGCCATGGAAATCAAACGAATGTTTGTACCACCGGAACATAGAGGCAAAGGAATAGCAAGTAGCATTTTAAGAGAATTGGAAAATTGGGCAATGGAGTTAGGGTATAAAAGATGCATTTTGGAAACCGGAGAAAAACAATTTGAAGCCATTGCCCTTTACCATAAAAACAATTACAAGGTTATTCCCAATTACGGCCAGTATACTGGGGTGGAAGCGAGCATTTGCTTTGAAAAGGTATTTGAGTAATTTGTTTTCGTAGCGACAAGTCATGACTTGTCGCTGGATTTATTAAAAATATTTTTTACCTCCCTTGTAATGAATTTCATCTGCCCTTGTTTATACATATACAAGCTTCAACAGGTGTGTGTAACTGGAGGAGCAGAAATATACTTTTTCTTTTCATTTAAATGGTGCCGCAAGCCAATATTCCTAAGGTGGAGATGTAATAAACAGGAATTTGGGATGCGGTGCCTTTTTAATTCTGTAGGTATCCATTATTCTATTTTATGTTGCAGATTTTCAACATTCAATTTGTGATTTTGTAATGAAATAAGTGAAAACGGGTTATAGGTAACATGAAAGTTTCTACATTTATTCTTTTCATCTTTTCTCTTTTTTATCTTGAAAAGTCATGTGCTCAGGTTTCCATTAATTATTTATTGAGTCGGGAACCTGAATTTAGGGAAAAATACGAGATTCAAAAAGATATAAACGGCATCAAAGTGAATATGAATTTTGCCGATGATTCCATCCTGAATCCCGGTGTGGTAAAGCGATTAAAGGGACTGAATATTCTTATGATAGACCTGGTATATACGGATTACCGAAGTGTTAAAACTTTTGATCAACCGGTATTGAATTTAAAAAGGATGCAACATTTGCAGAAAATACTTCCTGAAGCATTTAAAAATTCTGCAATTATCTGGAATTTTATTGCACAAACGGGATGCAATTCGTCAGAGGGATGCAAGGATTATTTTCACGGTTTCGCCATTTATTATCGCCCCAAACCAACCGCATTAAGTGTGAGCACAGAATTGGCCAAATTGGAATGCAGCACAAAAAGAACCACCTATTGGGATACGATTAAAAAGTATAAAGTGGTGTCTTCCTATACCTATTTGCCTCGTTCAAAAAGCAAAGCAGACCAGGGAATACGGTATACGAGAAGAAGTATTTTCTTTCGCAAAGAGGTGATTGTTTTTGATACAGTTCCCTTAAAAAGACCCAGAATGCGTAAACGAGTGGTTACTACTTTTGAAGGGGATTGCCCTATGGATACTGCCATTTCCAAAAAACCGGTATCATTGGTAAGTAGTGCATTTGTCTGGGGTAATGATTCTGTAGTTACTGCAGTTTTAAACCGCAATAAAGAATGGAAAAACATGGTAATATCGGTGGATGTAACCGGCAGTATGAGCCCTTACACCCAGCAGGTCTACCAATGGATTGCCCTTCAAAGCAATTTATCAAGAGTTCGGTCTTTTACATTTTTCAATGATGGTAATTCTACTCCGGATCATTTAAAATTTGCAGGCCATACTGGTGGTATTTATGATTGTACAAAACTCAGTTTTGATCACATCATGAATTCCTGCAACAAGGCCATGAGAAATGGCAATGGTGGCGATGGCCCGGAAAACGACGTGGAATCTATTTTACATATTCAGGATGAATTTAAAAATGTGAAAGAGGTCATTTTGATTGCAGATAATTTTGCAAACATGCGGGATTTCAAATTGATAGAGAAAATACAGGTTCCGGTTCGTGTTATTCTTTGCGGCGCATCCTGGGGCGTAAATTCGGAATATTTGAAACTCGCCAGATCCACGGGCGGGTCTGTTCACACCATGGAACAAGACCTTAATACACTTGCAAATATGATGGAGGGAGAGACAATTAAAATTGGAAAACAGAAATACAAATTACAAAAAGGAGAATTTGTTCTTACACCCTAGTAAATGTAAAGGTTCAATTCCATTCGGATGAATAGGAATATTTATTTCAACCACGCCTCAAATTCTTCTTTGATTTCTTTTGCGTCAAACTCCAGCGGCTCTGCTTGTAAACCGGCACTTTTGGAAAGCTTTTCTTTGCCATCCGTAATGAGGTTGTGGTGGTAGAATTGAATGGATTGAAAGGCGGGCAAATCCAGCATTTCTGCCAATTGCAATTGCATAAATGTCGAATCGAAAAGGTCTTTTCCGCGAACGATATCCGTAATTCCGAAATGTACATCATCTGCCAGTGATGAAAGCTGGTAAGATGGAATCCCGTCGCGCCGGCGAACAATAAAACTTCCCAACTCCTTTCCCGGATTCATTTCTATTGTTCCCAATTTTTGATCTTCCAGTTGTATAATTTCGGCTCTCTCTTTCACCCTCCAGGCCAAGTTTTTGTTTTCCAGCGATAAGTTTTTATTGGTGCAGGTTCCGGGATAAATGCCATTTTTGGGCAACTCCTTTCTACTGCATTCGCAGGCAAAAACCTGCCTGGTTTCTTTTAATTGGTTTAAATATCCCAAATACAAATCCCAACGTGAAATTTGTGACCAATCCCGGATAAAATCTCCTGCTGTTTTTGGACCCAAATCCCATTGCAATTCCAACTGGTTTAGGACACGGAAAATATCATCCACATATTCTTGTTTCACCCTTTCTGCATCCAGATCATCTATCCGCAACATGAGTTTTGCATCGTTGTCTTTGGCGAGTTTTGCAGTTAACAGAAAATTGAAAATATTTCCTTTATGCAAATAACCACTTGGCGTAGGTGCTATACGAAACAGGCGTGTCATTGTGAAACTGCTTTCTGCTTTAATGGAGATTGAATCACCCACCGGATTTCGGAAAAGGAGAAATCATCCCCCAGCTTCCCCTTTATCGGACCCAGAGAAGAAGTTCCCAACTCCTCTAAAGCATCCATTACTGCATTTATTTTATTTTCATCCATGAGTTCATTTAAAGCTATTTTTCCTGCAGAAACCCACTTGGAAATATGTCCTTCAATGGTGCTCAAAGCCATTCCTCTGGAATCTGCAATTTCAGGCAATGTTTTTCCGCTTCGGAATAATTCCAGTGTAATATCATATGTTTCCCCTTTGGATTTTTCCTTTTTGGATTCTTCCTTTTTCGGTTTTTCCTGTTTCATTCGAAGTTCTTCCGGATAAATCATTTTCCCATCCAGAGTTAATTCGTACAACTGCTCTAGTTTCGCCTGCAGGAAATATACCATAGCCAGTGTTTCCCGCTGGTATTTCCTCAATTTGGCCATCACGCGGTATACTTCATAATGTTTTTCCCAGGGTTGTACTATCTTCTCAAACATCTCTTTTCCAAAATAACCAATTGCCTTTTCCAATCTCTCCTGCAGCCATTCGGCACGCTCCATTTCAGGCATGTCCTTATCTAAAATCAGATTTAGTTGTCTTACAAATTTTTGTGCAACGGGTTGCAATGCTTTTATTGCATGAATACTCTCTGCCGTGAGTGCAGCAGTAATTTTTCGATCCACAGATTTCAATTTAGAAACATTTTTATCCCAATTAAAAATGAATTTTTCTAATTTTTGAAAGTCGAATTTTTCCATGATAGAATCCAGTTCATACTTCCGTTTACCTGTAACCAAACGGTTTTCCAAAACCACATCTTTCATAATGCGTCCTGAAAAATCCACGATTCTCGGATCTGAGAAAATATTCCTACCTGTAATTAAAGACTTCAAAACCATGTTGTCCATGGAAGTACAGCGGCTAAGAGCTACGTAAACCTGACCGGGTGCAAAGCTTTCGCCGGCATCTATTACTGCCTTTTCAAATGTAAGTCCCTGGCTTTTGTGGATGGTTATCGCCCATGCCAAACGCAATGGAAATTGTTTAAAACTGCCGATTTTATTTTGCTCCAGTTTGTCGTCTTCCGAATTTAAAGAATATCGAATATTTTCCCAGGTTTCCTGCTTTACAAATATTTTATTCCCTTCGTCGGGAAATAATATTCTCAAACCACTTTCTTTATCATATTCCTCAATAATTCCAATTTTTCCGTTGAAATATTTTCTTTCACCACTGGTATCATTTTTTACAAACATTACCTGGGCACCGATTTTAAGACGAAGCAGCCGCTCCGTTGGAAACATATTGTCTCCAAAATCTCCATTTACTTCCGCATCAAAAAACAAGGCTTCTCCATCCAGTTTTTGCAATTCCTTTTCATTGATAGCGTCTGCTTTTTTATTGTGTGTGGTAAGCGTTATATAACCGGGTTCGCTGGTTTCAAATTCAGGATTGTAATGAATTTTTAATGCTTCAAAATCCTCTTCCTGAAAGTCCTGATTGCGAATATTATTCAGAATTCGAATAAAATAATTATCGCTTTGGCGATAAATTTTTCGCAATTCGATATAAATGGGATCCAGTTTTTTAAAGGATTTGGAATCAAAAAAATACGGACTGTCGTAATAGCGGGAAAGCAGCGGCCATTCCTCATCCTTAATTACCGGAGGCAACTGGTACATATCACCGATACACAATACCTGTACACCGCCAAATGGCTTGTCAATGCGGCGTACATACCGAAGTGCAAAATCCACTGCATCCATAATATCCGCACGCACCATACTCACTTCATCAATTACCAGCAATTCCATCTCCAGCAATACTTCCAGTTTTTCTTTGGTATAATGGAAATGGTTACTCAACATTTGTTGGTTATTTGCCACATTGGGATCCACATTGTCATTGGAAGGCACATAGCTTTTGGTAGGCAAACCAAACATAGAATGAATGGTAACGCCCCCAGCATTAATTGCTGCAACGCCGGTAGGTGCAACAATTACCGATTTTTTCTCACTTCGCTTTATTACCTCTCTTAAAAATGTAGTTTTTCCGGTACCTGCTTTACCTGTTAAAAATATGGGTGTATTCGTAAGATTGACAAATTGTTCTGCTAATTCAAATTCGTAGTTTTCCATAACGCCTCTTTCTAAATGTCAAATATTTTATCCGTTCTGATAAACAAATTTAGCACTTAAAATTCCGTTACAAGATTATAAATGGATAATTACGGAAATAAATGGATATACCCGTTTTTAATCGTGTATAAACGGATATCGGACAATAATGGAAACCTATTTAATGAAGTTCTAACGGAATAAATGTTATGGTTAAAATGGAATAAAAAGAAATTATTTTTTTCCTCCACCACCATGGCCACCACCACTTCCGCCTTTGGAATTGCCTCCTCCACCTTTGCCACCACCACCGCTAGATTTCGGAGCACCTCCACCGCCTTTTGGACCGGGTGCATTCATTTTGTGACCGCCACCTTTATTTCCTCCACTATTTGGAGCGCCCACTTTCATTCCACCACTTCCGGACGGACTTCCTTTCATTCCGTGAGCCCCTTTACCGGGGCCTCCACCTTTCATTTTCATAGGTGCACCATTTCCATGATCCATATGTGCGGGACCATGCATATATACCGGACCCGAAGGCCCGTAATAAGCACGACCACGGGCTTTAGGCCAACCGTTTTTCACATAAATACTCTGATACCTGTTGACCACAAATACGGAGTTGCGCATGGTAGGTCCATACATTACTAAAGCAGGTGTTGGGGCAAGAAAATAAACCGGAGTATAATATTTCTTATGTCGGTGTGCCACTTCTCTTCTGTACCAGCCATATGGATATGGAGGCCACGGCTCATACCAGGTTGGATAAACGTTCCAAAGTACCACGGGTGATTCATATACAACATATGCAGGACTGTATAACACCGGCACCACAGGCCATCCCCAAACGTTCACATACAAATCCACTGCTGTAAATTTAAAAATTTCCGGTGTCATGGACGCGTTAGCTATTTTGCCATCTCCGCTTTCAGGAGCCAGTACTGCACTGTCTCCATACAACATTTCATTTCCCTTGATTTGAATGAATGCTTTTTTATCTCCTGTTTTTTTGATGGAAATAATTGCAACATCCTGGGCTTCATCCTTATTTACAGGAATTTGCAAAACAATAGCATGTGAATTTTCTTTTAAATTGTCAATAACACGGATATAATCAATTTTCCCGTCACCGTTGAGGTCTAAATTGTTTACTTCCCCTTTTTTTGTATTCAGCCCTTTCTCGAATTCTTCCAGATTATTTGATTCTTTGAGCAAATTTAATGCACCGGCAAGACTGAAATTATCACCGGGCATTCCAGTGCTGTCTGCAAGATCAATTTCAGCTTCTCCGCTGTTGCAGGAAGAAAATTGAAATGCAAATACAACACATACGACTAAGGATATTCCGATATGTTTTTTCATGGTATTTGTAAGGTTTTTACAAGGAGCTTGCCAAAGTTAGTCAATTCTATTAAAATCCAATACAGGTGTGAGGGTTTATGCGGGTTTAAATATGGCTGGATGTGGGTTGGATTGTCAAAATGAGAATGTGAGACAAGGATTGTTTTTGGGTGAGCGAGAATAGCAAGGATAGCTGGTTAGCACGGATGGCAAGGATAGCTGGTTAGCGAGGATAGCAAGAATAGCTTGGATGGTAAGGGAGGCGACAAGCAAGAATAGCAAGGAATAATATGTGCATTTCGGATTGATGGTGTAAAGGTTTGTAAAATGCATTGGGGCCTTTTAATAAAATAAATCAGATTAAATTTAGGTTGAATTCTATTGCTGGAAGTAGAAATTCTATTTCAAAATGTAATACATTATCCGATTTAAACGGATATAAATGTTTAAAAACGACTGCGAAATATTTATAATATAGTATTGCATTTCATTATGGAAAAAAGAATTGAGAATTTCAAAGATTTGAAGGTGTGGCAAAAATCCATGGACCTTGTTGTATTGATTTATGAGTTTTGTGCAGATTTACCAAAGGAAGAAAAATATGGAATTATATCTCAAAAAACCAGAGCGGCGGTGAGCATTGTCGCAAATATTGCTGAAGGCCATTCGCGAAAAACCATTGGACAATTTAAACTTTTTTTATTCTATTCATCAGGATCTGCCTCCGAAGTCGAAACACTTGCATTGATTTGTCAAAGATTAAATTATGGAAATTCCGAAAAAATAAAGCAAATAATATCCGAGGTAAATCAAATACAGCGAATGCTCACAAATCTCAAAAAATCCTTGAATAATAAACTATAATTTTTTTATCCTTTTAAGTTTATCCTTTTAGGATAAAATAAATTTCCTTATTAATAATTATCTACTTAATTATGAACGAAAATGATATTTTTCGCAGGAAAAATTCCACTTGCAAATCCCAACTTTTCTGAAGCTCTTCGCTATTCAGTTATCCCCACTGCTATTCAATTATCCCCAGCCTTCCCTAGCTTTCCCCTGCTATTTCTTGCTATCCCTTGCTATCCCTTGCCATTCTTGCTATTTCTTGCTATTTCTTGCTATTTCTTGCTATTTCTTGCTATCCCGCTAATCCTCCCCTCACATATTCCTTCTATACTGCCCACCTACCTGAAACAAAGCCTCGGTTATTTGTCCAAGCGAACAATATTTCCCGGCCTCCATCATTTTTTCAAACATATTCTCGTTATGGATTGCAGCGGCTTGTAGATTTTTTAACGATTCTGCACATTCTACTGAATTTTTTTGGTGCAAATTCGCGAGCATATTTATTTGAAATTGTTTCTCTTCCTCTGTTGCGCGAATTACTTCCTGGGGAATACTTGTGGGAGATCCTTTGCTGCTTAGAAATGTATTTACTCCAATAATTGGCAATTCTCCACTGTGTTTTAAAGTCTCATAATACAAACTCTCTTCCTGTATTTTACTGCGTTGGTACATGGTTTCCATGGCACCTAAAACTCCTCCGCGTTCCGTTATTCTGTCGAATTCCACCAATACTGCCTCTTCGACCAAATCCGTTAATTCTTCAATAATAAAAGATCCCTGAATTGGATTTTCATTTTTGGCCAATCCCAATTCTCTATTGATAATTAATTGAATTGCCATTGCACGGCGCACACTCTCTTCGGTAGGGGTTGTGATTGCTTCATCATACGCATTGGTATGCAGGCTATTGCAGTTGTCATAAATTGCATATAATGCCTGTAATGTGGTTCGAATATCATTAAAATCAATTTCCTGTGCATGCAAACTTCGACCGCTGGTTTGTATGTGATATTTCAACATTTGAGAGCGTGCATTTGCACCGTATTTGTGCTTCATGGCTTTAGCCCAAATGCGTCTTGCTACCCGTCCAATTACCGCATATTCAGGATCTGTACCATTGGAAAAAAAGAAAGATAAATTTGGAGCAAAATCATTGATATGCATACCCCTGCTCAGGTAATATTCTACAAATGTAAATCCGTTTGAAAGTGTAAAAGCGAGTTGTGAAATCGGGTTTGCGCCGGCTTCCGCTATGTGATATCCACTAATTGAAACGCTATAAAAATTTCGAACTTTTTTCTGAATAAAATATTGTTGTACATCGCCCATCAAACGCAATGCAAATTCTGTAGAAAAAATACAGGTATTTTGTGCCTGGTCTTCCTTCAAAATATCTGCCTGAACAGTACCCCGTACCTGGCTTAATGTATGATCTTTTATTTCCTGGTAAACTTCCGCAGGCAGAACCTGATCTCCTGTTACTCCCAGCAACATCAAACCCAGTCCGTCATTTCCCTCAGGCAATTCGCCATTATAGGTTGGTCTTGGAAGGTTTTTATCTGCAAAAATTTTATCAATTTTTTGATTGATTTCTTTGTCTAATCCATGTTTGTGTATATACAATTCACATTGCTGGTCAATGGCGGCATTCATAAAAAATGAAAGCAGCATTGGTGCCGGCCCGTTGATGGTCATGGAAACGGAAGTTTTTGAATCTGCCAAATTAAATCCGCTATATAATTTTTTGGCATCATCCAAACAGCAAATGCTCACTCCGGAATTACCTATTTTCCCATAAATATCCGGACGAATATGCGGATCTCGGCCATAAAGCGTAACGCTGTCGAATGCCGTGGAAAGCCGCTTAGCAGGCATGCCCAAACTTACATAGTGAAAACGCTTGTTGGTCCGCTCAGGTCCACCTTCGCCGGCAAACATTCTTGTTGGGTCTTCCCCTTCTCTTTTGAAAGGATAAATACCGGCAGTATATGGAAATTCTCCGGGAACATTTTCCTGTAATTGCCATTGCAATAAATCTCCCCAGCTTTCATAGCGTGGTAAGCCGATTTTAGTAATCTGGGTATGACTTAAACTCTCTGTATGGTTCTCAACTTTTATATCCTTTCCACGAACATGGTAAGTAAAAAATTCCCCTGCATAATTTTGTTTTTTTGCATGCCAATTTTCTATTAGTTCCAAACATTCCGCATCCAATTGGCGTTTCATTTTTTCGAATTGATTTTTCAATTCTGAAATTACTTCCGCATTGGATATTTTTTCTTTTACCGACATTTTATATTCAATTATTCTCCCAAATTTTCCATTTGTTTTACTGCACCATCCAATTGGTAAAGCTTACGCGCTACCTCGCTCTGCTTGGCAGCCCACTCATCATAACGGCGGTTATTTTCTGAAATTTCACTCAAATATCTGGTTCGATTTGGTGGAATTACATAAATTTTTTCACTCATTTCTTCCCCTGCATGAAAATCACTTTTCAAATCCGAGTTGGTTTTTTCTGCAATGGTATTCATCACTGCTGTGTACAAACGATTCATACCGGGATCATTGAACTGGCTTGCAATGGTGCCAAAAACTGGCATTTGTTCCGGTTTTTTATCGAACATTTTGTGGTTCCTCTGAAATTGTTTTTGAACATCTCTAAGCGCATCCAAGGCGCCGCGTTTATCGAATTTATTCAACGCTACCAAATCTGCAAAATCCAGCATATCTATTTTTTCCAATTGCGAAGCCGCACCATATTCCGGAGTCATCACATACAATGAAACATCGCAATGTGCTGTAATCTCTGTATCGCTTTGTCCTATTCCTGAAGTCTCCACAATCACCAAATCAAATCCGGATACTTTTAAAATTGCAATCGCATCATCTACATGCGGGCTCATTGCAAGATTCGCTTGTCGTGTGGCCAGTGAACGCATAAATACCCTGGAATTGTTGATGCTGTTCATTCGAATTCTATCCCCCAACAAAGCTCCTCCTGTTTTGCGTTTGCTTGGGTCAATGGAAATGATTCCGAGCTTTTTATCCGGAAATTCCAATAAGAACCTGCGAACCAATTCATCCACCAAACTGCTTTTCCCCGCTCCTCCGGTGCCGGTTATTCCCAGCACGGGCACTTTTGCAGTTTTCGCTTTTTCCCGAATTTCTTGCAACACAGTTACATGCTTCTCCGGAAAATTCTCCGCTGCACTAATAATCCTTGCAATAGCAACGGAATCTTTTTCAATCATTTTAACCGGCTCATGGTTCAGGGTTTCTCCGGTAGGGAAATCGCTTTTTTCAACCAAATCATTAATCATTCCCTGCAGGCCGAGTTCACGACCATCATCAGGGCTATAGATTCTGGTAATACCATAAGCCTGCAATTCATCAATTTCATGAGGCAGAATTACTCCTCCACCTCCTGCAAAAATGCGGATGTGCCCTGCTCCGGCTTCCTGCAACAGGTCGTACATGTATTTAAAATATTCCATATGCCCTCCCTGATAACTGGTCATGGCAATGGCATTGGCGTCTTCCTGAACGGCGGTTTGTACCACTTCCTGCACACTGCGGTCGTGCCCCAGATGTATTACCTCACAACCAGTACTCTGAATGATTCTGCGCATTACATTAATGGCGGCATCATGCCCATCAAATAATGATGCGGCGGTAACAATTCTAACATTGTGCTTTGGCTGGTAAACAGGAACATCCTTCATGTTACGGCAAAAATAATACAGTTCAACAAATTGCCTTCCGCTTTTGGGTAATACACACAAAATCTTTAGCTTGCGGTTACTTGCCTGAAAACGCTGCTATGGTATGAAACGCCATATAATTTCTATTTTTTTTCTCATTATAAGTTGCCAACTGGCGGCCCGGGAATCACCTTGGCAAGTGCTGCAATCTAATTTGGAAGATAGTGTAAAAGTAAGAAAATGCCTGGATATATATGATAAATACTATTCACCATATTCGGATTCCATAGTGGCATCCAATGTTTTCCTAAGCAAGGCTTTTACCCTTGCACAGAAAGCAGATTATACTTCCGGAATATTAAAAACAGCATCTTTATTAGCCGGAAATTATGTGTATTTAAATAACAATGCGAAAGCATTGGAATATCATTTTATTGTTTTAAAATATGCAGAACTTGCAAATGAAAAATACTATCAGGGAAGTTCTTACTTTGGCATCGGACTTATTTATTATTCACAACGGCGCTGGTTCGAGTCATTAGACTATTTTCAGCAAGCGGAAAAATCCTATGAACAATCCAGGGAATCTATCAAGCGAAGCACTCCCGTTTACTTAACCGGGGTAAGTTTACTGGAACTTTCGAGGTTCGCAGAGGCTATAAAACGTTTCGAAAAATCCTATCAATATGCCAGAGTTGAAAAAGATTCTCTAAGAATGCATGAAATTTTTCTGTCTCTGGGAAAAGCGTACGCCAGAATGGGCATGAGTTCTAAGGCATTTCCATATCTGGACAAAGCAGAATCCTTTTATTTAATTAATCTTGAATATGAACCGTTGGCTTTAATTGAACTGGAAAGAGCGCGTCTATTATTTCATCAAAACAATACTACTGATGCGTTAAAACATGCAATCAAAGCAGAGGAATATGCCCAAAAAGTCCATAAACAAACCATTCTTCTGGAAATTCCGAAAACTTTGTATGCCATTTACAAAAAAATTGGAGATACAGAAAAGGCCTTAAAGTATTTAAAAGAATACACAGATTACAGGGATACATTATTGGGATTAGACATTATTGCACAAATTGCTGTTACCAAAGCAAAGTTTGAATTTCAAAAAACGGAAAATACCATCAACCAAAAATTGCTTGAAAATCAAAAAAAGAAACGGCGCTCGAATCTTGTTCTGATTATACTCTGCATTGTTCTGGCTATTGGCGCAATTGGTTTCTTCTCTGTTCGAAAAGAACGAAAAAAGTCAGAAAAATTATTGTTGAATATTTTGCCGGAAAGTACAGCACGGGAATTAAAACTATATGGGCACGCAGTTCCGAAACATCATGAGTCTGTTTCCATCATTTTTTGTGACGTTGAAGCATTTACCACCATTTCAGAAAAATTAAGTGCAGAACGGTTGGTTAACATGCTGGACCATTATTTCAGTGGATTTGATAAAATTGTAGCGGATCTTGGATTAGAGAAAATTAAAACCATAGGAGATTCCTATATGTTCGCTTCAGGACTTACTTCTCCTAATCCGGAACATGCGATTTTAGCGGTGCAGGCCGCATTGAAGATACTGGAATATGTCCGCAATTCCATCATTGCGATGAACGAACAATATGGGGTTGTGTTTCAATTTCGGGTTGGAGTGCATAGCGGGGATGTGGTTTCCGGGGTGGTAGGCTATAATAAATATGCTTACGACATTTGGGGAGATACTGTAAACGTTGCGGCCCGGATGGAACAGAATTCCGAACCGGGCCGCATCAATATCAGCAGTAAAACAAAGGCGCTTTTAAATGATAAATTCAAGGTGGTGCATCGCGGAAAAATACATGCCAAAAACAAAGGTGAATTGGATATGTATTTTGTAATGCCACCCGAATAATTATCTGCACATCATAGGACAATAGGTGTCTACATGTGTTCCGCTTCGGTAAGTTACAGGCAGCATTTCGGGCCCGAAGGTTGTTCCCGCCGGTGGACTTGCAGCCATCCAGTTGTTCCCTCCCCTGGCCATCAGGAATATCTTGTTCACTCCTGCAACATTTTCAATTCCGTATCGGAAATAAATATATTGTTCATCGGGTTTTTCTGTACTCAGTGTCTTTAACAGGGTTTCTAAAACACAGCGATGCATTCTTACGCCTTTGCTGTCAAATCTGGGAAAACTGTTGCGCAGGGAATAAAACATGTCTGAATTGCTTAAATACTGGGTATTGCTCAACAAGTAACCCATTTCGGAACTGCTCATCAAAAAGGAATCACATCCGGTACAATTTACATAGCTGGAATCTGCACTATATGCAACATGATTGGTGATATAATCATTTCCACCAATAGTATCTGTAGTTGTAGTGCAGCATTTCATGTAACCGCTTTTTGGTAAAAGACATTTCGTATAAAGGAACCACATGATGGCCATTCCTACGAGAATACCCAGAATAAACATGATAACAGACCGGCGCTTAACCAGTTTGACAGGTACCATACCTGCATTTGAATTGTTGTTGTCCATGGCTTCATTAATTAGTTGTTAATCACAATTTTAATATACAAATCACCTAAAAACCAATGATTTGCGGATTTTTTTGTCATTCTACAGTCCGAAAACGGATTTCTAAAATTCTATTATTTGTTCCCACAAATAAGTAAAAATTCGATTTTTCACTCCGAAATATTAAAAAAACGATACTTCAATAAAAAAATAATTGCGATTTTGATTCTAAAAAGACATTCTCATTTTCATTTGTAAAAATACCATATACTACTGTATTTCAATTCATTACAAAATAACAAAAAATAAATATGAAGCTAGTTTGTCTGTTAAAATTTCAAATGGTTGCATCAAAAAAAATATATTTTATTTTTTTAAACCGGCATGCAACCACACCATCAAATGGTCGACAAAAAAGCAACACCAACTTAAAAAGAACAGGTTATGAAAAATGCAATTCAAAAAGCGACAATAGTGCTGGGAGTGGCACTCATCGCAATCACCGCATGTAGAAAAGAAAACGTACAAAATGTTGTGGCAGCAACCGGCACCGATACTGAAATGACAGCATTAGTGGATCAGGCAGGCAACGACATGTTGAACACAGAAGCAACAGCTGAAAACCCGGAAATGGGCGTATTCATGGTAAACGAAGGCATTTCTGCCGATTTTCTTGCCGAAGAAGCGGACATGGACGAAGCAGCTGCTGCACCTGCTGGCAGCACTGACAACTTAAGGAATTATGCCCGTAATCATTCATTCGTTGCATGTTTGCGCAAACTGGATTTGAGCGACAGACAAGTGGAAGCAGTGAAAAAAGCAATGCGCGCTTATGAGCAATGTAAAGAAAGCGCTGTGAAAAGAGCCCGTGCCATTTATCAAAAATTGCACGATGCCTATCAGGAAAAAGCCCAAAGATTGGTAAAAGCATATCGCAATGGAGAAATCAGCAAGGATAAATTTGAAGCTGCCATGAAAGAATTGCGCAAAGCATTTCACCAGGAATTGCGCAGCTTACAACTGAAAGAAAAACTGGATGAGGCTTTCAAAAAATGCTATAGAGGTTTTCTGGAGAACATCCATAGCATACTCACTGAAAGACAGTGGAAAGCTTTTGTAGCCTGCCACAAACGTTAAGGCAGGAATTGGTTCGAGGGGAGAGCCGCACCATTATTGGTGCGGCTTTTTTATTGGTTTTGATTTAAAAAAATCACTGATATAATATATTCCCAATACCGATAAACCTGCTACAAATGCCGGAATAGCATATGCCCTGGTGCCATCATTATAGAAAAATTCACCCCACATCCAAATACTATTTCCCGCAATCCAACAAGTTACAGCCAGATTGTGAAAAAAATCCGATTTCACTGAAAAGCTTTTATAGGTGAGCCATACAGAAAGCAAAATGGTTGGGATTGCCATAGATACACCCAAAGTGTGAAAGTCCATGATCCAGGCAAAATCCTTGATCAACCAAAAAACGATATGCAAATTTTCTTTTTTTCTTAAATCGGGAGTCACAGTGCAAAGTTAAGTTTGGATAGGGATTGACTACAAACAATCCACAAAAGTGGTCAAATTCCCGGGTGTTGGCAGTAAATTGCACTCCATGAGCAGCAGCGCACTCAGAGACAAACTCACTACAGATTTTCAAATTTCCGATAACCCATTCATTGGATTAAACAGCAAAATATTTTTTTTGGGTTCCTGTTTTTCGGAGAATATTTTTAAAGCACTCGGCGAATTGCAATTTGATGTTTTTTGCAACCCTTTTGGTATTATGTATAATCCTGTTTCAATGGCGAATTGCATGGAAAAAATTGCCAATAATACTGTATTTACAGAAACAGAATTAATTCTGCATCAAGAGAAATACCACAGCCTGGACCACCATGGCAGTTATTGCAATTCCACCCCCGGAAATTTGCTTCAACAGATCAACCAGAATATTCAGGATGCCAATGCTTTTTTAAAGCAGGCAAATGTAATTTTTATTACATTGGGAACTGCATATGCATACTACCATAAAAAATCCAACAAATTTGTGGCCAATTGTCATAAAATACCCGGAACCGAATTCGACAAAATTTTACTATCTGAAAATGAAATTATTACCCATTTGCGAATTTTGGAAGAAAGTATTTTCGAATTAAATCCCAATGCCAAAATCTCCTACACCATAAGTCCCGTAAAACATTTACGTGATGGCTTGCAGGAAAATGCCATTTCGAAAGCGCGTCTTTTGAGTAGTTTATTTCTATTCCTGCAAACGGGTAATTTTAAATCCGATTATTTTCCTGCTTATGAAATTGTAACAGAAGAATTGCGCGATCACCGCTTCTATGGCGAAGATCTTGCACACCCTTCTGAATGGACTGTTCGTTATATTTTTGAACGATTTGTAGAGAGCAGAATGGATATTCGAAGCCGGGATTTTATTGAAAAATATTCCAAATTTTTGAAGATGGAACAACACAGACCCATAAGCACGGACAATACCGAACTCATGGCCTGGGCCGAGAAGAAAAACCTGACACTCCAAAAAATTCAGGAAGAATTTCCCGAAATTAAAAAGCCTTATTTTAAGGCAAATTCGAAATAATATCGTCTATTTTTGGTGATAACCGGATATACATAGGTTCGACGGTTTTCAGTTTTTCGCTCACATCAACGGACCTTTTGTAATTGGCAGAAAGCCTGGAAACCAATTCTGCATAGGTAGACTTAAATGCAGAAACATCCTTGTCGTAACTCCCCCTTTCTACATCTGCATCCAGAGTTTTCACCTGAAAAAACAAATCCTCTGTTTCCAAAATCATACTTTTATATTCCGAAGCAACAGGGTTATAGACTGCAAGAATAGATTTGTACTGCGGGATATAGGAAGCTGCCTCCCCTTTTAACCCTGCCGGATATGCTTTATGTATCAGTATCAGGTTGCTGTCTATGACCATTTTTCTTTCGGCGATTTCATCCATCTCATAGGTAAAATTCTTTCGGGTATCTGAAAGGATATTCCAAAGCGTATCCGTTTTTTGTGCACACCACTGTCGCAGTTCTTCCTCCTTTTCTCTTTGATTTCCGCACTGGCTGAGTATAAAAATGAGTGTAAATGGAAGAATAATAAATACAATTTTTCCTGTTATTTGCCGAGTAAACCGATTCGCTTGCAGCATGGAAATACAAAAATAGGGAAATGGAAAAGATGGTCTTTTTTAAAAACCGTGTTTTTCCTCGGATGCACTGCATTTGGTGGGCCCCAGATGCATATTCCCTATTTCATACGCAAACTGGTGGAGCAAAAAAAATTCTGCGACAAACAAACCCTGCTGGACATAAATACCTTTTGCAGCATGTTGCCTGGGCCAAGCACCACACAGACCATCACAGCACTTGGATTCAAATTGGGAGGACCCAGACTGGCATTTCTTTCTCTGCTTGCCTGGTTATTACCTGGAGCATTAATCCTCACCATCCTTACCATTTCACCGAAATTCCTCGGTAACAGTCATTTGCGGTTCCTTCCGGCGATGGTTTCTGCATTTCTCTGTTATGCGGTGATAAGCATGTCTGGTCTCATACAACGCGGGTATCTGAATTATCTGATTTTTCTGATGGTTGGGATACTGGGATTCGTAGTTCATACACCATGGATATTTCCAATTGGAATAATTGGAGGTGCTGTTATAAGCGCCAATTTTGGAAACAGAAAATTTGTACCCAATGAAAAGCCATTCGGCCCCATTCGTTGGGCAAATCTTACTCTGTATCTGAGCATTTTTATGATAATTGGAACTGTGGGTTTGATTTTGAATAAAAATGAAAAACTGATGCGAATTGGCAAACCTGTTTTGCTTTTTGAAAATACTTACCGGATGGGCAGTCTCGCCTTTGGTGGGGGCAATTCTATGGCAGCTATGGCTGTAGACCAATATGCAAATCCAAAACCACATTCCCCGCGTCACAGAATGTCACTGGATGAACTGAATATCGGATTCGGTCTGGTTCAGGCAATGCCGGGGCCCAATTTCAATTTTGCAGTGTACCTCAATGGTATTGCTATGAAAAACTACGGGTACAATTTCCCGGGACAATTATTGGGTTGTCTTATTGGGTTAATAGGTATATTTCTTCCCGGTACACTCTTGATATTCTTCGCTTATCCGGTATGGAACAGGCTTAAGACATATCCCATTGTTCAACGTTCCATGGACGGAATTTTTGCTGCATCCGTCGGTTTTATCTTAAGTGCGGCGCTGATACTCAATTTCTATTTCTGGAATTCGCACCCCTCCCCTGCTGATTATCCCTGGGATTACGCAATTTTTGCCATAACCCTGGGCGCTCTGTTCAGCAGAAAAATCTCGTCTCCCATTTTGGTAATCGGCACCATTCTTGCCGGAGTAATAATACCTTTGTAACATACCACATTGGGTAAACGTCTATAATGCCGAAGTTGAAATTCTTTAGATCGTTATTGTTGGGAGTTCTGGCGCTAAGCCCAATACTCAGTCATGCTCAGGCAAAAAAACTTGCCGAAAATCCGTACATTTTATTTACCGGATTGGTGCTTACTGCTGATGACAGCCTTCGCGCTCTTCCCTATGTAGCCATTAAAAATAACCGCCGCGGTTTGATTGGATATACAAACGAAGTAGGACATTTTGATGTGGTGGTTAAAAAAGGCGATACCATTTGGTTTACACAAGCGGAAAAAATTTCCGAATGGCATGTAATACCGGATACGCTTACCGCTAACAAATATCATGTCATTAAGTTGATGGCCCAGGATACTATAGACCTGCCAGTGATTTTCATTCGTGCTTTGCCCCTAAAAACCATGTTCGACCATGATTTTGTAAATGCTGACATTGCGGATGACATGGAAACCAGGGCGAATAAAAACATGGAATCGGAGGTGTTGAAGGAGAACATGAAACTGAAACCTGCGGACGCCAAGGAAAGCCAGCAATTGTTGGCTCAAACCCGCGCAAACCAGCTTTATTATTACAAACAGGCACCTCCGCAGAACTATCTGAGTCCTTTGGTTTGGGCACAATTTATTGAAGCCTGGAAACGGGGCGACTTCAAAAAGAAGAATAAGAAATAATTTTATTGGGTGCCGGAATCTTTGTGCTTTTGAATGTATTCAAATTGCGCTTCCGGAGTAGTTAATCCCATTTTTAAATATTTTGCGGTTTGTGCCGCACTACTACCGTCATAGGTTTTGGGATATTTCTGAGCCACCATTTCGTAATATTGAATGGCCTTATCGAGAGTGCCACATTGTTCAAAATTAAATGCGGCGCGCATCATCGCGTCTTTTTGGTAATGGCCGGTGGGAAATAGGTTGAGGTACTCTTCACACCATTTTGCGGTTTCAAATTTTCTACCGCTTTTTTCTGACAAAAGCGTTGCAGTATATAAATAATCCTGGCTTTTGGGATTGGCGGGATAAGTGGTAGCAAATGCATGCAGGCGAAGGGAAAAAGAGTCGTGGATATTCTTGAGTTGAATGTTATTTTCGGCGATATACTTATCCACCGGTTTCAACTCTTCCAACAATTTATTTTCACGATTGGTACATCCAACCAAACAAACCAACATTGCCAATATCAGGGTTCTGATCATGCCGCGAAATTAAGAAGCCCTTCGGTTTTTCTATAGTTCCGGTATAAGAGTATTGTAAAATTCCCATAAACTGGCAATTGCCAATGGCAAAAAATAGAATTATTATTGCATCCATGAGCGAGACAGCAAGGTATACGGAAGACGAGATAAGGAGTCTGGATTGGAAAGAACATATACGCATGCGCCCGGGGATGTACATCGGAAAGCTCGGAGACGGCACAGCGGCAGATGACGGAATTTATGTACTGGTTAAGGAAATCATGGACAACAGCATCGATGAACATGTAATGGGCCATGGCAAAAAAATTGAAATTACAGTAGACGATAAATTTGTAAAAATCCGGGATTTCGGACGTGGAATTCCCTTGGGAAAAGTGATTGATTGTGTTTCCAAAATCAACACAGGTGGCAAATATGACAGCAGGGCATTTCAAAAATCAGTTGGTTTAAACGGGGTTGGAACCAAGGCTGTAAATGCCTTATCCGCCAGCTTCGTGGTGCAAAGTTTCAGGGATGGTAAAACCAAACGCGCCGATTTTGAACGCGGAGAACTGATTAAAGACCACAAAGAAGCCGAAAGCAAAGAAACCAATGGTACCCTGATCAGTTTTGAACCTGACAATACGGTTTTCAAGAATTACAGGTTTATTGATGAGTATTTGCGGGAGCAGGTACAAAATTATACCTACCTCAATAGTGGCCTAACCATCCGATATAACGGGGAAAGTTATGCTTCCAAGCGCGGGCTGCTGGATTTGCTGGAAAACAAGGTCAATACAGAAGAATTGTTGTATCCAATCATTCACGCAAAAGGAGGAGATCTTGAAATTGCTTTCAGCCATACCCAGAGTTACGGAGAGGAATATTATTCCTTTGTAAACGGGCAATTTACGACCCAGGGTGGAACACATTTAATGGCATTTCGTGAAGCAATTGTAAAAACCATACGCGATTTCTATAAAAAAGAATTTGACGCCACCGATATACGTGGAAGTATTAGTGCCGCAATCAGCGTTCGTGTGCAGGAACCTGTATTTGAAAGCCAGACCAAAACCAAACTTGGCAGTGCAGATATGGGACCGGATGGCCCCGGCATAAAAAGTGCGGTTCTGGATTTTGTAAAAAAAGAAGTGGATGATTTTTTACATAAAAATTCACAAACTGCTGAGGCATTATTAAAGAAAATATTGCAAAATGAGCGCGAAAGAAAGGACATGGCAGGAATACAAAAACTTGCCAGAGAACGCGCGAAAAAAGCAAATTTACACAACAAAAAATTGCGAGATTGCCGTGTACATTTTCAGGATGTAAAACAGGAAAATCGATTTGATTCCACATTGTTTATTACCGAAGGAGATAGTGCAAGCGGCAGTATAACCAAAAGTAGGAATCCGGAGCTGCAGGCGGTATTCAGCCTTCGGGGAAAACCATTAAATTGTTATGGTTTGCGCAAAAAAATTGTTTATGAAAACGAAGAATTCAATTTGCTGCAACATGCTCTGGATATCGAGGAAAGCCTGGACAATTTGCGATACAATAAAATAGTTTTGGCTACAGACGCCGATGTGGATGGCATGCACATACGCCTGCTGATGATGACATTTTTTCTGCAGTTTTTCCCGGACCTGGTGAGAAACGGACATTTGTATATTTTACAAACTCCATTATTCCGGGTTCGCAATAAAAAAGAAACCATTTATTGCTATAGTGGGGAAGAAAAACAACGCGCAGTAATCAAGTTGGGCTCCAAACCGGAGATTACCAGGTTCAAAGGACTTGGTGAAATTAGCCCGGAAGAGTTTGGTAAATTTATTGGAACAGACATCAGACTGGAACCCGTAATCTTGCGCAAGGAAGCCAGTATTGAACAAATATTGAGTTATTACATGGGCAAAAACACACCGGAAAGACAAGAATTTATAATTGATAATCTGGTGGTAGAAAAAGATGTTGTGGAAGAAGAAGCGATTCCTGTGGAAGTCGAATAATTTTATCATTCTACACCAAATTCATTTAAAATATTTCCGGATTGTCTGCCAGAAAAATCAATAAAACAAGCAGTACCGGATATCCAAGTCTTATTTGGATTCTTTGGATTGTTCTGTTAGGATTTTCCTTGTGGATGGGACAGGAACGTTGTTTGTACCAGGACAGCGCTTATGCATTGTTTCGGATTTGCGATTTGCAATTTCCTGTGGAACATGGAAGATGGGGAATGGTTCCGGTTTTGGCACCTGCCTGGTTTGCCGCATGGCTGCACGCACCTGTAGTGGTAATAACAGCCATTATTAGTGCAGCGCCAATTGCATTGGCAGCAGGCATTTCATATTGGTGTTGGCGAATCAGCAATGACAATCAAATATATATTTTACCCCTGTTGATTTACATCTTAACCGGTCCGGAATGGTTTTATCTTTCCGTTGCGGAAATGGCTCCGGCTCTGTGTTTTGCTGTTTTATACCTGGCATATCTGATGAAATCGGAAGGTGCAAAAGGAATTGCTGTTTATATGGCAATTCTGGTTATGATACTTGCATTTTTTACACATCCAGGTGTGCTGCCCTTTTTGTTTTTTGGCGCGGTATTTTATTTGATTTTTACAGGTAACAAAACCGGATGGGTTGTATTGCTGGTATTGGGTATAATGGTAATTGGCAAACGCTTTTTATTGCCAAATACAGGGTATGAAAATGAAGTACTTTCCAGAGCTACGGATATGCAAAACGTATTTGCAATTTTTGAATCCTACGCCTGGAAATATTTCTTACAATCCATACCAGGTCGAATTCTTCTGCCTTTTTTTATTTTTGTAATTTCAATTTTATTTCTAAGTACTACCTTAAATCTGAAACAAAATATACTGTTATTTTTCACCATTCTGGCCTGCATATTTTCTGTAATTGCCATCTTCAGTATAGGCGATAGCAATTTAATGATGGAAAAAAATTTCGCACCCATTGCTCTCATTTTTGTGATACCGGCATTGTTCATTCCATTGTCTAATCCGGGGGCGTATAAGGTGTATTTATTTGTGGTGATTTGTCTTTTTGGAAACGGCATACGCGAAAGGTGGAATTCCGGTAAATTTTATACGGAGCGATTGCAGCGACTGGATGCATTGCTTCAGCACACAGCCATCCGGGGGCATGAAAAATTGTATTTTTCAGATTCTATTTTAAATCCGGAAGAATGGCGGGTAACCTGGGCCTTGCCATATGAATCCGCTATGAGAAGCGAATCCAATTCCGGAAAATCCGTTACGCTGAAACCGTTTACCGGCAAACCGGATACCACCGTATTGAATTCCAGGGGATTGTTCTATGGTGCCTCATTTGCATATCCAATTAAAACCGATACATTAAATACGCAATACTTTAAATTCACCCAAAATTCACAATACCGATTGGTTACATTTGAAAAAGAAAAATGAAATATTCTGAACGTATATGGAAATTTAGCACCTCCAAATATGGGAAATGGGTATTTTATTTTCTTTGGGCATTGTTCGTAACCAACCTGTGGCTGCCTCGCAATTGGAGTTTTTATGGAGGTGAAGACTGGGATCTGACTTATACCATGTTTGAATCTGCCAGAAAGGCTGTTGTGGAATATGGAAGTGTGCCATTGTACAATCCATTTGTCTCTTTTGGCTATGATTTTGTTGCCGATCCGCAGGCGGGTCAATTCAGTATTTTCTTTATTCCCATTCTGGTTTTCGGTACTTTTTACGGATATAAATTGAGCATACTTCTAGCCATGGTTTTGGGCGCAATAGGGAGTTTCAAACTCTTTAAAAGCATCCAAAAAGACGAAAAAATATCGCTGTTTCTCTCTTTGATTTTATGTGCTGCTAATTATTTCAGCGCCCATATTTTTCGGGCTGGACATTCCAATGTGCTTTATTTATATTTGGTTCCCTGGTTGTTTTATTTCTTGGTAAAACTAAAAGAAAAATATACCCTGAAATATACCATTGGTGCCGTTCTCGTATTGCTTCAAATGATTATCGGTGGCGCCCCTATCGTGTTTCTGATTGCCGTTGCACTCATGCTTTTATGGCTGATTGCAGACTGGTGGATTTATGGAAACCGACAAGGTATTTTGCTTTTTCCTGCCATTCTTATTATTTCCATTTGTTTTGGATTTTGGAAAATATTACCTGGTTTAAAATTATGGGAAGAAACGCCAAGGTTGATGAAAGACGAAAGTGGAATTTCATTATTTCAATGGCTGCAATCCCTGGGTGGTTATGAGAGCAGGATGGGTACCTGGCATGGCTGGTGGGAATATACACTTGGTTTTAATATCATTTTATTGGGCATTATTTTTTATTATAAAAACGAAATAAAATCCTGGTGGAAATGGCTTGTTCTGGCGATTCCTGTAATTTGGATTTGTTTGGGAAATACTCCTGAAATGGTAAATCCATGGTATTGGATGAACAAATACCTTCCCGTTTTCAGCAGTTTGCGCGCCCCTTCCCGATTCGGTTTTATTGTTCTGTTTGCAATTGCAGTTGCAGTGGTTTTTGTGTTAAAAAACACGAAGGAAAAGGGTTTTGCTTATGCGATTCTTTTATTTGCCGCAATTGCGCAATCCCTGTCTTTCCGCGCCGACTGCAGCTTTGTGCAGGATTCGCCAATGATGGAAGTGAAGAATGTTGTATCCCAACATCCGGATCCAAAACTGGTAACCGTTCGGATTCCGGATGCAGAAAAAAAGAGGGGGTTTATTCATTTGTTGCAAAATGAATTGGTATTGAATGCCTACCAACCCTTGAATCTCCCACCGGTTTTTGACACCATGCGTTCATTCGTTTCAGGCGCAGAAAAGATTCACTTTACTCCAGGCAAAATGAACATCAGCACTTCAGGGGATTTGCTGGTATTTAACCTGCGTTACAGCAAATACTGGCAATTACATGGAGAAGGTAAAATCAAATTCTATAGTGGTTTGTTGAGTGTGGAAAAACCCGGGAAGGAGATTGTATTAAAATACAAAAATCCCTACGTGATGCAGGGATTTTTGTTTGGAATTATTGGAATAATTATTTTGATTATTATTCATTTTATTCAAATAAAAATGAATAAAAGTTTGCTACAGAATTAATACCTATAATGGTCCTTCTTAAATGGACCAGTTACCGGAACGCCAATATAATCGGCTTGTTCCTTGGTTAAAACAGTAAGCTCAGCTCCCACATGTGCCAGATGTAAAGTTGCAACTTTTTCATCCAGGTGTTTGGGTAACACATACACTTTGTTGTCGTAATTGCTGTGGTTCTTCCACAATTCAATTTGTGCCAAAGTCTGGTTGGTAAAGCTGTTGCTCATTACAAAACTCGGGTGGCCCATCGCACAACCAAGATTAACCAAACGCCCTTCTGCCAAAAGAATAATTTCTTTTCCATCCACATTGTAAACATCTACTTGTGGTTTAACAGTGTATTTGGTAGAACCATAATTACTGTTCAAAAACGCCACGTCAATTTCATTGTCAAAGTGACCGATGTTGCAAACTACGGTTTTGTCTTTCATCAATTTGAAATGTTCTTTGGTAACAATATTGCAGTTTCCTGTTGCAGTAACCACAATATTCGCCAATGGAATGGCATTCTCCAGGCGCTTTACCTCAAATCCATCCATAGCGGCTTGTAAAGCACATATCGGATCTATTTCGGTAACCATTACGCGTGCTCCGGCACCGCGAAGACTTTCTGCACTTCCTTTTCCAACATCCCCGTAACCAGCTACTACTGCTACTTTACCTGCCATCATAATATCCGTTGCACGGCGAATGGCATCCACCAAACTCTCTTTGCAACCGTATTTGTTATCGAATTTGCTTTTGGTAACACTGTCGTTCACATTAATAGCAGGAACCGGCAATGTGCCATGCGTTACTCTTTCGTATAATCTGTGCACACCTGTGGTGGTTTCTTCGCTGATACCCTTGATAGAAGCTGCCAGTTCGGGATATTTATCCAAAACCACATTGGTGAGGTCTCCCCCATCATCCAGAATCATATTCAATGGCTGGCGGTCATTTCCAAAAAACAGAGTTTGTTCAATGCACCATTCGTATTCTTCTTCGGTCATTCCCTTCCACGCATAAACCGGAATTCCTGCAGCAGCAATTGCTGCTGCAGCATGATCCTGGGTAGAGAAAATGTTACAGGAACTCCAGGTCACATCGGCGCCAAGTTCCTTCAGGGTTTCGATCAACACTGCGGTTTGAATGGTCATGTGAAGACAACCTGCAATCCTGGCACCTTTTAGAGGCTGCTGGCTGCGGTACTCATTGCGGATGGCCATCAGGCCCGGCATTTCTGCTTCGGCAAGTTTGATTTCTTTGCGGCCCCATTCGGCCAGGGATATGTCTTTTACCTTGTAGGGGATATAAGTCATTGTATCGGTACTCATGTTATTTTTCGGGCTGCAAAATTAATTAAAAATAGCGAAATAGGCCGTATTGTTCAAGAATTCATGGCCCAAACATCAACTACTTTATGTAATTCATTCAATAATGGTACATCCATCAAATGTAAATAAAACCAGATAAAGTAGAGATATCTCAGAAGCCGCAGTTGCAGCCTTTTTTCTGGCCTCCATGGCCAACAGCGGAGCGTTGTGTGCCGCAGGAAACGACACTGAACATAATAAGTGTGGCGAAGATAACAAACACAATTCGGCGCATGGTGCAAATATAATTCAATAGAGATAACGCAAATACTGTGCTAATATTGCGAACTCAAAAATGACCATTCTCAACATTTTCGCAGACGGGCTGCATTTTATTACCCACCTAAACGACTATCTCAAAGACTGGATGCAGGAATATGGCAACTGGCTTTATGGAATTCTTTTCCTGATCATCTTTGTAGAGACCGGCCTGGTAGTAATGCCATTATTGCCCGGAGATTCTTTGTTATTTGCAGCTGGCGCACTGGCTGCAAATCCCGAAAACGATTTCAGCATTTTTATTTTAATTCCGCTGCTTATTGTTGCTGCATTGCTTGGAGACAACACAAATTATTTGATTGGTAGTAAAATTGGGGTACGCATTTTCGATTTGAAATGGAAATTGTTAAAACGCGAATACCTGGATAGAACCCATGCATTTTATGAAAAACATGGTGGAAAAGCGCTCATTATTGCGCGTTTCATTCCCATTATCAGAACTTTTGCTCCTTTTGCAGCAGGCATTGGAACCATGACGTACCGAAAATTCATTGGATTTTGTATCGCAGGTGCGGTACTTTGGGTAAGCCTGATAAGCCTTGCAGGTTATACCCTTGGATCCCACCCCTGGGTGCAGAAAAATTTCGAATTTGTGGTTTTCGGAATTATTGCCATCTCCTTATTGCCCATTGCTTTTCAATGGATAAAACACAAAATGGCGAAATAATGAAATTGTTGGGGCTGATTGGCAACCCTGTCTCCCATAGCCAGTCTCCGCGCATTTTTCGGGAATTTTTCCAGGAGGAAAACCGAAATGATTTTACTTATGGTTTGTTTCCATTAAATAACATTTCCGAATTACCGGAATGGATAATGAAACATCCGAATCTCGTCGGTTTTAATGTAACCATTCCGTTTAAAAAACAAATTATTCCCTATCTGAATCAGCTGCACCCGGATGCGCAAAAAACCGGTGCAGTGAACACTGTAAAAGTTTTACGTGAAACCAATTCTGTACGTTTAATTGGATTTAATACGGATATTTTCGGATTTCAAAAATCCTTGTTGGAAACCTTTCCTATTCTGCCATCGCATGCCCTTATACTGGGCACCGGTGGTGCATCAGAAGCTGTTGCAACATCCTTAAAAAACATCGGTATTGTTTTTCAAAAAGTCAGCAGAAATGAAGAAGGTTATTTAAAATATTCTGACCTCCATAAAAACCTTTTGGAAAGTCATAAATTGATTATCCAAACCACACCGTTGGGAATGCATCCAAATGAAAGTGAAATTCCGGATATTCCATATGAATTTATAGGACCTGATCATTGTTGCATGGACTTAATCTACTCCCCTGCTGAAACTGTATTTTTAAAAACATGTAAAGCACAAGGCGCGCTGATAACAAATGGATTAAAGATGTTACAATATCAAGCAGAAGCAGCATGGGAAATTTTCAAGGATGAAAGCACATTTCCGGTCGAATAAAAAAAGCCATTTCATTTTCCAGCATTATTCTTGCAAGTAATCCAATATGTCTCTGAAATCCATTCTTGTAATTTCAGTAATCTGCATCTCCGCAGTTTCCTGCAAATGGTTCAAACACAAACAACAAAATCCTGAACCTATTGAATGGAATTTTGAGGATCCATCGGTATTGCATTCCGGTGGAGAGGAATGGCACGGTTCAAATGAAATTCTATTTTCATCGTACCGCGGTACCAAAGAAAAAATATGGGATTTGGAGCATACTGCGCTTGAATTGCATTTCAATTTTTCCAAAAGGATGGCAATGGGCAAAGCTGAACTTTTTCTTCATCCCCATTACCTGGATCAGGACTCACTCGTGCTCGATGCCAAAGCCTTAATGATTGGCGATGTTACTGCATTGGATTCCAACCAGATAAAATCCAAATCACCAACTGCTTACCACCTTATTTGGAAACATCGAAATTCCAAAGAACTCATTGTTTACCTGCACAGAAAATACAAAAGAAACGAAAGTTTACATCTGGTAATTTATTACGCATCCAACAGTTATGGAATTGCAGCCAAAGGGAATGATGCTATTACTGAAGATCGCGGATTGTATTTCATCAACCATGATCTGGAACAATTTACAAAACCACGCCAGATATGGTCACAAGGAGAAACAGAAAGCAACAGCAAATGGTTTCCCACATTAGACGCACCAAATCAAAAAACCACACTGAATATTAAACTCCATGTTCCGGATACCATGGTGAGTCTGAGCAATGGGAAGCTCATTCGCTCTTATCCTTCGGATTCACCTGGGTTAAGAGTAGATCAATGGGAACAAACACAGCCACATGCTCCATATCTGACTATGATTGCCATTGGCAATTGGAGCGTAACAAAAGACCAATGGCGGGGAAAAGAAGTGAATTATCTGGTTGAAAAAAAATATGCAAAATATGCACCTATGATTTTTGGAAACACACCAAAAATGATGGAATTTTTCAGCAATTATCTGGGTGTAGATTTTGTATGGGATAAATACAGCCAGGTTGTAGTGCGCGATTTTGTGAGCGGCGCAATGGAAAATACCAGCGCAACTGTTCATATGGAAGCGTTGCAACACGATTCCCTGCAACATTTGGACAATTCCTACGAGGATTATATTTCACATGAATTATTTCACCAGTGGTTCGGAGATCTGGTAACCACGGAGAGCTGGAGCAATATTACTTTAAATGAGAGCTTTGCAACCTATGGAGAATATTTATGGAGAGAATTTTATTACGGAAAATCCAATGCAGAATCTCTATTGGTGGATTTGCGCAATCAATATGATTTTGCGGGCAGCGGAGAAGGCAAAAAACTGGTGCGTTATGAATATGAAGATGAGGGAGAATTGTTTGACAATATCAGCTATCAAAAAGGTGGCTGCATACTGCATATGCTTCGCAACACAGTTGGCGATGATGCTTTTCGTGAAAGCTTAAAATTATACCTCAATATATACAGATTTCAATCTGCGGAAGTTGCAAACCTGAGAATGGCATTTGAAGAGGTTACAGGAAAAGACTTAAACTGGTTTTTTAACCAGTGGTATTTAGACGATAACCATCCTAAAATACAATTGATATATTCAGAAACCGGATTGTACAATACCGTAACGGAGAAAACAGATTCTATTTACAAGTTGCAGATTGAACAAACCCAGGATAACCGCAATTGTTATGTATTTCCGGCAGTAGTTCGTTGGAAAAACAGCAGAGGTATTTTTAACAAAAAATTATTTATTGGAACCCGAAATTTTGTTTTTGATTTTGGAAATGAAAAACCGGAATGGTTTGTTTTTGATACTGAAAATTCGCTTTTGTGTGAAGAAAAAATTATTTATTCCAACCTTGGTGAAGCTTTAAAACAACTGCAAATTATCCATCAGGCCTGGGATCAACCGCTTTCAGACGGGGTAAAATACCGAATGTTTTTAATGGCCTGCAAAATTGCGGAAGAATTGGATGAAGGAAAACCTAACGAAGATTTGAGAATTGCACTTATGCCAATTTACAAAAAAGCCATTCATTCCGGTTTTGATCCAATATTGCAAAAAGCATTTCAATTTGGCGTAAATCATCCCTGGTATTTGCAATTTACCGAAAGTCGCAGCCTGCCTGACGTAGAGTATATTCTGGAAAATAAAAGATACATGTCTGACACCAGAATTGCAGCATTAAATCTATTGTATTATTCGGAATATTCTGATGAAAAACTCATGCATTATATTTCCGATTCTGCTCTTACAGCCAGCACATTTATCATTGGCAGATTAAAAGATAAATTATCCTGGGTTCCTGTTGCAAAAGTGCAAACGGAAAAAGCTTATGCAGACATTGCAATAGCATGGATGAATAAATTGGTTTGGAACAATGAATACCAAACCGGAGATGCTTTGATGTTGCTGGCTAATAATCCGCGTGTGGATGCTGAAAATTTTGATAGAGCATTGAACATCCTTTTTTACGAAAGCTCGCATAGCCTCATGCAGGAACAATTTGGATTGTTGCTTGAAAAATTAAAGAAAAATGGAAGGCAAATGCAGGTTCAGGTTATAAAAAGCAGGTTATACAAAGAAATAGGGCGGAAACAACAACAGTTGGATCAGGCAGATTCGGATCAGGATGGCGATACAGAGAATACCAGAGAACTTTTGCAATTGTATCAGCAAATTTACAATGGCATTTAAACGTAATGCCGATTCACCTTGATTGCAAAGCGGAAGCGATGTAATTTCGCAGCAGCATTTTGAAAGCATCGGAACTTCAAATAGGACAAACTGCCAGGATCGTTGAAATTATTGAAGGTTATAGTTCTAAGAAATTAATGGAAATGGGTTGTATTCCCGGAACTCCCTTAAAGTTGGAATTCCGCTCACCGGGGGGGGATCCGCTTGCATTTAATATTGATGGTTATGTTCTGGGACTTCGTATTTCTGAGGCGGAGAATATTATTGTGGAAATGGAATAAGTGTTGCCTAAGGAATCATATATCGCCCTGTTAGGAAATCCCAATTGTGGTAAATCCACTTTGTTCAACCGGCTCACAGGCATGAGGCAGAGTACCAGCAATCTTCCGGGCACAACAGTGGAACAGAAATCGGGTATTTGGAAATTCGGCTCTGAATCCCGCGCCATTAAAGATTTACCCGGAATTTATTCTCTGTATACCCATTCAGAAGATGAAGCAGTGGTGGTAGATCATTTATTGGGCAATGGCAAATATGCGGAACCCGGATATATCATTTTTTTATTGGATGCATCCAACCTGCGACGCAACCTGTTGTTATTTGATCAGGTAAGTGAACTTGGATTCCCAATGGTGGTTGCGCTCACCATGGCAGACACTGCTATCCGCCGCGGAATAGAAATTCAGGAAGAAAAACTTGCAGCTCAGTTGAATTGCAAAGTTTGCGTTATCAATCCCAGAAAAGGATTTGGAATTGATAAATTAGAAAATAATTTGTTGGAATTACCTTCTAAAAGAATGGATTCTTCTGAAGCCCGGAATAAATTACTTGCATTTAGAAAGGGTGAAAAAATTCCGGGTATCAGTGCTGAAACCCTTGGCAGGTATAAAAAAATCGAAGCAATAGTTAAAGAGACTGTTGTTAAAAAGGAAACAGAAAGAATTTCGCTTACAAAGCGGATGGATAAAATTTTCACGCATCCATTTTTGGGATTTTTCATTTTCGCCAGCATCATGCTCACTATCTTTCAGGGAGTATTTACATTGGCAGATTATCCAATGACATGGATAGAAAATGGTTTTGGGCAACTAGCCAATTTTCTGCGCAATTCCCTACCGGATCATTTTTTAACCCGATTGCTTACGGGTGGCGTAATTCCGGGCTTGAGCGGGGTACTGGTTTTTCTGCCGCAAATTGCAATTTTATTTTTCTTTATTTCGCTGCTGGAAGACAGTGGATATATGGTACGCGCCAGTTTTATTACGGATAAACTGATGCGCAAAATAGGTCTCAACGGAAGATCAGTAATTCCGTTAATCGGTGGTTTTGCATGCGCAATTCCCAGTATTATGGCAACCCGTTCCATAAAAAACAGATCAGAGCGGTATGCTACCATGTTTGTAATTCCATTGATGAGTTGTAGTGCAAGATTGCCGGTTTATGTGTTATTGGTGAGTTTAGCAGTACCTGCGGGAACCAGAATTGGACCAATAGGTGTTCAAAGTCTGGTAATGACTTTGGCATATTTTTCCGGAATTATTGTAGCTGTAATCCTGGCCAGATTAATTAAAATATTTAAAAAATCAACAGCACCTTCCGAGTTTATAATGGAAATGCCGCCATATCAGATTCCGCGCATGCAAACCGCATGGTCCAACGTACGGTACAAAAGCATGTCATTTGTAAAAGAAGCAGGAAAAGTAATTATGGTAATTTCGCTGGTATTGTGGTTTTTAGCCAGCTATGGGCCGGGGAATGAAATGGAAAAAGCCGAAGCGAAAGTGAGAAGTGAAAAAAACCTGAGCAGTGCCGAAATGGAAACCAAAGTAATGGCAGTGCGTCTGGAATCCAGTTATGCCGGCAAAATGGGAAAATGGATAGAACCTGCAATAAGTCCTTTGGGTTATGATTGGAAAACGGGGATAGCTTTGATATCCTCATTTGCTGCCCGTGAAGTTTTTGTAGGAACCATGAGTACCTTGTTTCAGAGTTCAGATGCGCAACAAGTAGAGGGAATCCGTGCAAAAATGGCCAAAGCCAGAGATCCGGAAAGCGGTAAATTGTTATACGGAGCGCCGTATGCTTATAGTTTAATACTGTTTTATGCGTTTGCCTTACAATGCATGAGTACACTTGCGGTAATGCGTAGAGAAACCGGTTCGTGGAAATTGCCGGTATTGCAATTTATTATTTTTGGTGCAATTGCCTATGTCGCTGCATTTGGCATATTTCAGCTCAGCCTGATTTTGTAAAATACAATATTGGCGCGGTTTTTGATGCTATAGAGGACCGGAGAAAAATTGCGAATTCAGCATGAAAAATCCCATTTCTGCGAGAAAAACGCTAATTTTGCACCTTCATTTTTTAAAATCCCAGTTCACAGACATACATGAGACAGCTTAAAATAAGTAAGCAGTTTACAAACAGAGAGAATAAGTCTCTCGATAAATACCTGAATGAAATTTCCAAGGTTTCAATGATTGATGCGCAGGAGGAAGTTGAACTCGCGCGCAGAATTCGCGAAGGTGATCAGGCAGCATTAGAAAAGCTGGTAAACGCCAACCTACGCTTTGTGGTATCTGTTTCCAAACAGTACCAAAACCAGGGTTTAACCCTTGGTGATTTGATTAACGAAGGCAATATGGGTTTGATTAAAGCAGCAAAACGCTTTGATGAAACCCGCGGATTTAAATTCATTTCCTATGCAGTATGGTGGATTCGCCAGAGCATTTTGCAAGCTTTGGCAGACCAAAGCCGTATTGTGCGACTTCCTTTAAATAAGGTAGGAAGTTTGGGCAGAATTACCCAAATGGCTGCCCGTTTGGAGCAGGAACTGGAACGCGAAGCAACTCCCGAGGAAATTGCTGAAGCACTCCAAATTCCAATTACCGAAGTAGAAAATGCATTGCGCAGTAGCGGAAGGCATTTGAGCATTGATGCGCCTTTGGCAGATGGTGAAGACAATACACTTCTGGGGGTATTGGATCAAAACGACGAACCAAATCCCGATATGCCGCTGATTAATGAATCATTGCAAAATGAGATTAACAGAGTAATCAGCACCCTGAGCGATAAAGAAAGAGATGTTTTGAAATATTACTTTGGCCTGGATGGAAACCCCGCCCACACCCTGGAAGATATTTCAGAGAAAGTTGGACTTACACGCGAAAGAGTGAGGCAGATAAAAGAAAAGGCCCTACGAAGATTGAGAAAATCCAGCAAGAGCAAAGTACTTAAATCCTATTTGGGATAAACATATTCCACAAAAGGCCCCGGAAACGGGGCTTTTTTTATGGAATAAAATGCGGGAATATCCGGCATTTTTTTGTACCAATTTGTTGAATTAAATTCATTCATAACCGTTAAAAGAAAAGCCCCGTTTCCGGGGCTTTTTCTATGTACTAAGATTGAATCTGATTTATCGAATTAAAGTTAGCGATCCTTTGAATACATAAATTTTTCCATCTACATAGCGGAAAACAATACGGTATACATAAACGCCTTCAGGCGCAGGTTCGTTCTGGTCATCGTTGCCCGTCCAGGATACAGCAGGGTCTTTGGTTTCAAACATTTTTGCTCCCCAGCGATCATAAATCATCATGGAATAATTGGTTAATCCAAATGCGGTGGATGGACCAAATTTCTCATTAAGACCATCGTCATTCGGAGAGAAAGAAGATACAATCCACATTTGCAATGCCGGATTCAGCATAATGATTTTCTTAATGGAATCCCGACAACCATTGGCACTTATTACCAGAAGTTCTTCGGTTTTCTGACCTTGTTGAAGGAAAGTCATCGTAAATGGACCACCTACAGTGTTGGTTTGCCCATCGTGGAATGTCCAGAAATATTGGTTGGCTCCACTACCTGTAAATTCAAATACATGATCGGTTTCCATTCCGCGGGTTTCCGTTTGTTGCCATGAGAAATCTGCAACCGGTAAAACATATGCATTGGCTGCAATTGGACCGGCAGTTGCCGTGCAACCTTTATCTGAAGTAACCGTTAGTTTTACATTATAGGTGTTGGCAGTAGCATAGGTGTGCAAAGGATCTTCAGACACATCGGTTTTACCGTCGCCAAAATCCCAACTGTAGTTGGTAATACTACCTGAATTAACTGTTGCAGTTGCATTAAATTGAATAGGATCTCCTACACATGCATTGCCGCCTGTAATTTGTACCTGCGGGTTTTCAGCTACGTAAATCTTGTCTTTGATGGATGTTGAACAACCAAATCCGGAAAAAGCTATTAATTCAATATCATAACTTCCGGTATCCGGCATGTTTTGATTTGCAATAAATTGGGTATTGAAAGTAGAACCCGGTGTAAATGTCCATTGGTAATTCATTGGAGATGCACCATTGGTATTGGTGTTGTTGGTAAACTGAAAATCGTTTCCAACCAAACACTGGGTTTTTTTATTAATCAGGAATGAAGCCTGTGGAACAGGCAATACATGCACACTTTTTACAATACTGTCATTGCAACCCTGAGCGGAACCAACAACCAACTTAATATTATAGGTATTGGCAAAATTATAGCTCTTTTGCAACACATCTTTTGTTGTAGCTGTATTGCCATCTCCTAATGTCCATTTGTTGTTAAAACCGGATCCAAATGTGGTGGTATTAATGAAATCATACTTATAGGATCCAAGACAGGAGCTGTCTTTACTCATAGTGAAATTTGCCACCGGATTTGCAAATACCTGCATAATTCTATTAGCTGTATCTGCACAACCCTGATCGGTTTTGATAATATACCGTACGGAATAATTTCCAACAGTGTTAAATCCATGGCTTGGAGCTGACACAATATCATAATTACCATCGCCGAAATCCCAGTTATGGGTTGCAGTTACCCCGGATACACTAAATACTGTTTTAGGCGTAAAATCAAATTTATTATTTGGCAAACATTGGGTAGAATCATTTACATCAAATGGAGCCAATGGAGATGCAAATACCTGTACTTTTCTTGTGATACTGTCTTTGCAATTATAGGTTGTGGTATTTACTACCAATTTCACAGTATAAATGCCGTACGCGTTGTAATTTTTCTTGGTAACTGTTTTGGTTGTAGCTGTATTACCATCGCCAAAATACCACATCCTGGAAGCAATTGTTCCTTTGGATAATGTACTCACATCATCGAATGTAAAATAATTTACATCCAAGCATTTGGATGAGTCGAGCAATGAAATTATTGCCTTGGGTTCGGGTGCAACATATACCGTTTTATTGGTAGAATCCATACACCCTTTCTCGGTTGTATTGTATAGTGTAACCTTGAAGTTTCCTGTATCGCTAAATTTAATATTATTCAAAATCAACTGGTTATTGACCACCACTTTTTCATACTTCCATTTATTTATCATGGTTCCGTATGGAAGTGTGCTATTGTCGTTAAAATTAAAACTGTTTGCTTTTTTACATACATTATTTACCGTAACTGCCATTACCATTTTTGGCAGAGGATGCACAATCACACTGGAATCCGCAGTATCCCGGCAACCGTAGGTGGTTTCTGTTATTAATCTTACTGAGAATGTATCAAAAGTTAAAAATGAATGGAATGCCGGAGTGCCAGTGGTGGAAGCCCCATCTCCAAAATACCAGAATGATTTTGCAATACCTCCTTCACCAAAACTGGAGTCTACAAATCTCGCAGACTCTTTCACACAAAATTCCGAATCAGAAGCATTATATACCGCAGTTGGCATATGGTAAACTGATACGCTGGAGGTTAAAGAATCCACACATCCATTTTTAGAAAAAACCCAATATTTTACGGGAAAAACTCCTGTAGTATCAAAATTAATTCTGAATCTGTTCAGAATACTGAAAGTATCCCGCTTGGAAACATTAGCTATATAAGGCCTGGTAATCCGCCATTTTGCACTTTTAAATGAGTCATTCGTGTACCCGGAATTATCTGCCAGACTAAAGAAGTTTGTTGGCAAACACATGTTTGCGGTATCGGCTGAAAACTTCACCTTTACCGGGCTGAATTGTTTTACCCAACTGCTATCGTATAAAGTACACTTGGAAGCCGTATCATTGATTTTGAACCAAACTTTTCCAGGAGTTTTTGCTACAAAAACATTGGATTTGGATGAATCTCTCCAGGTATAGAAAAAGCTTTTGTTCACTGGTCCTGTAAACACATAATTCAATGTATCTCTACACTGAAATACGGTATCGGGAATATTGAAAATCGGACCGGGAAGTATATTAATAATTTTACTTCTGCTGATGGTATCTGTAGACCCACACGGGCCCGGGGCCAGTACTTTCAATACAACATAAAATGAACCTGCCCGCTGAAATCTGTGGTTCACAATCTTACCTGTATCAGTAAAACCATCACCAAAATTCCAGATATATCCTTTTACTTTCGGGTTGGTAGTAATTGCCGTAAGTTTTACATTTTCACCCGGACATTTTCCTTTTCTCTGAATGGTAAAATCGTAATCCAGATTTTCAAATAATGCACCGGAACAATAACTATAACTTTCATATTGTCCCATGCCATAAGCAACCACTATCAATCCCGAATCACACTCAATTAAATTGGTAGATGGATTATTTACTTTGATTTGGACATAAGCCTGCCCGGCGCATGCTACATTGGTAAAAGAAGAACTCGAAACATATGAACCATTCAATTTAACAGCATTGGTAGAATTGCTGTTTACCATAATGTTTACATAATGCAAATTCATATTATTGGTAGTAGCTGTTCCAACCAACGCTTTAAGCATTTTTTGGTTTTGATCCGGCATAATCAGAATTGCCGGGTCTCCGTTATTTCCGGAAGTACCTGCACATGTACCGCCATTTTTCATGTATTGTACCACATAAATTTGGCTATCTGAAGTAATACAGGTAGCCACCGAAGTGGTAATATCCCCTTGATAATATTTGCCGGCAGTTGCTAGTGTTGAAGTAAGTGTACCATTGATATAAACTTTTGTATTCGGTTTGGTAGCAATTACCCGGTAGATATAGCCCTTGGTTTGCGACATAAAGGGCATCAACACGTGTTTGGTTCCAAGAATTTTTGTGGGAAATACCTGCGTATATAAATGATCCACTGCAACACCACAGGTTGCACCTGGAATTCTCACAGATTTCATTCCGGAAAACACGTTGATCTTTCCGCAACCATTAATTACCCGAACTCTGGTACCTGTAAGGTCTCCTGTTGTTGAATTTCCACCTGTATTTCCATCACTGGGATCACTTTGTACCTGATATACCTGACCTTTGGTTAAAGTTACGCTAAACGTAGATCCGGCCGCAGTTCCGGAAGCCAACTTGGTGGTTGGTGTAATTTCCACTTCCACATTATTGTCCATACCCACCACCACAAATTCACTGGGTTGGTATTTTCCACCACCTGCTGTTTGGGTGGGAGTAAAAGCCGCAATCCTGAATTCCGGTGCAAGCGGTATAGATTCATAAGGTAGAACAAATGTTCCATCAGACCGGTTCAATTCCAGATTCAACGTGTAAACGTTAATCGGATCTTTAGCAACTATGCGCAGACTTCTTTTGCTTTCAATATTTCCGGATGTTTTCTCATATCCCTGCGGATAATAAAAACCAGGATCCGCAGAATAGCGATTTACCTTTCCGGCCGTAATATTAATGGTTTGACTTGTACCACCGATTCTCGGATTATCAATTACAATAGTGGTATTTACCTCCGATGTAATGTAAATCAGCAAAGAATCCGGGTAACCTCCGGTGCGCGCCTCCATCTCCATAAAACTTAGAAAGAATGTTTTACCTGTAGATGAGATTTGTGCAGACAGTCGCGCCCCTGTAAGGCAAAAGACGAACAGAGCAAACAGCCTGACTATGAACTTCATATAATGCGAAATTAACCAAAGCGACCGAACAAAAGTTCAGTTTTGTTATTATAACTAAAGAGTATTTCCACATGCTCGGGATATGACAATCCCATGACAGAGCGGCGACACAACAATTAGGCTATTACACCACTGGCAACCAATTCATTTTCAACATATAGAGCCAGAAATTGACCCGGGGTTACGGATTTCTGCAATTCGTTAAAAACTGCAAAATATTCCGAGCTTGTTCTATAAATTTTGCCAGAAAATAACTGTTGCCGATAACGGATGCGGATTAAAAAATCGCGAGATTCCCCAACTTCAAGTTCCATATCAGGCCTTATCCAGTGCAACTTTCCTTCCTCAAAAGCCGCAGCTTTTTGGAATAATCCCGGATGCTCACTACCACGACCAACGTAAATTATGTTTTTTGTTACATCGGTCTGAATAACAAACAACGGTTCCTCGGTACCACCAATCTGAAGTCCTTTTCTCTGTCCGATAGTAAAATAATGGGCCCCATTATGCTCACCAACTTTAACACCATCTTCCGCGCTAAATCTCGGAGGAGTTGAAACTGCTGCAAGATCCATGGTTGGGTAATTTACTCCGGTCCTATATTCCACAATTTTGGGATGATCCATAGGTATTTCAATGACATCCCCCTTTTTCGGCTTTAGTTGTTGCTGTAAAAATTCCGGCAAACTGATGTGACCTATAAAACACAATCCCTGACTATCCCTTTTAGCTGCTGTAACCAGATTATTTTCCTCAGCAATTTTTCTGACTTCCGGTTTTAGTAAATGACCGATAGGGAAAAGGGCCTTAGACAATTGAAACTGATTTAGCTGACATAAAAAATAACTTTGATCCTTATTGGGATCCGCTCCCGCCAATAGTCGATACATTTTTCCTTTGGGAGTTTCTGTTTCCGCTTTTTGCACATAATGCCCGGTTGCAACATAATCCGCACCCAGTTTTAAAGCCGCTTTTAGAAAACTGTCGAATTTTATTTCTCTGTTGCACAACACATCCGGATTGGGTGTTTTGCCCTTTTCGTATTCTCGGAACATATAGTCCACAATACGTTCTTTATATTCTTCAGACAAATCAAGTACCTGAAAAGGGATACCCAATTGCTCCGCTACCATCATGGCATCGCGGCTGTCGTCGATCCATGGACATTCATCTTCCAGAGTAACAGATGCCTCGTTCCAGTTGCGCATGAAAAGTCCGATAACTTCATGACCTTGTTGTTTCAATAGCAATGCCACTACTGAACTATCCACTCCCCCACTCATCCCAACAACTATTCTAGCCATAAAATGTGGTGCAAATTTCGTGAATTTAAATCAATAACTACCCGCGCGTTTGCGCAAAAACCATTCTGCTGAAAAAAGGATGAGTATGAGTGCAAAAACCCATTTCAAACGAATAAATTCCATGGCTTTCACCTCTTCGCTAATCATGGATTTATGGTTGGTAGATTTTAGTTCAGCAATTAATTTTTCATATTGGGAAGCCGGAAAGAATTTCCCTTTATTTCTGGCTGCTATTTTCCGCATTAAATCAAAATCCGCCCTGGTATTTTCCAATTCCAAATGGGTTGGTAAAACCACAAATTTTCCCTGATATTGAATCGGATTCTTTAATGCGAGTTTTGCGGAAAACTGATAATCCCCTTCCGGTAGTTTACCCAATTCCAGCCTGTATCGGTTGCCTGATCTTGCGAATGGCGAATTCCGGTTATACCCATTAGGGCCCGTAATTTTTATTTCTGCATCCGGTTGGTTGGAAAATGTCATTCCCTCTTCTAAATATTCTCCAAAAATGATTGCATTTTCCTCTTGTGAAAATTGGGTGGCTTCTGCGAAAACACGAAACTTTTCCCTGATAGCATCTGTACTTAAATATTGAATATTTTTTGCAACCCATGCATCAAAAATGTCTGCCTGTCCATGTATTTGCATATCACTCATTCTCCATCGCCACAGCCCTTCTCCAAACAACCAGGACTGCCGGATTCCATTTACGGAAGTATAACCCATTAATGGAAATGATGACTCTACCGCTCCAATTTTTTGAATAAAAACCGTTTTAAACAGCCTGGGTAAATCATACTTCCCAAAAGGTACCTTAAGTGGTGGCCAATTTTTAAGGGATTGAACAAATTCATCATCCAGTAAAAAGTCTGAAAAGTTTTTATCCGCAACAGCTTGTGCGTCAGTCAGATTTCCGGATTGGAAACGCAGGTCTATACCTGCTTCTGTGTAATTGCAGAATGCAGACTCACTTTGTGCAGTTAAAATATTCCAAATGGGTTTTTTGGACGAAATTAACTGATCTATCCATTTCTGTTCTTGTGCATTCGCAGAAAAACCATGCAAAACATATACATCTGCATCCAAATGATTTGGAAGGTTTGCAGCGGGGATTCTTACAATTTCATATTGCCCGAATTCCTCCAAAGAACGATACAGGGCGCCAATATCCGGATGCGGCGCATGATAACAAATACAGATTTTTCTTCTTGTATCGGTAATTTTTACAAAAATATTTTTGCTGTTATTAAACAAATTATGCTCTCCGGCAACAGCATTAATTTGTATGGTATATCGCTGAGTTCCTGGTGTATTTGGTCGTAAATTAAATTCCAGATTGGCAAAATAAATATCGTCACCAATGGTTATGTTTTTCGATTGAATTACCTTCCCATTTTCCAATAAATTTACTGCTGCATTTTTCCCTTTAAGCCCGCTGGAACGAAGATTGGCGTTAATGGTAAATTCATTTCCCAGAAATACGGTGGAATTTGCATTTACCTGTGAAATCCAGATATCAGGATGCATGGTTGTGTCACCTGATCCCAGAAAATATACAGGATTTTTTTTATTCAGGGATTTATACAGCGGATTCATTCCCCGGTTATAAATCCCATCTGAAAGAATTACAATTCCGGCTGTATTTCCACCCTCAAAATAATCATTGGTATAGTCAAATACTGCGCTCAGCTGCGTGGCATCCTTATCCAGTACTGAATCGGTATGATTTTGAATATCCCCTGCGAAATAAAAATTTTTGATATTCAACTTATTCCCCAACGCCTCCTGTATTGCTTCGACTCTTTTTTCGTTGTTTCGAATTTCGACAGAATCCAATGAGTTACTTACATCCGTAAACACCAGCAATTCCGGTTTTATTTCATGATGTACCTTTAATTTAACAAATGGGGAAAGCAATAAAACAAACACAAAAAATAACCCCAGGAAACGCAGAATGCCCATAGCATACTTCTCTTTTTTATTTTCGAATGCAGCGCGGTTGTACAACAACCAGGTGAATAATGCGGCTGCGAGAATACAAACAAGAATAAAATATAACGGGGCTACCGTAATGATTTCAAAATTCAATTTTTCTAATTTATTGCAATCTCAAAAAAAAGGCCTGCCAAAGCAAGCCTTTTTAGATATTCTCTTTTCTTTTGGGTTTAGTTCTTCAAAAATCTCAGCTTTACGGGTACGCCGTTGTTCATATAACTCACAAAATAAAAACCCGCCTGCAGATCGGAAACCATGATATTGGTTTTGGTATCCGCAGCTGTTATTTCTTTCACATAGTCGCCGGTAAGGGAGGTGATATACACTTTTGTACCCGGAGTTGCAAAGGGAACATGTAACTGATCGGAAACCGGATTGGGGTAAACCCTGTAAGTAGAAGTTACCAAATCCTGTGATCCGGCGCCCCACTGAACTACAAAAATAAAAGTCAAAGTGTCTTTTACATTTGGGGTTGCTTCTTCATAAAACTCATATTTTACAGTTGCTGTATCTGCTTTACCGTTTGGAGTTACAGTAATTTTAAACTCCGCTTCAGCACTGTCCGCAATGGTAGCGAATGTGTCATTTGCCACCAGATTTGCGAAGCAATTCACATTATCGCAAAAGGAAACCCACCATGCGCTCGGATAATCATCCTGAATTTTATTATATACAAATTTCGCGGACTTGCCCATGTGATTTCTAAAAATCAGGTAACAGTCTGTGCTGCCACTGTGGCCCATTACATAGGTATGTGTTTTACCACCTTCAAACTCCACACTTTGTGCGGTAGCAATTTGAGAAATTCCCGCAACCAACAGAATGGAAAATATTTGTCTCAACATGCTGCAAATATAGCTTTTTCGGCATTTCCAAGCGTAACAGGAATGTCAATCTGAAAGAATATTCTCTTCAAAAAAATGCCAAATGGCATCCAGACTGGCAAAACTGCCCATAAAAAGTTCGTTATCACAAATGTCAGAAGGTATTTCCAACTGGTCAGGGTTGAACCAAATTACCGGAATTCCGGAATTTATACTGCCTTTCACATCTGTTTCCAGGGTATCTCCAACATATATTGCTTCATTGGGTTGGATATCCGCTTTTTGTAAGGCGAGATGAAATATTTCCTTATTGGGTTTTGCAAAACCAGAAGCTTCGCTATCCAATACAAACTGAAAAAAATGAGAAAGCTCCGAAGCTGACAATTTCCCTTTTTGGGTCTGATGAAATCCATTGGTTATCAGGGCAAGCGAAAATTTCTTAATTGCATTTTCCAGAAATTCTCTGGCTCCGGGTACCAATTTCTTTAGGGTGGGACAAATAGTTAAATACTCTTCCCAGGCATTTTCAGGGTGTTCTGTTTCAGGAATTCCCATTTCCATAAAGGTTCTGGTAAAGCGTTGCGTTCGCAAGAATTCTTTTTGGATATGGCCTTTTTCATACATTCGCCAGAATTCCTGATTGATAGATTTATACAAATCAATAAACCGGTGAACATCATAATCCGACTTCAAATGGAGATGATGTCGGTGAAAAAGTTCGGCAAGGGCATCCGCAGCATTCGCTTCAAAATCCCAAATGGTATTATCCAAATCCAGGAAAATCCATTTCAGGTTCATTGGGCTCATCGTCTGGCTCAATCAGACTCCGGCCACTTTTACCTGATCAATTTCTGTGCAAAGGGCAGAGAATATATCTTCTACTTCCCCAATCCCCATAATATCCCGGTATTTACCCTGAGCCTTATAAAAATCGCTGAGCGGCATCGTTTTGGCCTGATATTCACGGAAGCGGTTGCGAATGGTGGATTCGTCCTGGTCATCCACCCTACCGGAAGTTTTACCTCGGAGAAGCAGGCGTTTCACCAGTTCATCTTCTTCTACCTCCAATCCAAGTACTACCTGAATGGTGGTTTGAAAACCAAGCAACATTTCATCGAGGGATTCAGCCTGTTTCACTGTTCTGGGGAATCCGTCGAAAATAAATCCTGCTTTACCCTGGTTATGGGCAATAAAATTATGCACCATGCCAATTACCACTTCATCCGGCACAAGCTGGCCCTGATTGATATAGGCTTCGGCAGCTTTACCGAGTTCGGAACCGGCAGCACGTTCTGCGCGCAGCAGATCACCGGTGGAAATGTGTGCCAGGTTGTAGTGCCTGAGGATTTTCTCGCTCTGCGTGCCTTTGCCTGCTCCCGGAGGGCCAAAAATTACAATATTGAGCATGGTTGGAGATGCAAAGAAATATGGTTTGATGGAATAAATGCAATGCAATTGGGAAAACACATCGAAGATTTTGGCAGAATTTTTCAAAATAGCAAAGCAGGACACTCACACCCATTTTCCCAAAGTCAATTAAATCCTATTTTTGGAGCCCAATTTCCATTCTGATGAAGCTGCTGAAACTCTCAAACGTAAATCACCAATACCATGAAGCTCTGCAATCGGAATTGAATACAATTGACAACAGTGATTACGATTCGAAACTGAATGCAGTGCATTCAAAGTGTATCGATTTTTCAAATTTTTATAAATTGAATCTGGAAGCTTTGCAACTGTGTGAAGTTACAGAGGCACTGGTAAATATTACGGACCTGAGAAACGCTTGGTATTTACAAAAACAAAAAGAAGTAAAAAATACGGCAAAGGAATTTGCATTGGATTTAATTGACTTTCATAAACCGGATATTGTATTTGACCATTCTCAGATTTTAAAAGGATCGGTTCGTGAAATCAAAAATAAATTCCCATTTGTTCGCCAGATTTCCACTTGGGACTGTTGGGCAAGCAGCCCGGCAGACGGGAGTTTGGGGTATGATCTGTATTTCACATGTGTGAAAAAAATCGAGGATCAATACAGAGCTGCTGGTCAAAACTGCATTTTGAATAAATTTGGTTTTGAACGCAGTATTCTTCATAAAATTCAATTTGGCCGGAAAGAAAACAAAGTTTGTTTTATTGGAAGTTTATCCAGCAACCAACACAATTACCGGAATCAAATATTGCATGGTTTGCGTAAGAAAAACGCGTTGGATTGGTGGATTGGAAACATCGGAACAGGTTTTTTTACGAAATCAAAATTGAGGGAATTGTTATATTTTAACTTCAGAGGATTGGCGGATAATTTCGCGTTTGAGAGACACAATCGGGGTTTGTTATTTGGACTGGAGATGTATCAAACCATGGCAAATTATTCTATGACATTAAATACCCATGGCGATTTTGTAGATCAAATTGGAAACATGAGACTTTCGGAAGCAGCAGGAAGCGGAACATGCCAATTGATAGATTATAAGCCCAACGCTAAAGACTATTTTGAACCAGATACGGAAGCTATATTTTTCAAATCAAAGGAAGAGTTATTGGATAAGGTATCGTATTTAATATTAAATCCTGCTATTGCAGAAAGCATAGGCAAAGCCGGACAGCAAAGAGTTTTGAAGGACCATAATTTTGAACAACATGTTGTGCGTTTTTGGGAAACTGTTACCAAAAATCTATAAAAAACCCGAAACCATTTCTGATTTCGGGTTAAAATAAAAGCAGTTAAAACCTTATTGTATCCACATTTTAGTAGTGGATGTTTTTGAATCTTTCATCACCCGCAGAAAGTATATTCCTGCGGCGGGCAAAGGCAAATTCACTTTCTCTCCCTTTCGAATCTGTTTTATTTCCAGATGCACACATCGTTTTCCGGAATTATCCATTACTTCCAAAATTAAGTTTTTATAATCCGATTTTGCTACAAGAATATTGGATAGCATTTCCTGATAAAAAGGAGCACTCATTTTTTCAACTTGATTTACCTTCTTTACAGAAGCCCATGGTGTTGCGTCAAATGAATATACCAGATCGGTTGCATTGGAAATATCGTATCCGGAAATGGTATATCCCTTACCTAACAATGCGAAAGCTGTCATGGAAAATGCATATTTCGATGGATGGCTGTCGAACTTCACCCATTTAGCCGAATCCGTGTGGTAATAATACCAATCTCTGTAAAGTTTACCGTCATAACCACTACCTATATATAACCGGTTTTCAATTCTAAAACCTGATGCATTTGCTCTTTTAGCTCCCGGGAATCCGGCAAGTTGTGTCCAGGTGTTGTTGGATGGATCATATTTGTAAAAATCATTTTCATGCCCTGTGCCATTAAAGCCGGTAGCCAAATACCCGTAATTCTCATCTGAAAGACATACCGGATAACTTCTGGCTGGCGCAGCAGTGGGAAGACTTGCCTTTTGTGTCCATTTGTTGGTAGACGGATCATATTCCCAGAGATCCTTTTCACGAGGAGTGCCCGAAACAATACCACATGTAATATAACCTTTGGATCCGATTGAAAATCCTGTAGCTGAATATCTGTTATTGGGAAAAGAAGCCACTTTTGTCCAGATATTCGAGTCCGGATTATATCTGTAAAAATCCGGATAAAAATTAGTGCCACTACTGGAACTCCAGCCAAGTCCCACATAGCCCCTCCCATTTATAGCAAAACTGGAAGCTTCTTTTCTTGCAGCACCGGGGAGATCCGCTTTCTGTGTCCAGGTATTGTTCACCGGATCATATTCCCAAAGGTCTTTCTTCTCTACGGAATTTACCAATCCCATACCGGTATAACCTTTGTCGTTTAATGCAAAACTTACCGTGCTATAACGGTTTCCCCCGCCAAAGTTCTTTTTGGCAGTCCAATCCAACTGTCCATTTACCCGAAATGTACAGGAGATAATTAAAAGTAAAATGATATAATTTTTCATATGAATTATTTAATAATTGTTATTATTTCTGCTGAGTCTATTGTTGGTGGTATTTCACCCTTATTTAGTTTACGAATAACCAAATCCCCAACCCTTTTCGCATCTATTTCAGATACAAAGCCCCTGTTCCCTTGCAAAACAGGAATATGCGGCTGGTGAATCATTTTCACAGAATCCTGATAAATATCGTAACCGTATGAACTATCTGGATTTTGAAAGGTTTGGAGGGTGAAATTGACACTGTCTTTTTTATCCAATTTGACAATCTGTGATTTACCCGAATCACCACAGCCAATTAGAAAAAACCCTATTAATATGCCAGGAATTACTAACTTTATTTTGTAAAAGCGAACGTAAATGGAATTCATTTACAATAAATATTTAATCGGAGTTTAGTTTTTATAAAGATAATCCACCTGGCAATCGCTTAACGCAACATTATAGAATTTAAAATCGTCTATTCTGCCATCTAAATATCTGTTTAACAAATTGCGATTTGTTCCCAATATAAATGCATTTGTAGTGGCATCCGTTGATTTATAATAGCTGGTAACTGTCTTGCTAAGTATCTTGGTGTTATTTAAATAAATATTGACATTATATCCATTTTGGGTGAATACCAAATGATTCCAAACATTTTCACTGGCCAGACTCACTTTCAGTTCAGCATCTGTAGATCCAATACCAATGGTAAGAATTTTAGAACCACCTGCACCAGAAACATAGGCTGTAACATAACCAAAATTTAAATATTTATGGTCTAATGTTAAAATATAACCCAAATCATTACTAGGTGCAGATCCGGTTGGAAAAGTTTTCACATTAAACCATAGCGAAATCGATTTCTGTTGCACATCCATAACATTTGGAAGGGTGGCATAAGCGTTTGTACCATTGAACAATAAGGCTCCATTGGCACTCCCGTCTCTGCCCAATCCATAGGATGTCCCATACGCTGTTCCTGCAGCGCTTTTTCCTGACCCTTCAGTTAAGGAGTTGTCAAACAAATAGCTTGCGTTGAGATTTATCGGGTCCGGCATGCAGGTGCCTGATTTGGGATCTTTGGTGGTTTTTTTACAGGATGCGCCTAATACAAGAAGAACAAGTACCAAAGCCGAATTCAAAATATAATTTTTCATAATTCAAGGTAAATTTAAAATCGAATATAGGGGAAGAAATCGATTTTCCAAATGCCATAACCTTACCGACAAGCGAATCCCATATGTTGAAACGGCCAAAATATCCGGTGGTTTATAAAATTTCAGTTGTAAAATTATGGCTCCTAAATACAAAAGGTATATTTGCTGCAAAATGAGGAAGGCCCCATTGAATGCACGGAAAATATGGAAAATATTCCTGCAAAAATCTTTACCGGCAATTGAAATCCTGATGATTCCCTTTACCTGGGTATATGCATATTGGTTTAAAACCATTAGAAAGCAGACTATTTCAGGTAAATTTAGGTTAACCAGGGGTATACTGCAGAAAGTCGGGGTATATCCCATAATGGATCATTATTATGACCCCACATTTAATTACAACAAACAAATTAAAAACTGGGAAACCCCCAGAAATATTACCGGATTTGATTTAAATCTGGAAGCGCAGCTTCAGTTAATTCAGTCCTTTCAGTTTGGTGAGGAGCTTTTGGAAATTCCCGTGAACAGGGTATACACCAACGATTATTTTTATTCCAACTCCAGTTTTGAAGCGGGTGATGCAGAATTTTTATACAGTTTAATTCGCAGTAAAAAGCCAAAAATTATTATTGAAATAGGTTCAGGAAATTCCACTTTAATCGCACAAAAAGCCATTCAAAAAAACATCGCTCAAAACCCTGAAGACATTACGCGACAAATCTGTATTGAGCCCTATCCCAATTATTGGCTCCCTGAAGTTAAATCCATAGAATTAATAAAAGAACGTGTGGAATGTATCCCAAAAGAAACATTTCTTCAACTGAATGAAAATGATATTTTGTTTATTGACAGCTCGCATATGGTGCGCCCTGAAGGGGATGTTTTGTTTGAATTGATGGAAATATTACCATTACTTAAAAAGGGTGTTTTCATTCACATTCATGATATTTTCACCCCTTATTTCTTCCCCAAGGACTGGATCAATAAAGGGGATTACTTCTGGAATGAACAATTCATCCTGGAATCCATACTTTGCAATTCAGACAAATATGCAGTGGTTGGAGCTTTGTACTATTTGCGAATGAACAAAATGGAGCATATTTCAAAAGCATTTCCAATGCTTGCAAAAATTAAAAATAACCCGGGATCATTTTGGATTCAAAAAATTAAAGACTGATGCACATATTGTTTCTTTGCAGTTACTATCCAAATAGGAAAAACAATGCGAAAGGTCCATTTATCCAGAGGCATGCCTTGGCTCTTTCAGAGCGTGAAGTGGTAAGTGTAGTAAGTGCAGAAGCGGATGCGGCCTTGGGAAGAATTTGGTATGAAATAACAGAAAACACCAACGGAAATTTAAATGAATTCATAGTTTATTATAATAATTCCATAATCAGAATTCCGCTGCTAAAGAATTTACTCTCCTTTTTTGCATTCTATTTTGGTATATTAAAGGCGATTAAATTAGCAGAAAAAAAAAATGGTTCTTTTGATATCAGGCATTTGGAATGTGCATTCCCTATTGGAATCATTGCCCTGGTTCACAAATATATATTTAACAGGGAATATTATTTGACGGAACACAGCACCAATCTTATTTACGATAATTTCAAAAAAGAACCGCTTATAAAAAGATTTATTATTGGTAAAATTATCAAAAATGCCAAAGCAGTAACAGCTGTAACGTGTTTTCATGCGAAAGAAATTCTCCGGTTGGGTTTTAACAAAAAAATTTACATCCTAACGAATATCATTCCATCACATAAATTTCTGCGATTGAAAAAACCACCAGGTGATACCATTCAAATTTGCCATGTGAGCACACTCGCTCCGGTTAAAGGCATTCAGGGGATTATCGATGCAGTAAGGAATCTTGAAATGGAAGGGTTTACAATCAATTTGAATATCATAGGTGGAAACACTGATCAGATTGAGCATTGGAAAACATATGGCAGGAATAAGGATGTTAAGTCATTGACTTTTCATGGATGGAAGAGTGCAGATTTTATTTATGAAACCATGTCAAATTCGGATTTATTTGTACTCAATAGTGGTTTTGAAACTTTTTGTGTGGTAGCGGCAGAGGCAATATCTTGCGGGTTACCTGTAATAAGCACAGATTTACCACCCTTAAAAGAATTTGTAAATGATTCATGCGGTATTTTATTTTCTCCTTTGAATTCAAGCATTGAATCCGCAGTGAAAGAAGCCATTTCCAACTATTCCATTTACAATCCTGATGCAATGAAGGCATATATTGAAAGCAGGTTTTCGGATAAAGTTATCGCGGATAAATTCATGAATTTATATCATAGTCCTGAAACTCTGGAACACTTGCAAATCTGAACCATTTTTCGCCCAACATTCGCACAAAACAGATGCAATAATTCCTCCCCAACCAATTCAACCCTATTTTTGCCACAATGGGAATCATTGCCAGACAAAGCTTTAAGGCTTCCATCAGCAATTATCTGGGTATTTTACTGGGTTTTCTCAGCCTGTTTTTGCTTTTCCCCAAGTTTTACACCCCGCATGATTTAGGTGCAATCAGGCTTTTACTGGAAACAGGGGCTGTATTAAGCAGTTTTGCATTGCTGGGTACGAATTACAGCATTAACCGGTTTTTCCCCTATTTCAAAACCGAAGATAAAAGGCACAACGGATTTTTCTTCTGGGCATTTATGATTCCCCTCGTGGGATTTGCCTTGGTTTTTACAGGATTGATTTGGTTCGAAAAACCCTTGCTGGCGCTGTTTGGAAAGGATGCAAGCATTCTTGAAAGTTTATATCCGCCTTTGTTGTTGCTGGTATTCTTTTCCTTGTTTCAGGTGGTTTTGGAAACGTGTAACTCCAACCACGGCAGAATTGCAGTAAGCAACTTTCTGCGCGAGGTGGTTTTAAGATGTATTATTCTGGCCGCAGGTACTCTGTTTTTTTTAAATTATATCGATTTTATCACCTCGGTATGGATCATGGTTTGCGCCTATGGTATAATCGTAATTTTCAACTTTATATATCTGAGAACCCTCACGGATATTCATCTTATTCCGGATTTCAATTTTATGCGCAAAAACAAAGAGCTCGGGAAAGATGCTCTGCGCTTTACTGCGTTTCTATTTATTGGTGGAGTAACTACTCTGGTAGTAGGGAAAATTGATTTCCTGATGATTTCTGCAAAAAAAGGGCTTACTGACACAGCAATTTATAGCGTGGGATATTATCTGGCTATTATGATCGAAATCCCCAAACGCACCATACTTCAGGTAGCTGCACCTATAATTTCGCAAAAAATGAAAGATGGAAACAAAAAAGAAGTACATCATATTTACCGGAGCATTACTCTGAATCAACTGCTTGCTGCATCCCTGATTTTTTTCTTTATATGGTTGAATATTGATAACCTGTTCCAAATTATGCCCAAAGGTGAAATTTTTAAAGCTGGCAAAATGGTAATTTTCATAATGGGTCTGGGCAGATTACTCGATATGGTCGGGTCTGCCGGTGGACCTATTATTGCCAATTCCAAATATTATTATTTCAGCCTCATCAATTTCCTGATTTCCCTGGTGGTTGCAATAGGTGCAAACCTATTGTTAATACCAATTTTGGGTATTAATGGCGCAGCTTTGGCTACGGTTTTTACCTTTTTACTATCCAATGGCACCCTTATTTGGATCATTTATATAAAGGAGGGTTTTCATCCATTCAGCAGCAACCATTTGAAAATTATGCTGGTGCTATCAGTTTTTCTAATCCCGACATATTTTGGCAAATGGCTGGAAAATCCTTTTCTGGATGGGATTGTGCGTACGGTGGTACTCGGTATTCCTTTTCTGTGGATCTGCTATAAATGGAAGATTTCTGAGGATTTCAACAAACTACTGGACAAAGGGTTGAAAATGCTGAAAAAATCGAATTAAGAATGTTTGTTCGAATTTTCGATTAAATTTACATAAGTGGCCGATACAGAACCATTCAACGTCTTCTATCAGTCTTTTGTAATTTAAATGGAATATTTGGCAAAAAAAGGAGCCGAACTGTTTGTATATGGCTTTAACATTCCCGTAATTCGCATTCCTAGACATATTCAGAAAAAGAACAATATGAAAAAGTTATTACTCGTAGTTACAGCCGCCGCATTGACATTTGCAGTTGCCTGTAAGAAAAAAACCACCGGAGACAATGGCGGCGGAACTAAAGCGCCAACCTCCTACACATCCAAGGCTTTATTGGAGTACTACACCGGAGCATGGTGCGGTTACTGCCCAGATGGTCGTGTGTATGCTGAAAACCTTACTAAGCAATATGGTGCGGACAAGTTCTACTATGTTACCTTCCACTATGGTGATAACATGCAGAATCAGGACGGAATGGACATCATGGGTTCATTTGGCGTAAGCGCTTACCCAACCGGTATGGTTAACCGCCTTGGCGGAGCACCTATCAACCGTGGATCTTGGGGCGGTAAAGTTGCAGTTGCACTGGATGAGCCTGCTAAATGCGGTTTGTCTATCGACGCAACCACACATACAGGATTGGATTACAAGGTTAAAGTGAAATTGGGTATTGCTGGTGCAGACTTGCCAAGCGCTACTTACAAAATGAACGTTTTCCTGGTAAAAAAATCCAACATTGGCGTAGGTTCTGTTGACGGACAGATCAACTACTACTATGGAACTTCAGGACATCCTTACTACCAAAAAGGTACCCTGATCTCCGGCAAAACATACAGCCGTATCGATCCTTATGATCATCCACATGTATTTTTGGATGCTCTGACTCCGGCTTTAGGTTCTACCATTGTTGCTGACAATGTAAAAGCAGGCGCTTTGTCTGAGTATACTTACGACGTATCTATCACTAACGGTGCTGCTGATGAATATTTCATCCTCGCTTTCGTTGGTGTTGGCGGCGTATCTCCTCAGATCCTCAACGTACAGAAAGTTGAATTCGATGCTGCTCAGGCATTCGATTAATTTGAAGAGTTAGTAAATCATTATAAAAAAAGCCCCCGCCAATGGCGGGGGCTTTTTTTATGTCCTATTTTATATTTTATTTTCCACTGAAAGCGGCTTTCCGTTTCTCGATAAATGCATTCATACCTTCTTTCTGATCCTCGGTTGCAAACAGCATATAGAAATTCTTTCTTTCGAAGTACAACCCTTCCTGTAAATGGCTGTCGAAAGATTTCAAAACGGATTCTTTAGCAAGCTGCACTGCAATAGGAGATTTAGATGCTATCTCCACCGCCATTTTCAATGCTTCATCCAGATATAACTCTACCGGTACTACCTTATTGATGAGCCCCCATTGCAGTGCTTCCTGGGCAGAAATAAAAGATCCTGTGAGAACCATTTCCATTGCTTTAACTTTACCAACAGCACGGGTCAATCGCTGGGTTCCCCCGGCTCCGGGCATTACCCCGATATTAATTTCAGGTTGGCCAAATTGGGCAGTTTCAGAAGCAATAATGATATCGCAATGCATACAAAGTTCACAGCCTCCGCCGAGGGCAAAACCTGAAACTGCTGCTATTATTGGTTTTTTTGTTTTACGAATGGCATCCCAGGTGCTGAACTGATCTATTTTGAGCATGTCTATTGCCCCTTTGCCGGCCATTTGCTTGATATCCGCACCAGCAGCAAAAGCGCGATCATTTCCGGTCAAAATGATAACACGTACTTCTTCATCATTATCCAAAATTCCAAGGGCATCGCGGATTTCGCCCATTAAACCCAAATTGAGGGCATTTAATTCCTTGGGCCGGTTAAGGCGCAATAGCGCTACAAAAGGAGCAAACCGCGGTTCTACCTGAATGAATTCGTAATCCATCCGGCAAAAGTAGGAAATGTGCTCATTTCCCCCGCCTGGGATAGGAAGGTAAAAAACCTGATTTCTTCAGAATCTTATATCCACCAAAAGCAAGACCCATACCCAACACCGCACCGCCCAACACATCGGCAGGATAATGCACACCTAAATAAATTCTGGAATAAGATACTAAAACCGGAATGATTAAGTAAAACCAAAATTGACGTCTTGTTCTGGCCAATAACAACCCAAATGAGAGAAAAACCACAAATGCATTTGCTGCATGGCTGCTTACGAATCCATATTTTCCGTTTCCATCAGTAAGTTTCTGGGTGTGAACGGACTCTACAACACCAGAACCATTGCGAACTGAAACATCCATTTGAATTCTCGGCATTCTAACTTCCAAACCCAGGGAATGGTTGGGCCTGGTTCTTTCTGCTAACGGTTTTATTACTTTAGAACATAACAGATCAGAGACAGATACCAATGCAAAAATCAAAACCAGCGGAACCCAAAACACGGTTTTGTATTTTCTGTATAGCAAAATTGCCAACCATATATACAAAGGAATCCAAATGGATTTGTTGCTCATCAAAATCATAAAACCATCAAGGCTTTCACCGGCCGCTGTAACATTTATAAAATGGAACAATGCATGGTCGATATTTCGGAACAGGTCAAACATCGGGTTTACGCGATATTACAATCAATCTGGGTGAAATATCTCTTTGAACAGGTTGTAATTGGTAGTCGCCAAAAATATTAAGAACCTCAAATCCGCACTGTACGTGCATTTCCTTTAATTCATCTGCCTCATAGAGTTTTACTTTTTCCTGATATTCGCTGGAAGCACCGGCCTTTTCTACAGTAATTTTTTTGGTGATGAAAGGTGGATTCCACGATTTCTCAATAAAAAACTTAACACCGCTACACGACTCTGTGCTTTTATGCGGTAATTTTCTAAGCACCGGGGGTGCATTGATATAATCCTGCACAAAATACCCTCCCGGATTCAGCATTTGGAAGATGTTAGATAAAGCCAGAAGATCTTCAGCACGTGTTTCGAAATATCCAAAACTGGTAAACAAATTAAAAGCAGCGTGATAATTGTTGTCCGGATATGGTTCGCGAATATCCTGTACTGTAAATTGTTCCTTTCCGGAAGCATGTTTCGTGGCATATTCGATATTGTTTTTACTGAGGTCGAAACCATGCACTTCAAAGCCCATTCCGGCTAAAACCCGAGAATGACGGCCTTTGCCACAGGCAATATCAGCAACCCTGGAACCAGGGTTTAATTGAAGGAAAGCGGTTATGGTTCGCACAAAAGCGGCTGCTTCGGCATCATCTCTGCGCCGATAGAGCATATGGTAATACTCCGTATCAAACCACTCTGAGAACCATCCCGTTTTTTTCAATGCCGGAAATTTTTTTCAAAGATATTGTAACTTGCATCAATCCCATTTCGTATTAGCCAAACAGAATGAACTCGGAGCAATACAATACATGTGTTGACATGCATAGTGATGGCCTGTTCCGATTCGCGCTGAAAAACCTGAAAGATGAAGACGAGGCAAAGGAAATAGTGCAAAGCACATTTGAAAAAATGTGGGTGCGCAGGGAAGATGTGGATTTTGAAAGAGCCAAAAGCTACCTGTACACCGCCGCTTATCACGCCATGGTCGACTATTGGAGAAAGGCAAAACGAATGACACAGATCAGTGAAGAAACAGAAAACAGAATGAGCGCTCCGGTAGCGGAGTACAAAGGTTTAAAAGCCATATTAGAAAGAGCTTTGAGCCAATTGCCCGAGGTACAAAAAACCGTTATTCTCTTGCGCGATTACGAGGGTTATTCCTATGAAGAAATTGGTGAAATCACCAATTTAAATGAAAGTCAGGTAAAAGTTTACATTTTTAGGGCAAGACAAACATTGAGAAACATATTAGGTAGTCTGGAGGCAGTACTATGACAAAAATAACAGAAGAATTGCAAATGAAAATCTTTGATTTGCTGGAGGGAAATCTTTCAGACAAAGAGAAGGCAGAAGTGCTGAACATGATATCCGCTTCTGCAGAATTGCAAAAAGAATATCAATTACTTTCCAAGACATATTTTATTCCTGAGGATGATCATGTTGTATTTCCAAACAAGAATAAATTATATCGCAAACCAGGTTTATTTTTCTCCTGGAATCCAATTGTCCGATATGCGGCAGCATCGGTTGTAATAGCAGCATGCGCTTATTCCGGCTGGTACTTTATGCGTGGAAACAATGGTGCACAAAATGAGAATATTGGCAAACAAATTCCGCAAACCAATAAAATAGAATTATCGCCAAAAAACAATTCTTCACAGCAGAAATTGGAACTAAATTCTAATGAGAACAGCGAAAATTTTGTCGCAACCAAAAAGAGAATTGCGCCATCCGATAAAACAGAATTAAATACACAAAAAACAATTCAACCGGACCAGAAACAAATGACCATTCCGGTGGTAAAATTGGATGAAGAAGTGAAAAATACAGACGCTGAAATTATTGCAGATGCAATTGAAAATGGAAATGTACCTGACAGCACTGCAACTGCAACCAACACCCAGCAAGGACCGGTACGCATCAGTAAAAAACGCTCACTAAGCTACAAGCTGCTTCACAATAGCAGAGAAATGCTGGCTAACCTGCAATTACCGAATATCAAATTCAAAGCAGAAAAAAACAATAATAGGAATATTCCTACCATTAAAATGGAAATTAAGACATACAAAACAGACGTAATCGCAACATTAATAGAATGACAAAAATGAAATACACGAACTATATAAAATTCGCTGTGATTCTCACAGGTATGATGCTATCCAATTCTGCAAAGGCACAGAATGATACCACTATCGTAAATCGAAAAGAAAAGAAAATAGTAATCATCCACAAAACACATGACAGTGCGGAAATGAGTGACAGAGATACTGTGGAAATCCGCTGGAATAATGACTCTTTTGTTCAAATTTATGACAAAAAACCCCGTGGAATTATTTCCTCCGGAAATATGAATTTGGGTTTCGCCAATGTATACAAACCCGGTAACTACACTCAGGGAGCCTATATGTACAGTGCATTTCCAGAATTAAAAAACGGAAACAGTATGCATGTAGGATTGGAAAATAATTGGGGATTTAATATGATCAAAGGGAAATTAAGGTTTTGGATGGGTTTACGATACGACATCATGAGTTACAGATTTAACAATCCTGATATACGCTTGTTGGGAGATAAATCTTACTTCACCACCACTGTCGATTCCAGCTCCAGCTCCATAAAAAGCAAGGTAGTTGTGAACTATATTGGAATTCCTGTTTCTATTGGCTATCAGAGTAATCCCAACCAGGTTGAAGACGGTTTCTTTATACGTGCCGGAGTTAATGGAGGCTATCGCGTGAGAACGCATTCCAAGGTAAAATTTGAGAATGACAATAAAGACAAAGTATTTGATGATTTCAATTTCAATGATCTGGCCATTACACCATTCGTTTATATTGGATATAATTCACTTGGATTTTATGCGAGATACACCACCACTCCTGTTTTCAAGGAAGGCCAGGGGGAAGAGGCATATGCAGTTCAATTCGGAATTATTATGCAATAAAAAAACAAATTCCTTTTAATTTCTTTTCATAAAATTGGGGGGTCTTCGGATCCCCTTTTTCATTTCAAATAGATTAGCCCTAATTTTGCGTCCGGTAAACGATGAGCCAAAGAAACTGGAAGACCATAAAACCTTATTCCGATATACTTTTCGAATCTATTGAAGGAATTGCAAAAATTACCATCAACCGTCCGGAGGTTTACAATGCATTTCGACCACAAACGGTAATGGACATGCTGGATGCGTTTGAAATTTGCAGGGAATCGCAGGAAATTGGTGTGGTAATTTTAACCGGAATTGGAGATAAGGCATTTTGCAGCGGTGGCGATCAAAATGTGAAAGGCATTGGCGGATATGTGGATAACAACGGAATACCGAGGTTGAATGTATTAGACCTGCATAAAAAAATCAGAAGTCTTCCCAAACCGGTAATTGCCATGGTGAATGGCTATGCCATTGGCGGAGGCCATGTTTTACATGTAGTTTGCGACCTTACCATTGCCAGCGAAAATGCCATTTTCGGTCAAACCGGTCCGAAGGTTGGAAGCTTCGATGGTGGATTTGGCAGCAGTTATCTGGCAAGGCATGTGGGTCAAAAAAAAGCCAGGGAAATTTGGTTTTTGTGTCGGCAATACACGGCGGCAGAATGCGAAGACATGGGTCTGGTAAATAAAGTAGTACCATTTGAAATGCTGGAGGATGAAACGGTGGATTGGTGTAACACCATTTTGGAGCGAAGTCCGTTGGCCATTCGCATGTTAAAACGCGCATTCAATGCCGAACTTGACGGGCAACATGGTTTGATGGAACTTGCGGGGGATGCCACATTGCTTTATTATTTGACGGAAGAAGCGCAGGAGGGCAAGAATGCCTTTTTGGAAAAACGGAAACCAGATTTTCAAAAATTTCCGAAATTCCCCTGAATTCATAAAGCAGTTTGTTGGAATTATTTATTCCAATTCATACCGAATAGAAATTGGTTCTTAAATTTTTACACTTGAAAATCCATTTTAGTAATAGGTAATTCCAGGATAATAACCGGATAAAATTCCAGAAGAAGTAAGCGAATGAATGGACCATCCTCCTTCGCTGAAATCCCTTTGATTTCACTACCTTTGCACCCCGAAAAACAATCTTATTTCAAGCAAGCATGACCAAAATTAAAGTGGCAAATCCGGTGGTGGAAATGGACGGGGATGAAATGACCCGTATCATCTGGAAATTTATTAAAGACAAGCTCATCCTCCCCTATTTGGATGTAGACATTAAATATTACGATCTGGGCATGGAGCACCGCGATGCAACCAACGATCAGGTGACCATTGACGCGGCTGAGGCGGTTAAACAATACCACGTTGGAATCAAATGTGCCACCATTACGCCTGACGAAGCCAGGGTGGAAGAATTCGGCTTAAAACAAATGTGGAAAAGCCCCAATGGCACTATTCGTAACATTTTAGATGGTACAGTTTTTCGCGAACCCATTGTTTGCAGCAATGTTCCCAGATTGGTTCCAAACTGGACAGCCCCAATTTGTATTGGCAGGCATGCATTCGGGGATCAATACCGCGCAACAGATTTTGTAACCAAGGGCAAAGGAAAACTCACCATAAAATTTGAAGGAGAAGATGGTACCACCCAGGAGTTTGAAGTTTATAATTTCAAAGGAGACGGGGTTGCGCTCGCCATGTATAACACCGATGAAAGTATCCGAGGATTTGCGCGCAGCTGTTTTAACGTTGCACTCACCAAAGGCTGGCCTCTATATTTGAGCACCAAGAATACCATACTTAAAAAATACGACGGTCGTTTTAAAGATATTTTTGAAAATATTTATCAATCAGAATTCAAATCGCAAATGGATGCAAAAGGCCTTACATATGAGCACCGTTTGATAGACGATATGGTTGCAAGTGCCTTAAAATGGAATGGCAATTTTGTTTGGGCTTGTAAGAATTATGACGGAGATGTGCAAAGTGATACAGTTGCTCAGGGTTTTGGTTCTCTTGGTTTGATGACCAGTGTGTTGGTTACACCAGATGGTAAAACTGTTGAAGCTGAAGCTGCGCATGGTACAGTTACCAGACATTATCGCATGCACCAGCAGGGTAAAAAAACCAGCACCAATCCTATAGCAAGCATTTTTGCCTGGACCAGAGGACTGGAACATCGCGGGAAATTAGATGGCAATAATGATTTGATTCATTTTTGCCATACCCTGGAAAAAGTTTGTGTAGATACAGTTGAAAGCGGGAAAATGACCAAAGATCTTGCAGTATGTATTTATGGAAATAAAGTATCAGAAGATCAATATTTGCATACCGAAGAATTTCTGGAAACACTAAATCAGGAACTCGCTTCCAGATTGGGCAAGGCAACTGCCTAAAGCATATTTAATTATAAAAAAACCGGCAAATTGCCGGTTTTTTTATGCCTGATTTTTTAATTTAATATTCGTACAATTCCAGTTTATCTTCGGGTATCATTTTGCGAAGTTTCGCCAGATTTTTAGGTGTAATATCTTTGGTACTTATTTGAAAAGTTACCAAATGTTCATTTAAATTTTTTAAATCTTTTGGAAGTAAAATTCCTTTATTTCCATACACACGCACCCAACCTAAATTCGACATTTTACCAATTCCCTTGGGCAGTTTCTTGATTTGATTGTTGGAAATATCCAAACTATATAAGCTCATGAGGGAATAAATATCACTTGGAAATACAGTTATATTATTTTGTGAAAGCGAAAGGCTTCCCAATGATGACAAATATCCCCATCCAGATGCAGGAAGGATTTTGATTTGATTGTAATTCAAATTCAATTGATTTAAATTGATTAATTTTAGAACAGATACAGGGAATTCGCTGAGGCTGTCATCCGTTAAATCCAATGAGTTTAAATTGGAAAGCCCGCTCATATCAGGCAGTGTATGAAGGTTGCAACCACTAAGAGATAAAAAATTTAGGCTAGTGCTTATAAATGCATCCGGTGCAATTTTACGGATAGGATTATTGCTCATATCCAAACTATTCAGTGCAGGTAATGCGTCCATTCCTGCTGGTATTTCAGAAATAGAATTTCCCGCGAGATCAATTGTTTCCAATGCAGGAATCTGAAATAACACTTTCGGAAATTCAGTAAGTGTATTGTTCCACAAATAAATGGAACTCAATTGCGTACAATTTGAAATATTTTCTGAAACAGTGGAAACAAATGCACTTGCAACATTCAGAGTTCTCAATTCTGTAAGTTCCCCTATCCAATCCGGAACTTCCAGAACAGCTGTATTGTTTAATATTAAGGATTCAAGGTTTGTGCAACCTTGAATTCCTTTTGGCAATTCCGTAAATCCACAACCCGAGGCATCGAGGGTTATCAGCGATTTTAAATTGCCGATTTCATCGGGTAAGGATTCCAGTTCAGACAGCGAACCGATGGTGAGCGATTCCAGAGAACTCAGATTTCCAATTTCCGGTGAAATACTTTTAATGTTGCAATTGGAAATATCCAGGTATCTAAGTTCCTTTAAGCCATATACACCATGTGGAACGTTGTATACATTCCCGTTCATGGTAAGTTCCTGTAAGTGCGGGAAATTCTCTATATCGTGTTCACAATCTAGAGTATCATCATCGCATGAGCTGCCTACCCGGCTAAGATCTAACGCAACTATCTGATTGCCGGCCAGCTTTTCTGCATTCATTTCCCAACTGCCCAAATCCTGCAAATACAGTCTCTTTAAATTTTTCAGGGAATAAACAGATTCAGGGAATTCAGCTAAACCCACATTTCTTAAAGTAAGAACCTGCAATAGCGGAAATTTATCCAGATTTGGGGCGATCAAAGTTGCGAGTTGATCATTGATCTCCAGTATTTGCAAGTTGTGGAATTTCAAGATTTCTTCTGAAACCTGAGTGGAATCTGAGATATACGTGGCATCATAATTTTCGCCCCATATTTGGATGGCAAAAACGCTGTCGGGCTCATCAGAGGCCAAAGCATCTTCCAGAGACAAGCGTTCATAATAACTTAAATCTTCGTAGGAAATCAGGGATTGGGCAAACGCATTGGAAATAGAGAATAAACCGCTAATGGCCAATGCTAGGCAGATTTTTTTCATCATACAATTCTAGGATTCAATATTACTAAATGTGCGACGATGAAAAAGGGCTTCCTTTCCACAGGTATAAAAATAAATTTGACAATTCAAAATATTTCAAATTACTTTGTATTTCAAAGTATAAACAATGGAACCTGTTGAACAAATCATCGAAGTACAAAGCGTACTGGACAGACTAACCAGATTCAGGCACCTGAACGGATGGGCCGCAGTGGTGGCAGGAATTCTGAGCTTAATTGCCTATGCAGCATTGGGCATATTTTATGATACCCCCTGGCTGGTGGACCATGCGGATCCGAATGCAATAGTAACTTCGGCATCGGTTTGGCAATTTATTGTTGCAATTGTTGCTTTGTTTGTAATTGCGGCGGTGGTTTGTGGATCCATCATTTTAATGAGCCTTCCGAAAGATCTTACCAAATATGCCTGGAGAAATTTATTGCGACTGATAGGAACCTACGCTTTGTATATCCTCACCGGTGGCTTTATCGCCTTCAATTTATTATTTCAGGCAACAGAGCCCACCATGGGAATATTGCAATTTATTCCTCCGCTTATGTGCATGATGTATGGCCTGGCGCAATTTCATGCTTCACATGTGAGTTTGCCTTCATTGAAATTCTTGGGTGTATGGATCTTACTATGTGGCATAATAGGTATGTTGGTTCCATCCCTTGGCTGGTTTTTTTGGATGGTTGGTTTTGGACCGGGCCATATACTCATGGGAATTTATGTATTAATTCGCTCCGGAAATTGAGTAAGAAATTTCATATTGAAGAACTAAATAAGGCATTCGATAACCGCGTGCGTTTGGGCATTATGACTATGCTGTTGGCAACGGAATGGTGCGATTTCAGCATGCTCAAGGAAAACCTCGGATTAACTGATGGGAATTTGGCTTCGCATTTAAAATCCCTGGAAGAAATAGATTATATAGAAGTGAGAAAAGCGTTTATCGGTAAAAAACCTAACAGCAGTTACCGCGCAACCAATTTGGGCAGAAAAGCATTTTTGCACCACTTAAATATTTTGCAAACCATCATTAAAAACAATAAAATATGAGACACCATTTTTTTATCCTTTCACTTTGATTTTCAAAGTACTTTGGAAAATTTCAATCCAATTTCGCAACCGGTATGTGGAATGGATTGCAGTGAAACTATTATTCCCTGTAGCAGGAGTTATTCAAAAAAAATCACCCGGACAAATTACGGTTGACGGGCTTTTGCAACTACCGGAACACACCTTTGGCCATAAGCTCGGAGAACATATGCGAAATTATAAACTGGATTTTATTCCCGGATTTGAAGAGCACGACATGAAACATCTCCTGTTGGGATATGCAGTTTCAGTACCCGGTGAAATCCGCCTGAGTGCCTTTGAATTTGGCACGGGAAACCGGAGTTTTATGACCCTTTCTGTATTTTTATTGGGCATTCCAATTGCCATGGATCTTTGGCCACAAATGATTGAAGATTTCAGGGAAGGGAAAAAAAATAAATCTTTTAGAAAATTACAATTAAAAAAATTGATTTTGAGTGATTTTGAAAACCTGTATCGCATCACTCCAAAAAACCCTTTGATTCAAGATGAAAGAAATCTGGAATTAAATTCTGTAGCGATTTAAAAGAAATCCTTCATTTTATCAAAGAACCCGGTCTCATGGTTCTTTTCATCGGGTTTAAAATGTTTGCTTTCCTGTAATTTCAAAAGCATTTCTCTTTCTTCAGAAGTCAATTTATGCGGAATAAAAACATTGATTACAATCAGCTGATCCCCTGTGCCGTAGCCATTAAGATCTGGAAAACCTTTGCCTTTTAAACGCAAAACTTTACCTGGTTGGGTGCCATGATCAATTTTTATTTTCGCTCTTCCTTCAATGGTTGGAACCTCCACTTGCGCACCCATGGCGGCTTCAGGAAAACTCAGCCACAATTGATATATTACATTTTTTCCATCGCGGGTGAGCTCTTCATGTTCCACTTCTTCAATTAAAACTACAAGATCCCCTGCAATGCCACCACCGGGGCCATAATTCCCTTTTCCGTTTACAGACAGCTGCATGCCATCTGCAACACCACCCGGAATTTTAATAGTAGTTTCAAAATCTTCCGCAATTTGCCCGAAATCGTTGGCTTCTTTGGGTTTGCTGCTTATTACTTTTCCCATTCCCTGACAAACATTGCAGGTGGTTGTTGTAGCCATTTGACCCAAAAAAGTATTGGTAACGCGGCGCATGGTACCTGAACCGCCGCAATTGCGACAATCGGTATACTGAACACCTTTGGCTTCTACTAATCTGCGGTATTTTACTTTCTTTTCAACCCCATTGCGCATTTCCGCAAGGGTGAGTTTGATTTTAATGCGAATGGCACTGCCAACTGGTCTGCGGTTGCCACCTCTTCCACCATTTCCGCCACCGAAAAAGGAGCCAAAGAAATTTTCATCACCAAAAATATCACCAAACTGGCTGAAAATATCATCCATGCTAAAGCCACCGCCCTGGAATCCGGAGGCACCGCCCATTCCTGCATGTCCGTATTGGTCATAACGCTGTTTTTTTTCTGGTGTGCTTAACACATCATAGGCTTCAGCGGCTTCTTTAAACTGTTCTTCTGCTTCTTTATCGCCCGGATTTTTATCGGGGTGGTATTTGATGGCAAGTTTTCTGTACGCCTTTTTTATTTCTTCAGCACTCGCATTTCTGCTCACACCCAAAATATCATAAAAATCCCTTTTGTTGCTCATTTTTATTATTCTCCCACTACCACTTTTGCAAAACGGATTACCTTATCGTGCATCATGTAACCTTTTTCTGCTTCATCTACCACTTTACCTGAATTTTCCGGTCCGGCCTGTATTTTAGTGATTGCTTCATGCAATTCCACATCGAAATCTTTCCCTTTACAATCCATTGCCTTCAAGCCCATAGCTTCCATGCCTGATAGCATTTTTTTAAATATCAATTCAAATCCTTCAATAGCCGCTGCATTTTCTTTTCGCATAGGCTCAACCGATTTGAGTGCTCTTTCAAAATCATCCAAAATTGGCAACATGCTAACAATTACATCCTTTCCAGCCGTCATCATCAGGTCCATTTTTTCACGGGCTGTGCGCCGACGGAAATTTTCGAATTCGCTGTAAAGTCTCAGGTATTTTTCCTGTTCTTCTTTCAGCTTTGCATTGTTTTCAGAAACCGATTCATCTTCAGGCCAGTGCTCTGTAACGGCTCCATCTTCCTTTACAGATTCCTGTCCATTCGTTTCCTGGGTGTTTTCAATAATTTCTTCGCTTTTCTGTTCTTCAGGATTCATCAGATGTGGCAATATCAACAAATTTGCCAAAAGCAAATTGGTGACATTGTGGCAGAACCCGAGCAATCACGCGGAATTGCAGTACAATGCAAATAAATTTGCTGCATGTTTACCGGAATAGTGGAATGCATGGGTGTGGTGGAAGAAATGTATCAGCTGGAAGATATCTGGAATTACTGGATACGCTCTGAGATTAGCGAACAATGTAAAATAGACCAGAGTATTTGCCATGATGGCATTTGTTTAACTGTAGTTGGGTTAAAACCAGGAATGCACCGCGTGCAGGTAATACATGAAACCACCATAAAAACCAATATTCTAAATTGGGAAACGGGTACTAAAGTGAATTTAGAACGAAGTATGCCGGCAAACGGAAGATTCGACGGACATATTGTTCAGGGGCATGTGGATGGTACAGGAGTAATTTCAGGATTGGATAATTCCGACGGACAATTATGGATTGAAATTCAATATCAGCATAGATTGGGAATTACAGTCCAAAAAGGGTCTGTTTGTATTAATGGTGTTAGCTTAACGGTAGCTGAAAGCAAAGATGGCGCATTTGCAGTTGCACTGATTCCTTACACCAGGGATCACACCAATTTAGGCTCAGTATTGGCGGGAGATTTGGTAAATATTGAATTTGATATAATCGGGAAATATTTAGAAAAATTAAACCGCAATAAAGAAAATTGACCGTATTTAAATTGGTTATAAATAGTGGAAATTCACGCAAATTAGCCAACCCTCTTTACCCCATTTTTGTTACATTTGCGGGCGATTTAATTCGCTTTAGAGTATAATGAAAATATTCGGATTCCTGTTCCAATCCAGTATCGGTAAGAAGATTATGATGTCGCTGACGGGATTATTTCTCATCAGTTTTTTACTGGTTCACTGCGGCGTAAATGCCATGATTTTTTTTAATGACGGCGGCGAAATCTTTAACGAGGCAGCCGAATTCATGGGTACCAACTGGTTAATCAGAACCATAGAAGTTGGCCTGTTCGTTTTTCTGCTCATTCATATCATTCAAGGGTTGTATCTCTGGAATGACAATGCAAAAAAGAGAAAGGAAAAATATGGCAAGACTGCGGGAAATGCCAACAGTACCTGGTATTCCAGAAGTATGGGATTATTGGGAACCCTGTTGTTGCTCTTCTTAATTATCCACCTCAGACATTTTTGGGTAATCAGCAGATTTACAGATGTGGTTACCGGAGGCGAACAAACCCTTTATGAAATGATGAAGGAAGTTTTTGCGGAACCCTGGGTTGTTGCCGCATATGTTTTAGGTTGCATTTCACTCGCTTACCATTTGATGCACGGATTTCAAAGTGCTTTTCAGAGTTTGGGAATTAACCATCCATTATATACCCCGTTGATTCAACAAATAGGAAACGGATTTGCCATAGTTGTTTCTGTGCTATTTGCTGCAATGCCGGTAGCTATGCATTTTAACATTGTTCAATAATTAAGAAAAGAGATTAATAAAAGATGACCTTAGATTCAAAAATTCCGGAAGGACAACTCTCAGAAAAGTGGACCAAATACCGCAGCTCAGTTGCTCTGGTAAATCCGGCGAATAAAAGAAATCTGGAAATTATTGTAGTAGGTACAGGGCTGGCTGGCGCAAGCGCAGCAGCATCGCTGGCTGAAATGGGCTATAAAGTTAAAGCATTTTGCTTTCAGGATTCTCCGCGACGGGCGCATAGTATTGCGGCGCAGGGAGGAATCAATGCCGCGAAAAACTATCAGAATGATGGCGATTCCGTTTACAGATTATTTTATGACACCATAAAAGGCGGCGATTATCGAGCCAGAGAAGGAAATGTGCATAGGCTGGCAGAAGTATCCGCAAGTATCATTGATCAATGTGTGGCACAGGGAGTGCCTTTTGCGAGAGAATATGGCGGAACACTTAGTAACCGTTCATTTGGCGGAACCCAGGTTCAGCGCACTTTTTACGCCGCAGGGCAAACAGGTCAGCAGCTGTTACTGGGTGCTTATAGTGCTTTGGAAAGACAGATTGGACTTGGCAATGTAAAAATGTACAACCGCCACGAAATGCTTGAAGTGGTAAAAATTGATGGCAAAGCCAGAGGTATTATTGCCAGGGACCTGATTTCAGGCGAGTTAGAAAGACATTTTGGACATGCAGTTTTGCTTTGCACCGGTGGATATGGCAATGTATTTTATTTAAGTACCAATGCCATGGGAAGCAACGTAACTGCCGCCTGGAAAGCGCATAAAACAGGGGCATTTTTTGGAAATCCTTGTTTTACGCAAATTCACCCTACCTGCATTCCGGTTTCCGGACATTATCAGAGCAAGCTCACACTAATGAGCGAATCTTTGAGAAATGACGGCAGAATTTGGGTGCCCAAGGCCAAAGGAGACAACCGCAACCCCAACGATATTCCGGAAGAAGAGCGGGATTATTACCTGGAGCGCCGTTATCCAGCCTTCGGGAACCTGGTCCCCAGAGATGTGGCCAGCCGCGCAGCAAAAGAACGCTGTGATGCAGGATATGGCGTTGGACCAAGTAAAATGGCGGTATATCTGGATTTCCGTTTTAATTTAATGAACAAATATGGCCGGGCTGAAGCATCAAAGTTGGGGATAGAAAACCCGGATGATGAAACTCTGGTAAAGCTTGGCAAAGAGGTAATAAAGGAAAAATACGGCAACCTCTTTGATATGTATAAACAGATTACCGATGAGGATCCATACGAGGTTCCAATGCGCATTTATCCTGCGGTGCATTATACCATGGGTGGGCTGTGGGTAGATTATGAATTGATGACCACCGTTCCCGGGCTTTATGCATTGGGCGAAGCGAATTTCAGCGATCACGGTGCCAACCGCCTCGGAGCTTCTGCACTGATGCAGGGTTTGGCAGATGGATATTTTGTAATTCCTTATACCATTGGAACTTATTTAAGTAAAGAAATTGCAACCAAGAGCATTCCCACAGATCACGAAGCTTTTGTTGAAGCAGAAAAACGCTGTGCCGATGTTTTGGATACTTTAATGGGAATTCAGGGCGGACAAACAGTAGAAAGTTTTCACCGCAGACTGGGACAAATAATGTGGAACAAATGTGGCATGGGAAGAACAGCAGAGGGCTTGAAAGAAGCCATTGCTGAAATTCAGCAGTTGCGAGAAGAATTTTGGAAAGAAGTTCGCGTTCCCGGATCCCGTTTTGAATTCAATCCTGAATTGGAAAAAGCAGGTCGCGTAGCAGACTTTTTGGAATTGGGCGAATTGATGTGCAAAGATGCACTGCATCGCAATGAAAGTTGCGGAGGCCATTTCCGCGAAGAATACCAGACCGAGGAAGGTGAAGCGATGCGCGATGACGACAACTTCAAATATGTAGCTGCATGGGAATTCAAAAACATGTCGGATTGGGATATGCACAAGGAAAATCTGGTTTACGAAAATATCAAAATAGCGCAGCGCAGTTATAAATAAGAAATCGAATGGAAAAAGGAATAAACGTTACTCTAAAAGTTTGGCGTCAAAAAAACGAAACGAGCGCCGGTAGTTTTGAAACTTATAAAGTGCAGGCAAATCCGGATATGAGTTTTCTGGAAATGTTTGACGTTCTCAATGAACAGTTAATCACCGAAGGCAAAGATCCTGTAGCATTTGATCACGATTGCAGAGAGGGAATTTGCGGGATGTGCAGCATGGTAATTAATGGTAGACCACATGGTCCTAAAGGTGGAATTACTACCTGCCAATTGCATATGCGCAGTTTTAAAGATGGTGATATTATTGTGGTGGAACCATTTCGAGCCAATTCATTCGGCGTTATTAAAGATTTGAGTGTGGATCGCACTGCCTTCGACAGAATTATTGCTGCAGGTGGATTTGTTTCGGTAAATACCGGAAATGCGGTGGATGCAAACAATATTTTAATTCCAAAAGAAATTGCGGACAAGGCATTTGAAGCTGCTACCTGCATTGGTTGTGGTGCTTGCGTAAGCGCATGTAAAAATGCGAGTGCCATGTTGTTTGTGGGTGCAAAAGTTACCCAACTTGCATTGTTGCCACAGGGCAAAGCAGAAAGACAAAGCCGAGTAGTTGCAATGGTGAATCAGATGGATGCGGAAGGATTTGGCGCATGTACCAATACCGGAGCATGTGCGGCAGAATGTCCAAAAGAAATACCTTTGAGTGTAATTGCAACCATGAACCGCGAATACCTTGCTGCCAAACTCAACGGCAAGTAAAATCAGGTCATACAGAGCTTAAACGGATAGCGAAAAATGCCTACAAATCACAAGCGTATTTTCGTAAATCGAAAAGGCAGTTTGATAAATCAGACTATAACAGCTCAAAAAACGGACATACCTTTGATTTACTAAAAAGCCAATACGGCTTTGGTGTTATTAAGATTTTGATTCATTCTAATGAATCAATACCCTCCGGAAGCCCATATACCTGCCAGTGTATGGGCTACTTTTTTGGGCTTCGGCTCCGCTCAGCCCGCAATAAATTGCATCTTACAAAAGTCATTTACCAGCTTCGCTCAGCCAACAATAAATTGTCTCGTTTCAAAGTCCTTTAGCAGTTATGCTCAGCCCGAAATAAATTGCATCTTACAAAAGTCATTTACCAGCTTCGCTAAGCCCACAATAAATTGTCTCATTCAATTATCGCTTAACAGCTCCACTCGGCCTGCAATAAATTGTCTGTTAAAATATCGAATTACCCCAGGAATAGTCAGGGATGCTTTTCCCCTAAATCAGGTATGGATTAAAAAATCACTCGCATTTCGGTAGAATACAAGTGAAAGGGGTTGGCGCGTTATTTCTTGTTGTCTTTTTCCTTGTCAATCAAATATACCAATCCCAAATCCACAGTAAATTGTGGAATCCAAATGGTTTGGTGTCCATGAACCTGAGGTAAAACCGGTATGCGAATTCGTGGTTGGAAAATGCCATGTAGTTTATGATACAAATGATAATGGGCGCGGAAACCCAATTGTGCAATGGCATTTACTTTATACGTGGGCATGGTTGGATCCTTTTTTTCAAATTTGGTTTCTCCGTAATATGAAAATCCAAAGGTGCGGATTCGGACCTTGTCTTCAAGTAATAGCGCTGGAGCCACACCAAAAGAATACCATAGATCAAAATCACGAAGGTTTCCATACCCTTCAGCAGTTCTATACCACATAAACGGAATTTCGAGGTAGCGATAACGGTAATCGTATTTCACCTGCAAAATACCAGCTTGTATGATGGTGGGAATAACTCCCAGTAAATGAACGCTGTCGCCGAAACGGACATCATCCACTATTCTGCGGAATGACAGAGTGGTATAAGACAAACCAACACTAAATGCATCAAATGCATTTTTCTTCCACATCTGGTTTACTCCAATATTCAGGCTCTGTCCTGGTCTGTCGCCTTTATTTAAAGAATCGGTATACTCGTTGGTAGTTCCCTTATAATTATCGGGCACCGTGTACTTGGTCATCATTCTGAAGCCCAGAGAAGGGCCAACAGTAAAATCCAGAAACCGTTCGTTCTTTTTGTTTTTTTGCGCAGAAGCACTGCCAGCCAAACTTAAACCTGCCAAAACCAGGCAGACTTTTATGACACTTCTATTCATAAATTAATATTCAAAGTTCAAGGTCTTATGTCTTAAATAAAAACGGAATACACCAAATAACGCTGCAACGAACAATCCGATTGTGAAACCAAGCCATATTCCATATACATCTCCTTCCATTGCAATTCCCAAAAAATAAGACAATGGCAGAGATATTACCCAATAAGAAAGCACCGAGATTCCGGAAGCAAAATTTACATCTTTAATACCACGCAATAAATTCATGGCACCAGCCTGTATACCATCTGCCAATTGAAAAATTGCGGCCATAGCCAGCAAAGGCAAAACGTATTTGTGTACATCGGGTTTTACCCCGTATAAATCTGCAATTTGTCTGTTGAATAAAATAAAAATAAGCGCGTTGATGATTTCAAAAACAACGATGATCCACAATATGGCATTGGCAACATTCTTAATTTTCTTTTTGTTTTCTTCCCCGTAAGCATTGCCCACCATAATAGAACCTGCAATAGCAATTCCACTTACAACCATATAGGTAACACTGGCCACATTTAAAGCTACTGCATGCGCCGCCAGCCGAGTATTGTCCTGCGGATTGTCATCAAGCCAGCCCACCATAATACCGCTGATACTAAAGCATGCCCATTCTGCAAATGTTAGCAATCCTATGGGCAGCCCAATTTTCCAGATTTCAGGTAATTCCGCTTTTATGGCTTCCCAACTTGGCATTTTCATGGGACGGTATTTTGCAACTGCCGGAGCATATCGGATGTACCAAAGGGCAGATAATGCCATTAAAATTCTGGAAATCAGAGTTGCCCAACCTGCGCCATTTAAACCCAGTTTTGGAAATCCCCAGTTGCCGTATATCAGCAAATAATTTAAAAAAATATTCATTAATAACCCGCCAATGGTAATGAACATAGCTACCATGGTGTGGCCCAGTCCATCTGTAAATTGTCTCGCGGTAATAATTAAAAGCATCGGCAGAATACTGAAATTAATGATGCGCAAAAATCCCGGTGCCATTTGATTTACCGGCTCTGTTTGCCCCAACCATTGAAAATTGGATGCGATGATTTCCAGTACTGTAAATTGAAAGGCAAATAAAATAATGGCAGCCGCGAGTCCGGCTCTGTAGGTAATAAAACTATCAGATGCCCTTCCCTCTCCTACTTTTATACTCACTAATGTACTAACAGAAAAAAGAACACCGAAGGTGATTCCGGAAACCATAAAAAAAATATTGTTTGCCTGATTGGCGCTTGCCAAAACATCGCTGCCCAGACGTCCAACCATAATGGTATCTGCCACACCCATAAGGATAACACCCAATTGCCCCAATATGATGGGAAATGCGAGTTTAATCGCTTCCTGCATTTCCAACCGATATTGTACAAAAGGGTTTTTCAAGATTATAAAAGCTGCAAAAATAAGGGAGGCTGCGGGCGAAGGCAATTTGAATCTTCTGTTGTTTAATTTGCGCCGTGCTTTCTGTACTTTATGAAGACAACCATTTATTGGCTGTAAACAAACCTGCAGGGCTTGCTGTGCAGGGCGATATTACTGGTGACAGGCATTTGCTGGATGAGGCAGAAGAGTATCTTAGAATTAAGTATAAAAAGCCCGGAAAGGCATTTATTGGATTGATTCACAGGTTGGACAGACCTGTAAGCGGTGTGGTTTTATTGGCCAAAACCTCCAAAGGATTAACAAGGATGAATGAATTGTTTCGAAAAAAAGAAACCAAAAAAATTTACCATGCGATAACTTTTTTTGAGCCAACGAAAGAAAATGATACACTCAGACATTTTTTGGGAAAGGATTCAAAAACGCACCGCGCGCTTACCTATTTAAATGAAAAACCCGGCACGAAAGAAGCTATTCTCCATTACCGGTTGCTTCAAAAATACAAGAATGGGTATTTGTTGGAAATCACTTTGGAGACGGGAAGATTTCATCAGATTCGCGCACAATTGTCCAAAGCGGGAATGCCATTGGCGGGGGATTTAAAATATGGTGCGAAAGTCCCTTTATCCGATCGCAGCATTGGTTTGCATGCATATGAACTAACGTTTGTACACCCGGTGACTAATGAAGAAGTGTCCATCATTGCACCTTATCCCAAAATGGAGATTTGGCCTTAGTCAGGGCAATTCCAATTCTTTGGAAGGGTCCCAGAAGTGAGCTTCAAAATTCTTGATTCTGTCGTTTTCGATTTTCAATCCTTCTTTTTCCAAAAGTCTTTGCATGGCTTGAGGATCACCGAAATGTGCTTTTCCAGATAAAATTCCAAGACGATTTACCACGCGATGTGCAGGAACTTTTAAACCTGAAATGTGGCTGGCATTCATTGCCCAGCCTACCATCCTGCTGCTTTTTCCTGTGCCCAGATAGCGTGCAATTGCGCCATAGTTGGTTACTTTTCCCTTGGGGATACATCGTACCACTTCATAAACCTGATCAAAAAAGGACAATTCTTCCGGCATTCAAACAACTTTTTGGAACAAAATTTGTCTATTTCTGACAGAACTACAAAAAATATGCGCGCAGCTATACTTTTTTCGCTTACTGCAATTGGATTTTTTTCCTCAGCCGTTAACGCTCAGATAACACCCTATCAAAGACCTAAACCCATTAAACCCAATGGCGCAGGCGTGTTTTTCGACAAAACCCTGCACAATGCAAAAGCCTGGGACGGTCGTGAAGCAGGTGATTATTCTCTGAAATTTAAAATTAATGGAATTAAAGTCGGCGATACTGTTTATCTCGCAGATTACCATTTAGACGGAAAATACCTGCGTGATACTACTGTTGTAGACAAAAAAGGTATTGCAGATTTTACCGGAAAGCAAAAGTTGCAGCGCGGTATGTATCTGTTTGTTTTGCCCCAAAAAAGAGGCTTCTTTGAATTTATAGTAGATGATGACCAGAATTTTCTGATTACCAGCGATACTTCCTTTTATGAAGGAGATTATTATTCCAAAATGAAGATTACCGGTTCCGATCAAAACCAGGGATTTTTGGATTATCAACTTGGCAAATCGCGCATAGTAGAACAAATAATTAAAATAGACGATCAGTTAAAAAAAGACACTACCAAAGCTACCAAAGACTTATTGGGTAAGGAACGTACTGCTTTGATGGAAAAGAAAAACAATTACGATGCCGATTATATCAAAGCGCATCCCGACCATATTCTTTCCAGATTTTTATATGCCATGGTGGATGCCGATTTTCCAACGGAATTACCAACCAAAGCAGATGGCACCAAAGACAGCACTTATCCTTATCGCTATTACAGAGCGCATTACTGGGACCATGTGGATTTGGGTGAAGACGCATTGGTACGCATGCCCGTAAATATTTTAAAACAAAAACTGGATATCTATTTCGATAAAGTAATTATATCCGATGCGGATACCTGCATTCAGGAATGTAATATGTTGATGAAAAAATCTGAAAACACCATCGAGGTAGAGAAATATATCATCTGGTATTTAACCAACCGATTTGAAACCAGCAATATCATGGGACTGGATCGTGTGTTTATTCATATGGCATTTGAAAGCTATTGCAAAGGCAAAGCGTGGTGGGCAGACAGCGGCACTATTGCCAAAATGTGCGAGCATGCGGTGGACATGAATGAAACAGTGATTGGAAGAACCGCACCTGCACTGGAATTACAGGACAGCAAGGGCGAATGGGTACAAACCAATGAAATCCCTGCAAGCTATACCATTTTAATATTTTGGGACCCCACTTGCGGACATTGCAGAGAAGTAATGCCAAAACTTGCAAAAGTTTATGAAGAGAATAAGGCCAAAGGATGGAAAGTTATTGCCCTGCATTCTGCTGATAAAGGCAAGGAATTTGATGAATATTACAAGGAACATCCCGAATCACAGCCGTTTTTACATTTGATCCGTGGAACAGTGCGCAGCCAATATTGGGCAGACCAGTTACAACGTTATTATGTAATTGCAAGTCCTACTATTTTTGTATTGGATCAGAACAAAAAAATTCTAGCGAATCGAATTGATGTAGACAAGTTAGCCGATTTTATTGACTACATGGACAAGCACAAGAACGATAAGGCGAACGGGCAGTTTTGAGGGGAAAGCCGCAGGCTATAGGCCTCAAGCCACAAGCTTTTAAAGATTAGCTGGATTATTTTGAGCTTTAGAGCATTAGAGGGTTAGGCCGAGTAGCCTGAATTTAAGGCTTTTGAAATAGATGTTTTATTTGCTCTTGGTTTCAAATCAATTGACTATGCATATTTAGCAACTTTTGAAAGATGGCCCCTATGTTCTATAATTGATTTTGGATTCGTTTGAACAACGGGATATGTGAAATGTTACTATCAGATTTTCAAAAAAAACCAGGTAACAACATTTACGAATAAAGGCCTGAGGCTTGCGGCTTGAGGCTTGAGGCCAAAACTATTCCCGTTTCAGCTTATGATAAAGTTTTTTTGCATCGCGGTACATGGTTCCAGTAAAAAAGGTTAGCCCAAAAGAATAATAAGTGCCTGTAAAGCCATAACTATTAAATGGGCTGAGACGAATACCAAAACCCGCACAAAAGCCGAAATAGCGCAAAAAACGCACAGTACCTGACAAACCTGCTTCTACCGGTACAACTACTCCCTGAAAATTGCGGGTAACATCTGTACCCGAAATGCGGCGGTCAAAGGCATTTCCAAGTCCTATCTGGTATGTATTTACAACTTCAAAGCGCCAGGTTCTGTACAGGCTGTATTCGAGTGTGGAACTTACATAACCAAATCCGGTGTGGATAGTATCTGTGGCACCGAATTCCACAAAATTGGTATTGTAATAACCCGTATATACTCCAATTTTTTTGTAGTCAAATCCAAAACGCAAACCGCCAACACGAACTGCATGTCCGTTTAAAAAAGAGTTTCTTCCATCCAGTCCTACACGAAATCCCGGGCTATTGGCATAAAGTGCATAGCGAACAGAATCGCGCGGCGCCCAACTGGCGTGTGCAGAGCCAAAACCCAGAAAAAACAATGCTATGAAAATACTCCTCCGCAAGATGATGCAAATTTAACGGTTGCAGATATGGGGATATTCTATGCTAGACTAAAGTGTATTAGGGATTGGGCAGGTGGCAATGGATGTTGTTGGTCGCCTTGCGCTGCGCAGGCAAGGCATGAGGAGCAATGAAGATCTACCCAGCCTAGCGCTGTTGGTCCTCATGCCGCATTAGTGAAGCATGCGGCGACCAACAGCATTACATACTTTAATTTTCATGAAGCCAAACTGCAATTCTCTCTACTATCTCCAATGCCATCTTCTCCGGGTTATCTGATTTGCCTGCAATTTCAAACTGATACACCTTTTCCTTTTGGCCTATTATCAAAGAAATTCTGGCCACTACGGAGTCACCTTGAATGTTATACCTGCCGCGAATAGAATAAGAACTGGAAAATGTATTATCGGCAATAAAAGAAATTCTGCTGTTCTTTTGGTACGAGTATGTTGTCAGGGAACGATCCAACCAGGAGGAAAGCTCCAAATCGTCATTCAACAATTCTTCATCCTGAATCATTTTACTTCTTTTAAAAAGTTGTTTTAATTCCGGCATATAAATGGAATCTGATATTGCTGCGCTAACCATTCCAATAGAATAACTGCCATTTCCCATAATTTGAGGATCCTGCCTGCCGCCAATTTCCTTTGCCAAAACACCCACATTTTCTGATGCATTAGCAAACCACAGGTTTACATCAATAAAGCGATTGTCGCGCAGTCCGCTTCCGAATTTAATTCCGGAAAGCAGGCTATATGTGAGCAATCCCTGATTGTAAATACTGGTTTCATATGCAGATTGCCCGGATGCAGATGCAGATAAAATACAAATACCGGTTTCATCCTTTAAATTTTCCAGCGCTCGTCTTTGATCGGCGGGCATATTTCTGGCAGCCAAAAGATTGGTGAGATCGCTTAAAGCCTGACCACTGTTACAAGCATCCAAAATTAAAATTTGCTTGTTGGCTTTAATTCCCTGCATCCAGGTATTCAATTCTGTAGTGCTGATTGCAACATCCTTCTGCACTCCCTGTATATTAAAATCTGCAGCATCCGCAGACAACAAAAACAATTTGGAATTTCCGCTTTCGAGTATTCCATGTCCGGCAAAAAAAACAAATACAATATCGTCTGCTTTTGCAGAATCCATAATCCTTTGAAATACCTGTTTTATGTGCAATTTGTCAGGCCACATATCCGCTTCAGGAGTTGTATTCAGACAATAGGAATGCACCGCTTTCCCCGCAGTATCATTGAGAAATAACCTTGCAGACCGATTCATGGTTTCATAAATATCCCGGGCATCTTTGCTGGCATAACTCAGCTTTAATTTTTCTCCTTTGTATTCGCTGATTCCAATTGAAACTATATAAATATTAGTTGGCGATTTATGAAAAACAGGTTTAATAATGATGTTTTCACCCCGTGATTTGAGGGCCCCGGAATTCCAGGCAGTCCTTAACGTCAGCTTGTTTTCTGCGCCACTTATCAAGTACGGCGACACTTCGATGGAATCTATTTTTATTTTGTAAATTCCTTTGTGTTTTTTTACATTTTTTGCTTCAATTACTTTGATAATTTTGTCATTCACTCTGAATTCAAAATATTCTATTGCCTGATTTCCCGGAATTACTTCAAAAGTATATTTCCCCTGAATAAGACCTAACTGCCGTATTCTCCCGCTTTGGCCACACAGGTCAATTTCCGAAATGGCCTTTGCAGAAATCGGTTCTTTATTCACACCATTGATTTTTGCAACAAGGTCTGGTTCCCATGCCAGGGATTTAAATTGTTCCAATTTTATAATTTCCCTGCCGCATAAAAAATACAAATTATTTCTGGCCATTTCCGTGCCATCATATCGGCCATGATAATCTGTTGTGATATAATTTTGTACATCTACAGAAACATAACTGTATATCCAATTTGCATTTTTACAAGAAACAAAAGTCAGGCTCCCATTTCTGAGAATACCAATAATGTCGGGATCTGCACTGTAAATGAAATCTGTGCCCGTAGCTTCCCAAATTTTCTTTTTTCTTTCCAGATCAAATACATGAATGTATTTATTGTGATCCGCAATAAAAAGATATTTATTGTTGTAACTAAATTCCAATTTTTTAATTACAGAATTGCTGCCTGTTTCATTGGTAGTAATATTCAACCGGCCGGAGTAATACAAGGTGTCGCTGCGAAAAATTGAAATGGAATCATAAATATTCCTTTCATAATCCATCTCTGTTTTTGCAGCAAATGAAAGGTCTGTAGAATGTGTTACGACATTCGATAAATAGAACTGAAACTTCCGTTCTTCATATAATCTTGGTCTTATTATCCATTCTTGCTTTTCCGGATCCTCGATATCTTCTATGACCATTGTATCATATTCTATTTCCGGTACATAAACCAAATCACTATCCCCATCAAAGGACGCAGGGTTGTATTCCAATAAAACCGGATGATAACTTGCAAGCTGATGGCCGGTTGCAACATCCCATATTCTGGCAGTAGAATCTTCCGACATGGTAAGAATTTTATTGCCACCTGTATTGAATTTAATACTTGTAATACTCTTTTTATGCCCTTTTAAATAATTAATTGCCGCAGCCGTTTTAAAATCAAATACCCTCACCACTGAATCATTACATTTTAACGCACAGAAATTACCGTTGCGGCTCATTGCAGCAATTTCTGCAGAATAACCCAGTCCTTTAAAAGCTCGAATAATTTCTCCATCATACGCTCGAATTAATGACAAGGAATAGTCTCTGTTTTGAATGATAAAATATTTGGAATCCGAGGTAAAATCAGTTCGCATCAAATGCCATTCATCAAACTCATAGGATTTTGCACTTTCCCTGAAATTCCAGATTACATTTCCGGCTTTCAGAAATTGCCCGTTTTCCGACAAACAGGGTGCGCGGTACTTCAGGTGTCTTGGAATGGTGATTTTGTATTTCCCCGCAGGTTTTGCAACCATAATACCATTTTCTTCCACTGCAATGGTATCATAAATGGAATAAATTGTATCTGAGGAAAATAATCTTTTAAAATTATTTGTTTCAAACAATTCAACCATATTGGACTCAAATCCATCGCCCATCACCAACAAATGTCCTCCAGCCTTTGACGGCAACAACTGAGGCATGTAATACCCTTCCGGGAAGGTATCCTTCTTATCCCAATTGTTAGATAAAACACGAATAAAATATTGATCTGTTAGAATTAAGAAGTAATTTTCATCAGGAGACAAAACACTATTAATTATTCTGTCACCAACATCCATTTGTTTTACTATTTTTTTCTTTTTAATGTTAAAATCAAAAACAGCAGAATCAGTAATTAAGAGTAACGCATTAGAAAGCGGCTGATACATAACGCTATTTAGCGCACCATCCAATACCAACTTTTGGGTTATCCGGATTTTACTCGTTTCAAAATTTACATAAAATATTTGTCCGGATTTTCCATAAACCCATCCCGAATTGCCCTGCGGATCGAATTGAATTCCGGTTGCGTCCTTTATTCTGTAAGCAAATTCCTTGTTATTTAGGTTGTATACTACAATACCGGAATCTGAAATTAAGGCAAGGAAATCACCGGTTGAATTATATCGTACTTCTCGGAATATTTCTTTCTGATAGTCCAGAGTCACCAGTTTATTGCCTGTTTCCACCTCCCATACAATAGCAGTTTTATCTTCGGAAAGTGAGGTGAGATATTGACCATTGGGACTAAAAGCCACTGACAAAACCGGTGCTGTGTGGCCTGTAGGAAGAACCAGTTCCGGAATTTGAGAGTTAGCCAAAATCCATGACAACCCAGATAATAAGAGTGAAATAATTTTCTGTTTTATCATTTTATAAAAGGCAGGGAAAACAACCAAATATACAATGTTTCGAGAAACCTGTTTTGGGTTTTTATATCGTTGGTCGCCTTGCGCTGCGCAGGTAAGGCATGAGGACCAACGATGATCTACCAGGCTTGACACTGTTGGTCCTCATGCTGCATTGGCGAAGCATGCGGCGACCAACAGCCTAAATGCGCATTTTTTTCTAAAACTAAATCATGTCTGTCGTTGGTCTTCATGCGCTGCGCTGCAAGTCAGGAGGCCTGCGACGGGCGTGAAATAGCTCAACTATGTTGATTCAAATCATCCACAAATTGTGCTGCTTTTTTCACTTCTTTGACAACAAATTTCTGGAGCATCCACATCATGGGTTTGGCAAAGAATCGGGATATGGGGGTACGAAAAATTCCTACCACTGTTTTGGTATACAATGTTCCACCTTCGGGTAACAAATCAAAGCTATGTGTAATTGTAGAATCTGCAGACGGGGTGTTTACCTTCATAACCACTTTGGCAGGTCTGGAATCTTCGGTTATTTCTGCCTGAAACTTTCCCCCGCCTGCTTTCCAAACCATCTTTGAGCCAGGGGAAGGCCACGTTTCATCCATATGGCTGATAGTGATATTTCCAATCCACCAGGCTTTTAATCCGTCTACAGACAATATGAGTTTACATGCAATATCCGGCCTGACATTGCATTTTGCGGAAAATGATGCAGTGTTTTTCATGGTATTTGATAATGAAAGATAGTAAATATTTTGATAATACTTTATTGATTTTAGTTTGGGATAAGTAAGGCAAAACTGGCAAGAGCAACATAGGAAATTTATGTTGTTAGTCAACCTTGCGCTGCGATGGTTATTTTTGAAGACCTAAGAGGTCGGTTTACAGCAGTTGAGCGGACTTCCCTTTAAATCAGGGTTTATGAAATTGAATATTTTTTATACAATTAATCGTTACACTTTTATTTGAAAAAATCTGCGTTAATGATTTTTCCGGTATTGATGTCAATTTCCCTTTCTATGGAAGAACTAAAAATAATAAGGTGGTTATCTTTATACTCAAGTCCATAATAAGATGTGATCGGATGCAAAAGCTCCTGAGATTCGACTTGCCATAGCAATTTACCATCTTTGTTATAACAGAATACATTATTTGGATAATGAATTTCCGAAGGTATTTCCAACACAATAACATACCGATCTGGCAACTCCAATATAGATCTGATTGGATAGTTGAAATCAACAATTTTTAAATGTTTATTATAAATTGAACTCATAATTTATTTTAAACCGATTCCGAACTTTCCTGAAGACATTGCAGAATATTGAAATATTCATGCATTTATTTCACCCATTCATCACCATTCAATTCTAATGTAATTGGATTGTAATACAACTCCATCCCATCATCGTACACCCCCAAATCACCATTTTTTGTTTTAAAAACATAACTGCCATAACCAATTTTATGTGTTATCTTGCCATTATATTCAAGTCGTAAAATATTCCCTTTAAATTTTTCTGGATTTTTATCTCTTAAAAGGCAAACAAAGTAGTTTTCTCCAATTGAGACTATAGAGTTAATTACACACCACTCCCCCTCATAAAACACCTGGAGTTTCTCAATAAAATCTTTATTTGACATCTAATTTACTTTAATAATTGATTTAGACATTTTTTTAAAATTCCCTTACATTTTACTTCATTTAACCATGAAATAGCCTGAGAAGTCTTGAAACAAAAATAAGATGCAGTATTAAATATCCATTGTTCGGCTTCTTATTTTGTCATATTATCCCCAATCCTGAAGTATAAATATTTTTCAAAAACCTTCCCCAACCTCACATGTGATGTGATATTTTTTAATTTTCTTTCTAAAATTCTCGTTTCAGAAATAGTGGATTTTTCCAATACCAAAACAATCCGCCATGGAATGCCTGGTTTAGTGTATTTGACTTTCCCTGTGTTATGCTTCTATTGGCAGTTTTCTAAATCAACAGTGCTGCCTTTGTAGTAGGTGCCGAATTTTTCAGAGAATAGAATGTAGGCACAAGGTATTGCAAATTCTTTTTTTGGGGTGCCAGGACGAACCATACTTGCAGTATGGTTGTCCGGACACAAAATTCCAACAAAAAAGGCCGCCTGTTGGGCAGCCTTTTTGGGGAATTTTGTGGTGCGGGAGGGAATCGAACCCCCGACACAAGGATTTTCAGTCCTTTGCTCTACCGACTGAGCTACCGCACCGTTCTTTTAAGAAGTCAGCCTTAATTCCACTGAGTCCGGATGAAGCTCCACTTTGTTTCGCTTATCTGGATTCACGTCCGACTAATTTCCTTCGGTCAAAGTCGGAACGGAACTACCGCACCGAATCGCGAACGAGGGTGCAAAAATAGTAAAATCGGAGTACCTTGCAAACCCATTCTGAAAATTCTATGAATAAGGCAGTAGAAGACTTCCATTCCTACAGGGAAAAAATGAACCAGAAAATACTGGATGCAGACAATCTGGTACTCAAACGACTCTTTAATCTGGATACCAATACCTACGCCGATGGCGCGCTCGACAGCAAAACCAAAGAAATGCTGGGATTAGTGGCATCACTGGTGTTGCGCTGCGATGATTGTGTGAAATACCACCTCGATAAGTGCCATGCTTTGGGGGTGAGCAGCCCTGAGATGTTTGAAATTCTCGCTGTCGCCAATATTGTAGGTGGAACCATCGTAATTCCGCACACCCGCCGTGCAGTGGAATTCTGGGAAGCCCTGCAGGAAAGCTAAGTGAATCACTTGTGCGTAAAATTGGGTATCGCTGTACAATGTGGATAGCCATTCTGCCGTTGGTGTTTTCTTTGCAAATTCAATGAAGAAATTCTACAGCCTTGGCATTTTAGCCCTCATTTTACTGCCAATACAGGCGCAATTTTCCATTAAAGCGGTTACCAATAAAAATGTATGTTCCTGGTATGTAAAGAATACCGGCAGCGACACGGTGAAGTTGGTGAGCGCTTCCATGCGATTCTTTCATCAAACCGGCGGACTCACATTTACTCCTTCCATTACCATCCCCGGTGGCGGCAAATACCAATATCAGGGCAGTTTTAATGCCAGTGGAAAATATACATTTAAATACAAAACCATTCAGATTCCCGCCCTGGACAGCACATTAAAACCCGGAGATTCCGCATTGATGAGCACCACAGCTAATGAGGATATTAACAAAGACACCATCATCATTACAGGTGTTAAAATCTATTATACCAAAAACTCGGTGTCAGGCAGTGCCGATGCATTTCCTGAAAACGTTACCCCATGTCCTTCGGAAGCGGTTTTTATTTCTGCAGGAACAGCAAATAGTGGTATTAAATTGAACAGTGCATCTACACCAAATCTGCATTTTGGTGTTTGTGAACAACCGCTTTTAGCCATTGTTTTTGATGCCAATACATTGAATAGAAAGCCGGTTGGGCAATTGGTGCCGCATTGTGAATACGGAAGCAAGTGGTCAACATTTGGAGGCGGTCCTGATTACCAAATATTTTACACTTTCGATATAACCACTTCCGCCGGACAACTGGAATTCGATAGTTTTGTAGAAGCCATGAACATCGGCGATTATATCGCCATAACCAATACCCAGATTACGCCTCTGAGCAATTTTAATGCAGTAATGAATACATTAAAAAAAGTGGGATACAGCCATGCGGATTTCAATACCGATCCGGGTTATATTACCATTTTGGGAAAGAAAGGCGCATTGCCAGGTGAGGCGGCATATAATTCCTGTCAGGATACACATGGCGTATGCAATGTGAGTTTAGAACACAGCATGACCGCCAAAGATTTTACCAATGCGATTCAGGATTACAGCATATGTTATGAAGATTATCCGCAATATTTGGATGCAAAACCACAAATCAATTCTGTGGGGAAAAATGAAATGCAGAACATCCGAATATTTCCAAATCCAGGTTCTGATTTTTGGCAAATCAGCGGAATGAAATCCGGTTATAAATTCGAATTATTTTCGTACAATGGCGTTCAGATTCCTGTTCAAAATACAAACAATGTGATTGACATCAACGGCTTATCTGCCGGGGTTTACGTGGGAATTGTACTGGATGCCGATGGACACAAAATTCTGCAACAGATTTTGATGCACATTTAATTTATTTCATATTTTGTTTATGGGTTTGTCACATTTTTTGCCTGCCTCCGGCGCAAAAAATCCGCCAAATCCTTCCAACATTTCATTATCGCTGCGCTACGGAAGTTGAATCCCTTCGGGATTCTGTTAGGACATTTGTAATTTCATTGAAATCGAATCCTTTTGAAACGAGCTAATATCGGATGACGACAAATCCCTGTGCAAATCACGAACAATGTGATTGACATCAACGGCCTATCTGCCGGGGTTTACGTGGGAATTGTTTTGGATGCCGATGGACACAAAATTCTGCAACAGATTTTGATACACCATTAATTTATTTCATATTTTGTTTATGGGTTGTCACATTTTTTGCCTGCCTCCGGCGCAAAAAATCCGCCAAACCCTTCCAACATTTCATTATCGCTGCGCTACGGAAGTTGAATCCCTTCGGGATTCTGTTAGGACATTTGTAATTTCATTGAAATCGAATCCTTTTGAAACGAGCTAATATCGGATGACAACAAATCCCTGTGCAAATCACGAACAATGTGATTGACATCAACGGCTTATCTGCCGGGGTTTACGTGGGAATTGTTTTGGATGCCGATGGACACAAAATTCTGCAACAGATTTTGATGCACCATTAATTTATTTCATATTTTGTTTATGGGTTTGTCACATTTTTTGCCTGCCTCCGGCGCAAAAAATCCGCCAAACCCCTTCAAATCATTATCGCTGCGCTATGGAAGTTGAATCCCTTCGGGATTCTGGTTTTACAATTGAATTTCGTTACAATGGATGAGAATTTTAAACCCAATACCAAGGAATCACAATAAATTCCTGAGCAAAACACGAACAATGTGATTGACATCAACGGCTTATCTGACGGGGTTTACGTGGGAATTGTATTGGATGCCAATGGACACAATATTCTGCAACAGATTTTGATGCACCATTAATTAATTTCAATTTTCGTTTATGGGTTTGTCACATTTTTTGCCTGCCTCCGGCGCAAAAATTCCGCCAAACCCCTTCAAATCATTATCGCTGCGCTATGGAAGTTGAATCCCTTCGGGATTCTGGTTTTAAATGACATGCACAATCTGAATATATTTTCAAACCACACCGGATATTTACCTGAGTTTATTCAGAATCCCGAAGGGATTCAACCTCAATAGCCGAAGGCGTTACGGCATACCAACCCTGAAGGGGTTGAATAAGGTATTTTTTTTAATTTAATGGATGAAGTGCAAATCGAATTTCAGGATTCTCAAAATAAATCTCGCCTCCTGCGTGAATTTAACCTTTTGTCTTTTCACACCATTGCATCTCTAATTACAACCGGATTTGGGGTAGTTGAGGAATAAATTCCAAACAGCCTAATCTCCTTTGAATTGCCTTTTATGGCAATGGGCAAATACCTAAATTTGAAAAATGAACCGGTGGGTGTTTTTGCTGTTTGGTGTGGTTTTCTGTCTGTACGCTTGCTCCCACATACAGGCCCGAAGAAATGCCAAAGAATTCACCAGACGACAACAAGACACCATGCAAACAGCATATTGGAAAACCATGATGGCGGATACCCTGGTTCCATTCGCTGCTACTGTTTCTGCCTTTGAATTGTATTGGAAGGGAAAACAACGCCCCATCCGCGATGAAGATAATGAAGGTGAAAATATCTTTGAACGCGAAAAAAAAGAAGAAAATTCCGGCAATTTGAATGAGGTTTACGATTACAAAAAATTTTTAAATTGGAAACAAAAAAACCAATATCGCATAAAAGAAAATGGAATGGTGATGACCGAATACGATATCATTCAACAGTGGAAAAAGGATCACTCGGACACCACTTCCAGATGAAAAATATTTTATTCATTTTATGTTTTATTCTCACCACATCATTGCTGTCGCAAAACGACCAGTGGAGCCAATTGGGAATGGTGAAATTTCCCGAAAATCCGAGTGTGCAAACCACTGGAATGGGGCGTGTGAGCCACCTTGTTTTTCACCCGACAGACAGTAATATTCTATTTGCGGTTTCTGCCTCCGGCGGGTTATGGAAAAGCAGCAATGAAGGCCAAACCTGGAAAGCCCTAACAGATGGTTTGCCGAATACAGCTTGTGCTTCAGGACTCATCAATTATAAAAATCCAAATACCATTTATCTGGGTACGGGTGATGCCAATTATTATGGTGGCGGAATGGGTGTTTGGAAAAGTATGGATGGCGGAAAAACCTGGACGCAGAAAAATAGCGGAATGGGAAATGTGCTGGTAGTGCAGATGGCCATGCATCCAACAGATACCAATATTATTGTAGCAACCACCAACGGCGGTATTTATAAAACAACGAATGGCGGAAATACCTGGACCAAAAAAAGCACTGTTTCTGATGAATTCAACGATCTTGTAATCAAGCCGGGAAGCGGATTTAGCCTTTATGCAACATCGCATAAATATTTTTATTACAGTAAAAATTTCGGGGAGAGTTGGATGCAAATAAATGTAAGTCCTGCAGATACTTTTTATGGAGTTTATATTGGAGTAACACCGGCTGATACCAATTTGGTTTATACCGTTGCATGGCGGGGAAACAGCTGGGGAAATAAAACTTATTTTGGTGGTGTTTTTAAAAGCACAAATGCAGGTTTAAACTGGAAATTACAGAGCAACCAACCACAAATCCTTGGTTATAGCAGCGATGGCAGCAGCAACAATGGCCAGGGCTCATATAACCTAACAGTTACTGTGGATCCCAAAGATCCTGCTTCGGTTTATGTAGGCGCCATTTGTATCTGGAAATCGCGCGATTCCGGTGTAACCTGGCGATTAAAATCTCCATGGGCTTATGGTGTGCATGCCGATAAACACCATTTTATTTTTTCTCCAAATAATTCAAAGAAATTATATATCGCACACGATGGTGGAATAGACCGAAGTACAGATACCGGAAATACCTGGAAAACCATTTCTGACGGCCTGTCTGCCTCCGAATTTTATCGCATGGGACAAAGCTCCCTGAACCGGGAAAAGGCGCTGGGAGGCTTGCAGGATAACGGTTTAAATTATTACAAAGACGGAACGTTTTATACCATTCGAGGTGGTGATTACGGTGGTGATTTTTTATTTGATTATCAGGACAGCAATTACCAATATTATCAGGGTGGTGGAAATCAATACAACCTGCAGACTTTTGGAAGCCGTGGTATAAACGGACAAAACAATTCTGTGTATGAATTACACCGAAAAGATACCAATATCATGTATATGGGTTATCACAATTTATATCGCACGAATAACCTTAGAGCCACCTCTCCCACCTGGAACCAACTGAGCGATTCTTTGATCCATTACGGCACAGCAACTACTACGGCAATGGCCCAAAGCAAGTCCAATATGAATATACTGTATTGGGCGAGAAATAATGGAATATTATATCGAGTGGATTTTGTAAATAGCAGCAAACCCGTATTTAATTCTTTAACAAAACCTGCCGGAAATATCCAACAAATCATTACACATTCGAGAGACAGCAATGTCGTTTATATTACCATTGGCTCTAAGATTTACAAGAGCAGCGACAAAGGTAAAACCTGGTGGAATTTCAGCAAAAATTTACCTGCAAATTATATCGTAGGTTTTGCCGTGGATGATCGTGCATTCGACAGCAGCATTTATGTGGCCACCAATTTTGGGGTATATTATAAAAACAGGAATCTGGCAAACTGGACCAGTATTTCAAAAAATTTACCTGCAATCGCAAGAATAACAGACATGGATATTTTTAACGATGGTACACCTAAAAGTTGCATTCGAATCAGCACTTACGGACGTGGCATCTGGCAAACCAGTTTGTACCAATACCAAACCAAGGCTCCTGTTGCAGATTTCAGCATTTGCCCTTCCACCATAAAATGCCCCAAAAATTATATTCTCAACGATATTTCGAGCGGTGGTAAATACACCAGAGTTTGGAATATTTTACCTTATGATTCCTATAAATATATCAACGGAACAGACTCTTTGAGCAGGCAACCGGAAATTATGCTTACCAAATCCGGTTCATTAATAATTACGTTAAATATTAATAATAATTTTGGCACTTCCAGCAGCACAAAAACGGTGCAATATTCCGAATTAGGAATAGCTGCAACCTGCACTGTAAATACGGGAACGTTTGGTAATTACCTGATAGGAATTCACCGTTTTGAAATGGGAAATATCGACAAAAGCAGCAATTTTTCGCTCTGGCAAAATCCAAATCTGGAAGATTTTAGTTGCTCTGAAGGCATGCAGGTAAAGGCGGGAAACACTTACACCGCCTGGGTTACAAACGGCACATTAAACAATGAATATGCTGCCATTTTTATTGACTACAACAACGATGGCGATTTTGCCGACGCCAACGAACTTGCAGCGACTTTTGCACAGGGAAAAGGCAGAAGAAATACCAGCGTCAAAATTCTCACTTCCCCACCGGTTGTAAATACCTGGTTGCGAATGCGTGTAGTGAGCGATTTCAGCCCCATTACTTCAGCATGTGGGACCTTGAGCTACGGACAGGCAGAAGATTACGCGATTTATATCGACAATAAAAAACCTTCTATTTTGTGGACCATGCCCAAACCTAAGGTTTACGGACATTTTACGGGCATATTAAAATTGAGCGAATATTGTCCGGCATTTGATACTGGGAAACTCAAATTCACCAATGGCAGAATTACCGGATTGGTAAAACGAAATCCACTTTGGTATGAATTGGAAATTACACCAAATAAACCTGGAAAAATATTTGTAAATCTGGCGGGTGGTGCATTTACAGATCCTGTTGGAAATTCCTGTTTTTCTTTTGTGGATTCCACCTTACTGGAAATGGCTATTACTTCATTCACATTTCCTGGTCATAGCAAATACGATTCTCTGGTACAAAACGACAGCGGTGGAACTATCACCTGTTACGTGTACCACGGAACGAACAAAGACAGTCTGGTAGCGCAATTTGGCGTTACGGACAGCACCGGAACATTTGTCGGAAATATTGCCCAGCAAAGCGGAATTACCGTGAATAATTTTAGCAATAATGTTTATTATATCATTAAAAATCCCGATGGTTTGTATCGGAAAAAATATCTGGTGCGTGTAGTAGAATTACCGGATACATCTTGCGAATTGTTCAGTTTTGCATTTAAAAATCCGGATGTTACCGGTATAATAAAATCAGGTTTGGTGGAAGTTACAGTGCCTTATGGAACTTCCATTCAAAATCGCTCTTCGTGGACCACCATTAGCCCCAATGCACGTCTTCAGGTATATTACCAACCAGATACAAACGGAATCAGCAAATACGATTTCAGATATCCTGTACCATATAAAGTTATTGCAGAAGACAGCAATTATTTTAAAGATTATATGGTAAAAGTGCTTACAGCAAAAAACACTGCTTGTGATTTACTCAGTTGGAATTTAGTAAATCCGGTAATTCCAGGAAATGTAATTTCTATTGACAGTTTACATGGAAGTGTAACGGCATCGATACCATTTGGCAGCAACAATACAGCGTTGGTGGCTGCTTTTACACTCAGTGACAGCGCAACTTTTGAAATTTCCGGAAATAAACAAAACAGTGGAATTACAGCAAATAATTATTCCGATACATTAATTGGTATTGTTACTTCACAGGATGGGAATCACAAAAAAACATATAAAATATTTGTAAATATTTTGCCTAATACCGCTGCAGAAATGCTCACATTTCAATTCAAATCTCCCAATGCAATTGGAATTTTTAACAGAGATACCAGTGGTGGAACGATTAAGGTAGATGTTCCCGAAAACGCTGACCTGACCAGTCTTGTTGCCAGTTTTACCATCTCGGATTCCGCAATTACAACAGTAGTTGGAGTGAAACAATTCAGCGATGTTTCTGTACAAAATTTCAGTACACCACTTTCCTATAAGGTTACATCACAAAGTGGAACTGCCATTAAAAATTATGTAGTTACTGTAAATAAGATATTGGGATTATACGATCCGAATTTGGAATTATTTTCCATGTATCCAAACCCTGCCAAAGACTATGTGAGCCTTCAGATAGCAGCACAATACAGCCATTATGAAGTGCGCGTTTCCGATGTTGTTGGTAGAATAATATTTACCGGAAAAGATTTAATAACTTTGAATTGCACTCATTTTGTTCCTGGCGTCTATGAGGTGGAAGTGCGTGCCGGCAGAGCCGTACAAACGAAGATGCTGGTGAAAGAATAAGGGAATCGGGTTATTTTCCGATACAAAACTTACTAAATATCTCGCCTAAAATATCTTCGGTATCGATAACACCGGTAATTTTTCCCAGCTCTGTCATGGCCTGTCTCAGGTCAAAGGCCAGTAAATCGGAAGTATCTTTTTGATGAATGGCCTTTACCACTTTTTGCAGTTCTGTTTTTGCATTTTTCAACACTTCATAGTGCCGCAAATTGCTGATGGTGGTATCAGAAGCTTCGGCCAAAATGCTTTTTCCATAGGTACTTAAGTGTTCAAATAAATTTCCGAGTTCATTATTTTTGGCAGAAATATAAATGGTTTTTTCGGTAAAATTATTTTGGTTTTTATTGGTAGTTAAATCGGATTTGTTTGCCAGCAACCAAATTTCAGCTTCACCATTCTGCCTAAGCTTCACAAGGGTTTCCTGAATTTCAGATGCATCATCCTGCACATCAAAAACCAACCAAATCAAAGCTGCTTTTTCAGCGCTTTTAAATGTTCTTTCTATTCCAATTGCCTCTACCTTATCTGTTGCATCCCTTATTCCTGCTGTGTCAATCAGGCGGTATCTCAATCCTTCATGTACAAAATATTCCTCAATGGTATCCCGTGTAGTTCCGGGAATATCTGTTACTATGGCTCTCTCCTCATTTAATATTACATTTAACAGTGTGCTTTTCCCTGCATTGGGTCTGCCAACAATTGCCACCGGAATACCATCGCGAATGGCATTGCCGGATTTAAAACTGGCCAACAGCATTTCCACTTCATTTAAAAGATGCATTAGCATTTCAAGCAATTTTTCGCGGTTGGCAAATTCCACATCTTCTTCACCAAAATCCAATTCCAGTTCTATTAATGCTGCAAACTCCAATAAGGAGGAGCGCATTTCAGAAATTTTGGCACTGATTCCACCTTTGAGTTGGTTCATTGCCAGTTTGTGAGAACCTTCAGACTGCGCTGCAATCAAATCAGCTACTGCTTCTGCCTGCGCCAGATCCAGTTTGCCATTCAGATAAGCGCGCATGGTAAATTCACCCGGGTCTGCAAGGCGTACTCCCAAACTAATCAATTCCTGCATAATCTGATTTGTAATGAATTCTGAACCGTGCAGGTACAACTCAGCTGCATCCTCACCTGTAAAGCTCTCAGGGGCTTTAAAAACTGCCACTAAAGCCTCATCAATCAATTTATTTCCAGCATACAGTTTTCGCAGCTTCAAGGTATGGGTTTGAGAGATCTCTGCTTTACCCGGCATCAGTGCTGCCAATACCTGCGCAGTATCCGGACCGGAAATGCGTACAATATGAATAGCTCCTGTTCCGGGAGGGGTGGCTCGCGCTGCAATTGTTTGCTGCCTGTAAAGCATGGGGCAAAAATAAACCCCGCAAGTGTTTGCGGGGTTTAATATTATGATTAAAACTAATTTTTACTGTGTATCGCGGATCAAATTGATAGAACCGGAGATCACTTCTACCTTTTCTTTTCCTTTGAAGCGGTACTTCAACTGATAGAAATAAGTACCGGCAGGACATTCAGCGCCTTTGTTGTTCACAGAGCCATCCCACTGCTTGCGCGGATCTTCGCTCTGGAATACTCTTTCACCCCAACGGTTGAATATCTTCAGCTCAAATACATCCTGTCCCTGAATTGGCACACGATAAGTATCGTTTTTACCATCCAAAGAACCTGGAGTAAATACGTTTGCAAGGAAGATAAACAAGTTCACTTCCACAGGTTTGCAAATGGTGTCTTCACAACCGGTGCTGTTTTTAGCAATCAGACAAACCCAATACACACCGGAGCTATCGAAGGAAGTACAAACTTTCTTATCCGGAGACTTGCTCTCTTCCAGGAAGTCTTTCAAAGGACCCTGAGTGATATCGTTTCTGTGGTTAAAGCCCCAGCGGAACTGCACCCCGTTAATGTCTGTTCTGGTGAAACAGAATTCAGGAACATTACTGCTGTCTATGTCAAAATCTGCTATTACGCTATCCACCAGGAAAGTCAACGGAACCGGATCACTTGGACACCATGGCCTTGCGTGGTTTGGATTGTAGTCAGCGGTATGGAATACCTGATAGGTGCCGGGCACACTAAAGGCCTTCGTGAATTGCTTGGTAGCAACAGTAATACTGTCTTCAAATCCACCGCTCAGGTTTTTATAACTCCATTTATAGGAAGTCAGACTATCATCACTATTATCTGTAAATGTGATGGAATCACCCGGGCAAATAGCCAGTTTATCTACAGAACCCCGAACCGTATCCCGTTTCAACACAGTCACAATAAATGCGCGCTGGGTTGGGGTATCTGGGAAGGTAGCGGGGCAATATCTGTAAATATTCGGTGGAACGATTAAGCTGTCATATTCCTGTAGGGTAACATGGAACACACCAGGTTTTTCGTATGTATGCCAAAGGAAAGTATCTTTTACGTTTTTGATTTTGGTATCTCCAAAGAACCAGGTCCAGTCTGCGCTTGTTGATGCAGAATCAGACAGGTTGGTAAATCTCAGAGAATCGCCTTCGCAAATGGTAACATCGTACCCGGCTTTGTCAGTGTATTCAAATTTCGGTCTTGGGCCCGGAATCTTAATCCAGCGCTCCATAGTATCATAACAACCCTGATCGGTTTTTTGAATGTACTGTACCAGGAACCAGCCGTTGCGGGTATACGTATGACCAACGCGGCTTGGAATTCCTTCTTCACTTGCAGCATTGCGTTTGTACAAGTTGTCTTTGCCATCACCCCAGTTGATATACCATTCACGAACGAAATCGCAGGTCATGGGTTTATTGCCCTGGCAGTTCCTCATAGCCCAATTGCATGGATCGTAGAGATAACTGGAGTCAAAGAACTCAATGGTAGAATTACATGCAGGAGTGTTTACATTCAATCGGAACCCAACATCCAGACGGGTGATGAACAAACGTTTGGTCGTGGTATCCATACAACCTGTGCTGTCGCCGGTATACATTCTCATGGTATATACCCCTGAGTCATTCTCATAATAGATGCCACCATTTATTTTAGATGGTCCGCCGAGGTCTTTCCATGGAGTGCCTACACCGGAGGCACCATAAATGCCACCTCCAAAAATAGTTTGGGGCTTGGTTATATCGTCATCGCGTTTGTCCCAATCCCATTTGGTGAATCTCTCACTATTTGTATCTCCGAAAGTGGTTTTTTGCTGACGAACAGGATCTCTCCAATAATCATATGGATCCCAGGTTCCGAAGTTGATTGGATCCGGATGGAAGTAGCGGAAATCGGTAAGTGCTTTCAGAGAAGTTCCCTGATCGGCACAAACAATCGAATCAGGAACTTCCAGGAAGGCCGCAAAGCCTACGATTACAGGATAAGCTGCAAATTCATCACACTTGCCATTGGCCGAGGTCATGGAAATACTTACCAGATGGTAGCCATTCCACTGCGGGGTAAAGGTATAAGACCTTACATATTTGCCTTTCAAGAAGAATGAATCCAAAGGCACAATATTGGTATCTCTTTCGTGGATGATTTTGGTGAAATTAGGATCAGGGCGCAGGTAGAATCGAATAAACTTACCGAAACCGGTAGTATCAATACAACCTTTTGCTCCTGAAGGTATGTTGCCAATAATACCCACATTGTTCCAAATCATTTGGGCAATTTGAGTTGGGCTCAAGGCAAATGGATCAAATCCTCTTGCTTCCAGTTTTACTTTAATATTATCCCAAACCAGTGAAACATCTGCTGCAGTATCCCATTTGGAAATAATGGCAGTAACGATAGTATCTCTTATACCGGTGGTATAGGTTTTACCGTCATTCCATATATCGGTACATGGAACCTGATACACATTTTCACCGCCACGGGTTTGCACCATATAGTTATAAATCTTAGTGGTACCTGAATCTTTCAGATATTGACCACTGAAATAATCTTCCTGAATCCAGCGGCTCCAGTTTCTGGAGAAATACGGGCTGGCGTTTCCGGTTGCAAGTTCCCAACGCAGGGATTTCAAATCGCGGGTATTGGTATTATTAGACAATATGGGTCTTACCACAATAGGCTCACCTTTACACATTTTGCGGTTTTGGTAAGCATTTGGTAATGGGGTAAGCACTTCAAAGCTTGGGTCGATCAATGGGAAACAAGCGAACTTATCATAGTACTGGGTATCTGCACAAAGCGGCTTGGTGCCGGATTTGCTAACACCATTGCCCACTATAATACCTACGGTTACGCAGCCATTTGGTCCGCAAACCTGAGATGCAGTATACTGGGTTGAAAAACGATTTGGTGGGTTACCCTGTAATTGGTATCCCAGATAGGGCAAGCCCAAAGGCCTTCCGCCCGGGATTATACCACCAACCAATGGAACCCATGCTTTTGGATCACAGAATGTATCATAATTAATCTGAACGTCAGAAAAGGTACATCCTGGTTTTAAATCACTCAAAATAAAGGTTACACCATATTGTGGGTTTTTGGCTCCCAAACATTCTATCGCATCTTTAATCAGACCACTTCCAACGCCACCTGCATTTGCATGCATCATGGTAAGTTGTTTGATTGCCTCATGCTCACAATAAGGGGCATGGCATGTATCCCAATGTTTCAATCTCACATTTTGGCAACGTGGAATTCTTGCATAATACAACTCTCTGAAACGCTGGTAGTTGATGATGTAATCATAATTGACAATACCAGGAGGTATTTTCTGGAACCTGCTTAAAATCTTTGGTCTTTCTCCTTTATTAAAGCGAATATCATAGAAAGGGACAGGCAAAGTATCTTTCCGCATATGAATGGTGAACAGGATACGCATGGTATCAGTTGCACTTTTCAGTTTTACAATTTGTTTTGGCGAAACAGATAGGGTCTGTGGGCCTGTTTTCAAAACGTATGGGCCGCCTTCAGGGCCAACATAGAGTGAATCACCTGCCAAAAGTTCCAGATCCAGCCAATCTTCTATATATCTTTCACCAGGTCCGTAAACATATTTTTCCTTGAGATAAAACTTGGTGGTTACGTTCGGATAATTCAATGCATTGGCACTATCTGCAGATGATCTTGGAATGTAAATCAAAGAATCTTCTACTATATAAAAGGAATCAGAAGGCCATACATTTAGCTTTTTACATAATTTGGTGCTGTTAATAAAGATTGCATCATCCATGGATGCGCTCTTGAAATCTGACAGCATTACCAGATCCCATGATTTATAATAATGCACCGGCAAACTGTCATGTGAATAATTGCAATTCACATTCACATTTACATTTTCTTTTCTGTCTGTGGTACATTGTGAAGAATAAGAATCTCCAAAATCCCAAAGACGAACTGCGCACTCGCGTTCTCTGAAGAGCGGATCTATAAAACCAGACGGCTTCACAGAAGTTTGTCCGGCAAATACATGTATCCATACGTCATTGGTATCATAATACGAACTATCATCATTGATCATGTAATTATCATTGTGATAAAACGTACTAAAATTCTTGAAATGCACCGAATCCATTACATCTTTAGGACACTGGAACACCTCAAATTCAGCAAGGCGGTTCAGTGGCTTTTCGATGGTAGACAATGGGCCAAGAATTAAAATGGTATCCGAGATAGACTTGTTACCGCATATAGGATGGGAATAAGTCAGCACAATTCTGTAAGGACCGAGGCCGGAGAAATTGTGGGTAGGAGACCATGTTCTGTTATTGAAGTTCTGAGGACCTGTCGGGGGATCTCCGAAATTCCAGAGAAACCCTGTGGCTCCGACAGGTATCGTATCCACGGTAAAATCAATCTTAGGATTGGATATACAAGTAGAATCCGGGTCTGCTAAAATTTTAGCAGTGGATTTAAATACGGTTGCAACAGCGGCAAATGAGAAGGAGTCTTTACATCCGTCAACAGTTTCAATAACCATTTTGGAATTGAACACCCCGCCATTTTTAGCCCAGGTAGGAGCTGAAGAATAAAATACTTTTTTCAGATTCGGTCCCCAATCGGTAGTAACTGAACCATCGCCCCAATACCACCAAATACTCTTTACCTGACTTTGACTGATACGGCTTACGTTGGTAACCAATACAGTTACTGAGTCACAATCCGGGTTTTTAGGGCTGGTTCGGTTAAATCTGGCTCCTATTTTTTCCCTTACTTTTACTATGGAAGTGAAATTCTGTTTGGAAATACATCCATTTTCATCTTCTATTTCGTAATACACATCAAATGCACCACCGCGTTCATCTTTAATACTGAAACAAATGGTGCGGGGCGCTGTTTTGGGATTGATATATTCAAAAAGTTGTCCATCACTTACGTTTATGGTAACCTTTGCAATCTTTGCACCGATTGGACTTACACTGCTATCGGTAAAGCAGAACAGGTTATTTTCAAAACACTGTTCATATGCACTTACCAGTTTCAAACTGATTTTTGGGCTTTCTTTCACCACCAGATTCAATGTAGATGTACATTTACTTCCGCTTGGAAGAGTGGTTACATAGGTAATAACCTTGTTACCGGCAGTGTTAAATGCATATGCTACAATTTTTTGACCAGTGCTTGTGTTTTCCCCGTTGAAATCATAATCGTGGGTACTTCCGGAATTCTCACCTGTAAACGTGATAGGAATCCCCACGCACAATGAGCCGGAGTATGTCACCTGGCATTGTGAGAGGGCATTCTGCACAGGCAAAATGCCGAGGAGGAAAACGGCGAAAAAGCTTCGCAGCAATACTTTATATTTTTTCATGTTCCTTTTTTTCAATGGAGAGGTTTCAAATTTATTCGATTCGGAGCTAAATCCCTTATGCATGTTCATTCTTTTTTCTTGTTCTTTTATTTTAATACAATACCACCGTTTGCATAGCAGACGATAGCCTCATCGCTGCAGTTGCCTCTATTTACATTCCAATTCCTACCGTTCGTCATTTTTATCAATCTTTTTTATCGCGGGTAAGCAATAATTTTTCTTTCACAATCTGGGTATTTGAATCTCCCGGATATTTATAGGCTAAAGTTACCTGGTACCATCCTTCCGGACAAGGGATATTGGTGTAGGTTCCATCCCAGGCAATAGTCTGGTTGTTGCTTACAAATACCTGGCGATTTTGAAAATCGGATATGATCAGGTTGTAATAGATCAGATTTTTTGCCTCTACATAATATACATCATTTAGCCCATCGCCGTTGGGAGTAAATACATTTTTCAATTCGGGTTTTGGGCCGCTTATTGTAATTTTTACTACAGCGGAATCTCTGCATCCCAGTGGGCTCCGGCTAAAAGCTTTTACCAAATACACACCGGGGGTTGGAGAATATTCATGACTGGTAATGGCGCCATTTTCTAAATTTCCATCACCAAAATTCCAGTCAACAAGTCCATTTTGGCGCATTGCAGTAAAGGAATACGCGGTATTGGATATTTTTTGTACTGAAATTTCTATGCTGTGCACGCAATTTGCAACTTCATTATTACTTGCATTTCCGGGTTTTACAGCTTGTTTTTTCGGACGCAAATCTGCCAGAGGTGGAGCGCTGTTGCCCATATTCGGATCTTCTACTTCCAAAGGCTGGTGAGGGTTATTTATTTCTAACTGAATTGGATTTTCTTCATTTGCAGTTGCTCTTTCATTTTGACCAGATCTATGAGATAGAGGACCATTTACATCCGCTTTGTCGCTATCCTGGTTTATACCGGTGGTGTTAGTATTTACATTGGTTTCTGCTGGTGCATTTTGTTGTTGGGTAGCCTTATCTTTATTTTCAGCCTGGGTATTTTCCTTATTCAAGCTGGTATAAGCTACAACAGCAATACCTCCGGCAAGCACAATACCAGCAACCCATTTAACGGCAACCAGCCAAATTGAAGTTTGGGCAGCAGCAGTTGCAGCAGGAATAGAAGAGGCAATACCCTCCCAAACTCCGGCCGGAGGATTCACCTTCGCATTTCCGAGGGTATCCTTAAACAGGCTGTCCAGATCTTTAAAATCTTCCATTTTTATGTATCTTCAGTTCTTGCAAGCATGGCTTGCAACATTTTTCTCGCTTTAAACAATTGCGTTTTGCTGGTACTCTCGGTTATTCCGAGGGCCGTTGCAATTTCCTGGTGGCTGTACCCTTCAATTGCATAGAGGTTGAAAACCGTTCTGTATCCGGCTGGCAATTTCTGTAGCAACTTAAAAAGGTCTCCGGCATGCAGGGTAGCGGTAATACTCTCCCCCTGCCCTACTTGTAGATATTCCTCCAGTTCTTCATTGTAAGGTTCTCCCTTGAGTTTTTTGTTGAAATCCAGGCAGGTATTCACCGCAACCCTTTTCATCCAACCCTCAAAGGAGCCTTCAAATCGAAAATATTTCAACCCATCGAACACTTTAATAAAAGATTCCTGAAGCAGGTCTCTCGCATTTTCACTGTTCCTGGAATAACGCATGCATATTGCGAAGATTACAGAGGAATATTTGTCGTAAAGTTCCCGCTGACTCTTGGTTTCGCCAGCCAGACAACGCCTGACTAAATTCTGTTCTGTGATATCCGCTTTTATAGCCATGCAGCTTTTCCATGGGTAACGCTGTGATTAGTAGAAGATTTTTACTTCCCAGCGGTTGCCTGTGTGATGAATTTATTTTAACAATCGGGCCAGTTTGAAGGAAAGGTCGGTAAGAATGATTTTGGCATTCCCGTTCCTTTCCACTTCATATGCAGCTTCATTAAACCAATTATACATCTTTTCGCCTTTGTTGTGGTGGTTTACGATTTTGCTGAAATTAGCAACAAAGTCGCCTTCTTCTTTGCTCAATCCGCTTTTCTCCGGCATATACGGAAACACCATTACTGCCCTGACTATTTCAAGACAGTAAAGGAAAAACCCTTTAAGCTGTTCCCTGCCTACTCCGGCATAATCATCGGCCCAATTCACTGCCTTATCCAGTTTTTTCTGAAAACAAAAGCCCATCCAGTTGCGAAATGGCTCCAAATATGCATTTTCCTCATTGCCTGCCAATTCCAGTGCTCTCAGGTAATTTCCGGCCGACATCATTGCAATGCGTGTCGCATCCTCCGCACCGGTTTTCCCAAACCCCATCAGTCTTTCAGCAATTGCCGTATTCTGTATGGGTGGAATTCTTGTAAGTTGTACCCTGGATAAAATGGTGGTGAGAATTTTATCCTGGTTCTGCGCTACAAGCAGGAACAGAGTGTTTTCAGGTGGTTCTTCGATTAACTTCAACAACACATTTCCTTCGTTTCCAAGAAATTCAGGCAACCACATCAACAATATCTTGTATTCCGATTCAAATGGTTTTAACGATAGATTTTTGAGTATGGCATGGCACTCTTTTATTGGAATATTTCCCTGTTTATTTTCGGAATTCAATGCCTGCATCCACATCTCATAATTCAGATATGGCTGTGCGGGTATTTCTTTTCTCCATTCCGGGTACAGTTCGGTTGCTACATCTGCTTTATTGGAAGGAAAAGGAAATGAATAATGCATATCCGGATGCACCATTCCCAAATGTTTTCTACAAGAGGGACATTCCCCGCAACTGTCATGTTCCAGACGGTTGGTACACTGAATATATGCGCAATAAGCAAGTGCCAGCGCCAAATTTCCGGATCCTTCTTCTCCTAAAAAAAGCTGCCCGTGCGGAATTCTTCCCTCTCTAACGCCTTTTCTCAATCGGGCTGCCAATTCCTGTTGGCCTATAACATCAGAAAATTTCATTCTCTATGCTCCATTTTCTTCGCTGATTTCCACCTCCAAAAATAGATAATTGCACAGGAAACAAATACCAATATTGCGATGAACTGGCTATGAGAAAGTGCGCCATTAAAAAGATAGCCCCTTTCTTCGTCTCCTCTGTAATTTTCGGTAATAAATCTGCCTAAAGCATACCACAATCCGTAAATCAAAAATAATTGTCCGGAAAAATGCTTGCGCTTCTTTAAATATAACATGCAGATAATTGCCAGGAAAATAATGGCAGAATCCCAGAGTTGAACAGGATACAATGCGGTATTTAATGGCTCGGCATGGGATTTTGGATCTGAAAAAATAACTCCCCAACTATTGTGGCACACCTTGCCATGGCAACAGCCTGCCATAAAACAACCAATTTTTCCGAATGCGTGCACAAAGGCTCCACCAATGCCTACCAGGTCAAACATATCCCAAACCGGTAATTTATTTTTTCGGAACCACCAGATTAAAATTGGAATGGTAGTTAAAAAACTACCGTAGAATACGAATCCGGATCCAAGGTCTGTAAGGAATTCTGAAAAATGTGAAGCGTAATATCCGGGTTTTTCGAAAAAGAAAAACAATTTTCCGCCTCCGAACACTCCTGCAATACACCACAAGAACAACTCACTAACTTTTTCTGAATTTAATTGGTATACACCCGCATTTTTTTTAACAAAAAAATAGGCAACAATTACACCTATTAAAATAAAAAAACCGTAGCTGTAAATGGTTAAACTGCCGATGTGAAATAATTCGGGGTACAATGCTTATAGTTTTAGCAAATTCGATTTTAGCGAAAAAAGCGCGAATTAATAAATAAAATGTGCCCGAATTTCTGCCGCAATTTGTTCCAGTTCTGCCGCATCTGGTTTTAGTTTGGGTTTGGCGAAGTTCATATCATCCACATGGTCGATAGGTATCAGATGAACATGTGCATGCGGCACTTCCAGTCCGATTACCGTAATACCAATTTTGCGGCATGGAATAGCCTTCTTCATTGCTGTTGCAACGGTTTTAGAGAATTTCATTAACCCGCTGAGTTCTTCTTCATCCAAATCAAAAAAATAATCGGTTTCCTTTTTGGGAATTACCAATACATGCCCTCTTTTTAAAGGCATAATATCCAAAAAAGCCAGAAAATGTTCGGTTTCAGCAACCTTATGGCTGGGTATTTCACCGCTGATTATCTTGCTGAAAATGCCGGACATTTAAATGCTAATATCGAGAATTTCCAGCTTTACCACGCCTGCGGGAACAGCAATTTCAACCACAGCCCCTTTGGCTTTACCCAAAAGTCCTGCGCCAATAGCGCTTTTAATGGAAATTTTATTCTCTTTCAGATTGGCTTCTTTTTCGCTAACCAGCATATATTCTGCATTTTTTCCGGTGTTGTGGTTCTTCACTTTCACCTTGCATAATATAGATGCCTTACTGGTATCTATCTGGCTGCTGTCAATAATTCTTGCGGTAGCCAACAAAGATTCCATCTGGGCAATCTTTGCTTCCAGGTGTCCCTGTGCCTCCTTCGCAGCATCATATTCAGCATTTTCGCTTAAGTCGCCTTTATCTCTGGCTTCGGCAATTGCCTGTGTAATTCTGGGGCGCTCTTCGCCTTTCAGAAACTGGAGTTCAGCTTTTATTTTTTCTAGTCCTTCTCGGGTAAAGTATTGTACTTCGGTCATGGTAGTCAAGCTCTTTTTTGAAAAAAAAGTTGCACCAATGTTTCCATTGATGCAACCATGCAAATGTAATATTTTTTTAGTTGAGATTATTCCATACTTCCAATTCCGATTCTCAGACCAAATGAATGGGTGCCTGAAAATGGGTTACTGGCCCTGTATGAATAGTCCAAACTAATGGTATTTCCGTCCTTCGCGTGCCAGTCGTAACTGAGTCCGGCCATAGGTCCGGTGTAGGCCGACGTTCTGGTTGACTCATCAAATATTCCTGCGGAATAAACAAATCCAGCTCTCAGGCTGAAATAATCCTTATATCCATATTCCAGGGAATAAGTAGTTTGATTGGCATAAAAAGAATGGTTGGTAAATGCAAACCCAAGTGTTAGTCTGTTATTATACAACTCATCACCCTTATCCAGTTTTAGATCATAGGAACAAGCAATGTTCAGCAACGCAGGCAATTTAACAGCCTGGGTTTTCGCTTCCATGGTTTTGGTGAGATTGTCCAACTGCACTTTATAGGACAAGCCATCCCCTTTAAATCGCATATCTGGGCCTATGTTCTTTACACTGATACCAAATTTCAAATCGTTTTTCTTCAATCCACTGGCAGTAGGGCGAATGGTAGTTGCATACTGTACACCTGCATCCAGACTTACTCCCAATGCCTTGGCATCCGGAATACCTTCAGATACTGCACGCATCATTATACCTGCCGAAATATTTCTGGAAAAGCTTTTGGAATAACCCATACCAATATTGGTCATACTTACGCGGTAAGTACCAATGCCTCCGTCCGGATTCTGCTCAGTGGTAATCATTATAGGCTTAATACCAAATTGCATTACTGAAACGCCAAGGGTTCCGCCTTCTCCATCATCCCCAAGCTTCTGTGTAAAGCCAAATGTGTTAATTCCTATTCCTGAGCCAACAAGCCATTGTGTGCGGCTAAATGCAAGTTCTGTTTTTTGTTTGTTTCTGTCCATTCCGGCAGGGTTCAAAAAGGATGCTTCCACCCCGGTAACTCCCCCGCCATAAGTCCAACCCAAACCACTGCTTCTTGCATATCCGTTAAGAGTAAGCTGGGATGCTCCCGCCTGCCCTTGCCTTTCAGGATTGCCTGCAAAAGCCGGAATACTTATTCCAATAATGGAAATGGCCAACGCTAATTTATTGTTCTTCACTTTTTTCTCTTTTTCTATTTTACATCAATAAGTGTCCAGGTCAATGCTGTGCATAATGCCATACCAGCGAATTATTTTCTCACCCAGGTCTTTGGATTTGACGTGTATGAGATACAGGCCACTCGAAATTGGAACGTTGTTGTTGTTTTTCAAATCCCAATCCACAAAAGTATTTTCATCTGCCTTGTTAATGCGACGGATGAGGTTACCACCCATATCGAAAATGCTAACGGTGCACTCCGGTGGCAGGTTGGTAATTTTTACCCTGCTGTCAATCGGACTTGTTTCATACTGGCTGTATGCGCGGTATGGGTTTGGAACAACATTCACCAGATCCAGACTTTTCTTGCCGTTTTCGTTGCTTACAGATGGAGCAATTTCATTGGTGCTAAAAGTGTAGAAAGGGCGGTCATTATTCCTTGCGGATCCGGTTGAATAGGTGGTATAAGCCTTTTTCACGTTGATATTGAATTTTACCCAAGTCGGTGGTACTCCATCATTCATGTTATAGCCTGCTACCATATAGGTAGGAATAACCCACATGCATTGTGAAAACAGTCTTCTTTTCTCAAATAAATTTGCAATTCCTCCAGCTGCACCTGGCAAACAAGCATCTCTAAATCTCTGGAAATTGGCATCATCTTCGCCCAAATATCTTTCACCTTTCACAGCACGGGTTACCATGCTGTAGCCGGTTCCAAAAATGTAAATGAAGTGTTTGCCGCCAATTACAGGGTAATTTCCATTGTCGTTGTAGACGGTACTGGTTGGGTTCCAAAGCATATCACGTCCATTTTCACCCTCCAGATAAGAATCCTCACTAAATGCAATTACCAAACGCTCACCTGTTTCCTTATTGATGGCATATCCAGGGAAATAACCTAAGCCTTGTCCTCCTTGATCGGCGCCATTTTTATCCTTAGACTTGCCCCATCGCATATTTAACTTATCCATACCCCCTTCTGTAAGCCCTTTTACCTCATGATCCGCTGCTTCAAAAATTGGGCATCTGGACCATTTGCTCTTGTCCGGAGTAATTACAAGTTCAATGCTGGCTAACTCACTGAGCGGATTGTCCTGTAATCCACTGGTTACCCACGCCGGACCATAAGTATTATTCCCAGTGGCGGCACTATATTCTGCTCTTGCAGCAAGTGCATATGGCCCAATTCTTCCATTCCAAATCCCTTCATAGGCACCGGTTGGATCGAAGGCGGTATCATTTGGTGAAACTTTAAAAAAGCTATGTATATATGGATCAAATGTCGAATTTCTTCCATTTTGACCCGAACGAATCCAGTTTGGCCATTTTTGTGGTGCGGTTGCTGTTGCAACGGAATTGTTATCCGCAATAGCCGTTAACCATTGTTTGCCATTGTCTTCCCACTCTACGGACCAACTAACCAAACCATTGGTTGGCTCACCAAGCGTATTTTCTCCCGGATTGGTTACCTGGGTCCATTCAATGCTCAAGCCCCAATCTGCCAAAGTTTGCTTGGTCGGATTGGATGCAGCTCTTACACCCTGAACCGATTCAAATTGGTTGCGAATGATGGCATCAGAGAATATAGAATCTCCGGTAGTTTTATTTACCAGAACCCAATTCGCGTTTCCGGTCATGGAATCTTTTAATCCTTTTACAACTGAGGCTTTATTTTCACGCACATATAGCTCAAATTCAGCTTTTGGAACTTTTAGTGGATCCACTACTTTAACCTTAACCGGACCTTGTCCACCCAGATATACCGGATTGGCAGACCAATTGTTGGCTAAAATCTCTTTAATTGTTTCATCAGAAAACTCGAGCACATTACCACCATTTCCGCGTCCTTCAATACGTTTCAGCATTGGACCGCTGCCATATCCTGAATTCAGAATGGTACCATTTTGCTCGGGCTCTGTTTTATGTGGGATGCCTTTATAAACTTTTATATTTCTGCGTCCTGCCAGAAACTGGTTCGGATCTGTTTGTTGTGGATCATCAGAAATTATGGAATAAGACAACACCATATAGTAATAGGTTTTGAAGTTTACCAGATCTGTATTTCCGGTAGTTGCAAAAAGGTCTCTGGTAATATTCAGACTATGTTGTAATCCTTTATTTGCCCCATCTACTTTTTCTACCGGAATCAACGCATTTAATTTTGGATCAAATACTCTGTTGATGATCTGGTCACGGTTATTATATAAATCACACTGATACAGCAAACGCGCTTTATCTACATTTTCCAAATCACCTGTATTTACGGTACCATCTTTCAATTGGTACACCAGATATCCTTCAAATTTGTAGGTCTTAATTTCGTTATTGGCATTCTTATATTGTTCGGTATAATTCTCAACTTTATCGCTTTGGGTATTCAGCATTTTCAATACCAGCTGTTGCTCGAGTTCCTGAATTTCAACATCTGGTGCATTTGGTCCATCCAGAATTTTAAATTTATTGTTAAACAAGGTTTGTGCCTTATCGCTGGCCAACTGTAAAAGACCGAGTGAGCCGGTTCCCAAACAAGGGGCACCTGCACCACCACTGGTGGTTCTGGCCCAAACAACACCTATAGTAATTTTCTGAACAGTACCCGGTAACAATTTGAATGGTCCTGTAGATTGCAAAAACCTTCTGTCGGCCGCAGGATTGCCTGCACTTTTTTCATCCCAGCACTCATTGGGGAATTCCGGGTCAGTGTTGGCAGGAAACATATATTTACAAGGTCTGCTACCACCAAAACCATTGCCACCATAAGTTACATTTTGTCCACGAAGCCATTTGCCCTGTAACAGGTTATAAAATTCATTCGCTACTTCCGGGTTACCTCTGTCCGGGTCATTGTCATTGTTGTAATACATGAAGTGACTGAGGCCCATTTGGTTTCCACTGTCATTGGTAGGTCCTTCAAAATAGTCCACACCAACAGATGGTGGATTCAGGCCATATCCTAGTACCCCTTCATCATTATCATCACCGTTGTAGCAATAGCCTAAACTTCTACCTACATCGCAACCAACATAATCATCCGCGTAGTTACCCAAATCGGCATCTACCCATTCTCCCATGTAACAATCACTTAAGGTTGTAAATCCACGGTTGATGATTTTGGTAGTATAAAAGGTCATGTTATTCACCTCATCATTCGTAGAATAAGCAAAAGCAGTAGTTTGACATTCCACACCAATGGGCTGGCCCTGTGTTTCAGAGTGGATATTTCCTTTATCATTATATACCCACCAGATAAACATATCCGGCTGTTTGTCTACTCCATTTTCGCTCGCCGGTCTGCTATCATCCAAAACCGGGTGTTCCCCTATATTTGGGTTGTAAGTAGTTGGATCTGAAATTTCTTTATATGGAGCCATGGCATCGGCTTCTGAACCGCTTTTGATTGTGCGGTCCGGGCCCGGCCAATCGCGGATACCTGCAGATATATTGGAATAATTGCTATTTTCGAAATCCTCCAATTCATCGCGGGTAATCTTCCACATTTTATCGTAAGCTTTACAACGTGTTGGATCGGTTGCGGAAGTTGTGGTTTCCAGTGGACCGGGCCAGAAATCTGAACCCCTCTGGCGGTAAGTCATTGCCGCAAGTTTCAGGTTTCCTCCATTGTCTTTGCCACCAATCCAAATTGCACCGGAAAACAGAGAATGTTTTCGCACTGCATTAGGGTCGGTTACTTTGGGAATTTCATACTTGGGATTGTTCAAATCCCACCACATGTCTCCACCGTTTAGGATCTTGGTTCTGACGTTGTTTATATCCAAATCGGCGCTTTGTGTTGCGGGTTCACAAGTGTTTGCAAACATCACAGCCCGGTTGTCGTATACCTTTCCCGCTTTGCTGTTGATGTTTACAATTGGTCTGGCCATTGCCAATCCCGTTGTACCCGCCATGGATAATATTAAAATAAGCCGTTTCATTTCTGTTTTCCTTTTTCTGTTAGTTAAAATTTACCCTTAAACCTGCGCGTATCTGCCTTGGAGAGCCATAATTGCCAGTTTGGGAGTTGAGTAATACGCGATACAAATCAGTATAGCTCTGTGCGTTAACCTGCGACTGGATTACCTGTTGTCCGTTAGGAGAGGTTAAGAATCCATCGTCTTGTGGCTGACCTGTATAAGGGAATACACTGATAATATTTTTGGTGTTGAGAACGTTTTGAACCCACACAAATGCATAGAATACCAATGGGTTTTCCTTGCCTTCGCGGCGAAGGGAGAATCCTTTGGTCAGGTTCAAATCCAGGGTATACTGCCATGGCAAACGTGCGCCATATGGAACACCTTTAATTTGTGCCCTTTGTACTGCTCCGATCTGCACTGGTTGTGTAGTTGGGGTGTACGGTGTGCCACTATATCCATTTCCAATAATAGACAAACTGGTGAATTTCAAAATCTCCTTACCACCTACAATAGGTCCTGTATAAAGATTTTTGCGGGTTTTGGGATCTCTTCCACCAGCCCACTGCCAGGTTGCAGATGCTTTGATGTTGTGTCTGATATCCAGTTCGCCCAATGGAATTACATTGCGCAGGTTAGGCTGGTTGCTGGCAATAAGAGTTGCCTGTGAGTTGATATTAGATCCGGTTCCATCTGCAAATTGCAGCATATAGCTCGCCTGGATGGAAAGAGGTCCGTTATCGTTTTTGCCGATATTTTCAAAAATCATGTTGGCACGGAAGCCGGTGATGGTTGAAAAATCAATGTTTCTGTAGGTAATATAAGTAACCGGATAACCCTGATTGATCTGATACAAGCCAAAGTCTTTGCGGATTTCGCTGTAAGATGCAGCCAATTCCAGACCTCTGTTGCGTCTGCGACCAAAAATCTGTTTGTAACCCACTTCGTAATCAGTTTTTACTCTGGACTGTAAAGAACCATTGGAAATGGTCGCTCCCTGTCTGTTTTTCAGATAATAAAGTTCGTCGATAGTGAGGAAAGATGCACCGCTGTTTGGTCTTTGTGCCAGCACATCATAACTTACATAAAAGGTCTTTTTACCCGGATCTAATGGGAAAGAAAACCATATACGAGGTAACAGATTAATTGCCGGAGTGTAATCGGTAAGCGCATCCTTGGTAAGAGTTTGGTTTGTAGGATCTACCAAATAAGGTGCGATTCGGCCGTTACTGGTTTGGTTGGCTAAAAATTCAGGGCTCTTTTGTTCACTTCCATCTGAATTGTACCAACGGTCACCATCTCTGTATCCTACAATTTTAGTAGGAGAGGTTATATCATTTACATATACTTTAAAGTCTTCACCAATATTCGATGGATGCAGAACTTCCAAACCATTAATGGTTTTTACTTCAGCAGCAGTTTTAATTGCATATAAAGAATAAGGATCTTTCAGCACGCTCTGGTTCGCATCATAACGTTCCATACGCAAGCCCAAACGGAAAACTAAATCTTTAAACTGAAACTGATCCTGCAACCAGGCAGCAATATAAACCGGCTGGAACGCGCCAATGGTGCGTTTGTCCTTATCATTCAAAAAGCTCTCTATGGAAGGTTTGCCTCTAACGGTGCGACCCAAATGATCATAGCCGAAATAGCTCACAAATCCGTTACCATTGTTCAAAAGTTCATCTGCATTAAACATGTCCAGACTGAAATCGCCGGGTTTGTAGGAGTTGATATCTACAAAAGTTCTTTCATCTACTTTTTTACCGTAAACATCTGTGGAACCCTGTTCCATCAGTTTGTTTCTGAATGCTCTGTCGAAATGGCTCTGTTCGCTCCAGTTTATCAAGCGATTGTAGCGTACAGTATCTGTAAACACCCCATTTGCATCATAACTCAATATCGGATGTGCCATATCCAGTTCGGAAATGTGTTTGTTCATCAATTGGTTCATCAGGATCCACAATCCATTGGCACCAATAGAATATCCGCGGGAAATTTGCTGTTCGTAAAAGAATCCTGCCTGCAAATCATGCGGTGTTCTTTCACGGCCATTGATGGTTTTGGGTTTCACCTGCATTTGACCCATTGCAAATAATGCTACCCTTTCAGTTTGTGATTTGCTCCAGTTTGCAGTTACTGTTCCGGGGGTGCTCCAAAGAGAATATACCACGCCCGGGTTATATCCATTTAACAAGCCCTGGTTTGCTAAAACTGTATTTTGGTTGGTTACCTTAAATCCACGGCTTTTGTAGTAATCGTATACGTTTTGGGTATAATTGGCGCGCAATTTATTTAATTCACTGCGGTCAAAAGTCATCAGTGTATCCGCATATCCAACCTGCTCCCAGTAATCGCGCAAGGTTACGGTATTGCCATATTGGTCCACCATGGTTTTAGGAAGGCGATTGGGATTTTGCTGTTGGTCGTAATAAGAATATTGGAAAACAGGCATCGGGTATCTGGTAAAAGTTCCGATGTATCCGTAATCAAATATATTATCCAGGTGTTTGGCATCGCGGGTTTCAGAATATGAATTCTGATAATCTGCGCGAATAGTATAAAAAGCACTTTTAATATTGCTTTCTTTATTCACCTTAAAGTTTTGTGTGAATTGCAAATAAGAACGCAAGGTTGTTGCATCCGTTCTTGGATTTGCATTAAAGTTCAGAATATTATTGCTTACCGCTTTTCCCTGGCTATAAAAATAGTTGGCAAAACCTGTTACAGTAATGTATTTGGTTGGTCTGAATTCCAATTTACCCCAGAAGTTACCTGTTGCTAAAGGAGAATTCGGTCTTGCTTTTAAATGTTTGAAATCTTTCTCTGTGAGATAACTCGCTGAACTCACAAATCCATTTGGTGTGAATACAAGTGGGTTGCGTTCAACTTCACTCAGTTTATTGTCATCCACTACATATATACCGGTGCGGGTTGGACTTGGATCTTTGTAATAGGCAACCGTACCATCCATTACAAAACCGAGTTTCACCAATTTGCGGGTTTGCCCATCTTCTTTATATTTTTTAATCCATAGCGGACCGGAGAACATTCCTTCTAAAGTATTATAAGAATAAGGATCCAGACCGGAACTGGTAATTCCTTCAACAGCAGTAACATATTTTTCTGTTGCACTTCTGGTAGTACTGGAAAATGCACCACCGGTAAGGTCACCATATTGTGCGGGTATACCGCCGATAAATGCGGATACGGATTCCGTACCCAAACTTCCAACACCACCGCCGCCGATTACGCGTTGTCCGTCAATAAAAGTTCCGTTACCATCTGCCCTTGTACCTCTTACCGAGATTCCTTGCGGTGTCTGTAAAATAGCCGAGTTTCTGGCGATCAATCCATCTACTCCCCGCCTGCCGGAACCAAGTAATGACGCACCGGAAACCGAAGAGGTTGAACCGACAAGGCTGATTGGATCAGGCCTTTTAGCGACTTTAATGGTGGCAGTTTTTATCAGACTATACTGTGCTTTCCATTCATCATTTAATCCAATATTCAATGGCCAGTTTTCCAAGGTATCCGCCCAGGGACCTTTAGTTGCGACAACCTGATATGTACCAGGTTGCAATGTGGCCCATTGTGCACGACCATCCGTATCAGTGGTATCAGAATCTACAAGAATACCTTCCTTGTACAAACTAATTAAAACACCGCTGACCGGTCTTCCGTCCTTTACATCCTTTACCAAAACTCTGAAATCCGCAAATCCGGATTGCGCTTTAACGGCTTGTAAGCCGCCAAACAACAAGAGGGAGCAGAGGATCAGTTTATGTATTTTTTTGCTCATAAATGATTTTTTCTTTCGTCGGTTAAAACCCAAATTTCGTCGGGCGTTTTCGTTGGCAAGTTTACCCAAATTTCCACCATTATCCAAGAGGTGAAAAATCACGTCACGGTCATGCTTCCGGTACCCCGGAATTTTATGACCAAATAATTGAAATACTAGCATATAGTTCCCTTTCTATAAAAATTAGGTGCCTTTCAACACCCCGAAGCAATTCATCACTTACAACCGCGGCCATTCTGCACAAATTTTTTGCGCCAAAACCGCAGATATTTTTTCATAACTTTCTTTCGTCCAACCGGCAACATGTGGCGTCAGTAAAACGTCATCACGGGCAATCAATTCTTCAAACCATGCACGCTCTGTATCTCCCATCCCACGCGGATTTTCGTGTTCCAAGACATCGGCCGCAAAACCCAAAATTTTGCCGGTTTTCATCGCATCCAATACATCTTTCGTTTTTACAATTCCTCCTCTGGATAAATTCAGTAAAAAAATATTTCTGACAAATGAATGAATGAATTCTGAATTTACCATGAGTTTTGTATGACTGTCTAATGGTATGTGAATTGTCAGAATATCAGCACTTTCAAAAATGTTCGCCAGATTTGTCTCCCTTACATATGCATTTCCAAAACCGGATTTAAATTTATCGTATGCGAGAATATTCACTTCAAAACCGCTGAGTTTTTTTGCAACAGCGCTGCCGGTATTTCCAAATCCGATTATTCCAACTGTTTTCCCCTTGAGCTCCAGCCCGCGATTTCCCTCTCTGTCCCAAATTTTATTTCTTACTTCAGCATCGCCTTTTCTGATTTTATGAAACAACCCGAGTAACATGCCAATGGCATGCTCACCTACAGCATCGCTATTTGCCTCACCTGCATTCACACAAATAATATTTTTTGATTTTGCAAATTCTTCATCCACATTATCCATTCCGGCGCCACCTCGTGCAATCAATCTTAAGGATGCTCCGAGTTCTATGCGTCTTTGATCCATGTGCATTTTGCTGCGAATGACAATTCCGCCAATTCCATTTTCCAAATAATTCTCAATCTGTTCAACACTTATCTCCGGTTCATAAACAAAAGGAATTCCTGCCCTATCCAATTCCTGCATCAACAGGGGATGGAAGTCATCAGCAATAAGAATTTTGGAATGTGCCAATGCTGGTATATTCAGGTTAATTTATAAAGGTAAACTGCAAATATGCAAATATGACATTTTGTGACATTTGCTCTTTAATTGAAATATTTTTTCCTGTTTTTAATCCAACTGTTTTCAGATTCAGATACAGGTTTAGAGGGAGTTTTCGCCTGATTGTTCTTAAAAAAATAAACTGCAGAACTTGCAATAGCTTCCAATTCGGTGTCATCCAACTCAGCCGGCTGCATGGTATCCGGTTTAAAATTTTTAGCAATAAAGTGGGTGTCAAAATTGCCTTGAATAAAATCCGAATGGCTCAGAACAAATTCACCAAACGCCAAGGTAGTTTCAATTCCAGTGATTTTAAATTCAGCAATTGCCCTTCTCAAACGCTGAATGGCTAACTCCCGGTTTTCTCCCCATGCAATTAATTTGGCGAGCATGTTGTCATAATATATAGGTATTTCAGCTCCCGGTTCCATACAATCATCTACGCGAATTCCCGGACCCTGAGGCCTTTCATAATGTGTTAAAATTCCCGTGCTCGGCAAAAAATTATTCCAGGGATCTTCTGCACAAATTCGCAGTTCCACAGAGTGGCCATGCATTTTTATTTCTTCCTGTTTCCATTCTAATTTTCCACCTTGTGCCACCAGAATTTGTTCTTTTACCAAATCCAATCCGGTTATACATTCTGTAACAGGGTGTTCCACCTGTAACCTGGTATTCATTTCCAGAAAATAAAACTCGCCACTGCTGCTTACCAAAAATTCTACTGTTCCGGCACCGTGATAATTGCAGGCTCTGGCCACATTTACAGCGGCAGTTCCCATTTTCTCCCGCAGTTCGGGGGTTAAAATGGAACTTGGCGCTTCTTCCACCAGCTTTTGGTGTCGCCTTTGAATGCTGCATTCCCTTTCAAACAAATGAAAGATATTGCCATGTTTGTCGGCCAAAATCTGAAATTCGATATGCCTTGGTCCATCCACATATTTTTCTATGAAAACACTGTCATCTCCAAATGCACTTTTTGCTTCGCTTTTGGCTGTTTTCAGCGCCGATAAAAATTCGGATGCTTCGTTTACAATCCGCATTCCCTTTCCACCACCGCCGGCACTTGCTTTTACCAATACCGGAAATCCAATGTCTTTGGCTATCTGCAATGCTTCATTTTCGTCGCGGATAGCTTCATTAATTCCGGGAACCAGCGGAACACCGAATTTCTCCACTGCTTGTTTACTGGCAATTTTGTCGCCCATCATTTCCATAGAAGCGGCAGATGGACCAATCAATTCAATATTATTGGCGGCTAACAATTTTGCAAATGCAGCATTTTCGCTCAAAAATCCATAGCCCGGATGCACCGCATCTGCACCGGTTTTTTTACAAACTTCCAGAATTCGGTCCATGCGCAAATAACTGTCGGAACTGGAAGGGGCGCCGATACAATATGCCTCATCCGCAAATCGGATGTGCATTGCCTTTTGATCTGCTTCACTAAAAACAGCAACCGTTTGAATTCCCATTTCGCGGCAGGTGCGCATTACCCTAATGGCAATTTCTCCGCGGTTGGCAATAAGAACTTTTTTAAATGCCCCCATCCACTTTATTCTTCGGAATCTTCTTCCGGATCATGAATCATGGGGAGTTTTAAATACTCCTGTTCGGCATGTTTTACTGCTCCTACACTCCAAAAGCCACCTTCTGCGTGTGCAATGTAATGCGCAAATTGTCGGAGGCTTTTATACAGTTGAACCTGAAATCTGTGTTCCAATTTTGGGAAAATATGATTGAGCCTGGATAGTTTTTGAATTAAAAATTCGTTTCGCTCTGATTTCTCCTGGGGTAAAACTGAGATTAATTCACGCAATTCATGGGCAGCATCATGGTCCAATGTTTTATACAAATCACGCAACTCGTATTTCTCTGAAAACGTTTTGGTATGGATCAATTCCAAAATTCGCTTTTTCTCTGTATCATTTACTTCTCCGTCGGCCCCGGCAATCAGCAGCGAAACGTACAGTGGAGAGTGAATGATAATGTCTTTTTCTTCGTCCTTTAGGTTGTTTATATGTTCCAGCATGGTTATAAATGGCTTGGTTTACCTTCGCGAAAGTAAAACAAAAATGGCGATCCATTTGGCGAAGCAAACAATGTCAGTTTTGCGTTTTGAAATTGCAGGCGACATTAAAAGACCCGCAGTGCCCGCAGCAGCGGCACTTCAGGTGTTTTCACTTGCCTTGCTTTGTTATTTGGGAAATCCACTTCTTACTGCAAAAACCTGGAACAGTTTATTTTGGCTCACCGTAGTTTTCTGTACGCTGCAGGCAGTTAGTAAAACTTTTATTTCTGTGAGCCGCTCCCGCTGGATATATCTCAATCAACTCGCAAGCCCTGCGGCTATCATTCTGGCTAAAATATTTTATTCCTGGATGATTATGGTGGTTTTGTGTTTTCTGGATCTTGGTGTATTTACCTTTTTTATGTCTAACCCTGTGCAGCACACCGGTGCTTATTTGTTATTTGTTTTGCTGGTTTCCGGCGGACTCGGAACGGTATACACCCTGATTTCAGCTATTGCAAGTAAAACCACGCAACCCGGGTTTTTGGTACCTGTTCTCAGCCTTCCGGTAATTTTACCGCTTTTGCTTATTGGGGTGCAGGGTTCCGTAAAATGTTTAAATCCGGTTCTTGTACCTTCCACTTATAACGACCTGATGTTATTAGGTGCAATTAATTTTTTGCTCTTTGTTCTTGCTGCCATTTTATTCAATCCATTGTGGAGAGAATAATTAGCGTAACAGCTCTACTGTTCCATAATAATTATTAATTACTTTTTTCTTGTTCAAAAAACCGGTTGCTCTTACTTTCCACACATAGGCGCCCTCTGCAGCCTTATTTCCCAAATAATTGCCGTCCCAGCCATCCTGTATATTATAGGAATGAAAAACTTCCTCCCCCCAGCGATTAAAAATCAAAACTTCAATTCCTGTAATATTTTCTCCATTGCCCGCAAATACATCATTCAATCCATCCCCATTTGGGGTAAACGATGAAGGAAACCAAACTTTCATATTGCATAGCGTTTTCACCATAGTTCCAGCTTCGTCTTTACACCCTCTGCTATCCTCCACAAATACAAAATATTCCCCTGTTTTATCCACTATTATCCATTGCGTAGTATCATTGGTAGGTTGCCATTTATATCGTTTATATCCTTCACCTGCATCCAACAATACCAGATCATCTTCATCTTCACATATGAAATATTCTTCACCCAAAATCATTTGCAAAGTTGGGAACTGAGAAATGGAAATGGTATCCATTTTTTTGCATTTGCCTCTCACCGCGATAACCCAATAGGTGCCGGCATTTTGTGTTTGCAAAACAGAATCGCGGGAACCATTATTCCATAACCACAAATCTGCATCCGCATTTGCAGGAACAAGTGTTACTGTTTCTCCCTTACAGAAACCCCTGTCATTTCCCAGGTCAGGTTTTGTAACATCATCTACTTCTAATTTGAAATGCAAAGTATCCCGAATGCCACATTGCCAAATAATTAATACTGGAAAATAAATTCCCGGCTTGGAATAAATATGTATAGAATTTTTAAGATAGGAAACAACTCCCGGTGTATTTGGATCTTTAAAATCCCAGAGCAAACTGTCCGGCATTTCATCTGAAATAATATCGAATTCGATTGGACTACCGGCACAATGATTTTCACCTATTTTAACTTCAAAATCCCCTTTAATCCTGCATTCCCCATTCCATGATGAGATAAATTTCGGCATATGAAAATTCGTTACCCCTACAGTTCGAATTATATCTCCTTTATAACTGCATCCTTTTCCTATGTTATTGGGTTTTTCAATTACATCCAATTTATTGGAAGGAATTCCGGAAATATGCGTGCTGATATAAATTTTCCCATCCGGGGCCAATGCCATTTGGTTAAAATTTTCCGGTGATTCCGCAATTAAAAAATAATTTGAAATATTTTCAATTTCATATTGAACCAATTGACTTTCCTGATAACCATAAGTAATATACAATAACTTGTTATTTGGCGAAAAAGCCACACCATGTGCCCTTGTCCAGTTTTTTTCCGCGTGCAGTTCTTGCGCAAAATTGGCGTCAAATGTTCCGCATCTTGTATTAAACTTAAATAAATAAGGGGCATTTTCTGGCAGGTCAGAATATGGGGTAAAACAAAGCCATTTCCCATCGGGAGACGCACCCATTTGTCCGGCATAATTTACCGGAAACAATTGGTTATGTGCTGTAATTACAGGGTCAGAAATATGACCCGAACCATTTATATAAAAGGCTTTAAAAACCCCGGAGTTGGCTATGGTTTGTATCCAGTATCCATTCAAATAACAATGCTTTACCGCAGAGAATCTATTCATCAGGTTATCAGGTGATTTGGAACCAACTGAATTCTCCCCTGTCAATTTTCCTTTACCATCGTTCGCCTGCATGTCAATTTCAAAAGCTCGCATTCTTTGATTGCCAACACCTATTTGCTCCAGTAAAACAAGCGTATATATTCTATCTTTTTCTGCATCTGGAATTACAACCAAGTCGGTTACTTTGGCAAACGGAATACCGGTGCTTCCAATGATTTCATGTTTGAAATTATATATTTCCTCTCCAAAAGTGTAGAACTCCAAATCGCCTGTTATCTTTTCTGCAATGCAGGCCGACGCTGTAGAATATCCTCTATACGGATGACTTTTAATCTGGGCATTTCCCGAATTAAAATCCAATGCGGATTTCTCCGCCCAATACCATTGATTCATATACTTTTCCTGTGCTGAAATCTGGCTTCCGCCATATAACATCAGCAGGAAAAACAATAAAAAACGCGACATAATAATTCGATTCGAATTTACTTTGCTCCAAGAAGTTATTTGTCCGGCATTTTTCATTTTGTCATCAAACAGACCAATTTATTGTGCATCCGGTTGCTTTTAATTCCTCATTTGTGCATAAAGCAAAGACACAAGCAAAAAAGAAAGCACCTTAATTTGAGATTGTGAAAGACGTGAGATACCTGACCCGCGGCGGATTTGGTTTTTTTATGCTGCTGGTGCTCTCTCTGCATTTTATAAAACCATGGATAAATCCGCTACAACACGGGATCGGGGAATATTCGGCCGGGAATTTCGGGGTTCTCATGATCCTGGCTTTTTTTGTTCTTGGTTTGGGTTTTCTTGGATTGTCTGTTCAATCCGTGCAGCATTTTGAAAGCAAAGTTGCCGGATATATCTGTTCCATTCTATTTTTAATCAGTTCTTTCGCAAGTTTAATGCTCGGAGCATTTCCAACCATTCCGGCCGGTGCACCATCCGTTACCAGTGCATTAATTCACAACCAAACTGCACCGATTCTTATGGTTTGCTCTTTGTTGGGTATGACCATGTATAGTTTACAACTTCGCAATAAAAGACTCACCAAACTTTATTTTAAAAGAGCCATTTTTTTGGTTGCCATCAGTTGGGTTGCATTTCTTATTTTGGTTTTTACCAAATCAGATTTTGAATATGTGGGATTATTGCAACGAATTTGCGTATTGAGTACCTGGCTGTGGCTGGCATTGTACTCCTTTAAATTTACCTGAAATTAATTTTTAGAAACTCATTTAAAATGGATTTTTCTAAATCCATTTATTTTCAATACTAATATAGTTTTGCCTATTAAAAAACGCAGATAGTTTTGCTACCTGCGTTATCAAAATATTTGCAATACCGATTTAGGAAATCGGATTTATCGGGGTTACAGCATCTTAGCTTGCGCCATCAGCAAGGTCTTTTAATATAAATATGGATTGTTCCAATCCGGCGTCTTTTCTATATGCTTTTAGCCAATCCGTTCTCTGTGCTTTTCTGGCCTCATCATTACCTACTTCATCCAAATCGGCCTTTAAAGCCTGAATAGAAGTAAATCCTGCTTTGTAGGAAGTATCTATGTATTTCCGTTCTTCTGCTTTTAAGTTCTCCTGTTGTTTGGAGTAGGATTCTAAATTTAGGGAGTACACATATTCATCCCTGATTTTTTTCAAATCTTTAGCGCGCTTTTGCACGTTCTGATAATAGGTATTGGATTTTACCCTTTTTTGAGCCTCTGTAATTGCCTTTTTAGAATTCGCCACAGTGTTGCCAGTAAACATTTTATAGGACGCTACCGGTATTTTGTCGTATTGCAAATGAAATTCCATCTCCGCCTCGCCTTGTGGAATTCCATCATACAGATCGGGAAGAATAACATCCGGTATTACACCTCGCAATTGGGTAGTTCCTCCATTAATCCGGTAAAATTTCTGAACCGTAACTTTTATTTGTCCGAAACCAAGGGGAAAATCTTCACTTCTTCCACCCTGAATGGGCAAAAAGGTTTGTACTGTTCCTTTACCAAAAGTACTCTTTGTACCAACAATTACTGCGCGTTTATAATCCTGCATGGCAGCAGCCAGAATTTCACTCGCAGAAGCGCTATAGGTATTGGTTAACAAAACCAGAGGTCCGTCCCAACTCAAACCTTCCTTCGCATCAGAACCTTCCCTCACCTTACCATCCGGGTCGCGAACCTGGACAATCGGCCCCTGATCAATAAACAAACCGCCCATGTCAATGGCATCCAGCAAACTGCCGCCACCATTGTTTCTGAGGTCCATTACAATTCCGGTAACACCTTCTTTTTTCAGTTTTTCCAGTTCATATTGTATGTCTTCAGAAGCATGTCTGCCGCGTCCTTTTTCATTAAAATCTGCGTAAAAACTCGGCAGGTGAATCAATCCGTATTTTTTTCCATCCATCTCTACAATTCCACTTCTGGCATAGCTTTCCTCTATTACTACAACATCCCGAATTATAGGAATAACCTTAATGGAACCATCTGGTTTTTTAACAGTTAAACGAACTTCCGTTCCTTTTTTTCCTCGAATCAGTTGGATAGCATCATCCAATTTCATATCCACCACATCTTCCGGGGTTCCTGCACCCTGGGCTACTTTAATAATTAAGTCTCCCGCCTTCAAATCCCCTTGCTTATAACTTGCACTTCCGGGTACAATTCTTTCTACTTTAATATATCCGTCGCGTTCGCTTAATGTCGCACCAATTCCTTCCAATTTCCCGGTCATGGAAATATCGAAATTCGCTTTGTCTTCCGGCGGAAAATAATTGGTATGCGGATCATAAACTTCCGTAATACAGTTTACATAAAAAGATACCTGATCCCTTCTATCCATCTTGCGCCAGCGTTTAAACCAGTCGCCTACAAATTTTTTGGTTTCACTTCTTGCCTTAAATTCCATGGAATCCATGGGCTGTTCTTTAAATGTTTTTTTCAAACTGTCCGGCAAAGAATTCTTATTTTTTTGCGCTTCAATTTTTCTATATAACCTTTCCAATGATTGAAGTTTCAACCAAAGTTTCCAATCCTTTTTCAGCGCTTCATCATTCTCTTTGTATTTTTCAACCTTGTCTTTAATGGTGTACGTTTCATTACCGGTATAATCGTACTTTGCCTCCAGTTCCGCATTTGCAAAACTTTCAATAGTATTCAGGCGTTTCATTAAAATGGCCCAGGCAGTATCAAAAAAATCAAATCTACCGGCCTTTATCTGATCGTCCAAAGAGGTTTCATACTTACGCAATATTTCTATTTCAGGTGCTGTAAAAAATCGTTTATCATTATCCAATTTATCAACTACATTTTGAAACACTTTTTTCGAAAATTCATCATCTATTTTTGGTGCACTGTAATGCTCCTGTCTTAGAATATTCGTAATTTTTACAAGCAGACTGTCGCCGGATGCACCTTTTTTATTGCTGCAAAATACCAATACAGTAACCAATACACTCATGGTCCCTATTGGCAACCAAAATTTCGCTTTCGTCATTTTTTCTAATTTTATTTTATTCCAATCCCAATACAGATTTACCCTGTTCAAAAATCAAATCCACAGGAATTCCGCTTTTATTTATTTTATCCAAATCTTTACCGAGTGCAGAAGGTACAATAGCCTTGGTAGCCAGATATTCCGTTACCGCATCATTATTTCCATTACCTTGTAAAACCAACAATTCACCTGCAAGTTTTTGTATGGTTTTTTTCATCACATCCACATTTACTTTATAGGTTCCGTTGCTTTGTCTAACAATAGCACCAGCATTTAAAAGTGTATTAAACGTAATCATATTGGCCCTGCCATGTGCACTGCTTGCGCCAAATCTAACCGAACGAAAAATACTTGCAGTAAACGTTACATAATACTCTTCCAGCTTTCCACTCAACTCACCTTTATCTACCAACTGTGTTACCATATATAAACCCAGAACATCTGCCTTACATTCTTCAATTGCAGAATAATTTGCACCCAGTGCTTCCCGAACTGTAGTTTTTCCATCAATGGTATTTTTAATTCCAAGACCATGTGCCACTTCATGAAACATAACATTGTTAAAAAATGCATCGAAGTTCACACTGGCTCTCTGTGCGGGATCAATTACCATTTGAGAAATTGGAACCACCATATTGTCAAATTTAGCACGCATTACATTTTTTAATTGTGATCTGCGTGTGCCGTGTTCTTTCTGAATTTGTTCATCATTCGGAAGGTTTACGGCAATAGTTTTTGAGCCCGCATTGCAGTCACCTGCATAATACACGGCATCAAAAACTGCCAGTTGGCTTCCGGAATTGTTTACTTTTTCGCTTTTATAAATAGAATCCACGGGAAGATTTGCCTGTAATTCCGGTAAAAAAGAAATGTATTTATCCAGTTTGGAACCCCAGTCTTTATCTCGGATCAAAACATATGCTTCAAATGCATTGCGAACACCATTTAATTTATCTTCATAATTCTCAATTGGACCAATAATGATATCTAAATTGGATTTTTTCAATTTCAACCATTCAATATCACTGGGTTGATATCCGTTCATCATAATTGCTTCTGCGCGCATTCGCAAAAATTGTGAAAGCTCCATATCAGCGTCTTTGCCACTTTGCGGCCCAACAGCTTCAGATGCACGCATCAAATTCATCGACAATTCTGTTATTTCCTGTTGGTACACCATAAAATAAGGACGTTGTTCCAATCTGCCTTCGGGATTTCGAAGAACGATGGTATTTGCATCCACCGGAGACTGCCCATAAATAGAATCGTATTCCATTTTGGTCATATCCTTTGGATAAAATCCGGCACCCGCTGGTTTTTCACCAATGCCTTTTACAAATGAAGCATCGTCATTCAGGCGATCCCAGGGTCCGTAATTCAACAACATAAATTGCTTCAGGTTTTCATCTTTTACCCTGCTCATTACAGAGTCTTTATTTCCATAACTCTGCATCCAAAAAATATTGTCGGCGTGTTTTGCCGCTTCTATCATAAATCCAAGCGCCTTCTTTTCACCTTCATTTAATTTGCTGAGGTCCGATTCCAGCTTTATCCTTTTATAGGATGCGAGTTTCTCCGCAATTGGATAACCAGCCTTGGGTTCAAAACTGGAAGGATAATCGACTTTAAGTGCATCATCAGTAGGCAGCGACATCACCTGAGCCTTCACCGCAATTACGGAGAAGCAGGTTATGCCAAATATTATTTTACGAATCATATGGAATTCTAGTCTTTGGGTTATTTCAACAATCATGCAAATTTAATTGCTCACCTTTACGGCTGCATCATTTTCTACCATTTTAACTGATTTACGACAAAATCAATGATTTGGCCGACAGGCAATCTACTGTATCCTCAACCATTTCTATTTTTACCAAGGATTCAGTTAGTTAAACGAATCCCAACGATTTCGCAGCTCATTGCATTTCATTTTTAAAATATATTCGCGGTCAATATGAGAATCGCTTTATTTGTCATAGTTGGTATCAGTTCTCTTCTTGTAAACGCACAAGATACACTTACCAACAGACCTGGCAGCAATTACAAGTTCAAACCTGTTTACAATGTAAATGCCACGGAGGTAAAAGACCAATGCCGCACCGGCACTTGCTGGAGCTTTAGCTCGCTTTCATTTTTGGAATCCGAACTGATTCGCAAAGGCAAAGGTTACCACAATCTGAGTGAAATGTACATTGTTCGCTGCGCCTATATTGAAAGAGCCATCACCTATATTCGAATGAACGGCAAACACCAGTTTGATCAGGGTGGAGAGTCGCATGATATTCCATACATCGTAAGAAAATATGGCATTGTTCCGGATGAAGTTTATCGCGGTTTGGAATATGGAGAAACCAGGCACAACCACGATGAAATGGTGTCGATGTTGCAGGGAATGCTGGAAAAATTAAAAAACAACCCCCAGGGAAGTTACACCACTGCATGGATAAATGCCGTTGCCGGTGTTGTAGACGCTTATTTGGGTAAAGTTCCCGAAAAATTTACATACCAGGGCAAAGAATATACTCCAATGAGTTTTGCCCAATCTCTGGAGTTGAATATGGATGATTATGTAATTTTAACATCGTTTACCCACCAACCCATGCACAAACCATTTGTAATTGAAGTTGCAGACAACTGGAGCATGCAAACTGCTTATAATGTGGAATTGAATGAACTAACCAATACAATGGAAAATTCTTTGAAACAAGGTTATTCCATTGCCTGGGCAGCCGATGTAAGTGAAAAAGGATTTTCATTTATGGATGGCCTTGGGATAGTACCTGAAAACGATACCATGGTAAAACAAAAAAGTCGCGATAATAAATATTTCAATGATGCCGGTGGTGCAAGAGCAGGTTATGGATTTTCTCATCCGGTTGCAGAAAAGAGCATCACTCCTAAAATACGTCAGGATGCTTTTGATAAGCAAACTACTACGGATGACCATGGCATGCATATCACAGGAATGGTAACCGATCAAAATGGCAAAAAATATTACACCACCAAAAACTCCTGGGGCTCAGAGAATTATTTGAAAGGATATCTCTATATCAGCCAGAATTATGTGGAATTTAAAACCATCAGTATCATGGTACACAAGGATTCTCTGGAAAAAAGTTTAAAAAAGAAACTCCACATAGAATAAAATTTCAAATTATACGTTTTGCTAATTATGAGGAGACCTGTTTTACCGCTTAGCATGATCTTACTGTTCACATTGGTTACTGCCAGCTGCGGCGTACAAAAGAGCCATTGTAATACCAAGAAAAAAACCCGCGTGGAAATGGGTTGGATGTAAAAGAACAAAAAACAAATCGAATAATAACCGGCTTCAGCGCCGGTTTTTTTAGTTTCATATTCCCAACTTTGCCCACTTGAAAAAAACACGTGTACTTTTTGTTTGTCTCGGTAATATTTGCAGATCACCATTGGCCGAGGCTTTGCTTCAGGATAAAATCAGAAAGCATAATTTAGAACACTTGCTGGAAGCAGATAGCGCCGGAACTGCCGACTACCATATTGGTGAAGGACCCGACCGCAGAACATTAACAAATGCTGCAAAACATCAAATCCGAATTTCACACCAAGGGCGCCAATTACAAACGGAGGATTTTGAATCATTTGACATGCTTTTGGTAATGGACCATTCGAATCTGAAAAACAGTTTGCAACTAGCCATGACTGAAACACACAGGAATAAAATTCAATTGTTGCGCAATTTTGATTTGGAAGAAAACGGAGAGGAAGTGCCAGACCCATGGTTTGGAGGAGAAGAGGGATTTGAAGAAGTTTTTAATATTCTGGACCGGTGCACAGATTCTCTTTTACATTATTTGAAAAATAACTTGTAACACAATAGGAATGGTGAGGGACAAATCCGGTTAATAATTTGGATTTCCATATGTAGTTTTACTTAACATGATTTTCATTTTTCCTTGATATTCAGGAAGCACTCTGTTTATATCCCCGTGCTTCTTTTGCCTCATGGAAAAACGTAAAATCCAGATCGCCGTTATCAGCGATTTGCATCTCGGCACTTTTGGATGTCAGGCCAAATCCATCGTGGATTACCTGCGCTCCATTGAACCGAAAATCCTGATACTTAACGGGGATATTGTAGATATCTGGCAATTCAGCAAACACTATTTTCCGGCTTCACATATGGAAGTCATTCGCGAAATTTTCGCCATGCTTTCCAAAGGAATAACCGTATATTATATCACCGGAAATCACGACGAGAAATTGCGCAGGTTCAGCGATTTGGCATTGGGTCATTTCATTCTCACAGATAAATTGGTATTGGAAATTGAAGGCAAAAAAACCTGGATTTTTCATGGTGATGTTTTTGATGCGACAACCAAGGGATGGGCAAAATACCTTGCCAAAATGGGTGGAATAGGCTATGATATCCTGATTTTACTCAACCAAATTATCAATAAATCTCTGGAATTTTTTGGAAAAGAAAAAATGAGCTTTAGCAAAAAAATGAAACATGCGGTTAAAAAGGCAGTAACTTATATCGAGAATTTTGAAGAGACCGCCATAGAACTTGCCATTCAAAACCAATACGATCAGGTGATATGCGGACATATACACCAGCCACAGATCAAAACCATTTTCAAAAATGGAAAATCCGTTACCTATCTGAATTCAGGAGATTGGGTTGAAAACTGTTCCTCACTGGAATATTACCAACACCAATGGCATTTGTATCACCATCCGATGGTTACAAAAAATCCAGAAATACACAAAAATAAAAATCTCGCACCCAATGTAATCGTGGACCCTATTCAATTATTTATATCCAACGCATCATGAAAATTTTATACGCCGTTCAGGCTACCGGAAATGGCCACATCAGCCGGGCAAAAGACATTGTACCCATTCTGGAAAAACACGGAGAGGTAGACATTTTCCTAAGTGGAAGTAATGCTAAAATGGATATCCCATTGCAGGTGAAATACAGGAGCAAGGGTTTAAGTTTGATTTATAATTCTAAAGGAGGGCTGAATTATTCTGCAATGGTTTCCCATTTAAATGTTCTTCGAATTTGGAAAGAAGCCAAGCAATTACCGATAGAAAAATACGACATTATTTTAAATGATTTTGAATGTATTACTTCCTTGTCTTGCAAGCTAAAACATATCCCAAGCGTACACTTTGGCCATCAGGCCAGCTATGCTTCCAGCCAGGTTCCCAGGCCGGAATACAACGACAAATTTGGCGAATTTGTTTTGCGAAATTATGCGGTGGGAAGCACAAATATCGGTTTGCATTTCTGGCCATATGACAAAAATATTTTTACACCAGTAATTCGGGAAAAAATTCGCCAATCAAAACCAGTTAAAAATGGGAAAATACTGGTATATTTAAATCAATTCCCGGCAAATACTTTATATCATATTTTCAAGAAAATAAGACCATTTCAATTCGTCATATTTACCGGTGGAATTACACAACCGCAAGGATTGGGGAATGTTCAGATGATGCCTCTGGACAGCGATTCATTTGCTGAAGAGCTCATTCAATGTTCCGGCATCATTACTGGAGCCGGATTTGAAACTCCTTCCGAAGCATTATTTCTGGAAAAGCGATTGATGGTGATGCCCATTTATGGACAATACGAACAAATCTGCAATGCAATTGCACTAAAGGAATGGGACGTACCTGTAATCAAAAATCTAACAGAAATAAATACAGAAAAAATTGGTGAATGGATAGGGGCAAAAACCGGTAAACCATTTCAATTGCTTTTTCGCAATGAGGAAATAGTGGAAAAAGCAATAGAATCAGCGCTTCTTTTTCGCCATTGATTTTTCATTGGTACCGGTCCGTATTTGCAACCATCCGATAAAAACCGGAAGTGCCATCACCACCAACATTCCGGCTAATTCATATTTCCCGAATCTAAAATGTGCGAATATCAGGGCAACGAGGAATCCCATGGTAATAAGCAATAAAATTCCGGGTTTCTGGAATACCGTTTTCTTCAAATAAAATGTCATTCCGGTATAGACCAGAATTGCGATACCATAAAGCAACATTGCGCCACCAAGCAGCCCCCATAGTTTCTTTTCAAAAAGGGAAGAGCCTCCTAAAATAAGAAGGAACCAACTCATGTGAAAGGCATATTTCACCATTTGCTTTTGAACCATGCCACAAATATCAGAAAAACCGCTGTATTCAGATGATAAAAACAGCGGGAATACCTATCTTTGCCAGCCATTTTTCAACCATGATAATCGGAGTACCAAGCGAAATTAAAAACAACGAAAACCGCGTGGCTGTAACGCCTGCCGGAGTTAGTGAACTTGTAAAAAACGGGCATACCGTATATGTACAAAAAAGTGCCGGTGAGGGCAGTGGATTTTCAGACGAGGAGTATATAGGCGCCGGAGCGAAAATGTTGCCTGCTATTCAAGACATTTATGCCATCGCCGAAATGATCATAAAAGTAAAAGAGCCGATTGAAGTGGAATATCCATTGATCAAAAAGGACCAACTGCTGTTTACTTATTTCCATTTTGCAAGCCACGAACCGCTAACACATGCCATGATCAATAGTGGCGCAGTTTGTCTGGCTTATGAAACTGTAGAAAAATCAGACCGCAGTCTTCCTCTTTTGGTTCCAATGAGTGAGGTTGCAGGAAGAATGAGTGTACAGGAAGGAGCCAAATACCTGGAAAAACCAATGGGAGGCCATGGCATTCTGTTAGGTGGTGTACCAGGTGTAAAACCAGCAGAAGTAGTGGTATTAGGTGGCGGTATTGTTGGAACCCAGGCTGCGAAAATGGCTGCCGGAATGGGTGCACATGTAACCATCATGGATATAAGCCTGCCCCGTCTTCGCCAATTGGACGACATCATGCCTGCCAATGTTGCTACCGAATACAGCAATGAATATAACGTTCGCGCTGCGGTTAAAACTGCAGATTTGGTAATTGGTGGCGTTTTAATACCAGGTGCAAAAGCACCAAAACTCATCACCCGCGACATGCTCCCGACCATGAAAAAGGGCGCCGTAATCGTAGATGTCGCCATCGATCAGGGCGGCTGCTTTGAAACCAGCAAACCCACTACTCATGCGGAGCCCACTTATGTTGTGGACGGGGTAATTCACTATTGTGTTGCCAATATGCCAGGAGCAGTTCCATATACTTCTACCCTCGCGCTTACCAATGCGACTCTGCCTTACGCCATTCAACTGGCTAACAAAGGATGGAAAAAAGCATGCAGTGACAACAACGAATTAAAACTCGGCTTGAATGTGGTGGACGGCAAAGTGGTTTACAAAGGAGTATCCGATGCCTTCAACCTGCCTTATGTGCCGGTAGAAAACGTTTTGGGACAAGGCGCTGCGCAATAATTAGCGCGCCTTTACAGATTACATTTCTTGCAATATTTTCTTTCGCATTATTTTAAAATTGGATGAATTCGGTGCTCGATTATAGAATTTATGGCAATGCACCTGAAGTGGTTTATATCCTTCATGGCATTTTTGGAATGAAAGACAATTGGCACCAGATTGCCAATGCACTTGCCCCGGATTATACAGTTGTTACAGCCGATGCAAGGAATCACGGCCGCAGTTTCCACAGCCATGAAATGACTTACAAAATCATGGCAGAAGATGTGGCTGGATTGATGGAGCATTTGGGTCATACCCAAATTCATCTCGTTGGCCATAGTATGGGTGGAAAAACCGCAATGAAATTTGCTACACTTTTTCCGGAATTGTTGCTTTCCCTTACCGTTGTGGATATTGCATTGCGGGCCTACCCACCGGGGCATTTGCCATATTTTAAAGCATTCGAAGAAATAGATTTCCTGAGCATGCAATCCAGGTCTGAAGCGGAACAAGCATTGTTGCCTTATGCTCCGGATTTGCAGGTAAGACAGTTTCTTTTAAAGAATCTGGAAGCCTTACCAGGTGGCGGTTATGGTCCTAAATTTAATTTGCCGGCAATCAAGGAATTCTATTTGGAGAGCATTGGCAAACTCAATTTACCTACACCTGCTTATACTAGAAAAACCGCGATTATTTATGGGGAAAACAGTAGTTATGTAAATGAACAGGATAGGCTGGAATTCAAGGAGCATTTCCCACAGGCTTTCTTCATTGAAATTCCCGCGGCCGGTCATTGGGTACATGCAGATAACCCAACTGCATTCCTGACGGAATTAAAGCAATTTTTCATACAATAATTTGTTACATTCGCAATGCAGATGAAATACGCGCTGGTATTTATATTTTTTTTCTGTCATTTTGCCACAGCTCAAACCCCTGAAAAAAAAGTTAGCCATTCCATTATTATGAAAACTGGTGCCGGATACAATCTGGGGATTGTGGATCTGGGCAAAAGATTTCCGGCATATTCCACACTCCCTGCCGAACTATATTATACCAACGACAATTATTCTTTTGGTATTTCTTATAACCATTTTTTAGGGAACCGGGTTAAAGTGGATAGCTTATATGGCGGCATTGTTGGCGACAGTCGGCTGATGTTCGACCGGGAAGGATTTCCCGGAATTATCCGATATTATATGCGCGGTTTTACCTTGCAATTTACAGCAGGTAAATTATACCCGATAAAGCCGGAATGGAAGCACAGCCGCATTGAAGTGCGCCTTGGTGCAGGTATTATGCAACACAAAATAACTGCGAAATTCGATCGTGGTAAATTACCTCAAATTGAAGGTGAATATGCCAAGGGATACGATAAGCTGAGCAATGGCCCGCTCTTCACTCAAGCCGTTAATTTTCATTATTTAAATACAGAAACGGTGAGTTTTTTTGCAGGAATAAATTTCGGCCAGGCATTCACCAAAAATCGCCGCAGCTGGGATTATGGTTTAATGCGCCAGGATGTAACGCTACGTAAAGATTTTTTCATTGGTGCATCTGCGGGAGTATTAATTCCCATCGTTTTAAAAGACAATAAATCACCGGATTATTTCAATTGATTTTGTATTTTTTTTACAATATCGCCATCCATTTGTTTGCATTCGCACTTTGGTTTGCTTCCTTTTGGAATTCCAAAGCAAAATCCATGGTACGTGGAAGGATGCACTGGAAAAGAAAAATGCGAGAAAATCTTCCTGCCAAAAACAATGTGCGCTATTGGTTCCACTGCGCATCCCTCGGCGAGTTCGAAATGGCAAGACCTGTAATTGAACAGTTACAGATTGAATTTCCGGAATGTGAAATCATCGTTACATTTTTTTCTCCCAGCGGATACGAACAAAGACAACATTTCCTTTGCACCGGTGTATATTATTTACCCTATGATACCGCCAAAAATACACGCAAGTGGTTTGAAATAGTTCAACCGGATGTTGCGGTTTTTGTAAAATATGAATTCTGGTTAAATTTTATGAAAGCCGGGTTGGAAGCTGGTTGCCAGATGACAGCTATAAGCGTTTTGTTGCGCGAGGGACAGTTCTTTTTTGAACCTTGGGCAGCGGAATGGAAAACACAATTGCTACAATTCAAAAGAATTTTCGTGCAAAACACATCCTCGGATCTGGTTGGAAAAGAAGAAGGTTTGCAGAACATTGTAGTTGCAGGAGATATTCGCTATGACCGGGTTCTGGATACGGTGGAACATGCCGAAGACCTTCCGGTTATTGAGGCCTTTAAGGGTGAAAATAATTTATTAATTGGCGGCAGTACCTGGAAAGAAGAAGAGGAGTTTTTATTTGAATATTTATCCATTAAAAGCTGGCCTCTGGGCTGGAAATGGGTAATTGCGCCACATGATATAGGTCAAAACCACATTCAGTTTATTCAGGATTTGTTTTCGGATTATTATCCGGTAACCTATTCCAATTGGAATGCAAGTGAAACCAAGAACAAACACAAAATTTTGATTATTGACAATATTGGATTGCTTGCCAGGATTTATAAATACGGAGCTGCGGCATTAATTGGTGGTGGTTGGGGTAAAGGTTTGCATAATATATTGGAGCCAGCAGCATTTGGATTGCCGGTTTTATTTGGACCTAAACACCAAAAATTTCCCGAGGCACAGGAGGCAATTGATGCCGGCTTTGCATCTTCTGCCAAGGATTATAACGAATTTGAGCGCCATTTAAACCGTATGATTGGTAACACGGAATGGCGCCTGGAGGCATCGCAAAAAGCGAAGGATTTTGTAAAGAAAAATTCGGGCAGTGCAGATGTGGTATTGGAATATTTCAGGCAAAATCACAAAGCCGAAATGCCCCCAAAACCCAAAGAGCAAGAGCCATTTAAAGAGACGTTGTTTTAAACAGAATTGTCGAAAATTCGAAACCGTATTGCAGGGTTTTTATTTTATAAAAAAAATGGTAAAATTGAAATGTCATCGTCGGGATTTAATTCATCCATAATTTTAAAAAACAACGCGGAATTATGGTTGAGGTTATAATATAACGCATCAAAACCAAATCAATATTCAACCCCTTCGGGGTTGGTTTAATCATATGGAACGTTCTACAAAAGTTGAATCCCTTCGGGATTCCTCAGCGGTGCAAAGGAAACCCAAAGAATCCCGAAGGGATTCAACTTCCGTAGCCCCAAGCGTTATGAAATACCAACCCTGAAGGGGTTGAATATTATTGTGTGTTTAATAAAGTCGAACAGAATCCCGAAGGGATTCAATTCCACTAACCATTGACATTATCACACACCAACTCTGATAGTCGAATTTTGTTTTTTGCATTCAAAATCCCGAAGGGATTCAATTTCCGTAGCCCCCGGCGTTACGAAATACCAACCCCGAAGGGGTTGAATATTATTGTGTGTTTAATAAAGTCGAACAGAATCCCGAAGGGATTCAATTCC